>NZ_BAFP01000001.1 GCF_000308455.1 Nocardia abscessus NBRC 100374 | reverse complement strand
CGCCAGCGGCGGTCGCTCGGACGCGAGCCATAAGGGGGCCGCGAACACGCAGCGCCGAAGGCGCTGCAAAATAGCCCAGTGACCGAATCGCAGAATGTAATCGCCACCGCCGACCTGGCCGACGAGATCGGCCCGGAGATCCGGAGCTGCGATACGCAGTTCATCCAGTTCGGCGGGCGTGCGGCGTTCTCCGGACGTATCACCACCATCCGCTGCTTCCAGGACAATCTGCTGGTGAAGCAGACGCTCGGCGAACCGGGCGAGGGCAAGGTGCTGGTGGTCGACGGCGGTGCGAGCGTGCACACCGCGCTGGTCGGTGACATCATCGCCGGCCGCGGCGTCGAGAACGGCTGGGCGGGCGTGGTCGTCAACGGCGCGGTCCGCGACTCCGCCATCCTGCGCACCCTGGACATCGGCATCAAGGCACTGGGCACCAACCCGCGTAAGAGCACGCAGACCGGTAGCGGCGAACGCGACGTGCCGGTGGAGTTCGGCGGCGTCACCTTCGTGCCCGGCGACATGCTCTACAGCGACCACGACGGCGTCGTCGTTCGCGCCGAGGACTGAGCAGACCCGGGATCGGTCAGGCGGACACGATGACCTTGTGACCGGCCAGGACGACCACGTCACCGACGTGCAGCTGTCGTCCGCGCCGCAGCTCGACCTCGTCGTTGACCCGCACCAACCCGGCGGCGATCACCGTCTTCGCCTCCGAACCGGATTCGATCAGGTTGGCCAGCTTCAGAAACTGGCCGAGCCGAATAACGTCCTCATCGATCGGTACTTCGACTGGTTCCGACATGAAGTAAATATTTACAGCCCCATCCGGACACGCCGAACACCGCCCCACATCACCAGCGATCACCGAGCAACTCGACCCGTCCCGCCCGCACCGCGTACAAATGCGACCGATCGACCGCACGCATCGAATTCGCGCCGACCCGGCCGGTCCCTCCGCCCAGGTCAGCGCGGAATCACGAATGTATGCCTTTGTCTCCAACCGGCCACGAACACGCCGCGACGAAGTCCCGGCCGGACAAACAACGCACAAACACGCGGACCGCAGGCTTGGCAAATCCGACACACCTACGTACACACTGGTTCCGTGACCTCGACGCAAGCCCAGCAACATCGCGACACCGCACCACCCGCGGATAAACCGACTCCGCCGGTTCCACACCGGGGTCACGGACGGCTTTCGGAAGTGCCGCATATCGCGGGATTGGCGCTCGGTGTATTCGCGGTGCTGTGCTTCCTCTGGAGCCTTTCACCCGGTCTGCGTTTCCTGACCCACGTGCCGCGCCGCTATATCGACACCTATTACTTCGACGCGCCGGATACGAACCTGATGTGGGCGCTGGTCGTCGGCCTGACGGCGGGCGCGATCGCCAGCCGGAAACGGATCGCCTGGTGGTTGCTGATCGGCTATCTCGCGATCTACACGGTGGTCAACGGCGTCACCTTCGCCGAGCGGGGCAGCATCCACGCTCTGGTGGCCATGGTGGTGCACCTCGCCGTGATCGGCGTGCTCATCGCGGCATGGCCCGAGTTCTACACCAAGGTGCGCCGCGGAGCGGGATGGAAAGCGCTCGGCGTGCTGGCCGGGGGTCTGGCGATCGGCGCGCTGGTCGGCTGGGGACTGGTGGAATTGTTCCCCGGCAGCCTGCCGGGGGGCGTGCAGCGACCGGGCTGGGCGATCTACCGCGTGACCGCGGCGGTGCTGGCGGACAACGAGCACTTCGACGGGCATCCGCCGCCGTTCGTCAACTTCCTGCTCGGCCTGTTCGGCGCGGTCGCGCTGCTGGCCGCGGTGGTCATCCTGCTGCGCTCGCAGCGGGCCGCGAACGCCATGACCGGGACCGACGAGTCGGCGATCCGCGGATTGCTGGAGCGCTCGGACCTGGAGGACTCGCTCGGCTACTTCGCCACCCGCCGGGACAAGGCGGTGGTGTTCGCGCCCAGCGGCAAGGCCGCGGTGACGTATCGGGTGGAGCTGGGTGTCAGCCTGGCCAGCGGTGACCCGATCGGCATCCGGGAGGCGTGGCCGCAGGCGATCGATGCCTGGCTGCGACAGGCCGACCAATTCGGCTGGGCTCCCGCGGTGATGGGCGCGAGCGAAGTCGGTGCGACGGCGTACCGGCGCGCGGGCCTGTCCGCGCTGCGCCTCGGCGACGAAGCCATTCTGGACACCAGGAACTTCTCGCTGGCGGGGCCGGAGATGAAACCGGTGCGCCAGGCCGCGAACCGGCTGCGCAAGCACGGCGTCGTGGTCCGCATTCGCAGGCACCGCGATATTTCCGCCGAGGAGTTCCCCCGGGTCATCGCCCGCGCGGACAGCTGGCGCGACACCGAGACCGAGCGCGGGTTCTCCATGGCGCTGGGCAGATTGGGCGATCCGCTGGACGGGGACTGCTTACTGGTGGAGGCGGTCAACCCGCAGGGCCGGGTTCTCGGCATGCTGTCGCTGGTCCCCTGGGGCCGCACCGGCGCCTCGCTGGAGCTGATGCGCCGCGACCCGGGCGGGCCCAACGGCGTTATGGAGCTGATGATCTCGCAGCTCGCGCTGAACTCCGAGCTGTACGGCGTCACCAAGGTGTCGTTGAACTTCGCCGTGTTCCGCTCGGTGTTCGAGGAGGGCGGCCGGATCGGTGCCGGTCCCGTGCTGCGTTTGTGGCGCGGCGTGCTGCTGTTCTTCTCGCGCTGGTGGCAGCTCGAGGCGCTGTATCGCTCGAACGTGAAATACCAGCCGCACTGGGCGCCCCGGTTCTTCCTGTTCGAGGATCGTAGGCAGTTGCCGCGCGTCGCGATGGCCAGCGCGCTGGCCGAGGGCTTCCTGCCACGGTTGGGCAAGGAGCCGGACACCACGACGCACACCGGCGAGCACATCGCGGTGCCCGCGATCGTGACGGGGCTGCATGCCGACGGCAGTCCGCCCGACATCGCCGAGTTCGAGGACGAGCAGCAGTTGCCGCGCAGGCCCGAGCAGGTGCGTGTGCGCATGGACAAACTGGCGCGCCTCACCGACTCCGGCATCGATCCCTACCCGGTCGCCTATCCACCGACGCATACCGTCGCCGACGCGCGGCGTTCCCCGCGCGGCACCACGGTCCGGGTCTGCGGCAGGTTGCTGCGCATCCGCGACTACGGCGGGGTGATCTTCGCGGTGCTGCGCGACTGGACCGACGACATCCAGCTGGTCATCGATCGCGACCGGGTCGGCGCGGAACGCAGCGCCGAGTTCGGCGAGTTCTTCGATCTCGGTGATCTGATCGAGGTGAGCGGACAGATCGGCGCCAGCAGGCGCGGTGAGCTCTCGCTGCTCGCGGCGGACTGGCGGATGCTGGGCAAGTGCCTGCACCCGTTGCCGGACAAGTGGAAAGGGCTGGCCGATCCCGAGGCGAAGGTGCGGCAGCGCTACGTCGACATGGCGATCAACCCCGAGACCCGCGAGGTGCTGGCCAAGCGGAGCGCGGTGGTGCGCTCACTGCGGGACTCGCTGAACTCCCTGGGTTACCTGGAGGTGGAGACGCCGATCCTGCAACAGGTGCACGGCGGCGCCAACGCCACGCCGTTCGTCACGCACATCAATGCCTACGACCTCGACCTGTATTTGCGGATCGCGCCAGAGCTGTATCTGAAGCGGCTGTGCGTCGGCGGTATGGAGAAGGTGTTCGAGATCGGCCGGACCTTCCGCAACGAGGGTGTCGACTTCAGCCACAACCCAGAGTTCACCATTCTCGAGGCATACGAGGCGCACAGCGACTACGAGCGCATGATGCACACCTGCCGCAGGCTGATCCAGAACGCAGCGATCGCGGCAAACGGCGCGATGGTGGCGTTGCGGCCCAATGGAAACGGGTCGTTCGAGGAGGTGGACATCTCCGGCGAGTGGCGGGTACGGACGGTGCACGGCGCGGTATCCGAGGCGATCGGTTCGGAGATCACCCCCGAGACCCGCGTCGAGGAGTTGCGCGAACTCTGCGAAAAGGCCGAGGTCCCTTTCCAGCACGGCTGGGACGCGGGCCAGGTGGTGCTGGAGATGTACGAGCACTTGGTCGAATCGCACACCGAGGAGCCGACGTTCTACATCGACTTCCCGACCTCGGTGTCCCCGCTGACCAGGCAGCATCGCCGGATCCCCGGCGTCGCCGAGCGCTGGGACCTGGTCGCCTGGGGCGTCGAACTCGGCACGGCCTACAGCGAACTCACCGACCCGGTGGAGCAGCGGCGCAGGCTCACCGAGCAGTCACTGCTCGCGGCCAACGGCGATCCGGAGGCGATGGAACTCGACGAGGAGTTCCTGCAGGCGCTCGAGCACGCGATGCCGCCGACCGGCGGGCTCGGACTGGGCGTGGACCGGATCGTCATGCTGATCACCGGGCGCAGCATTCGCGAGACGTTGCCGTTCCCTTTGGTGAAACCACGCTGACGTGGCCTTCAGACCGAAGACTTCTCATCGAGCTAATCGGACGGCTACCCTTGGAAATTCGGCTCCGGGAGGAGGCCGATACACCTTAAGGGGTCTGGATATGTACCTTGACCTGCTGACGAACGCGAGCCTGCTGGACCACACCGTGTGGGCGAGCCCGGACACCTGGAACTCCGCGCTCGACCTGGCCGCCAAAAAGAAGAAGAGCAGCAAGGGCGGATTGATCATCGGCGCGATCTGCTGCCTGCTGGTGGTCGCGCTGATCATCGGCGGCGTCTACCTGCTGACCAAGCGCAAGAAGAACAACTGAGGCAGGCATCGAGGGCCCGGCTCGCGCGAAGCGAACCGGGCCGTTCCACGCCGACCGACCACATCCACCCGCACGGCGACCATCATCGCCGCGCCGATTCGGGATGCAGGCTGGAGCCGGACTGGTCAGCGCCTCAGGAGCCGACGTGCATCGGCGACAGGTTCACCGCAGTGTGGGCTGACCGGATTCAAAGCCGATCGGTATCGGTGAGGTCGATGTCCATATCGAACGGCACGGTCAGCTTCAGACGATCGTGGTGAATCCCGGTGAGAGCGTATGCCTTCGTGGCCGGATCCAGTTCGTAGACGTAGACAACCGGTCGGCCGTCTACGTTCTCGACCCGCCAGAAGTGAGCGATTCCCGCACGGGCGTACAGCTGCGGTTTGCGCTCCCGATCGCGCGTACGAGATTCGGCGGATACCACCTCGACTGCCAGGACGACGTCATCGGCCTGATACGAGGTCAGCTCGGGACCGCCATCGCGGTCCGCGTGGATCACGATCAGGTCCGGCTCAGGACGCTGGTCCCGACCGAGGGTCACGGTCATTTCCCGCCGCACCCGCAGGTGTTCCGGGGCGAGGCGGCGCAGCACGGAATCGAGCAGTGAGATCACCAGCATGTGGAACTTCGCCTGCGGACTCACGAAGACAAGACTCCCGTCGATCAACTCGGTGTGCGGGGGAAGGTCCGGTAGGCGATCGAGATCCTCGGCGACGAACCCGCCCGGCGGCGGACGCAGCCACTGCGGAAACGGCTCGACGGTCATGGTTCGAGTATGTCACCCCGCTGGTGCCGGGCGTAGGGTCCGTGGGGCCGGATGGAACAGGTCAGGGGCATGGGGCAGAGTGGGGCGGGTGCAGTTGATTCTCGTTCGTCATGCCCAGCCGGTCCGGATGCTGAGTTCGGGTGGGCCCGCCGATCCGGAATTGGCCCCGGTGGGGCTGGAGCAAGCCGAGCGGGTGCCCGCGGCGCTCGGTCATCATCGGGTCTCCCGGGTGGTGAGCAGCCCGCAGCGACGGGCCAGGGAAACGGCGGCGCCGACCGCCGCGAAGCTCGGCTTCGGCGTCGAGATCGTCGACGGTCTCGCCGAATACGATCGCGATCTGCCGGCTTACATCCCGATCGAGGATGCCAAGGTCGAATTCCGCGACGCCTATGACCGGATCAAGGCGGGGCATCTGCCCGTGCAGGTCGACGGCGAGTCGTTCAAGGCCAGGGTGCACGCCTCGGTCGCCGATATCGTCGCGGCCGCCGATCCGGCCGACACGGTGGTGGCATTCGCCCACGGCGGTGTGATCAACGTGCTGTTGCAAGAGGTCCTCGGTCTGGAGCGGCCGCTGACCTTTCCCATCGACTACTGCTCGATCACCCGGCTCCTGTTCTCCCGCACCGGCCGCCGCACGGCCGCCACCGTCAACGAGAACGGGCACGTCTGGGATCTTTTGCCGCGCAATATCGAGACGCGCTGAGCATTCACAGCGGATTGCCAGGACGGTCGCACCGGTGTCCCAGTGACGGAATCTTCGATGGGACCGGTGAGCCGCTGCCGATCAGCGGCTCACGGTTCGAGAGAAAGGAATTCCGTGTCGCTCTCCAAAACCGTTACGCCACTGCGGCATCTCACCCGGGTGGCCGTGGCCGGTGCGCTGATCGCCGTCCCGCTCGCGGCCCTCGCCGCGACCGCGTCCGCCGAAACTCCCGCCGACCAGGGCCAAGTACAGCTGGTGGACGCGCCCCAGGAGGGCGCCGACATCAATGGCCGGCCCCGTCATTTCGAACGTTACGAACGGCATGACGGCCCAGGTCGGCCGGACGGGCCGGGCCGTGGGCCGGACGACTGCCCCGGCCGGGACGGTCCGGTGATCAAGCATTTCCGGCACGACCTGCCGCCGACCGGTTCGAGCTAGTCCGTCGGCTCCATCGAAAAGGGCCCACCTCCGAACTCGGAGGTGGGCCCGGTGGTTTCGGCGGGGCTCAGGCCATGCCCGCGATCCAGTTGTGCATCCAGGAGATGGCGGTCTGGCCGCCGCCCACCGAGTAGCTGCCGTACACGGTGTGCGCCTGCGACTTGTAGAAGCGCTCCAGGTCCTTGGCTCGCTGCTGGTTGGCCGAGTCGGTGAGCTGGGACTGCAGGACCGGGACGCCACCGGAGGTCATCAGGTCACCGATGATGTTTCCCGCCTCGATCTGGTAGCGCCACATGTTGGCGGGGTTGGCGTCCGACGCCTGGGCGAGGAAGCCGGCGAACCGCGTGACGAAGTCATCGGTCGCCGTCGCGCAGTAGAGGTCGTCGACCGCGCAGATGGTGCGGGTGCGGTCGCTGACCCAGCCGAAGCCGCCGACCCGGGGGCCGCCCGCGCCCGCACCGGGGGCGGGCGGGCCGACCTGGACGTCGGTGGGCGAACGGCGCGGATCGGAGATCAGGCCGACACCGGCGATGCGATCGGCCGGCACGACACTGAGACCGGTCCCGATCTCGGCGGCGAGATCGCCTGCGGCGTCCGCGCCCTGGCTGTAGCCGACCAGCGCGATCTTCGTCGCACCGCACTGCTGCGCCATGCTCGCGATCAGGCCGCGCGCGTTGTCGACCGCCTCTTTCTTGGAGTTGCCGTAAACCTCACCCTCCCAGGGGAAGGCGGTCGCGGCGTAGGTCACGTAGTCGACTTCGGTAGAGGAGGGCAGGCCCCGGGTGACGCCCGCGAGCATGCCGGGCTGCGGGGTCTTGTCCCGCCCGGTCTCCCAGGTACCCGGAATCGCCACCACGTACAAACTCGGGCATCCGGGAGCGGCGTTCGCCGACCCACTACCGAAAACCAAGCCGGACATCACGGTCGCGGACGCGCCCAGAGCCGCGACGACCTTCTTCCACTGCATACCGCTCCAAACCTCGCCCTCGTCGAACTTCCCGCCGAGTTGCCGCGTCAATGCTGAACTCACCGGATGTCGTTCCAGTGCACGCCGGGTGAACAGAATTCGCCCGATCGGTTGACGTGCACTCACAACCGCATCCCAAGATCAGCAGCACGCCGAAGATCACAATAAAGCCACGACCGCCGCAATGCCATTCGAACGCCTTCGTGTGTCGGATTTCCGTCGCCGGTCCGGCAGGAGCACGGGTGCGGCGTGCCGCGGAAGTCCATCGATCGCGAAAAGGCGCCTGTGGACAAGTTGTCCACAGGCGCCTTCGTTTCCGCTCCGGTAAGAGAGGGGACTAGCGCTGAGCCACCATGGTGGGCGTGATCGGCGCCGGAAGCGCGGTCTCGCCTTCCAGGTACCGGTCGACGCCCGCGGCCGCGGCGCGGCCCTCGGCGATGGCCCAGACGATGAGCGACTGGCCGCGGCCCATGTCACCGGCGACGAAGACGCCGGGAACGTTGGTCGCCCAGTTCTTGTCGCGCTGCACGTTGCCGCGCTGGTCGTAGCCGACGCCGAGATCGGTGAGCAGACCCGGCTTCTCGGGACCGACGAAGCCCATGGCCAGCAGCACCAGGTCGGCCTCGAGGGTGAATTCGGTGCCTTCGACCTTCTCGAAGCGGCCGTTGACCATCTTGACCTCGTGCGCGTCCAGGCCGGTCACCTTGCCGTCCGCGCCGACGAAGCGCTCGGTGTTGACCGAGAACACCCGCTCGCCGCCCTCCTCGTGCGCCGAGGAAACCCGGTACATCAGCGGGTAGGTCGGCCACGGGGTGGAGGCGGCGCGCTCCTCCGGCGGACGCGGCATGATCTCGAACTGGTGCACGCTGGCCGCGCCCTGCCGGTGCGAGGTGCCGAGGCAGTCGGCGCCGGTGTCGCCACCGCCGATGATGACGACCTTCTTGCCCTTCGCGTGGATGGGCGGCAGGCCCTCGTCATCGGTGACGTCGTCGCCGTGCTGCACCCGGTTGGCCCAGGGCAGGAACTCCATGGCCTGGTGGATGCCGTCCAGGTCGCGGCCCGGGATCGGCAGGTCACGCGCCAGGGTGGCGCCACCGGCCAGCACGATCGCGTCATACCGCTCGCGCAGCTGCTCGGCGGTGATATCCACGCCCACGTTCACGCCGGTCTTGAAGATGGTGCCCTCGGCCTCCATCTGCGCCAGGCGGCGGTCGATGAAGCGCTTCTCCATCTTGAATTCCGGGATGCCGTAGCGCAGCAGACCGCCGATGCGGTCGGCCCGCTCGAACACGGTCACGGTGTGCCCGGCGCGGGTCAACTGCTGCGCGGCGGCCAGACCGGCCGGACCGGAACCGACGACGGCGATCTTCTTGCCGGTCAGGCGGGTCGGGTAGGCCGGGGTCACCCAGCCCTCGTCGAAGGCGTTCTCGATGATCTCGACCTCGACCTGCTTGATCGTGACCGGATCCTGGTTGATGCCGAGCACGCAGGACGCCTCGCACGGCGCGGGGCACAACCGACCGGTGAACTCCGGGAAGTTGTTGGTCGCGTGCAGCCGGTCGATGCCTTCCCGCCAGCGGTCCTTGTAGACCAGGTCGTTCCACTCGGGGATCAGGTTCCCCAGCGGACAGCCGTTGTGGCAGAACGGGATACCGCAGTCCATGCACCGGCTGGCCTGGGTACGCAAGGTCTCGTGGGAGAATTTCTCCTCGTAGACCTCTTTCCAGTCCATCAGGCGCAGCGGCACCGGGCGCCGCTTGGGCAGTTCCCGTGCGGTGTGCTTCATAAATCCCTGGGGGTCAGCCACGTGCGGCCTCCATAATCGCCTCGTCCACGTCCTTGCCGCTCTTCTCAGCTTCGGAGATGGCGAGCAAAACCTTCTTGTATTCGCGCGGCATGACCTTCACGAAGTGGTTCACCTGCTGCGACCAATCGCTCAGGATGCGATCGGCCACCGGGGAACCCGTCTGGTCACGATGCTGGGTGATGATGTCGTGCAGCCAGGTGAAGTCGTCACCGGCCAGCTGCTCGACGGCGTCGGCCTGTTCGGGGTTGAGCTTCGCCGCGAAGCTGCCCTGCGGGTCGAAGACGAACGCCACACCGCCGGACATACCGGCACCGAAGTTGCGTCCCGTCTCGCCCAGGATGACCACCCGGCCACCGGTCATGTACTCGCAGCCGTGGTCGCCCACGCCCTCGACCACCGCGGTGGCGCCGGAGTTGCGCACGGCGAACCGCTCGCCGACCACACCGCTGAGGAACACCTGACCACTGGTGGCGCCGAACAGGATCACGTTGCCCGCGATGATGTTCTGTTCGGCGACGAACTCGCCGGGCGCGTCCAGCGACGGGCGCACCACGAGCCGGCCGCCGGAAAGGCCCTTGCCGACATAGTCGTTCGCGTCACCCTGCACGCGCAGCGTGATGCCCGCGGGCACGAAGGCGCCGAAGCTGTTGCCCGCCGACCCGGTGAAGGTGATGTCGATGGTGTCGTCGGGCAGGCCCGCACCGCCGTAGAGCTTGGTCACCTCGTGGCCGAGCATGGTGCCGACCGTGCGGTTCACGTTCGTGATCTTGGTCTCGAACTTCACCGCCTGGCCCCGCTCCAGCGCGTCGCGGCTCTGCACGATCAGCTGCTGATCCAGCGCCTTGTCCAGGCCGTGGTCCTGGGACTTGGTGCAGCGGCGGTCCTGATACATGAACGCCGTCTCGACGTCGTCCAGGATCGGCGACAGGTCCAGCTTGCTGGCCTTCCAGTGCTGCTTGGCCTTGGAGGTGTCGAGCAGGTCGACCCGGCCGATGGCCTCGTCCAGCGTGCGGAAGCCCAGCTGCGCCAGCAGCTCCCTGACCTCTTCGGCGATGAACAGGAAGAAGTTCTCGACGAATTCCGGCTTGCCGGTGAAGCGCTCGCGCAGCACCGGGTTCTGCGTCGCGACGCCGACCGGGCAGGTGTCCAGGTGACAGACGCGCATCATGATGCAGCCCGAGACCACCAGCGGAGCGGTGGCGAAGCCGTACTCCTCGGCGCCGAGCAGCGCGGCGATCATCACGTCGCGGCCGGTCTTCATCTGGCCGTCGACCTGCACGACGATGCGGTCGCGCAAACCGTTGAGCAGCAGCGTCTGCTGGGTCTCGGCCAGGCCGAGCTCCCAGGGACCGCCCGCGTGCTTCAGCGAGGTCAGCGGCGAGGCGCCGGTGCCGCCGTCGTGACCCGAGATCAGCACGACGTCGGCGTGCGCCTTGGAGACGCCCGCCGCGACGGTGCCGACGCCCGGCTCGGCGACCAGCTTCACGTGGATGCGCGCCTGCGGGTTCGCGTTCTTCAGGTCGTGGATCAGCTGCGCCAGATCCTCGATCGAGTAGATGTCGTGGTGCGGCGGCGGCGAGATCAGGCCGACGCCCGGCGTCGAGTGCCGGACCTCGGCGACCCACGGGTACACCTTGTGCGCCGGAAGCTGACCGCCCTCACCGGGCTTCGCACCTTGGGCCATCTTGATCTGGATGTCGGTGCAATTGGTCAGGTAGTGCGCGGTCACGCCGAAGCGGCCGGAGGCCACCTGCTTGATCGCGCTGCGCCGCCAGTCGCCGTTCTCCTCCGGCTCGAAGCGGGCCGGCGACTCGCCGCCCTCACCCGAGTTCGACCGGCCACCGAGACGGTTCATCGCGATCGCCAGGGTCTCGTGCGCCTCGGCCGAGATGGAGCCGTAGCTCATCGCGCCGGTGGAGAACCGCTTCACGATCTCCGCGGCCGACTCGACCTCCTCGATCGGGATCGGGTTGCGCGCCCGGTGCTTGAACTTGAACAGACCGCGCAGCGACGCCAGCCGCTCGGACTGGTCGTCGACCAGCTTGGTGTACTCCTTGAAGATCGAGTACTGGCCGGACCGGGTGGCGTGCTGCAGCTTGAACACCGTGTCCGGGTTGAACAGGTGGTATTCGCCCTCGCGCCGCCACTGGTACTCACCGCCGACCTCGAGTTCGCGGTGCGCGCGCTCGTTGCGGTTCTCCAGGAACGCGATCCGGTGCCGCTGCGCGACGTCCTCGGCGATCTCGTCCAGGCCGATGCCGTCCAGGTGCGAGCGCAGACCGGTGAAGTACTCGTTCACCAGGTCCTGCGACAGGCCGATCACCTGGAACAGCTGGGCGCCGTTGTAGGAGGCCAGGGTGGAGATGCCCATCTTGGACATCACCTTCAGCACGCCCTTGCCCGCGGCCTTGTTGTAGTTCGCGACCGCCTTGCGGTAGTCGGCGCGCAGATCGGCAGCACTTCTCCCCTGGTCGCTGCGCTCCTGCCCGCCGGTGCTGCCCGGCATTTCCAGCGCGCCGCGCTCGAGCATGTCCTCGATGGTCTCGAAGGCCATGTACGGGTTGATCGCGGCGGCGCCGAAGCCGACCAGGGTGGCCATGTGGTGCACCTCGCGGGCGTCACCGGCCTCCACGACCAGGCCGACCATGGTGCGGGTGCGCTCGCGCACCAGGTGGTGGTGCACCGAAGAGGTGAGCAGCAGCGACGGGATCGGCGCCAGCTTCTCGTTGGACTCACGGTCGGACAGCACGATGATCCGCGCTCCGCCGTCGATGGCGGCCGACACCTGGGTGTTGATCGCCTCCAGCGCCTTGCGCAGGCCCTTGCCGCCCTTCTTCACCGGGTACAGGCCGCGCACGACCACCGAGCGCAACTCGGGGTGCGATCCGTCGTCGTTGATGTGCACGAGCTTGGCCAGCTCGTCGTTGTCCAGGATCGGCTGCTCCAGCGCGATCATGTTGCACGACTCCGGGCCCGGGTGCAGCAGATCGGCCTCGGGGCCGATGTTGCGCTTGAGGCTGGTGACCACCTCTTCCCGGATCGCGTCCAGCGGCGGGTTGGTGACCTGCGCGAACAGCTGGGAGAAGTAGTCGAACAGCAGGCGCGGACGCGCCGAGAGCACCGCGATCGGGGTGTCGGTGCCCATCGAGCCGAGCGCTTCGCCGCCGGTCTTGGCCATCGGCGAGATCAGCAGGTTCAGCTCCTCGGTGGTGTATCCGAAGATCTGCTGACGGATCAGCACGCGATCGTGCGACATGTGCACGTGCGGGCGGTCGGGCAGGTCGGCCAGGCGGGATACGCCCGCGTCCAGCCACTCCTGGTAGGGGTGCTCGGCGGCGAGCCGGGACTTGACCTCGTCGTCGCCGACGATCCGGCCCTCGGCGGTGTCGACCAGGAACATGCGGCCCGGCTGCAGACGCGCCTTCTTGACCACCTTGGACGGGTCGATGTCCAGCACGCCGACCTCGGAGGCCATCACGACCAGGCCGTCGTCGGTCACCCAGATGCGGCTCGGCCGCAGGCCGTTGCGGTCGAGGACAGCGCCGACCACGGTGCCGTCGGTGAAGCACACCGATGCGGGGCCGTCCCACGGCTCCATCAGCATCGAGTGGTACTCGTAGAAGGCCCGCTGACCCGGGTCCATGGTCTCGTTGCGTTCCCATGCCTCGGGAATCATCATGAGCACGGCGTGGGGCAAGCTGCGGCCGCCGAGGTGCAGCAGTTCCAGCACCTCGTCGAACCGGGCGGTGTCGCTCGCCCCCGGGGTACAGACGGGGAAGATCTTCTCCAGCCGGTTCTTGCCCGCGGAGTCGACACCGAAGACGTCGCTGCGCAGCAGCGCCTCGCGGGCGCGCATCCAGTTCTCGTTGCCGGTGACGGTGTTGATCTCACCGTTGTGCGCCACCCGGCGGAACGGGTGCGCGAGCGGCCAGGACGGGAAGGTGTTGGTGGAGAAGCGGGAGTGCACGATGCCCAGCGCGCTCTCCACCCGGGAGTCCTGCAGGTCCAGGTAGAACGCGCGCAGCTGCGGCGTGGTGAACATGCCCTTGTAGACGAAGGTCTGCCCGGACAGGCTCGGGAAGTACACCGACTCCCTGCCGACCGCGCCCTCACCCGCACCGGCCGACCCCAGCTCGCGCTCGACCCGCTTGCGCACCACATAGGCGCGACGCTCCAGATCCAGATCCGACAGTGGATCCGAAGCGTTCTTCGGCGAGGCGATGAAGATCTGCCGGAAGGTCGGCATGGCGTCGCGCGCCAGCGCGCCGAGCGACGACTCGTCGATCGGCACCTCACGCCAGCCCAGGACCTCGAGGCCCTCTTCCTTGACGATCTTCTCCACGCCGTAGGCCGCGCGCGCGGCTTCGCGGCGGGCCTGCGGAAGGAAGGCGATACCGGTGGCGTAGGAGCCCTCCGGCGGCAACTCGAAGTCCACGATGGCGCGGAAGAAGCGGTCCGGGACCTGGATCAGGATGCCCGCGCCGTCACCACTGTTGGGCTCGGCGCCTGCGGCGCCACGGTGCTCCAGGTTCAACAGAGCCGTAATAGCCTTGTCGACGATGTCGCGGCTGCGGCGGCCGTGCATGTCGACGACGAACGCGACGCCGCAAGCGTCGTGCTCGTTCGCCGGGTCGTAGAGCCCGATGGGTCCAGGTGACCGGTGGCCAGGAAGTTGCGTCATGCCTCTGCCTTCAAGAAAGTCGGCCTTCGAAGAAAAAACGGCCTTTCGTCGAATGCCTCCGTACAAGACTGCGCCCGTACGTTCCGAAGCCAGCCGCGCTGATGGTCTTCGGCGTGCAGTCAGGTCTGCAGTTGTCTCCACCCGCTTCTGTGACGTAGTGGGTGCCCTTCGGTAACGGATCCCTAACAAGATCCTTACCTCCGAGCGGGTGCCCGCCCGCTACGCTGAGCACCTGGCTAGGGGCTGCCCGAGCGGGCTAGGTAGCCGAACGTTCTGTGTTCGGCGTAAGAGCAAACGATAAGTCAGGTCCAGGGCCCAACCAACTTAGGTTGCGCTAATAACCAGGTTTAGCTGGGCTTCTGCATTCGGTCCTCCACGTGTGCGCGTCGTCCAGTGTAAAGCAGCGAGTGGCGTGCGATCGATCCCCGTGGCACCCGGTGCCAGCTGGGAAAACCGGCGCGCGACACCACCCCGAGACCTTCCTCACCAGGCCGGGAAACCGCCCTCACCTGCGTCGAAAAGGATTTCCCCCGTTCGCGACACGGCAAACCAAGCGGCGGCGGCTAACTCACCGAACGGGCGGGTGAGATATTTGCGACACGGGCGTGACAAGCCATGAATGTGATCCGACCGTCCGGCCTCTTTTGTCCGATGTGTCATTCAGCACATAACCAGCAAATATCGGGAAGTGGTATTGGACACATCTTTCCGGCGCACACCGGCGGACCCGCCGGGCCGGGCCTACGCCGGGCAGAGCGACGCGGCCGCCCGCACCAGCGCCGCTCGGTGCAGTGGGTCGCCTCGACCGGTGGTGAACACGCCGAACACGCTGCGCGCCAATCGTTCCGCGCAGTCCGGCGCGGTCAGCTCCGCCCGGCGGGTGGCCAGCTGGTCGAGAATCTCGACGTTCACTCGGTCGATCTCCGGGCGTACCGACGCTAGCCCCGCGGGCGCGGTGGGCGCGGCCGCCGGGTCGAAGCGCCACCGCAGCATCAGCCCCCGCTGCACCGTCTTGTGGGCCTCGATCTGCCCGAGGAAAACCTGCCGCACCCAGTTCTCCGGCAGGTCACGGCCGTCGCCGAGCCGCGCCATCGCGTCGTAGACCTCGGCTTCCCTGGCCGGGTCGTCGATGGCGGGCTCGATGCCGTGCTCGCCCGCGGCCGCCCACTTCGCCGCGGCGACGGCGTCGGCGGTGTCCAGGCGCTCGACCACCAGGGCGACCAGCCGGTCCAGTGACCCGTCCACCGGGGACGCGCCCGCGCTAACCGGCCACATCGGCAGCGTCGCCACGAGGAGCGCCGACACCACTCTGCGCACGCACGGACCTCCTCGGATCGTTCGCACCGAAACGAATCACCGCGCCAGCGTAGGCTCATCCGCCCGCCACACCGGGCACGACCGCGACCGGCCTGTGAGCCTGAACACATCCGGCCTTCCCTGCTCGCTGCCGGGCCGAGGGGCCTGTCACGCTGTCACAACGAATCCGTGACAGTTTCGTCGCGCCCGTGAAAGCGCCTGGGACGTGGAGGATGTGCATTCCGATGAGCGTCACCGGCTTGTTCACCTGGCTCGGCGGGGGCAGGACCAGCGGGATCACCGACCGCCACGAGCGGGCCGGGTATGCCGTCACGGGCGCTGTCGTGTTGTTGTTCGCGACGATCTCCGGGGTAGTCGGCGCCCTCGCCGCAGGTTCCGCTTGGCCGTGGCCTGCCGCGGTGGCGGCGGGAATAGTGGTCGCGACGCTGACCGGCGCACTCGCCCGGGCGCTGGCGACGGCGCGGCCGAGCGGTGGGCCGGACCGGCTCGGGCTGATCGGCCGCATCGCACTCGCAGTGCTGGCCGGTGGATTGATCGCCGAACTCGCCGCGATCGTGCTGTTCAGCGGATCCGTCGGCCGGCTGCTCGACGAGAAGGCGCAGCGCTCGCTCGATTCGGCGCCGCGGGTCGTCGCGGCGCACGCGGACCTGGACCGGGCGAAAGCCGACCGGGCAGCGCTCGAACAGGCGATCGGCATGGCCCAAAACGATATCGATCACGCCCTGGTGGTCGCCCGCTGCGAATTCAACCCCACCCCGGAGTGCCCGCGGACCAGGATCACCGGCGTGCCCGGCCGCGGGCCGGAGGCGCAGACGGCCAACGCCATGCTCGACGACGCCCGCAAGCAGCTCGCCACCGCGCAGAGCCGAGTTGATGCCGCGGACCGCCGGATCGACGCAGGCCAGAACGCCCTTACAGCCGCACGGACCGCCGCCTTCGACGACGCCGACCGCGGGCTCGGCGCGCGCTGGCAGGCGATGAACGACTACACCGCGCGCGAGGCGCTGCCGCTGCGCATTCTCACCATCGTGGCGTTCGTCGCGCTGGCCCTGCTGCCGCTGGTGTTGCGCTGGTGGCGTGGCGAGACGTCGTTCGACCGGCACAACGCGGCGCGTACCGTGCACGACCGCGCCGAACGCGAGGCCGACGCGGCCATCGCGGTCAAACAGGCCGAAGTGCGCGCCGAGGCCGAGACCCTGCGCGCCGAGCAGCAGCTCACCGCCGCGCGCCTCGCCGTCGAGGCGGACACGGCCATCGACCGGGAACGGCAGCGCACCCGCATCATCGCGGCGATCGGCGGCATCGAGATCGGAATCACCGAACCGCCGCGCCGCCCCGAACTTCCCGCCGCGGCGGACGATCGAAAGGACAGCGCCATGCCCCACGAGGTGACGCCGCACCTACCCGCCCCGGTGGCGGTGAATCCCCCGGCCGCGGCCACACCGGCGCCGCCACAGAGCGGCGGCGGTCTCGAACTGCCGCTGATCGGCACGGTGCCGTTCAGCGATACCGCGGCGCGCTTCATCCGGCCGCTGGTCCCGTCGTTCGTCGCCAACGCGATCGACACGGCGACGCATCCGCTGCGTACCGCGCGGCAGGCGTTCGAAGAGGTCGAGGAGATCACCTTCACGCTGCGCCGTACGCGCAAGGTCACCATCGACGGGCACGCGTCGCAGCCGCAGGCCGTCGGCTACCAGCTCCAGCCCGGCTCACCGGAAATCGCGCACGCCCAGCACATCGCCTCCACCGTCGTCGACGCCGGCTACCCGGCGCCGCACGCCCCGCGCTACTCCTCCCTTCCGCCGACCGGCGCCGCGGGTTACGGCCTGCCCACCGGCGCCCGCCGAGACGAACTGCCCACTAACCATCACCCCGAACTGCCCGAGCCCAACCGCCGCGAACTGCCACCCGGGCGCTGACCGGAACTCCGGGGCCCGTTGCACGCGTGCGAAGACCCGGGCGAAGACGACCTGGGGCGGTAGGTCGCCGGTCGGCATACGCTGCACCCATGCAACACAGGGAGGTGACGCTCGCCGCGGCGCCGTGGGGGTCGCGACTGCTCGGGTCGGCTGAGGAGTCGTCGGGGCTGCGCCGCATCCGCGTCCAGCTGTTGATCACCGTGCCCACCCTGTTGGGAAATCTGACGGGCATGGTCGTGTCGATCGCCCTGGTCGGCTTCGTCCTGCCGGGGCCGTCGGTGTTCACCCGGGATCTGCTGCTGCTCGACGTGCTCGCCGCGCCCCTCTACGCGATCTGCGCGCTGCTGATCGGGCTGTGGTGGGGCACCACCCGCGGACTGCGCGCTCTGCGGTGGGCCACCGATCCGGAGCGCGTGCCGACCGAGGAGGAGCAGGCCGCGGCCACGGCGATCCCGCGCAGGCTGGTGCGTGACCAAGCGCTGCTGTGGTTCGGCGGACTCGTCCTGTTGACCACGCTGTACGGCCTCGCCGAGCCGCGGCTCGTGCCGAAAGTGGCTTTCGGCATCGCGATCAGCGCCATCGTGGTGTGCGCGAACAGCTACCTGATCATCGAGTTCGCGCTGCGGCCCGTCACCGCCCGGGTGCTGGAAGCCGCGGCATCCGGCCGGCGGCGCGGCATCGGCGTCTTCGGACGATCGCTGGTGGTCTGGCTGGTCGGCTCGGGCGTTCCGGTGGCCGGGATGATGGTGCTCGCGGTGCTCGCCCTCGTGCTGGACGACGTGACCAAGGCCCGGCTGGCGGTGTGCGTGCTGTCACTCGGCGGCGCGACCCTGGTTTTCGGGCTGCTGCTGATGACGCAGACCCTGGCCGCCACGGTGGCCCCGATCCTCGGCGTGCGCCGCGCGATGCGTCAGGTGGAGGACGGCGACCTCGATGTCGCGCTGGCCGTCTACGACGGCACCGAACTGGGTGAGCTGCAAAGCGGTTTCAACCACATGGTGGAAGGTCTGCGCGAGCGCGAACAGATCAGGGACCTGTTCGGCAGGCACGTCGGGCGGGAGGTCGCCGCGGCGGCGCTGGCGAGCGACCCGGCGCTCGGCGGCGTGGAGACCGACGCGGCGACCCTGTTCATCGACATCGTCGGCTCGACCACCATGGCCGCGACCATCCCCGCGCCGGAGATGGTCGCCATCCTCAACCGGTTCTTCGGCATCGTGGTGGACGAGGTGGAGCGCCACGGCGGGCTGGTCAACAAGTTCGAGGGTGACGCCGCCCTCGCCGTCTTCGGCACGCCCGCGCGCCTGTCCGACGCGGCGGGTGCGGCGCTGGCCACCGCCCGCGCGATCCGGGCCCGGCTCGACACCGCCGGCGGCGATTTCGTGGCCGCCATCGGCGTGGCGGCGGGGCGGGTGGTCGCGGGCAATGTCGGCGCTCATCAACGCTACGAGTTCACCGTGATCGGCGACGCGGTCAACGAGGCCGCCCGCCTGTGCGAACTCGCCAAGCAGGAGGGTCTGCTGCTCGCCTCCGGCAACACCGTCGCGGTGGCCGCCGTGGCCGAAGCCGAGCAGTGGCGGCTCGGCGAATCCGTCACACTGCGCGGCCGCCTCGCGCCCACCCGGCTCGCGCGCCCCGCATAGCGGTCCCGCACACTCGTGGTGCCCGGTACCGCCATGTGGTGGACCGCCTGCTGCGGGGCTGACGGTTAGACTCGGCCCGTGCTGCCAGCCGCCGAACCGGCCGGCGCCGTCGGGGCGGGAACAGATCCGGTACCGGGGTCTCCTGGAACGACGGTGCCGATCCGACCGCTGAGTTTCCGTGAACTGCTCGATGTGCCGTTCGCGCTGATCCAGGCGAACATCCGCGCCTTGGCCGCGATGAGCGCGACGGGTTTGCTCGTGGCCGAGGCGGTGGTGATCGCGGTGACCGCGGGCGTCTCGGGGCTGACCGACGGCTCCGACCCGGGCACCGCCTGGGCGGCGATCCTGTCCACCGCGGGCTGTGCGTGGTTGCTGCGGTTCGCGCTACGCGGCACGACTGTGGCGCTGGACGTCGCGACCGTCGGCGGCGCACCGATCGGCCTGCCGACGGCGCTGCGCCGGTTCGGCGCCGCATTCGGTCCGCTGCTGGTGTTCCAGCTGTTGTTCACGCTGGTGGGCGTGGTCGTGCTAACGGTGAGCGGCCTGCCGCTCGTGACGCTGCCGCTCGCGGTGATCTGGCTGGGCTGGCTGCGCGCCCGCCGCTGGGTCGCGGTGCCCGTGCTGTTCGTCGAGCGCACCTCGCACCGCGACGGCATCGCCCGCGCGAAACTGCTCACCGAGGGTGCGGAGTGGCCGACCACCGGGCTGTGGATCGCCCAGCGCGCCCTGTTCGGGCTGCTCGCGGTCCCGCTGCTGGGCATTCCGCTGTTCGTCTCGGACTTCTCCGGCACCCACAAGTGGCCGGTGATCGTGCTGACCACATCGGCGGTACTGCTGCTCGCGGCATTCAGCGAGGTGGTCGAAGCTTCTTCGCGCGTGGTCTGCTACGTCGACCGCCGTTGCCGCAGAGAGGGGCTGGACATTCGCGTCCCCCGGCAGGAGGCGCGATGAGCGATCCCCGACCGCCGCGCGATGCGGACGAGGTCGCGCTGAACAAGGGCCCCGCCACGACGCACGATCCGGCGCCCGGCACACCACGGCTCGGCGCCGCCGCCCACCACCGCGCCGCTGCCGAAGCGGCCGCGCAGCACCGGGATTTCGACCGTGCCCTGCGCGAACGTTTCCGCGCCGTGCTGCGCGGCCTGGAACAGGGTGGCGTGCTCGAGGTCCGGCGATCGCGCACCGCGCGGGAAACCGCCGACGACGTCACGACCGCGTTGCCGCTCGAGGTCGCCACCGAGATCCAACCCGCCGCACACAGTTTCGACGAGGTGGTCTACGGCGGCCGCCGCGCCACCGAGGACGAATACCGCAGGCTGGAATACGCCGACCGGTTCTCCGCCTCCGCGCCGCCGCCCGCGCCGGAACCCACCGAAGTCGAGGCGGTGGAGAAGGCGCCGCGCACCAGGCGCACGCTGCCGCCGCTGCCGAAGCTGCTGCGCGACCCCAGGTTCTGGGCGATGCTCGCCGGGGCGGCCGCGTTGCTGCTGCTGGTCTACGGTGCCCTGCAATCCTGCGGCGCGCCGACCGCGCCTACCCCTCCGCCGCCGCAAACGCCACCGGATCTGCCCGATGTCACCCCACCGGACGGTCCGGGCTTCGGGCCGGGCGACGACCCGATCTGGGACCGGCTGCCCGCGCCGGTCTTCTACGGCGGCGTGCAGTTCCTGATCGCCGCCGCGCTGGTGGTGTGGTGGCGTGCCCGCAGGCGTGGCGCTCTGGTGCGCGAGCCGCGTCCGGTCGAGGTGGCGGCGAACGAACTGCTCGCCGGACAGGCCGCCCTGTACCGCCGCTCGAAGGACCACGACCACGTAGCGGGCAAGTTGCGCGCGGCCACGCTGCGCCGCGTCCGCACTCCGCTCGGCATCACGGCCGACACTCCGCCGGACCGTATCGTCGCCGAGCTCACCGCGCGCCTCGGAACCGATCCCGCGCTGATCGGCGCGGCCTTGTTCGGCCCGGTCCCCGATTCCGGGGCGCTCCAGGTGGTCGCGGCGCAGCTCGAATGGATCGAATCGGAGGTCGGATGAGACGCCCTCGCCCCACCCTTGTCCGGCCAACGGCAGGCGGGAACTCCCGCGAACCACAGGAGATGCAATGACCAGCACCGAGACCACCCCGACGGCGGAGCAAGCGGGCGCCGCGTTCCACGCTCTGCGCGCCGAGATCGGCAAAGCGGTGGTCGGCAACGACTCCGCGGTCATGTACCTGGTGCTCGCCCTGCTGTGCCGGGGCCATGTGCTGCTCGAAGGCGTGCCGGGGGTGGCGAAGACGCTGCTGGTGCGTGCGCTGGCCACGGCGCTGGACCTGGAGCACGCGCGAGTGCAGTTCACCCCGGACCTGATGCCCGGCGACGTCACCGGGTCGCAGATCTACGATCCGCACTCCGCGGAGTTCACCTTCCGGCACGGTCCGGTGTTCACCAACCTGCTGCTCGCCGACGAGATCAACCGCACGCCGCCGAAAACCCAGTCGTCGCTGCTGGAATCGATGGAGGAACGGCAGGTCTCGGTGGACGGGAAGCCGCAGCCGCTGCCCGATCCGTTCGTCGTGGTCGCCACCCAGAATCCGATCGAGCAGGAGGGCACCTATCCGCTGCCGGAGGCGCAACTGGACCGGTTCCTGTTCAAGGTGGACATCCACCTGCCCGGCCGCGACGACGAGTTCCGCATTCTGCAACGCCACGCCGCCGGCTTCGATCCCCGCGATCTGACCGCCGCGGGCTTGCGTCCCGTGGCGGGCCCCGAGCACATCACCGCCGCCCGCGCCGCGATCGCGCAGACGACGATCAGCCCAGAGGTGCTCGCCTACACCGTCGACGTGTGCCGGGCCACCCGCACCTCGCCCGCCGTGCAGCACGGCGCCTCGACCCGCGGCGCGACCGCGCTGATGGCGGCCTCGCGCGCGTTCGCCTGGCTCAACGGTCGCGGATTCGTCACGCCGGACGACGTGAAAGCCGTCGCGGTCGCCGTGCTGCGGCACCGTCTGCATCTGCGTCCTGAGGCCGAGCTGGACGGCGTGACCACCGAGGGCGTGCTGTCGTCGCTGCTGCTGTCGGTTCCGGTCCCGGTGTAGCCGATGGTCGTCACCGGTCGGCTGGCCGCCGCGGCAGGCGTGGCGGCCCTGTTCGTCACCCTGGTCCTGCCGTCCCTGCTCGGCGTGGTGGTGCTGACCTCCGTCCTGGCGGCCGGGCTGCTCATCGACCTCGCCGCGGCCGGGCGGGCGCGCGACCTGACACTCTCCCGCGAGGCCATGACCACGGTGCGGCTCGGGCGCTCCGCCGAGGTGGAGCTCGTGGCGGTCAACACCGGAACCCGCGTGCTGCGCGGCACGGTGTGGGACGACTGGCCCGACAGCGCACGCGCCGAACACCGTGCGCACCGGCTGGATCTCGCTCCTGGCACCAAGGTCCGGCTGCGCACCACGCTCACGCCCACCTACCGGGGCGATCGGGTCGCGGGCCAGGTCACGGTGCGGCTGCTCGGCCCACTCGGACTGGCGGGCAGGCAGACCAGGCGCAGCGTGCCCGCCCGGATCCGCGCGCTGCCCGCGTTCCGCGCCGAGCGGCTGCTGCGGTCGAAAGTCAAACGGTTGCAGCATCTCGACGGCCGCAATGTGGCCAACCTGCGCGGGCAGGGCACCGAATTCGACTCGTTCCGCGAGTACGTCGCCGGGGACGACGTGCGCGCCATCGACTGGCGCGCCACCGCCCGCGCCACCGACGTCCTGGTCCGTACCTGGCGTCCGGAGCGCAACCGGCACATGCTGATGCTGCTGGACACCGGGCGGGTCAGCGCGGGCCGGGTCGGTGACGGCACTCGCTTGGACGCGAGCATCGAGGCGGCCCTGCTGCTGGGCGGTCTGGCGGCGGCTGCCGGGGACTCGGTCGACCTGCTCGCCTTCGACCGCCGACCGCGCGCCGAGGTCCGTGGCGCCGGTGGAAAAGGGTTGCAGCTGAAACTGATGCACGCGATGGCGGGCATCACCGCGGCCCTGGTCGACACCGACAGCTCCGGACTGGTGCGGGCGGCCATCCAGCGCACCCGCCGGCGCAGCTTGGTCGTCTGGTTCACCAGCCTCGATGGTGCGGCGGTCGAGGAGAACCTGTTGCCCGTGCTGCCGGTTCTCGCGCAGCGCCACCGGGTGCTCATCGTCTCGGTGACCGACCCCGATGTCGCCGCGGCAGCCGTTCGGCGCGACACCCTGCCCGACCTCTACGCGGCGGCCGCGGCCGAATCGGTGCTGGCCGAACGGGCGCTGGTGCAGGAATCGCTACGCCGCACCGGGATCGCGGTGGTGGCGGCGTCCCCGGCACGATTGCCGGAAGCCCTGGCGGACGAATACCTGGAACTGAAGCAGTCCGGCGCCCTCTGAGGAGGATCATGTTCTCATGGCCTCGGATCTCGCCGCCTTCGTCCGCGGATTGCCCAAAGCGGAGCTGCATCTGCATCTGGAAGGGACGCTGGAGCCGGAGCTGAAGTTCCGCCTCGCTCGGCGCAACGGCATCGAACTGCCGGAGAAAAGCGTGGAGGAGGTCAAGCAGACCTATCGATTCCACGACCTGACGTCGTTCCTCCGGGTCTACTACCCCGCGATGGGCGTACTGCAGCGCCCGGAGGATTTCCACGATCTCGCGTTCGACTATCTGCGCCGGGCACACGGGCAAGGCGTGCGTCATGTCGAGCTGTTCTTCGATCCGCAGGCGCACACCGGGCGCGGCGTTCCCTTTCCCTCGGTGATCAGCGGATACCGTTCGGCGATCGCACGGGCGCGGCGCGAGCTGGGGATC
Source organism: Nocardia abscessus NBRC 100374 (assembly GCF_000308455.1). Lineage (GTDB taxonomy): Bacteria > Actinomycetota > Actinomycetes > Mycobacteriales > Mycobacteriaceae > Nocardia > Nocardia abscessus. The sequence continues at coordinate 112,468 of NZ_BAFP01000001.1, read as the reverse complement.
TCGGCCGAGCTGATCCTGTGCTTCCTGCGCGACCATTCGGCGGAGTACGCCATGGCGACGCTGCTGGAAGCGCTGCCGTACAAGAGCTGGATCGTCGGCGTGGGGCTCGACTCCGACGAGCGCGGCAACCCGCCGAGCAAGTTCGCCGCCGTCTTCGAGCGTGCCCGTGCGGAAGGGTTCCTCCTGACCATGCACTGCGACATCGACCAGCCGGATTCCGTCGAGCACATCCGCCAAGCGCTGGAGGATATCGCCGTCGACCGCCTCGATCACGGCACGAACATCGTGGCGGACGACCGTCTGGTGGAACTGGCGAAGTCCGGGGGAATCGCGCTCACCTGCTGTCCGGTGTCGAACTCGTTCGTCACCGCGCAGATGAAGTCGGCGGAGATCGTCGGCCTGCTCGATCGCGGCCTGACCGTGACGGTCAACAGCGACGACCCCGCGTACTTCGGCGCGTACGTGGCCGACAACTACCTCGCACTCGCCGAGCAGGCCGGCCTCGGGATCGATCGGCTGGCCGAGTTGGCCAGGAACTCCTTCCGCGCCTCCTGGATCACGCCCGCTCGCCAGGACGCCTTCGTCCGCGAGGTCGACGACTACGTCGCGGCGTACGGCTGACCGGCGCGCGGCGGCAGCGGCGGGAACACCGGGAACACCGGCGGCGGCAGCACCCGGCGCTGTCGTTCGGCGATGACCGCGCCGAGGATCTGTAGCGGCGGACAACCGGTGGGCGGCGCGACACGCAGCCGCCCGCACACCTCGGACACGAGCGCCGTGCCCAGATGATGTTGCGCCGCGGGCGTCAGCGTACGGAAGCGCGTCAGGTACTGCCGCACCGCCAACGCCAGATCCTCCGGTAGCCCGGCCAGATCCAGCTGGGCGCTCCACCCGGTCAGCCACGGCGGCGCGATCGCCAGCGCGGGCGGCGGCAGCGGTCGTTGCGCGTGCACCACCACGGTGCCGGCGAGCACGTCACCGATCCGGCGCGCATGCGGCGAGCACATCGAGGTGAGCACCGCGATGGCGCCGAACCCGCCGAGCATCCAGAAATCGACGATCGCGCCCGCCAGGCCGCGGGTGAGCGCGTGCCGGAAGTCGATCGGCCCGCCGTCCTCGCGCACCACGCGCAGCCCGAGCATCAGTTTGCCCAGTGTGCGTCCCCGCCAAGCGGTCTCACAGGTCACCGGGTAGCCCACCAGCACGGTCACGATGGTGACCAGCATCACCACATCCAGCCAGGCCGAGTCGACGCCCGCGGGCAGCAGCAGCGTGACGATCGCGAACAGCAGCACGAACGCGAGCGTGCACTGGGCCAGCACGTCGATCAGGAACGCGCTGGCCCTCGTGGGGATCCGGGCGATCGGCAGCTCGAGGGCCACTGCTTCGCCGGTGGTGAACTCAGCCATGTCGATAGCATTCTTGCGACCGGCGGGAGTGGGAGGCAACCGAATGGACGTGGACGCATACAGCCTGGCGCACCGCAGGGCGTGGGACCGGCTCGACTACTTGTCCAAACGGAGCAAGCTGACCGGGGCGGAGGCGGACGAACTCGTCATGCTCTACCGCCGCACCTCCCAGCAGCTGGCGCGGCTGCAGTCGCACAGCCCGGACCCGGAGCTGATCGCCGGACTCAGCGCGCTGCTGGCGCGTGCGCGGGGCCGGGTGCTCGGGACGCGAGCCGACACCTGGCAGGAGATCGGCCGGTTCTTCAGCCACCGCTTCCCGGCGGCGCTCTATCGCTCGTCGCCGTGGTGGGTCGGCGTGGCGGCGGTGTTCCTGTTCGTCTCGGCCGGCTTGGCCGTCTGGGTGGACCGGTTCGATTCGGCACGCGAAGTGCTCGGGATTCCGAGCGACACACGGAGTCTCACCGCACCGGGCGGCGCGTTCGAAACGTACTACTCGGAGCATCCGCAGGGGGCTTTCGCCGCGCAGGTGTGGACGAACAACGCGTGGGTGGCGGCGATCGCCTTGTTCACCGGGGTGCTGATCCTGCCCGCGGTCTACCTGCTGTTCATGAACGCACTCAACCTGGGCGTCAGCGCCGGGCTGATGGCCGACGCGGGGCGGCTGGATTCGTTCTTCGGCTTCATCCTTCCGCACGGCACGCTGGAACTGACCGCGGTTTTCGTAGCGGGCGGCGCGGGGCTGAAACTCGGCTGGACACTGATCGATCCCGGTCGGCTCAGCCGGGTGGAGGCGGTGGCCAGGCAGGGCCGGGCGACCGCGACCGTGGCGCTCGGCCTGGTCGGCGTGTTGCTGGTGTGTGGCTTCATCGAGGGGTTCGTGACGCCGAGTCCGCTGCCCGCACCGATACGCATCGCGATCGGGTTCACCGCCGAGGCGTTGTTCCTGGTGTACGTGTTCGGCGTGGGGCGGCGTGCGGTCAGGACGCAGGCGAACCCGGCTGGCGTGACGAGGAGCGATGGACTCTCCACTGTGACGCAGCCAACATTCAGCACACCCTGAGCGACACAGTCGGGACAATCGGCAGCTACGTGGCTTCCAGATCGCTTCGGTACTCCCCCATTTGAGTTCCGCTGGCCGCAGCGAGTCGTGCTCGAGCTGCGGCCAGCGTTACCGTCAACTCTACACAATCGTTATCCCTACGCAACCCTCCCCGCCGAGGTCAAGCGTATAAAGCAGCGCTCCAGCAAACCCTTGCGGAACCACTCTCCGACCCCGTGTCAGCTAACCGCATGCGACCCGCGCGCTCGCCGTTTCGATCGCCCGGCACCGCGTCGGCGAGACCGGCGAAACACTCACCCGGAATCGGCTTCGCAATAGCTCGGAAACTTCTCCGTGCCGTTAGCCGGGCCAGAAGATAGACCTCTCCATGGTTGCTGACAGGGCCTCCCACCTGCACGTTCATTTGCACTAAATGTCAGTTGCTGACACTCCCGCGAAAGAAAGAGACCACAAGTTTGTTTACGCGGTAATAAACCGGGTAAGGACATAGTGGCACGCGAGGAAGACCGGCCAGTTCCCCGACAGGCTCGGGATTAACCGGTCGGAGAAAAGGGGCCGATCCGACCGGTTCGTCCGCTCGATTCAGCACCTCGGCCGCAACCGTAACGAGGTATGTGATCTTCGCCTCACTCCCCTCGCCACAGGCCGGAACCTCGCGAAATCGACACCGCGACACCCGAGTTCGAGAGACGCACGTCACAGTCCGACGACCGGCCGCGACCACCGTCGGGCGGCCCGAGATGTTTCCGCGGCACAACCCGAACGGCGATCCGCGGCCAAAGGCTGAAGGCAGACCGCGGGTCAGCCCACGCGCAGAATTCCGGTGATCGTTCCTTGCAGCAGGTGGCCGTCCTGGGTGATCAGCGGCGCGGTTTGGAGCGGATCGTCGACGATGGTGCCGGGAAGGGGGTGCGAGGCGGTGATCGCACCGGTCTCCGGGTCGAGGGCGGTGAACGTGTACCCGTCGAGGGGCGTGGTGTGGTCGGCTCCGACGCGGGCGACCGTGTACAGCTGCCCGTCCGCGGTGGACAGGCGCGGTACGGCCGCACTGCGAATCGTGTTCTCCCACACCACGCGGCATCCATCGCCGGTCACATCGACGCGCGTCATCCCACCCGTGAACGGCGCGCTCGCCGGCACCGCCGGTCCCGCGCCCTCGGGGAGTGCCGGGTACGGGTATCCGTACGTGCCGGCCACGAAGACCGAACTGCCGATCCCGATCGGCGAGTTCTCGCTGCCGGGGCCGCCTTTGCCGAGCACCGGCGCCGCACATATCAATTGGCCGGTCCCCGAGCGGAATACCAACGCGTGCACCTGTCCGTCGGCGTTGTCGACGATGGTCAGGTAGTCCGCGCCGGTCGCAGGGCCGAAGTAGGTGGGTGTGGAGCCGGTGCCCCAGCTGAGCTGCCCCGGCTTGCGTGCCGATCCGCGGTCGTAGGCCGCGCGCCACACGATCTCCGGAATCCCGGACGTGGCGACGCGCAGTTCGTACAGCGCGTGCGTCGTCGCCACCGCGACATGCCCGCTCGGCGCCGCCGAGATGCTGTTGGCCACGCGTTCTCCGGTGGGCAGCGCCAGCGTCGACACCTGACCGGCGGCGGTGACGAATCCGACCACGCCCTGGCCGGTCGCGAACCACACATTGCCCGACCAATCCGGTACGAGACCGGTCACATCGTCCCCCGGCGGGAGCACCGAGCCGAGATCGGCGGCGTCCTCGCTGATCAGCCGCCAGGCCCCCGCCGCGTCCCGCTCGTGCCGTATCCGGAGCAGCCGGTCGGCGCCGTCCACGACCACCAAGCGGTCGTCCTGGTCGAGGTAGGCATAGACGCCGCCGAGCAAGCTGCCTTTGGTCAACGGCAGCGCCGCGAGCGAGCCCGCCAGCGGCCCCGGTGCCGCGGGATCGAGCAGCTGCACCGTCGGGGTCTGTCCCGCGATCGCGGTGCACAGGGCCACCACGAGACGGTCCGACCCTTCCAGCAGCGTGGGACACGCGGAGGCCAGTGGATACGCCGCGACCGTCGCGGCGCGGTCGCCGGGCCCGGCGAGCGCGGTCACGTCCGAGGACCCCGCGTCGCCGTGCATGGTCGCGGTCCCGGCCGGCCCGAGGAAAGGGTTCGGCGGCGCGAGCGGCCCCCACGGCGCGGCAGCCGATGCGGGCTGACCGGACAGCAGAGCCAGCGCGCAGGCGGCGAAAACGATCATCGGTCGGCGCATAGCGGTCGTCCTTCGCTGGGCAACGCGGTATCCGAACGGATACCAGGGGAACAGTATTCGGACATTTGCCGCGGCGGCCGGTACGGCAGGGCCGATACGATGACGACCATGAACTCCGTTCGCGCCCGCCTGCTGTCCACCCTCGCCGGTCAGCTCGGCAATCCGCACGGCGTGCTCGGCAAAGGTGTCGCCTTCCTGCTCAATCGCGGCAACAAGGTCGCCATCGCCGGGGCGGTCGAGGCCACGGGCGTCGCACCGGGCGCCACCGCCGCCGACGTCGGATTCGGCGGCGGCGCAGGGCTTTCCCTGCTGCTCGATCGGGTCGGCGCGGACGGCGTGGTGCACGGTGTGGAGATCTCGGCCGACATGCTGGCCCGGGCACGCTCGGGCCATGCGAGCGACCTCGACTCCGGTCGCCTGCGCCTGGCCGAGGGTTCGCTCACCGCGCTGCCGCTGGCGGACGACAGCCTCGACGCCGCGATCACGGTGAACACCGTCTACTTCGTGCCGGATCTGGCCGCGGCCTGCGCCGAGCTGTCCCGGGTGGTCCGGCCGGGCGGCCGGTTGGTGATCGGCATCGGCGATCCGGACGCGATGGCGAAACTGCCGTTCACGTCCTACGGCTTCACACTGCGTCCGGTGCCGGAAGTGATCGCGGCGCTGGAACAGGCGGGCTGCGATGTCGAGCACCGGCCGCTGGCGAACAAGCCGATCCCGCATCACCTGCTGGTCGCGACCCGCCGCTGACTACATCAGCGCGCCGCCGTCCACCCGGATCTCGGTGCCGGTCATGTACCGCCCGTCGTCGGAGGCGACCATGGCGACCACTCCGGCGATGTCCTCCGGACTGCCCAGCGCGCCACCATTGAGCCATCCGGTCATCCGGGAGAACAGCTGCGGATCGAACCCCTCGGGCTGATCCAGGATGGACTTCGTCGTGATACCGCTGGTGATGCCCGCCGGAACGATGTTCACCGCGCGCAATCCCTGCTTGGCGTACTCCAGGGCGATGGCGTGGGTGAAGGCGTTGACGCCGCCCTTGGACGCGGCGTAGGAGGCGAGGTAGGGCGCCGCGCTGAAGGCCGCCGTCGAGGAGATGTTGACCACCACGCCGCGTCCGGTGTCCAGCAGAGCGGGCAGCGCGGCCTGGGTCATCAGGAAGGTACCGGTGAGATTCACCCGGATCACCTGGTCCCAGACTTCGAGCGGCATCTCGTGGGTGCGCGCCGGCCGCAGGATGCCCGCGGCGTTGACCAGCACATCCAGCCCGTCGAGGAACTCCAGCGCCTGTCCGGTCGCCGTGCGCACGGACGCCGGATCGGCCGTGTCGACTTCGACGGTTCGCAGGCGTTCGGCGCCGTCACCAGCCTTTCCCGCGGTGGTCGCCAAGCCCGCCGCGTCGATATCGGCGGCGACCAGCTGCGCCCCTTCGTCCAGCAACCGCAAGGCGATGCCCTGCCCGATGCCGGAGCCGGCTCCCGTCACCAGCACGCGGCGTCCGTCAAATCTGCGCATGCCAAAAATTAGAACACGTTCTCGTCGAGCGTCAAGGCACTTCGGTCGCTGCCCGCGATTCGCAGCACCATGGCGGCCGTCGCCGCGCCGTACGCGTGACTGGCCGCCGCGGGACGGCCGGCCGGGTAGTTGGAGCGATGCGTGACCACCACACCGTTGGGCAGGGTCACGGTCTTGTCGGCAACGGTGGCGACACAATTGCCGCCCGCCTTCGCTACGAGATCCACGACGACGGTCCCCGGCCCGAGCAGGTCCAACGCCTCCTGTTCGAGCAGGCGCGGCGCCCGGGATCCGCGGTGCACGGCGGTGCAGACGACGAGATCGGGTCGCGTCGTGGCGAGCGATTCCAGCAGCGCCGCGTTGTCGTCCTGGTTCGGAACGAACTGCCCTGCCCCCGCCTCGAAAGCGGCGTCCCGCTGCGCGAGGCGATTACCGACCGCCGTCGGCTTCTCGTCGTCGAACGTGCGCGCGGCCGCGATCGCGGCGAGCCCGGCCACCCCGCACCCCAGCACGAGAGCACGCACCGGGCGCGTGAGCCGCGGCGCGGCCAGCAGTCGCCTGCCTTCGGCGTAGCCCACCGCGCCCGCGATCCGGCTCATCGTGGACAGCGCATCGAACTCGGTGGTCGCGGCCTCGCGCGGCACCCAGTCGAAGGCGACCGACTCGATGCCGCGGCCGCGCAACCGGTCGATCTCGTCGCGGCGATAGTGCGGATCCTGGAAACCGACCAGCGTGGTCCCCGCGCGCAGCGGCATCGAATCCAATGCGAACGCAGGCGGTTTCACCCAGACCACGATGCCCGCCCGCTCGAAGACCGTCGCGCGATCCGCGACAACGACCGCCCCCGACGCGCGGTAGGCCGCGTCGGCGAAACCCGCGCCCTGCCCCGCGCCTTCCTCCACGACAACCTGCAGGCCAGCCGTCGAAAGCGTGCGCACTCCCTCGGGCGTGAGCGCCACACGGGCCTCCCGCGGAGCCGTCTCGCGCAGCACCCCGACGATCACGGCGCGGCCCGGGGATCGGTGGCCAGGGCGGTCAGGCCCCGAGTGGCGAGCGCATCGCGATAGGTGAGTCCGTCTGCGATGTCGCGGATCAATTGCTCCAGCCGGTCGAACAGTTCCTCGATCAGAGCGGGCGATTCGTGTCGCGGCGCTTTGCGCGGGGCCAGGATGTTCAGCCGGATGCCGGGACGCAGCGAGCCGGTCCGGTCCAGCGCGACGCTGTCGACGCCTGCCACGGCGAGCACCATGTCCTCCACCTGCGCGCTGGTGTGCACGCCCGCCTGGTCGAGGAGCGCGCGATCGAACACGACCGAGACGAACATCCCTTCCGGACTGCCCAGCGGTCGCAGCACATCGGCCCCGAGCCGGGCGTTGATCGCGGCGATATGGCCGCAGGCCCGATCGATCTGCGCGCGCATCAGCGTGTGGTTGCGGTCGAAATAGTCTTCGGGTGTGTGCTCCAGGATCGCGCGCGCCAGGTGGGTGGTCTCGCGCTGGAACGAGATGGTGAGCCGTTCCCGGATCCGCTCCAGCCACGCACTGTCCCCTGTGCACGCCGCGCCCATCTTGCAGGGACCGAAGGCGTTGTAGCCTTTCGAGTTTCCGGTCAGCGTCAGTACCACGTCGTACAGCCGCCGGATGCCCTGCTCGGTTTCCACGTGCAGCGCGGCGATCGGGATGTGCGAGGCCACCAGCCGGTCGAAGGCCATATCGCAGATGACGGGCACGCCGCAGTCGAGCAGAACCCGCCCGATCTGCGCCAGCTCGGCAGCGGTGTAGCCGGCGACCACCGGGTTGCCCGGCAGCGTGAGCAGTACGCCGCACAGTTCGCCCGTCGCACGCAGCTCATCAAGGCAGCGGGCCAAGCGGGCCGGGTCGATCTTGAAGGCGTCGTCCGGAGCCACCGGGCACGACACGATCCGCAAGCCGAACTTCTCCACATGGATGCTGGAGCTCTTGTAGAACCCCTCCGGGCACACGATGACCCCGCCGGGCCTGGCCAGGGTGGCGACGGCTTCCTCGAGCAGCATGGTGCTGGAATACGGGCAGACGATCACCTCCTCCGCGCGCACCCGGACCCCGGGCACCCCTTCCACCGGATGCGACAGGCGCTGGAAAAGCCTGCGGGCCGCCAGCTCGCGCAGGATCAGCGGCTGTCGCTTGTCGTACAGCCGGCCGTCGAGATATTCGGCGGAGGGCGCGATGTGCAGGCTCTCCCGCCACGCACGGTCCAGCGCCGCGACGGCGTGCGCGTCCGGCGCCCGGCCGGTTTCGCCGTGGTAGGCGTCGATGACACCCGTGTAGCGGCGGCCGCCGGTCCCCGCGAACCAGGCGTCCCGGGAAAGGCGCCCGCGCACTTCCCTTTTCCTGGCCTCCGAGCGTTTGGTCAGCGTCGCCAGGTCGGCGAGGGGATCGGTGAGCACCTGGCTCTGAGTCACGGCACCTCGCCTTCTGAAGAGTCCCCTGGTGCGGACATGGCGTTCCACCGCTCCTGCAGTGCGGCGCGGAACAGGCTGCGGCAGTTGCCTTCGGTGAGTCGTTCGAACTCCGCCAACGGCGGTTGCGCGACGATCTGGTCGACCACGATGGCCGTCCCCGCGCGCCTGAGGTCGTAGAGTTTCTCGAACCGCCGGACCGCGAACGCGACGTCGTGCTTCAGCACCGAGAAGCGCGTCGCGACCCTGGCCTGGCGCGAGTAGTCGTACTCGCCCACCGCGACGTAGCGGTCGTCGACCACGAGCATGCTCTGCGCGTTGCGCGCGTACTCGCGCTTGACCAGCACGCTCTCCACGCCCGAGCGGGCCTGTTTCCAGAGTTTGTCGTCATAGGGCCAGACATCCGAGATGTCGTCCAGCACATACATGCGCCGCACATCGATCTTCGGCGGATGGGAGTTGTCGGCGAGGCGCAGGATCGCCGCGTGATAGTCGTCGCCCACGTCACCGCCGATCGTGCCCAGATCCGCGGTGTGGATCGCGCGCACCGACGCGGCGGCCTGCTCCAGGATCGTCAGCCAGTCGGTGACGGTGTTCCATTCCCATACCGTGGCGCTGCGCGACGGAATCTGCGCGAGGATCTCCTCGGCCCGCTCCAACTGCCGATCCGCGATCAGGCGCAGCGGCTCGATCTCCGCTCGCGCGCCGGAGGCGTCGATCAGGCTCTGCGCGATACCCAGTGCGCGCGCGACCGATTCGGGGTCCTTGCCCAGCAGGACGTTGAATCGCATTCGCAGGTCGTAGTAGGCGCTGCCGGCCGGATCGGTGGCGGGATCGGCGCTGCCGTCGGTCGGCAGTTCCGCACCCAGGGCCAGGCTCAGTCGTTCCCGCAGCGCCAGCGGCGGTATGCGGCTGCCGTTCTCGATCTGCTGGATGAGACTGCGGGAGCAGCCGGCTCTGGTGGCGAGCGCCGCCTGGGTGTAGCCGCGTTCTAGGCGTAGCCTGCGAACCAGGTTGCCGACCTGCTCGTGCGAGCCCGAGTCAGCCATGCCGTGTCTCCCATCCTGCACCTTGCATACGCATGCTCACGAAGTGTCACGATGCGACATTCTAATCATCAAGTGTCAAGTGGCGGCTGACGAATCGCGTTCGCCGAATTTCGTTGTCAACGCGAGATCCGGCCGCGCGAGCGGCCTCCCCCAGCCGCGGGAGGCAAGCGCTGCCACATAGGCTCAGAAGCGCGCTCCGCAAGCTCTTCTCACCCCCGAAAACTGATAAGTGCGCAGAAACGCGACAAGCACTGAGCCATAAGGCCATATCAGAGCCTAAAAGCTTATTTAATATCATCACAAAGCGTTAAAGCTTCGTTGACAGCATGAGGTGGCCGTACCTAGCCTGGTTCTCGAAGCCATCGCAATTCGACGTCGGCGCAGAGGTTTTCCGCCCCGCCGGCCTCGGGTGGCCCGATAACTCTAGGGAGGTGCCGGATACGGATACCTCACCATGGCGCGGGCCGGGCCGCGCAGGCATCGCCTGTGGCCGGGTGTGACCATCCCACCGACACCACTCGCGCCGATCTCCCGAAGCATTCGGGCACCCAGCAATTCAGGCACGGACGAATCCACCGCGTTCGGGCCGTGACCGAGCACGGTCACCGCACACCGGCCGACGGTGGGTCCGCGTCATCCCGAAACAGAGTGAATGAGAGCGGATCATGGCACTCGACATCACCCATTCGATCATTACCAGCGACATCACCCCGGAAAGCGCTCGGCTGCTTCCCTTTTCCACCGGCGCGGCCTGGGAGCTCAGCTGGCTGCCCACCGTCACCCTCACCCGCGAGCAGGCCGTGAGCGGGATGGTGCTCGACGAAATGCTCAGCGATCCCGGCACCCTCACCAGCGACCTCGCACGCGAACTGGCTGGCATCCGCGCCGCGGAGCTGGGCATCTCCCTGCGCGATGCGCTCATCCGGCTGTACGTCCGCATCGCGGAGCGCGACAACGAGGGCGCCTGTTACGCGCACACGCCGCTCCCGGCCGCCTGAGCCGACCGGAACGCCGTCGACCGATCGGTTCGCCGACGACTCCGGCCGTTGCCGGGCACTTGCGTGCGGCAACGCAGCGGCGAACGATTGACTGTGCGCCGGCCGCGATCGCGGGCCGTACGGTGTCACACCCGCGGTGGACCACGATGTGACGGCCCGGCGGCACCGCGGAGTGATCACTCCGCCTCAGGAGGAACCGATGTTCATCCAAGTCATTCAAGGCAAGGCCGCCGACCCGGCCCGACTGCGTCAGTGCATGGATCGGTGGAACGAGCAACTGCAACCGGGAGCCGTCGGCTATCTCGGCACGACGAGCGGGCTGTGCGACGACGGGACCTTCCTCGCGCTCGCCCGATTCGAATCCGAGCAGGACGCTCGCCGCAACAGCGAGCGCCCGGAGCAGCGCGCCTGGTGGGAAGAGACCGAGAAGTGCTTCGACGGGCCGGTCACGTTCATGGACTGCGCCGATGTCACACAGTGGATGGGTGGCGGCTCGGACCGCGCCGGATTCGTGCAGGTCATGGCAGGCCACACGCGTAACGCGGGCCGGATGCGCGAGATCCTGACCCAGGCGAGCGATCGCTTGCACGAGGTTCGCCCGGAGATCCTCGGCGGCACGCTGGGGACCTACGGCGACGACGGATTCGTCGAGACCGTGTACTTCACCTCCGAAGCCGAAGCACGCGAACACGAGAAGATGGAGATCCCGGACGATCTGCGGTCGCTGTTCGAGGAGGAGAACGAACTCATGGCCGAGGTCGCCTACTTCGACCTGCACAAGCCGACGTTGACGTCGCCACAGAGGTAACCGGCTTCGCCGCACATTTCGCATCGAACCGAGCCCACCCTCGATCCTTCCCAACACCGAGAAGACCTACCGCCCTATCGGGACCGTCAGATAGGACAATGTCTTCTCTCGGTGTCGTTGACGCAGGGTGAAGGGTTTGCCGCGGTATGGCTCAATCGTTGCGGGTGGATACGGACCTGCTGCGAGCGCTGACCCCGGAACTCGCCGCAATCGCCGACGCGGCACAGCAGGAACTGGCGCGCCTGAAGGACCGACTCGCCACCGAGGGCCAGTGCTGGGGCGACGACGAACCGGGCCGGGTCTTCGGCGACAGTTACGAGCCCGCGGCCGAGAAGGGAATCACCGGATTCGAGAACCTGGTCCACAATCTGCGCGGAATGAGCAGCAGCGTCGCCGCCGCCGGCGACGCTCTGCAGGACCAGGATCAGAACATCGGCTCCCAGCTCCGCAATCAGGATCCATTCGGCTACAACCCTGTCGTCGGCCCTCCCTACGATCAACCGCGATGGCAGAGCCCGGAACCGTTGCGACCCTCCTCCGCGCCGGACGTCGCCGATCCGAATTCCGCTCCCCGCGCCACCGCCCCCGACCAGACGCCCGACCCCGATGCCGCACGGCCATCGGAGCAGCCCGGTTACCAGCCGGGCGGCAACCCGGTCGCGCCCGCTCAGCCGTACCCCGGCGACTACGGCCCGAACAACAGTCCCTACCTGCCCGACCAGCAGGCGTCTCCCGGCGCCACCCCGACGCCTTCGGTACCGGACCGCCCGGCGCCGAACTCGCGAAACGCCGCGCCGACCGGGCAAAAGCCGTCGTCGCCCGCCGCTGCCACACCTTCTGCTGCCACACCTCCCGCAACCAACCCACCCCCGGCCGCGGCAACCCCCAAAGCCGGCGCACCCGATCCGGCGGCCGAGCGACGACCCCCGGAAAACCGACTGTCGAGGCCACCTGCCCAATCACCTTGGCTACGCAACGCCCCTGGTACGCCCTGGTCGCGGAGCGCACCCGGAAGCTCCGGGCCGGGTCAGGTCTATCCACCGCGTCGCAAGGGTCCCGACCCCGGCGCGGCGAGACCGGCCGAACCCGGCAAGGACACCAAACAGCGCAAGCCGAAGCCGGTACCGGCGGAACCGAAGCGCTCCCGCGTGCGAACCGACCCGGATGCCGTGGCCGCCGCGGAAGCGCTTGCCGCGCGCCATAACCTCCGGGTCGTCGGATTCGGCAATTCCGGCGTGGCGAAACACACGGTCGACGAGATCGCGGCAGCCGTCGACCACATCCGGGGCAAGTACCCGTTCGTGCGGCCGGCCGGGATCGAGATCACCGATCTTCCGGACGGCGCCGTGTCCCGTGTGGTGTGGGAGCGCACAATCGACGAGGGGGAAGACCCGGTCGTCGGCGGATGGATTCTGCTCGACCGGGTGACAGCGGCGAATCGTGTGCTGCTGGCCGAAAAAGTCGATGCCGCACTCCGCTCGGGCGAGCGTGTAGCCGGGTCCGACGAGCGACCGATGTATTCGACCGTCGTGCGCGACCTCGGCCGGATTCTCGAAGCGGGGGCCGGTCCTCACGTCCGGCAGTCGGCGCACCGGTCGTTGATCATGGAGTACCGGCGCGTCAGCGGGCCGTGGGATCGCGGCGACACGCTGGCGGGGGTTGTTCGCGGTTACCGGGAGTGGCGCGCCCAGCTGATCCGCGCTTGCTTCTCCGGCGGCGGTTTCGATCCCGTTGCGGCGGTGGTGGAGGCGTTCACCGAGGTCGAGCTGCGTGGTGATGCCGCGTGCGGGCCGGCGAAAGTGCTGCACCGAATGGTCGTCGAACACGCCCGCGGGCAATCGAGCGCCTAGTGGTGCAGATTCCGGACTATTTCCCCCAGTGGCTGACCGATCTGGTGCTGGGGCACTTCCCGGAGGGGGATCCGGAGGCGATGCGGCGCAGCGCCGATGCCTGGTCGGACGCGGCGAACGGGCTGGTCCCGGTGCTGGCCCGGCAGCGAGCGGCGTTGGAGCAGTTGGAGAAGGCGGTCGAGGGTGCGACGGGTGCGGAGATACGGGAGCAGTACCGCAAGATCGTCGCCCACACCCAAAGCCAGATCGAGTTCAACAACGCCATGGCCAAGCAGTTGTACGACAACGCCACGGCCATCGAGTACCAGCAGTACGTCATCATCGGCATCGCGGGAGCGCTGCTGGCCCAGGTGATCATCGATATGGCGCTGCCTCCGCCGGGCAGTATCGCGAAGATGATCGCCGATCGTGCCGAGGCGAAGGTGGGGATGGAACTCGCCAAGCGCGACTTGGTGCTGGTCATGCTGGGAAAGGCCGCGCGGTTCGTCACCGAGCACCCACGACTGGTGCTGGCGGCGAAAGGTGTGTTCTTCGGGACAGCTGTCGGTGGCGGCGTTCCCTATGCCGCGCAAAAGGTTCAGATCGCACAAGGCGAAGCCGACCGCGCCCGCGGTCGACAGGACGATTCCCGAAAGACGGTGGATTGGCAGAAGGTCAAGATCGGAGCGGCGGCCGGCGCCGTGGGTGGGTTGGTCGGTGTCGAGGTCGGCCGTCGCATCGCGCCCGCGGCGATCCGGGCGGGCGGGCGCGTGCTGGGCACCGTCGCCGCCGGCGGCGTGGGCGGTATGGCCGGTGGCTTGGCGGGCGGGGTGACCGCATGGGGATTGACCGGAGGTGAACTGCGCGGCAAGGACCTGGCCGCCATGGTGTGGACCGGGTTCGGCTCCGGCATGGCGGGCTCGATCGGAGCGTCGGTGCGGGCCGCGCGGGCCGGGGCGTACACCGGGACGCCCGAGAATTCGGGGGCACCCCCCGACGCTGCGCCGATGGCCAGGATTTCCGCGCCACGGGATGGTCAGCCACCCCAAACACAGACAGCGGCCCCTGAACCCACATCCACCACCAGTCGGATGGACCCGCCGAGCGGGAGAATTCCCGAGCCGCGCTTGCGGGATGGCTCTACGGGCCGGCCCGAGGACCTGACTCCGGACATGATGGCCGAAGGCGATCAGATCTTCCGCGATCTGTTCGACAACGCTGCCGGACCCGAGCGCGACGCCCTCGTCGCGTTCATGCGAGGCGACGGGCCGGGACAGTCACCGGAGCAAGGCGGCGGAATCACACCGAACGCTCCGGACCACCCATCAGGCGGCCCGAACTCCCCCTCGCACCCCTCCTCACCGGCATCCCCTGGACGCCGCGGCGGGTGGCCCGCGTGGAACATGTCCGAGCCCGCGCAGGGCTCGGTCGCGGTCGCCGCGCCCCCCGAAGCAGGTCCGGCAGCACCGACTCCGTCCCGCCAGTTCCAGATCAGCGAGCCCCAGGTGCGCCCGGAACAGCGGGCCATCGATGTGGTCGCGGGAGAGACGATCGGACAACCGACCAGCGAGATTCTCGTCGGCGACGACGGCAGTGGTGCATACGTGATCGAGCACGGACCTGCCGGGGAGATGCGTCTGGTGGAGCTGGGGCAGGCCGGCGGTGACACCTTCCAAGACGCGCCGAATCCGCGGTCGACCGGCGAAACTCTGGACAAGCCCGGGCCCGTGCGCGAGGAACAACCCGTCCTCGACCCCGATTTCGACTTCGCCCGGCTCGAAGCGGAATTCGCGGAGAACCCGGCGCCGGCTGGTGCGGATACCGCCGCCCCCTCGGTGCACACACCGGCGAAGGCCACGGACTCCGCGCCGTCGCCGCTCACCGCTCCGGAAAACCCCGTGTCGCCCGCGAGCACCGAATCCGCATCGAATGCCGGAACCACGCCGCACGCCGGGAACGACATGCCGACTTCCGGCACGGCGACCAGCGTTCCGAGCCCGAAGGCCGAGCCCGCGCCGAATGCGACCGCAGAACTCAGGAACTCCGCCACCCAAACGAACCCATCGAAGGCGGCGCCGGAGGCGACGCGCTCGACGCCGCCTCCCAGCAGGCCGGAAGCGAGCGGCACCACGCCGCACGCCGGTGGACCGACACCACCTCCGGGGCCCCCGCGAGGCGTAAACCCCCTCTCTTACGCCGCACCGGCAGCGTTGGCGGGCCACGCGCCGGATGTCTACGACCCTGCCGCCCACGCGAACCCGCCGACAACACCGTCTCCGGCCGCAGGGTTCCTGACAACCGATCCCGGAGAAACCTCGCAGAACGCCGTAACCCCACCGGCCCCCGTCGCCGCAACCGGCCGGCCGGGAACCGACGACGAACCCGATGCCGATCCAGAGGAGTTCCCCACACCGCCGGGAACCGTCGTGGACGACCCCCGGGAGCACAACGTCCAGAAAGACCCGCGGGAGCACAGCGTCTGGGAAGACCCGCGGGAGCACAACGTCCAGAAGAAACCGTCTGGGGACTATGTCACCATCCCCGGCGTCTCCTACCCGCTGGAGGACGAACCACCCGCCGACGCCATACCTGTCATACCGCGCCCGCCGGCGTTTACTCCCCTACCCGACGATTCCGTCGGCTTGGCCCGCACCTCCCAGAACCCCGACAACCCCGATCCCGCATCGCCACGCCCCCCGGATGTGCTCAATCCCCTGTCGGATCGTCATCCCGCCGCGCCGGGAACCAATCTGGACGCGGGGCTGGACAAGCCACCCGCAGCACCCGTCATGCCCGCCCGGTACGCGACCGAACCGAGCCCCGATGCCCCCGGCGCGCCGCAGAAACCGGCGAGCCCCCAGCTGAACCCACACTCCCTCGAATACAACGAGGACCCCAGCCGCCTTCCAGCCGTAGGCGGACTCCCACCGTTCCAACCTGCGCCGCAACCGAAGGGAAAGTCGGAACGAAAGCGCCTCGTCACCCGGATGGGTGGCGATCCCGACAACAAACGCAGACGTCCCCGCAAACAACCCCCGCCCGAACCTCCACAGCCACCGCCGAGTGTGCGGTCCGATCTCGAGGACTCCAAGCCACGTCAACAGGAAAATGGTCGGAAACAGTCGAAGCAGGCTGAAGAGCACAGCACCGTCGCCGTCGAGGGCTCCTTCAACCGCATAAGGGATGGAATCACTGCCGCCTATCGTCAATCGGAGGGGGTGGGAGAGCTCCACCCGGTGAGCCAGGCATTAGGGCGAATGGCCCCGGCCGACCTGCTCACTCTCGGCGAGTTGAGTCCGCTCGTTCGCCGCCGCGTAATAGACGCGGCACGCGCGGCACACGAGGGCAAGGAACTCACCCCTCTACAGAGCGACTCGATCCGGACATTCGCCCGCTTGCTGCCGATGGAGCCGCTGGACAGCACCGGCACACTGACCGATCTCGAGCTCACCGAGCTCCGACTGGTTGCGGAGGACAAGTCGCTCCGAGAAATCGGAGTTCTGCTCGGACTGAAGGAAACGACGGTCCGGGCGCACATCGGGCGCATCGAACACAAACTCGGCGCGCAGGATCGGGTAACGGCGGTGGTGGCGGCCCTCCGACGCGGCATCCTGCCGCACACGCAGGAGGAGAACGCCGACCCAGACCATTCAACCCTGCCCGAGTTGACTCCTCGCGAAATCGAAGTGCTGACTCTGATCGCGGATGGCAAATCGAGCACCCAAATCGCGACGGCGCTCGGGCTTTCCGCGGACACCGTGAATGCCCATGCCGACCGCATTGGCGACAAACTCGGCTCGGGCACACGCGCGGGAATGGTCGCGGTGGCAGTGAGCACGGGCATCCTTCCCCGCACGGTGGAAGCAACCGCTCCCAACGCTGTCGCGCCGGAACTGAAGGCTCGCGAAATCGAAGTACTCGCCCTGGTCGCGGCAGGCATGACGAGCGCCGAAATAGCCACGGAACTAGGTCTGACCCAGCAGACTGTGGAGTCCTATGCGTCTCGAACCAACCGCAAACTCGGTGTGGAAACCCGCGCCGCATCGGTCGCGGTAGCCATACGCACAGGAATCCTGCCGACCGGGCCCATCGTCACCGGCGGGTCGGGAGCTGCGGCCGGCAAAGCCGACCTGGCTCCTCGCGAGATCGAAGTACTCACCTACGTCGCAGAAGGCAAGGACGACAACGAGATAGCGGCGGCGCTCGGCGTGACCCGCCAGTCCGCGAAAACCTACGTGTACAACATCAATCAGAAGCTGGGCACTCATCATCGCGCGGGAATGGTGGCGGCGGCGCTCCGCGTAGGCCTTCTCCCCCTCACCGAGTCGTCGGATAGCGCCGCGGCTCATACGCCTCCAAAAGGGGGCGGCGCCGTTCCCGGAAGGAGCCGGCGAACCGGACCACCGCATGGCGCTGTAGACGCCTACTATGACCCGGATCAAGATTCGGCACTCGGACTACCCGCGCGACGCGATGTGACGGCGGGCCATGTACCCAGCGACGTGCCCCGGTGGGCAATGGGCTTCAACCGGAACCCCGACAACGGCGCGGAGTGGGGCCACACCGCAAACCCACCCGGCTCCCGCACACAACAGCCGGACGACGGCACCGACATCACGGTGGAACGAGCTCGAGAATTGCGGCACCAGCTGCAGGACACGGTGATGAGCGATTGGCCGGTCCAGAATCACGCCGAGGCGGCCGAGGTCATGATCGCGGCACTTCTGCGGGCTACGCAAGGGGCCGCGGTGATTCAGGTGACGAACGGCGGGGAGGGAAACGACCGGTGGATATCGGTCGATGTCACCGACCAGAGCCGGGAAACCCCGGCGCGCGACGAGCAGTCGGTTGCATCGACCGACTCCGGTCGAGCAATCGAACTGGTGGAGCGGTTGTCCGGCACATGGGGTTTCGAGTTACGCGCGAACGGGGAACGAACACGGTACTTCACGCTCTTCGCGGCTCCGGGGCAGAACGACCCATCGAAGGTGACGCCCGAGTCGGCAGCGGAATTGGTACTCCAGCGCGGTGAAGTCCAGGCCGGTACCTCTACGGCCCGGCGGATGGCACGCGAGTTGCTGGAGCGCGCAGGCGCGGACGACAGTCTGATCGACGACGTACAGCTGGCGGTGTCGGAACTGGTCGGCAATGTCAGCCTGTATGCCAAGCAGGGCGGCGCGGAGATACGGGCATGGCTGCTCGACGATAAGTTGCGGGTGGAAGTCGCGGACGCGTCACGCGGTCTGCCGAAGTGGCGACCGGAGAGCGACGTCGAGCAGGACGACAACGCGACACCGTTGACCGCGGTCGACCGGGGCGCTCAGGACGCGCTGCTCGCCCGTTTCACCCTCGACGACTTGGACGCCGCCGACTCCGACCCGTTGGGGGAGCGTGCGGACGGAACCCACGGCCGGGGCTCCGGGATCATCGCGGAGCTCGCGACCGCGCGCGGGGTGGACCTGGCCCGTGATGGACGGCCGGGCAAGACGGTCTGGATGGAGGTCCAGTTATCGCGCCCGCCCGTGGCAGACGAGGTGCCCCGCCAACAGGTCACCAACCCACACGTCGAGGATGCGGCCCGATCGTCGGATTCGACCGCGGACGATCCGGACAGTGCTGCCGGGCAGCCGGACACAGGCACAACACCGCCACGGCCACAGCACGGTGATCCGGCGGTGCTTCGATCGCTGCGTAATCAACACGGGCAGAACGTATTCCGTGAGGTATTGGACAGGCTTGGAGTTCCGGCTTCGCCCGTCGGCCGGGATGTCGCGCCGCTGGTGCTGCTGGCGCAAGAGATCAACGGCATCGTGTTCGGGTTCGCGGACAGCCGAGAGTGGCAGGTACCCGAGGGGACGGATGTCGGCGAATGGTTGCGGGGCGTCGCGGGCGAAGTAGTGGACCGGTGGCGCCAACTGAATTCCAACCAGCGCAAGCTCATTCTAGAGGCTCTGAACGCGCGGCGACGTGGCGCAGACATCAGCCTGCTACAGCGCGGCGCGCTCGACAGATTGGCGCTGCCCGCGCCGGTGGAGCGCAACGTCATCGCTCCAGAGCCCGACGTCGAAGACGCCGACGCTGCTCCTGTCACACCCGATCCGGAGGCGACGGCGGCAGCCGTGCGACTGGAGGCCGAGCGCCGAGCGGCCATCGCCGAGGTCGCCGCTGATCTCGGCGTCGGTACCGACATCGTCGAGATGGTGCTGCAGGGCCGGTCCGCGGTCGCCGAGCAAGCCGTTGCCCAGGTGCGGGAGGCGGCCGATCGCCTCGGGTATTGGAACCAGGTCACGAAACCTGACGTGGCCCGCGCCGCGGGCGTCAGCTTGACCACAGTCGACAAGGTGCTGGGCAACGGGCGCGGCACAGTGGACGACCACACCAGACAACTGGTGCTCACGGCAGCCGCGGAAATCGGCTACACCGGCCGGATCACCCGCGCCGCAGTGGCCCGCGCGGCCGGCGTCGGCGTATCGACCGTCGAGAAGGTTCTGCGCGACGGACCCGTGCTGACCTCGGAGACCGCGAACGTCGTTCGCGACGAACTCCGCCGTCGCGGGCTCCTCCAGCCGCCTTCGGACCGAGGCTTGCCCCGCGCCGGCCAGGTGGCTGCCGAGGCAACCGCGGTCGAGGTTGCCGAGCGGGCGGGGGTGTCCCCTCAGAAGGTCTACAGCGTGCTGCGCGGCGAGGGCAGCCGCGATCCGGAAACGGCTGCCCGCGTATTGGAAGAGGCCGATGCGGCTGGATTCCGACCCCAGTCCGGTGGTGCGCCGGAGCTTCGGGCGGTTACCCATGCCGCGCTGCGCCGCGCCACCGAGGACCTTCCCGCCGAGGTGGCGGAGTACGTCACCCTCCGCTATCTGGAGGGTCGCTCACCGGAGGGCACCCGGGCCGCTCTCGGTCCGGACGCGGATATCGACCAGCTACACAGATCCGCCCTCTCCTATCTCGGTGCCTTCTTCGCCGCTGAACTCAGTGAGAACGTCGTGGTGTACGGCACCGTGCGGGAAGCCACTGTCGCGGATGCGGCGTGGCTTGCCGGAACAACCACCGATACGGCGGCCCGCGCGCTCGCGGGCGACGAAGTCAACGAAGAGCCGGCGAACCGAGTAGTGGAGGCGGCAGGGCGGATCGGCCTGCTCGGCGATTCGACTCCGGGCTCCGAGCCGAATGCGGCAACAGGGCTGGTTTTCGAGAAGGAACCGGAGCCGGGTATCGGTCTCCCCGGGGCAGACGTGATGCAGAACCGGGCTGCTCGACCGAAGCTCGCGGACAGTCCGGACCATGCCACATTGGCTCGAGTGGCCCAGGCGGCCGACGTCGACATAGCGACTACGCACTGGGTTTTGCTCGGCGGATCCGGTCCTGGCCCGGACACGGTTCGCCAAGTGCTCGATTCGGCCGATGGCCTCGGGTACCCGTACCGGCCGCAGGCAACCGGGGCGCCGGATCGCGTGGACGGGCAGCGGCCCGTGACGGTGCCGGATGTGGCACAGCGAGCCGGCGTGACCGACATGGAGGTCCAGAGGGTACTCGGCGGCGCGATTGTCGATCCGACCATCACCCGCCGAGTGTGGGACGCCGTCAGCGTACTTTTACCCGAGTCCGCGATGCCCCTACACGCGGATAAGGTCGCTGTCCCACGCGGGGCGCTGGAACGTGCCATCGGCCGGCTTCCGGAGAGGCTGGCTACCTATGTGACGCTGCGTTATCTGGACGGACTCACGCCCGCCCAAGCCACAGCCGCCGTGGGGCTTGCGCCGCAAGCATCCCAACGAATCGGCCAAGCAGCGATTCGTCAACTGTCGGACCACTTGCAAGATGCAATCGATGTGGATCTGCCACGCCAGAGCGCCTTACGACGCGTACGGATCGAAGACGTGGCTCAGGCGGTCGGGGTCAGTAGTATCGCGGTCCACCGCGTACTCCAGGGCAATGAGGTACTCGAGCCGGATATCGCCCGCCGGGTCTGGGACGCGGTGGGCCAACTGGGTTTCCGACAGCTGCGCTATGCGAGCGATCCGGTGCCGAATGATTCCGACGCCCTCACCGGACTGGTTTTCGCGCCCAGCGCAACGGCCGGTCAAAGTCTCAGCGGGAGGCTCCCGCAGACGAGTTCCGGCCCTGAGACGACCCAGCGCCTGGAGGAATGCATCGACCACGTGTCCCGGTCACTGTGGGCACTCGGCTACGACGCCCAAGCACCCACGACAGGCAACAACAACTGGCGCGCACTCGAGGCAGCCATCAAAGCCGGACTGGAAGAAGAACCCACCGACGACCCCATGGGGTCGGTCATTGCCGACATCCGAGACCAGCACACGAAAACCGACACCGCAGTCATCCTCGTCGACAACGGCCAAGAAATGCACGCCTACCTCGTCACCGACGCCGCCGACGAAATAGTCGTCTTCGACATCCTCACCCGCGACGACGAGACCGGCACCCCCGGCATACGCCACCACGACAACTGGACTCCGTCCTACCTGCGCGTCGAAGCAGCATTCGTCGCCAGATTCGAATCCGACAACAGCAAACTCAAAGCCCTCACCCAACCCTCCGGACCCACCCCACAGCGAGCAGTACCCCGCGAAGGCCCCATCACCGGCCCACCCGCCGACAACACCCCAGAGAACGATCGGTTGGGCAGCCCCTATGGTCAGGGCGCCCCAGCTTCGTATGCTGAGCTTCGCGACTGGGCAACCACGCTGCACGTCGAGGACGCACAAGCTCTACTCGCCGACATGCATGCCAGGACGAAGGCTCACCTGGCGGCCTTCAAGGACGGCGACCCGCCGCCGACGGCGGAGATGATCGGCACGGCACGAGCATTGAACGCGCTCGTATGGGAACAGTTGCGGCGGTTTTACGAAAACACGCACACCGGACCCATCGCGGTCTACCCGAAGCTGTTCGATGTCGCACGGGATTTGGCGGCCCGGCTTGCTGAAGCCGAACATCTGTATGCCGCGGCGAGCGATGTGTTCAACGTCGCCGGGACCCTGGTCGAGAACGTTACGGATTATGCGGAGACGACGTTCGACGATCTCGGAAACGAAGTGAACTTCCTCCATAGTCTTCCGCAACACGTGGGGCGCATGGCGCACTATATGAAACGGGCCTTGGACGCCGTGCCGTGGGCTGAAGAGGGCTCGTTCGCCCGCGACGTCGAGCCCAGCGCCGCGCACCACGGTCCACTCAGCAACGCGATCACCCAGATATCCAGCCTTATGCTTTATTTCGAGGCCATTCGGGAGAATTCCGGCACGGACTGGTCGGAGCATCTCGACGGCTATCTCGTCGATCGGTTGGAAACCTCGTTCGACTCCGATCTCCTTCATGCGCTTCGGTCGCTGCCGCTGGAAGCAGCGGCGTTCGCGAACGCGCAGACCGGCGGCGATCAGGCTTTCGCTGCCACCGCGGCACCCTACTTGTCCCACCTGACCACAGCGGTCGAACACTATTTGACGCGCAGCAGGGATGCGGCCCACGCTTTCGAACTCCTGCACCAGGGAGTCGAAGCATTCGCCGCTACGGCGGCCCGCCTGCCGGATTCGCAACCCGCGCGCGATGCCGCCCAGACGATGCAGTCACTGCACGAGCAAATGGCCGATCTGCGCGAGCGGCTACAGCACTACGAGCGAGCGATCATGATCCGTGGTCGCACCAGCGCCCTTCTCGAGGACGACCCGGCATTCGCCGAAGCATTCGGCCGAACGCTGCGCGAGCTCGAGGCCATGGCCATACGCAGCGACGCGCCGCCCGCGCATCCCGAACAAGCAGCCGAAGACCCACGCAGGCCCGAGGACAAGCCTCTGGTCCAGCAACTGCTCGCAGCTGTCGATGCGGAACTGCTGGAATTGGTTCGCGAGGGCGTCAAGGCCGAACGTGATGCCGCTCTTGTCGACGATACGAGCGACGCCGTGCCCCCGGCGGACAAGGCCCGTTTCCGGAGATTGGACGTCATGCTCGGGCACCTCGACGGCTTACGTGCCGTGCTCGGGCAAGCGGAGGTGACTGTCGCACCGGACCGGCTCCGCTTGCTGGTCCACCACTACCATGCCGCCGCCGAATGGCTGGCCGCGCTGCAAGATGCGAACAATGCCACAAACGGGCAGGTGTACCCGTCCCTCGATGAGCAGAAGCGGCTGGCGGCGGGAGCGGTAGCCCGCTATCGAGCGGCCGGCGAGGCGGTCGAGCGAATCATGGCCGAGCTGCTCGCTGCGCCATCGAACTCGTCGCCGAGCTTCGGTTTCCTGGGCTTGCTGGCCACTGTCGACCTGCGCGTCGTCCAGTTGGTGCGCGAAGGCATTCGGGCCGAACATGACGCCGTCCGAGACGCGCACGCCGGTGCGGAATCGGCACGTGCTCAGCAGCTGCGCAACGTGCTGGACCACCTCGATGATCTGGTGATCGCGATGCAGCAGACGAATACGGCTGTGCCACGTGAACGCCTCACGCTCCTGGTCGACCACTTCAATGCGGCGAAGGAGTGGCTGGCCGCGTTGATGGACGCGAGAAACGTAGCCGATGGGCAGGTCTATCCGGACCTCCCGAGAAAAATCCAGTCGGCAACCGAAGCCGTGAACCGCTATCGAGCGGCCGATGTCCGCGTCACCCAGATCCAGGCCGAGCTCCACGCGACAAGGCGGGGTGATATCGAGTCCGGCCGTCGCGGTCCGGCAATGGAAAGCAGAGCCGAGAACGAATCACCCCCCGTGCGTCCGGCACAGGAAGGTCCGCCGCAAACCGACGTACCGCGAGAACGACTGGACGCATATATCAAGCTCGGGGAACTTCAACCCGGTACACCCGAGCATGATCGCCTGGCCACCGACCTAGCTCGACTCGATGCACTGGCCCACCGCTGGCTCACCTTGGAACTCGGCGTGCTCGTCTTGGAGCACCAGCTGGCCGCACCGGATCTCTCCCCGGCCGCTGTGGCCGACCTGACCCATCGACGCGACGAGTTGCGTGCCGAGGTCGATCGCGCAGGCCGGGCGCTGGCCCCGAGGCACACCGACCCGGCCGCTCTGCGCGGGACGCCGCCTCAGGCGCGTGCCGACTCGATCATGCAGCCAGAGGAGGCACGACTGGCGTTCCAGGTGGTCAACGACCGCTACGGACGACAAGTCGTCACCATTCCCACCGGTGTCCGGGATGGAGCTCTCATCCACTCCCGAGGAGATCTCGCGCAGGCAGTGGGTGACGACAACCTGCATCAGCTCACCTCGCTGACCGAAGTCTTCGACCTCGTCGACCAGATGCCCGCCAAAGCGACCGCGATCGTGCGATTGCTGTACGTCGCCAATATCGACGGGGTGCTGGTAATGACCAAGGACAGCGGCGGCCCGGTCATCGAGATCAACCCCGCCGTGGCCCGATTGCGGCCAATCGATCGCGCCACGGGCGCAACACGATTCGATTCGTTCGTCCGTAA
This sequence comes from Nocardia abscessus NBRC 100374, assembly GCF_000308455.1. Lineage (GTDB taxonomy): Bacteria > Actinomycetota > Actinomycetes > Mycobacteriales > Mycobacteriaceae > Nocardia > Nocardia abscessus. The sequence continues at coordinate 87,709 of NZ_BAFP01000001.1, read as the reverse complement.
AGCCTGGGTTGCCCTGTTCGACGAGAACGGTGTGCTGATTCCCCCTGCGGAGTCGAACCCAGGCGATGGCATTGCTCCGTCAACGGGACCAAGCACACCGAACCCGACGACAAGACCGCCACAGCGCGACCCCCGCATCGCCACGCCCTCGGCATCCCAGCAAGGCGGTGCACCTCACCCTCGCCTCGCGACGCCGCCGGTATCCGCACCCGAACCAGCAGAGGGAGCAAAAGCCCACCTACCGGCTCCGCCGCAACAGGTCGTGTGGCCGACGGCACCCACCGACCCGCCCGAACCAGAAGAGGCAGCACAACCCGACCTGGTGGGTTGGCCCGAGTCAGGACAAGCACAGCCCCCTGGTTCGCCCCACCCGGCCGGTGGGGATCCAGACCAACCACTCGGCTCGCCCAGTTGGCGGGATCATTACGAAGTCGATCTGACCTCAGCCGCCGGCGTGACCGATCGGGGCGGGCAACCCGCTCTGCCTGAGGGCGACGTAGGATCGGTCGAACAACGCAGCGCCCGCGAACGCGACCCGCTCACCCCCACCCGTTTCAGTGCCGCCGGCGCAGCCGACGAGACCACTCCGGCGGACACTTCCCATGACGACCGGGTTCCGGGGTCTCCGGACACAGCGGCGGATGACACAGTGGTCGAATCCGACGAAGACGCTGTGGACATCCCCTTTTACGGCTTGGATCGGAACGGTCGATACGTAGAATTCACCTTTGATCAGGTGCTCATCAAGCCGGTGTTGAACCCCGACGGCCGGCTCAAGGGTATCGTGCTCCCCTCGAGGGGGCGGGATTACAAGATCATTCATGCGTGGGCGGCAGCGGCTGCTGCCGGAGGCGGTTACCGGGAATTCGCGCAGGCGTGGCCCGCATCGAATGTGAGGACCCGGCAGTTGGGAGTAGCGCCAGGCTGGTGGCGGGACACCCAAACCGAGCCGGCCGGGTGGTATGACCCGGAGAACCCGCTGGAGCCGATCATCGTGGTTGGGCATGCATCGGGGAGCGGCTACACGGTCGTGATCAAGGACCCGACGACGCAGCGGTTCCAGACGGTCAAGGTGGACGGAATAATATTCGGGCGGTTGGTCGAGGCCAGCGAGGCGTTCCAGACCGCGTACCGGGAGCATCCAGGCAGCCCGCTGCTGTTGATATCGTGCAGTGCTGCGGCCCCGCACGGACACGCACACCGCCTGATGGCGCGGTACCTGCAGCGCCAAGGTATCAAAGCAGACGTTTGGGCACCTCGGGACTGGGTGTTCACCGGCGCCAACGGCGTACTCGGCGTTCGAATCGAAGTCGCCGACGACGGCACCTTGGTCCCACCGTTCGTAGTCATCCGAGCAGCTCGCGACGCCGAGCATGTCATTCCTGCGATCTCGACCGGCGCCAGCGCACAACCGGCGCCGAAAGGCTATCCGAGCACGCGGGCCGGCTTTCTGGATGCCGATCCGGGACGCGTAGCCCGTGCTGACGGCGCTCCCCTGGAGTCGGCGCCGTTCGGGGGAAGAACAGTGCCCGTCGACGGTCCTCACGTCTTCCACACACCGCACCAGGATGTGCCGGGCGCCGGGTGGTCGGCGTCTCGGCAGATCCACGGTGGTGTCACGGTCGCCGATATCGCCCACGTGGTGTTCCATCGAGAGCCTCCGGACGAGGACCTGCAGGCCGCCCTGACCGAGGCGGGCATCCCTTGGTCGATGGCCTCGGGTTATCGGAGCGAGCCGCGAGAGCTGTCGAACGCTGCACCATCGCACCGCCCGGATCCTCACCCCACCGCCCGCCCGGTCCCTCGACATCAGGGACCCGTGCGCCCCGGGGAGACGATGGAGGGCCCGGCCGTCGTCGAGGCGGTTCCCTCCGCGCGTCTATCTGTGCGCGCAACCGACCCAGCCACAGAGGGTTCCGCGACTCCTAGGGTTTCGGTCCGCCCAGCAGCCGGGCCCTCCTCCGCCGTGGACGATGTCATGCAGGGAACCATCGTCGTTCGAGAAATCGAAGGTTTCGGCGGCGACAACCCGACCTCGGTGGGCGGATTGGTGACCGCAGTGGCTCCGGAAAGCGGTCCGAACCACTTGGTCCTCCACGCGGTGGAAGCACGCGGTCCCGCGCACGGACAGCTGGCCAAAAAGGTCCGGAGTCCGTGGCTGATCAGCGTCGAAACCGAGGGCTGTACCGCGCAGTGCAATATTCGGTGGCGAATTCACGACGACGGACGCCTGCACGGGTTCGTCTCCTACTCCGACCCGGATGTGCACAATCCGCACTTCGACAAAATAGGTAGGTTGATCGACGCCGCGTTGCTGGACCGGTTCCCGGACCGGGTGATCGAGGTCGTCTACAACTTCGACGCCAAAGCTCCGCAGGTGGTGCGGAATCTCGGGCCCGGGACCGCGCCGGAGCATCCTCGGGCCGCTGAAACGCCGTGGAGCAGCCAGAAGCCGCCTGCCCGCGCCGCCGCGGAGCCGGATTCTCCTCGGCCCGGCAGGCCGACGCCCTGGCAGCGAACTGCGTCGGCCGAACCCGGTGTCGCCCCTGTCGAGCCCGAGGCCGCCTCGGCTCCGGCAGCCCGAACCCAAGGGGTCTCGGAGGGCGCTTCCGTCGACCACTCGCCGGACGGCGAGGCGTTGACGGCGGTCAAGGCAGCGGCCAAGGCGGCTCTGGATGCGGCCGCCGACGGGGACAAGCGCCAGCTCAAACGGCTGCGGCGGACCATACGGCAACTCGGCAACCCCGATTATGAGCAGTACCTCGAACTCCGTTTCCTGCAGGGCCTGACGGTTGCCGACGCGACGGCCACGATCAGCGGCGACCGTACGGCCGATGCGGTCAAGTCGCTACGCCGCCGCGCCGTGCGCGCACTCGCCGAGATCCTTCCGCTGACACCGCCAGTGCTGACCGAAATCCTCGATGCGGCAGCGCCGCGGACGGGGCTGGCAGAGCACGCCAGCCGATTCGGCTGGGATAAGACGCTGACCCTACGGTTGCGCGCGACGATTCAGTCGGGTCAGCTGAGTGAAGGGCGCTCGTTGCCTACAGCGATGGCCTTCGCCGAGCATCTGGGCATATCGGAAACCCCTATCGGTAACGCGTATCGGCAGCTCGCCCACGAGGGCTACGTGGTGATCAAGGCTGGTGGCGTCGGAGCAACGGTGGCGAGCCGCGGCAAATGGCCCAGCGCGCCGGAATCGGACGCCGGTTGGCTGGTTACCGCCGAGGAGTTGCTGGAGATCTTCACGGCGACGTCATCGCTGCAGGAACTGGATCGCGCGGCCGAAAGCAGCGAGCAGATGGTTTCCTCCGCTTTGCGCCAGGCGATCCTGTCGAACCAGCTCCGGGAGGGCCAACTGCTGCCCACGACAGAGCAACTCAGTTCCTATCTGCCGATGTCGAGAGGCCCTGTAGCCAGGGCGTATCTACAGCTGAGGATCGAGGGATACCTGGTAACCAATCCCTGGAAGGGCACGACCACGGTGGCGGGGCCGGACCGATGGCCGACCACGTCCACCACGAATCAACCGGCGACGGATGAAGCGCAAGCAGCCCAGGGCGTGGCCTTCCCTGCCTCCGTTCCGGAAAAGTCGAGCCCGCCTTCTGCGCCGATAGCACCGCCCAGAGGGCACGGCCTGTCCGATCTCGACATCAAGGTGCTCGAGCTGGCCGCCCAGGGCCGATCACGCGCGCAGATCGCGGAGGGCGCCGGAATCGACCGGAAGCAAGTGAGCTACCGCCTGGAACGCATTCGGGTCCAGCTCGGGGTCAACGGTGGCCGTGACGAGATCGTGGCGGTAGCCAAGCAGAGACGAATCATCGGCACCAGCGATGACCCGCAAACGCCGAGTGCGCAACGCAACGCCTCCACCACCGCGAATCTCTTCACGCAGAGCAACGCAATGCTGGAGTGCCTCCACTTTGTAGTCGAAATATTGCAGGCACTCGGCCACGACACCGCACTGTCTCCCGACGGCAACGACGCGCGTGCCATGGAAGCCGCCGTGCGGGCACAACTCGTCGAGGTCGACCTTCCCGCCCCGAGCACCGAACAACCCGGTGCGCCCGACCCACTCGCATCCGTCTTCGACGACGTACAGAACAAGCGAGACGGAATAGACACCGTCGCCCTCGTCGTCACCGACGGCCACAAAAACCATGCGATCGTGGCCACGAATGTCGAAGGCACTGTGCTCGTCTTCGACTCCCTCGTCGAAGGCCCACAGAAAATACGCACGCTCGAAACCTGGAAATCTCTCTACACGAACGTCGCCAACGCATGGGTCGCCCGCTTCGAATACACAAGCGGACTGACGCCGCACGCCGAACCTATTCCCGACAACCCCGAACGATCGCTCCCGGAAGGCCCGATCGAAGGCCCGCCCAGCAAGTTCGAACCTCCGCTGCCGGTGAATCCATGGCCGGACGAGGCTGCGGTTGCCGCGGTACGGGATCTGCCGGCGAATACAGTCCATCTCAATCCAGAGCTGACCCTGGATTTCTTTCCGTTCTACGCCTCCGATGGCCTGCGCACCCCGGAGGACGTGGAGGCGGTCGCGGCGGCCGTCGGCGACATGATGCGGGAGCGAGGCTGGCGAGACCGGGCTGGAATCGAAGCCGCATCCGAGTTGGTGCGCGTCGCTGGACTCAACGCGATGACGTATATGGAGACCTATTCCCGCTCGCTGCAGCGGTCTGGTGTCGAGTGGTGGGACGAACAGAGGGCCTTGCAGGACATGAAGGCGAGGCTCAGACTGCGGATGTCCACGCAGGCCGATTCCCGATCGCTGTACGTGGCGTTCGAGGTCGACCAATACCGTCCCGAGCGATTCCCCGAGATCGAGTTGTTCACCTGGTATGCGCCGCTGTTCAGCCATGCCCAGGTCGGAGCCGAGGTGCGGGGACTGCTCGACTCGGCCACCGTGTCGGGCGTCGAGCAGTGGGGTGAGGTCTGGGCCCGATTCGACGAACCGCGGCCGGATCCGATCGGCGACAGCGTCATCGAGCCACAGCCGCAGGGAGATCTCGCGGCGAAGGCTCGCATCGTTCGCAAACTTTACGACGATCACCACATCCGTTTCCTGGGGTGGGAGGACTCGGTGATCACCGTGCAAGCCGTCGAATCCGTCGACCGTGCGCTGCGAGACCGGATCGCGGAGTACGGCGGGCGATTCGCTATCCGGTACTTCAGATTCGACGACGAAATCGAGGGCTTCGGCCTGACCCAGAGTTTCGGCACCACAACTCCTGATACCAAGGATTACTACGTAACGGTCACGCTGAACAGGAAAATCTTCACCGACCCGGAATTCGCGCGGGCGTGGGCGGAGCAGGTTTCGAACCACCGTTGGGCGCAGTCGGCCGAGGACATGATTTACCAGTTGACCCACCATGAGTTCATTCACGTGGTAGCGGACGAGGGCAACTGGGCGCTCCATGATTTGGCACCGCCGATGTTGCGGGCAGCCTACGAGCTATATCGTGAACTGGATCTGATACCGGCCGATGTCGGGTTCACCGAATGGCTTGCCCTGCTGCCCCACTACGCACTGCTGTCGTTCTCGAACCCCGTGACGGATACGTTCGACCCGATCGAGGGTGTGGCGGAGGGGGCCAGGGCCGGTGCAGTCGAATCATCGTTGCCGTTGACTCATCCGGCGCGAGTGCTGCACTGGCTGACGGTGACACGTGACGGATCCTCGCCGGCAGAGTTCTTGGCCCGATGGGCACAGCGGCAAGCGTTTGGCGACCCGGACATATCGCTGCTTTTGCAGGACTTCCGCGACGTCACCGGCCGCGACGACATCGCGATACCATCCCGTCTTCGTCCGGGGGATACGAGAGTGGACGTCCTGGCGGTCGCGACCGGCGGACAGCCGCAGGACTTCACCGACGCCGGGGAGATCGAGGCCCGGTTACGAATGTGGGACGAGTCGTCGGGCAGTCGTGGCGACTGTGTCTCGGTGCTTGTCGTCGCGCCGGGACAAGATCCCCACCTGCTGGTGCGCCGCGCCTCCCCGGACGGGACGACGCGGATCGAATTGCGAAATCCGGTCGAGGGCGTGCTGCATGCCAATCACGTGCCGTCCATGGGATCGCCGACACCACGCGGCGTGCAGGGGATGTTCTTCGATGAGTCCGGCGCGGCAATCACCGTGCCGCTCGGCCCGGGAGCGGAGAAGGAAGGCAACGAGTCCGAAGCGATTGCGGAAGCCACCGCTGATGACCGCACCGCGCCGCAAGCGTCCGCGGCCGAGGTCGAAAGTCGGCACTTCGACCCTCACGTCGACCCCGCCGTAGCGGCCGGGCTCGCCCCCGAGCGCTTCCGCCACCCCGCAGGCAGGCGCAAGTTCGGGATCATTCCTCCTGACGCCCATCTCGCATTCCACCACAACCCCGAAAACGGCCGGGACTGGGGCGACCACGAACCCGGACCGCGAAATCGGCAAACTCCGAACCACACTGAGACACCCCGCGCGACCAACCCCGGCAAAAGTCCGGCGGACAGTTCCGATCCGGCTCCAGCGGCCTCCGCTGTCCAACCCTCCCCGAGTATCCGTCGTGCGCTCGAGACCGCCGAGAGCGAGGCGGACGAGATAGTTGCCGAAGCCTTGTATCAGGCCCGGAAGCTGGGCGTCGATACCACAACGCTGCACCGGAAAGAGCCCGCGGAGATCGAGCAGGCGATCGAAGGTCTGCAGCAGCGGCAACACCGGCGATTCCACGCGGTACTGCGCCGGCTCGTCGCCGACGACGTGCTGGCGCGTGTGCTTGCCGACGAGGAACCCTCGCGCATGCTCCGGCGGCATTACGAAAAACTGGAGCCGCAAATCGAAGCGGTCCGAAGGTATGTGTTCGAAGTGCGCAGGGCGTTGTCGATACTGGCCGCCCGCGACGTGCTCGCAGCCGAAGGAGCGAAGCCATTCGTCGATGACGACGGGAAAGTGATCGAAGGAATCGGAGTGGCGCCGGGAAATCGCGTCGTCGTCGCATCACCGTTCCGAAATCAGCAATTCCTCTTGGACGAACAGGTCCCGGGATTCCGCAAATTAGCGGCGCAGCGCGGGATAACGATCGAGTACCGTCACGTTCTGATCGACGAGAACGGCCGGCTGACCGTCGAACCGATTTCCGGCGTTCACACCGAGCCGGAGCCCGAGATCCACGTCTACAGCGACCGCGCGCATACCGCCTGGCTGAACAGCCTCACTGATGAACGCAGTTTCGCCGAAAAAGTGCAAGATGCGTACGAATCGGGTGAGCTCATGCGTACGCTTCTCAAAGGCGACTCGGGAGACCGAACGATGTCCGAGTCGGTCTGGCTGGTCACCTACCGAAACGGTTACCAGCTGATCGAGAAGACGGTCCGCGATGTGCTACAGGCCGATGCCGAAGAGTTGGGGGCACGAACTCTCGCGGATGTCGGTGCGCGCCCGCCCGGTCTGCTGCGCGCTGCCGAACGGGTACTTCTCGTGGAATACGTGCCCGGTTTCGACGCGGACTCAGCCATGGGGCCGCATGCGGAAGATGCCTGGAATTACTTCTTCTATACTCCGAGCGCGATGCGTCTCGGGTTGGGCGACATGCTGATTCGGCCATGGGACCGGCACGAAGGCAAGAACTGGCGGCTCCAAAGCGGCTTCATCGTTCGTCCTATCGACAACAGCAACGCCTACCAGTACAACAGGCCGCCGGAGGGGTTCACCCTTCATTACGGGGCCACGGACTACAGCGGCGAGATCGTGTGGCGGCAGCACCATATCTCGCGTGCGGAACTCGCGGCCGACCGGCGACGGATAGAAGCGTCGGAACGGGAATACAACAGGCTCGGTCGACGGTGGTGGTATCGCGTAGTGCTGTACACCTTCGCGCAAATCGAGAAGAACGCGGAAGACGACTCCGCACAATCGAGGATCGAACCCGCCAAGGCGATGGAGCTGCTGGAAGAGATCCGCGACCGCCTGGCCGCCAAGCTCCGCCTTCCTGGTCCATACGACGCGAGGACCCAGCAGGAGTGGCGTGCGGCCGTCGAATGGCTGTACAAGCGAACGCGCCGCCTCGACGACACCCGATTCGATACCTCCGCGATTCGCAAAGATCTCTGGACCCTCGACAAGCTGGTCAAACTGCACCTGCACCAGCAGCTGAACGAAGTGAGCGCCGACAAGCTAGACGACAAGTGGGTGAGCGACAACGAAGTCGGCGGGACACCGCCGACGCTGATCGACGCCTACTTGGACGGCCTCGCGCGACGGTTGGCCGATCTGGAGGAAGGAACGCGGTATCCCGACCCGAACGGCGAGTCCGACGCGGAGTGGCAGGCGCGCTTCGAGCGCGAGATCCGGAACACGACGAGTTCGGTGACGCTGCCCGACGGCGCCCTCGGTACCGCGGCCGACTCGCTGCGATCCTGCATCCCCTACCTCGTCCGCCTCGCCGATGCAATCGGCCATGACAACACCCAACCCGTCCCGGACGACGCGAACACCTGGCTCGACCTGGAAACCGGCATCACCGCGCAACTGGTCGAGGTCGCCCCACAACACATCGCCGCCGAGCCCACCGCCGACGAATTCGGACCCGCCGACCCTCTCCGCAGCATCGTCGACACCGTCCGAGACCCCGACCACCCAGCAGACGCGGCGGCGATCGTCGTCGACAACGGCGAGGACGCGCACGCCTACCTCGTCACCACCGTCGACGAGGACGTTTTCGTAATCGACTCCCTCATCCCGAGTCCCGGCATCCGCCCCTACGAACGATGGAGCCCCAGCTACCACCACGTCGAGAAAGCGTTCGTCGGCTACTTCACCCGCGAAAACGGTGCCCTCACACCACTGCACGATCCCATACCGGACCATATCGACCGGTCGCACCCGCAACGCCCGATCACAGGAGCGCCCCGAACACCGGACCACGGGTCGGCCGAGAACGGGAAAGAAACGGCGGTGGCCCGGGACCGGCCGGCGATCGACAAGAACGCATTGCCCAAGGTCAAAGCGGCCTTCGAAGCCGCGCTCGTCGCGGCGGATGAGGATGACAACACGAAGCTCGAACAATTGCACGCCGCCCTCCGCCGGGTCCGCAACGAGGACCAGCGGACTGTTCTCGAGCTCAGGTACCTCCGGCATCTGACCTTCGCTGAGATCGGCGACGAAACCGGCGGATACCGGAGCGAGAACGCGACCAAACACTTGCATCACCGCGGTGTGCAAGCGTTGGCCAAGATTCTCGACGAAGAGGCCGATCCGGAGACCAAACGGCTGACTCCCGCCGAATTGCTCGAGGTCTTCGCCGTGACGTGGACCCGAGAGGAATCGGCGCCGAGTGGCGCCCGCGGGTGGCGGGACACAGTGGTCTCCAAGTTACGCCAGGCGATCCTTTCGGGGAGATTGGCCGAGGGGCGGACGCTGCCCCCTGCGAGCGACCTCGCGGCACAACTGGGCACGTCGTCGGCATCCGCCGTGGCGGCCGCATACCAGGAGTTGGCCGCGGAAGGGTATCTGGTGAGCCGCAGGAAGGCAGGCACCCGGATCACGAGTCGAGATAAGTGGCCCGTCCAGGCTTCCGTCGCCCCCGCGGCCATCGAAGTGGGCGTTACAAACACGGGTTCGCTCCGGCACGTGGTGCCCAGCGACGTGGTCACAGCCGAAGTCGTCGGGAACGAGCACAGCTCCGCACTGAATCTCCGGCGCTGTATGGACCATGCGTTGCAGGCTTCAGGCCAGAGCGGGGTATCGATCCCGACAGGTCCGAACGGCGAACCACAGCCACCCGCAGCGTTGGTCGTGGCCACTGTGCAGACAAAACACTTCACCGGAGTTGCCCTCGGCGAGGCACAAGCGATTCGGGCCATCGGTCTCGACGCGAAGCGGCATGTCGCCCTTCGGACCGACCTGATGCTCAGAATGACTCAACCGGAAGAGCGCTCTCGCATGCGCGAGCTGATGCACACGCTCCCCGCGGTGCACTGGGATCAGGTGCACATCTGCGCCAAGGAGAACGTTCTCGACCTCCACTCGAAGCTGACCGGACACCAGTTACGGCACAACCAGGTGGAAGTCACCTTCCACCCCGATACCGACGACGGCACGACCGGGACGTTCCAGGCGCAATTGCCGGTCGACGCTCGGGCGGCAGTCGACACGGTGTATCAGGGCCGCTTCCGCATACAGAACGGCACGGTCGTCACCGCGATCACGCTGCGAAACGGCGGCGATGCCTCCGAGCATGCGGACGGCCCGGATGGTTCCGGTCGGTCGGCGCCACCGGAAGTGATTGCGGGACCACGAGACACCGAATCCGGTGATTCCTCCCCCGCAGAACCAAGGCCCCAAGGCGGGCCGGTACCGGAAGCGAACGGCGGTGGTCTCGCCCGTGGCGACCAGCCCGCCGCGGCAACGGCGGAACCTACGCCAACAGACAGCGAGCAAGTGACCACCATCGGCGGTCGCGATGCCGACCCCGACGCGGTATCAGCGCTGGATCTCGTATCGCTGACGAGCACGCAACTGATCGAACTGCTGCGCAGCGGCCGGATCACCAGCGTGCAGTTGACCCAGCTGTGTCTGCACCGCATCGAAGCGCTTTCGGCGTTGAACGCGGTGATCGGCATCAATCCACGAGCGCTCGAGGAGGCTGCCCGCGCGGACGAACTGCGCCGAACCGGCGCCGCGCACGGCCCACTGTTGGGGGTGTCAGTCCTGATCAAGGGCAACATCGACATCGCGGGCATGCCGACCACCGCAGGCTCGGCGGCTCTGGCGGACTCGTACCCCGCCACGGACGCCACGCTGGTTACGCAATTGTGTGCGGCCGGCGCGGTGATCCTAGGCCACGGCAATCTCACCGAGTTCGCGTTCTACCTGAGCAGCACGTTGCCTCCTGGATACAGCTCCTATGGCGGTCAGACCCTCAATCCAATCGACTCGTCGCTGATACCGGGGGGCTCCAGCTCAGGATCTGCTGTCGGTGTCGCGGCCGGGCTTGTGCCGCTCGCCGTCGGCACTCAAACAACCGGGTCGATTGTGGCTCCGGCCAACTGGAACTCGATTGTCGGACTCAAACCCACTGTCGGTGCTGTGTCCCGCACGGGCGTCGTACCCATCGCCACCACCCGTGATACGCCAGGAGCGATCAGTCCGGACGTCACCGGAGCCGCGATGTTGTTGACGGCGCTCGTCGGCGTCGATCCGCAAGACCCTGCCACCGCACACAATCCCCTGGCAGGCCACGATTTCACCGCGGATCTCAATCCGGCAGCCCTCCGCGGTGCCCGGATCGGCGTTATGACGTTGGGAATCCCGTCAGAGGATTCCGCACAGCGCCCCTTGTGGGAAGCGGCGCTGAATACGCTGGAGGCCCAGGGCGCAACCCTGATCACCGTCGACCTGGACACCTCACACAGCTTCAACGGCAGCGACCCGGACTGGTCGAGTGTGTTCTCCTACGAATTCAAGCGGGATCTGAACACCTACCTCTCGCGGCTGCCCCCCAACGCCCCGATAAAGAATCTGGCCGGCATCATCGCCTACAACAAGGCCCACGCCGAGAAAGCGCTGAAGTACGGCCAAGACCGCGCCCTCGCCGCGCAGGCGATGGACCTCGACGCCAACAGCATCGACACGGCGAAATACCACGCAGACCTCCAGTTGGACCTCGCCGAAAGCAAAACCCGGATCGACGCGGTGATGGCCGAGCACGACCTCACCGCACTGGTATCCGCATACGACTACGGAACGATCATGGGCGATAAGGCCGGATACCCAGCCATCCTCGTCCCAGCGGGCCGCACTCCGGCCGACCCAGACCATCCAGCCGGAGAGCACGTCAATCTGAGCTTCCGGGCCGCGGCATGGAGCGAACCCACGCTGATCGGCTACGCCTACGCATTCGAGCAAGCCCACGCGGTGCAACGGCCGCGGCCCCAGTTCGCGGATCAGCTGTACCTCCAGGCGACGGCCGAGAATAAGGAAACGACGGTGGCCACCGAAGGTGTCACCGATTCCGATGACCGGCAACCATCCGCAACGGTCGACGGTGAAGCGGACGCAGGGCGGGTACCCGCGGTGGCCGGTGGTCCCGCCGCTCCGATGCGCAGACCTGCCGCTGCCCGGCGCGTCGGCCTGATCGGCGGCGTTCCCGACCTCGCTCGGCGAGGTCAGGTCCCCGGTTTCGGAGCGGAAGCCGGTTTCGGTCTCGATGGACCCGAGCGAAAGAAATGGGATAACGAGGGTGCCGTTCCGCCGCCGCGCGGGCAGCGGTTCGACTTCGGCATGCTGCACGCGGTAGATCCGAACGTGGGGCTGGATGGGCATGCGTTCAGAAGGCCCGGTCGGGAACATACCGATTCCGCAGTTCACGAGACCGAATCCGGCACCGCCGGCAGCGCCGGACAGTCAGGTGCATACGCGGCTACAAGCAACGGCATTCGTATTACTCCCGCCGGCCTGATAGTGCCCGCCGACCCCACCCGCAGCCTGATCGTGCCCGACGTGCACGTGTTGCCCGCCGATCCATCGCTGGAAGAACTCATGGAGCGGTTGCGTCCGTGGAAGGAAATCTTCTGGTATTTCTGGGAATTCCCGCTGCCTCGCGAGGGTGAGCTGTCCGGCCGGAAGTGGATCGAAAGCAGCGAGCGAAAAGCTTGGATGAGGCGGCGGGCGATCCGACGGACTCCGCTGTATGCGGGGGTCGACGCGGCCGTACGGTGGACACTCGGAGCCGAGAGACTGCTGAAGGCGCCCCATGCGACTTCCGGACCGGCGACGCTCCAGCAACGACGGGTCATTCCGGGCCGCGGGGAAATCGATGCCGAGAAGAAGCGGACCATGCGGGTCGACGCGCGGGTACGCGAGTCGAATCGCGCCGATGTGGAGGAGATGACGCCCTTCGAGAAATTCTGGCGGGGCGTGTCCGGGGATGAGCTGCCCCAGACCAAGCAGATTCGCCAGGGAGACATGGCCTACGTCGGGGGACGCCTGCTACGCGCGGAGGGGCACAACCTCATGGTGGCGGGGCGTTATGCCGAAGGCTACAACCTCATGGTGGCGGACCGCGATCCCGTCCTCACTCCCGAAGAGTACGCATTGTGGCTGATGTTCAGCCACGACGCCCTGTGGACTGTGCACTATCCCGGTTGCCGAGAGCTGGAACCGCAGTCCCCCGAGTTCCTACTCACGCGCTATTTGACGGTTGCCATATTCGACAAGATCGCCTCGAAGCCGCTCGAGGTGCAGTACTTGGATGATGTCGTTCGTCCGTACTTGCGTCGTCAGGGTGTAGCAGCCGGCCGGGTTTTGCTCCACGAGCTGTCCCATCACCTGCCGGAATCATGCCGATCCACAGTGGAGCAGCTCGGCATGTGGGTACTCAGAGGCCTGGGCCGGAAGATGGGGGCAGAGGTCGAGGAGCACCTGGACAACTGTGCGGCCTGCCGGAACTCCGCTGCGGCTCTCCCAGTGGTGGACAGCAGGCCGGGCGGCCGCAACCTGATCGTTCCGCCCGGCCCCGCCGGTGACGGCTCCACCGCAAACCTGCCTGCTCCCAAGCACCCGACCGCGCCCGAACCTCGCGATCACGAGCCGGAAACACCAGCCGCGGAACGAGGTGAGGCGGTCGACACCAGCCCGGAGGCCACCCAAAGGATCGGCGCCCTACAGGCGCGGATGGCCGAAATGAACGGGATCACCGTGCGACGCCATCGGGAGGACGAGGCCGTCAGCGCGGATAGGTTGAATCGGGCCTACAACAAGATCGAGGCTGAGCTCGACCGTCTGCGCGCTACCGGAAAGGTGATCGACGACGTGCCGGTCGTCGCCGGCCCGGACCACCAACTGGCGATGGACGCGGTCTTCCATCCCCAACGCGCCTACGAACGGGCCTACCGTGACGCCATGAGCGGACTGCTCGGCTATCCTCTCGTCCGCGCGACCGCGGCACCGGCCGAGGCACAAGACCGGCTGGCCGAGATTCGACGGTCGATCGACCGCGCCGCCGAGCTTGCCGCTGACGCCGGCCGTGCGGAAGAAGTGGGGGAAATCGAGGTCCTCGTAACAATTTTCGAATGGACCGAGCAAGCCGACGCGGGCGGTCGACTGATTCTCCCCGAGAACGAACAGGCAGAGCAGCGGGGTGCCGCCGCTCCCGAAAGAACGGCGGGACAACTGCTCGACTCCGCCGGCAGCGACACAGGCACGGCCACAGAGAACGCTGCGGCGAACTCGATGCCCGCAGGTCACGTTCGGCCGGAACACGACTCGATCGAGTCGCGGCGCGAGCGGGCCCGTCATGGAGGCCACCGAGCCGCGCTGCCGGACGAGACAGTACAAGCTGTCCCCGAACCCGATGAAACCGCCGACCTGGGCCGTGTTGCGAATCTCTATGCCGCGCGGATGCCGGACGGCAGGACCGTTCACTTCCGCCTACTGGGCCATCCATACGGCTACCCGGTCCTACTCTCGCCCGGCACACCGGTCGGAATCGATGGCCCGCTGCCGGATCATCGCCAGCTGTACGACCGCGGATTCACGGTAATCGTCGTGGAAAGACCTGGTTACGGCGACTCGGATCCGCTGCCCGGGCGCACCGTGGCCGATTGCGCCCGCGACATCATTCACATCGCGACCGAACTATTCGCGTTCGACCGCTATTCCGTGCTCGGGCGGTCCGGCGGTGGATCGGTCGCCATCGCGGTCGGCGCGCTGGATCCCGACCATGTCGACCGCGTCGTCTCCCTCGTTGGTACCGCTCCGCGGCTCGACGACATGGGTGAGTGGATGGCAGGCATGGCCGAGGCGAACCAGCGGATCTATGCCAGACCCGACACCGAAGCCATGGCCGCGACGCTGACCCTCATGGCCGAGAACATCGCGCGGGACGGGGAGTGGTTGCTGCGCTACAACCAGGATGCCTTCACCACGATGGACCACATGTGGGTGGGCACACACCGCGATGAGCTCGCACGCGGTTATCAACGCGCGTTGCGCAATTACCTGCAAGCATGGGCCGACGACGCCATTCAGCTGACCGGTCACTGGGGAATCCGGTTCGACCAGTACCGCGTCCCGGTAGACATCGTGCACGGCGCCGCGGATCAATTCTCACCTGTCGACCACAGCCGTAATAACGCCAGGTTGATCCCGACCTCGAAGCTGTATCTCTTCCGCGGCGTTTCCCACATGATGGGCATGGACGCGCTGCCGGTCATAGCGAGCCACTTCCGTGTCGAACGAGACGCGTGGGCGAATAAGGCCTTCCGGCGCGACGAACAGCGAATACAAGCGATCCGGCGCGCCGAATCCGACCCACTGCCATTTCCGAAGTGGATGTACTGGGCGCGCGACCGATGGGACTCGGTACCGGACTACGAGCTGGATCTTCCGCCGCAGCGTGCCCGTGGTATGGATGGGCTGGGTTTCGATCCGATATACCCAGTGGCGGATCCATTCAGCAGAGTGCCACGCGGAGTGCCACGCGGTGCGTTCGCGCATGCCGTCGACCCGAACCTCCGGGAGGACGGCGCTTTCGCGGCAACCGCTCACACCCCGGCGCCAACGGTCGCAGTGCAGTCCGGGGATAAGGTATTGCCTCTGGAAGATCCGAACACCACTCCTAGGGCCGGTAGCCTTCCCGCGCCACTGATCGATTCGGGAGACGTGGCAAACGACCCGAGGACCTCCCGGCAGGCGCCAGCGCTCGGTCCCGGCACGCATGCGCCGCTCGACCCGGCTGCGGTGCTGGATCTTCCACCGCACCGTGCCCGTGGGCTGGATGGGCTCGGTTTCGGTCCGCCACCGGCAGTGGCGGATCCCTTCGGCGGCGTGCCGCGCGGTGTACCCGACGGCGTGGTGGCGCATGCCGCGAATCCGAGTGACCCGGATGGCGGCGCGTTCGGCGGTCGGCGAAGCGAAGCGGAGCGAATTGCCAGCGCTGCGCTGTCGACTTTCCGTGTCGAGGCCACATTCGTCAATCTCCAGAATTGGGCCGCACGCCTCTCCGACGACAACCTCCACCACCTGCTGGTCGGCTTCACCCGCACGGTCACCGAACAGATAGCGGCCATCCATCGCGGCAAACCACCGTTGGTGACAGACAGTGTGATCGATCCGGCGCGTCTGTTGGGCGCGATCGTGACGGAAGCGACTCTCCGGTTCGGCGACAACGTTCCTACCACCGCGCCGACCACCTACCGGGAGTTGTTCGCTATCGGGTCCTGGCTGCGGGCGAACCGTCGCACCGTCGCCGACCTGCACGCCGCCATGACGGCCGTGCTCGACGCCGCGTTCGCTGTGACCCGCACGTCTACAGAGGGCCGTTGGTCGGTGGCTGCTGCGCACCATACGGTCCCTGCGCATATCGCGGAAATTGCACGCTATATCGAAGAAGCCGGCCAGCACGGCATTTGGCCCGAGGAAGGCTCATTCCCGCCTGATGCCGCCCTCACGACGGAGCATGTGCCGCTGGTGGAGTCGTTCCGGCGGAGCGGGGTGCGCGCCAACGCGACGGCTCGAATGGTCACGGACTGGGCAGTGGTTCTGGACGCGCTGCTACGGCAGCGATCCAGTGAACTCTTCTCACCGAGGTACGCCGCAATCTTCGAGTCGCTGCCCATTCACGCCGCGGCGCTCGATCGGGCGCGAACCGGCTCGGACCGGCTGTTCGCCGCGACGGTCGCCACTGCACTGCCGGATCTGCTCGATGCGGCGTTCTACCTGCTCCCCACCAGCAATTCCGCCGCGGGCCTGGACTATCTGAGTCAGGTCGACGGCCTGCTGGCCGAGGCCACCACACGCTTCACAGACAGCTCTGCCATCTACGCGCTCCAAGACGTCGCCGACAAGATACACAGACTGTACGAAGACATCATGGTCGCGGACTCCCGCCGATCGCCCGAAATCCGGTCGCGACGCATACATGAAACCCTGTCGGACTATTTCAGCATCGGCTCGGACTCCGCCATCACCGATTCGTTTTCCTGGGGAGTACGGGCGCTGTGGGGGCTGGGTAGTCAGCAGCCAGGGATCGACTACGCCCCTCTGCGAGACCGTCTGGATGCCGACCTGCCGCGGGACTGGAATACCACCGATGACGAGCGTGCCCTCGTCGCAACCGCGATGGACTTGCTGCGAAACGTCCGGGGATCCGAGGCCGACATTCGGTCATTGCTACGCCAGAACGATCTGTTCGAGGACACCTTCGACAGTGTCGGTGCAAACATGCGATGGTGGTACAGGCTCGGAAGATGGACCAGCGGGACCGTAACGATCGGCAGTCTGCTGGCGGGAGCCACGGACTTCTCGGTGTCGCAGATGCAATTGGCGGTGCTGAGACAGTATCCCCACATCATCGGGGCTGCCCCCGGCATCGAATACCGGGCACGGGATCTGGCGAATCGGCTATCGCTCGCTCGTGACCTCGAATCCTCCCGCGTCGCGCCTGAGCGCAGGGAGGCACTCGACGCGCTTCGCGACCACCTGGCAGAGGTCAGACGTGATGCCCACAGACTCGCCATCCCCGGATCCAGCCCGCCACCGGTGCTGCTGGTCTCCTACGATCCCGTCGCGGAAGGCGGCACGGGCCGGGCTGTCATCTCGATCGGCGAAGCCGACAGCGCAACCTTCATGGCATTCAACGTCATCGGACCCGACACACGTGTAGCCGATCTGTCGCACTGGTCGGAGCGCGCTTGCCAGCAGTACGAGAAAGCGCAGCAGCATGCGCCCCGCGGCGACCGCGTGGCGATCATGTTCACTGTCGGCCTACCGCGTGAGATCGACGCACCTTCGCACACCGCTGAGCCGGACACCACGGCGATGGACAGCGTCGTCGAGGCCCGAGACATAGCCGGGGACCTCGTGGCGCGGGAACTCATCACCTATGACGCAACCCGCGAATTGGCCCTCGACGGCAGCGACGAAATGTGGAATCGAATGGTGCGTCTGGCGACCGTGATCGGGCACGGCGACGGTATCGGTGTGCTGCGCTCGGCCGCCGATACTCTGCATCTGAGTCGAGCTGTGGACCAGATCGTCCTCGTACCCGGCTCCGCCGACGACCGGCTCCCCACCGCCAGTCAGCTCGATATCGGCACCGAGCATGTGTACACGCTCAACCCCCACCGCGACCGGAACGGCGATCCAGATACAATCGGACTGATCATGGTCGGACGCGGCTCCGATATCGAATCCGCACCCGACACCTCCAGCCGATCATCCGCTCCGCTGATCGAGACCCCCACCACCGTCCGCGATCTGTCTCAGCTGCTCCCAGCGCACGAATACCGACCGCTCGAGGGCATCCGGGGATGGACCATGACTCGCGACGAGGGCCTGACGGTGTACCGAGCAGCACAACCACTGCTCCATGATGCGCTGTCGGGCACCTACAACACGACAGTCATTCTCGAAGACCTCGGCTTGGTCCTGCGCATCGGTCAACCCGATAACGGCAGCTACGACCCGCGTTTCGGACCCGAGCACGAAACCCTCCCCGTCATCTCTCAATACGTCCGGAACGCGCCTCAACTGCTGAAAGTCATCACCGGCCGCATGCCGGACGGGCGCTTCATCGACGAATCGACGCCGATTCTCATCGAAAGGCTCGCCAGAGGAGACAATCTCGCCGAGACATTCCGGCGAGCCGACCGGAGAACGATCCGGTCCCATCAGAGCCTGATACTGCGGACCTTCGCGAACGTCCACGAACAGCTGCGCGCGATGCCGGAGGACCATCCACTGCTGGATCGGCTGACACCACCAGGCGTCGCCAGAGGTGACACCGGCGGGTGGTACCTGAACCATATCGATTGGTACACGGTAAATTTCTACCGACAGCACTATGGCCGCTTCGGTCACCTGTTCGATGAGTTCGGCCTGCTCCGCGAAAGTCCTTTCGAACCGCTGATCGATGATGCTCGATCGATGCGGGAGTCCCGCCACCACGTCCTGCATGCCGACCCGAACGAGGGAAACTTCCTCATCAGCAACGAGCTACGCGTAACACTGCTCGACTGGGAGCTCTCCGTCACCGGTCCGAGCGCCTACGACTGGGCCCGTTTGAGCCATCTCATTCCCGGGATCGAGGTGCCTCGCGAACTCGGTGGTCCCGACATGGTCAAATTCGCCCGGCTAGAGAAGTTCAAGCGGGTCATGAACGACACCGTCAAGCTGGCGCCGTTGGCCGCAACCGGACTACTCACGCCTCGAGAGATCGAATTCATCAACACCGAATTCAGCGAGGCCGTGATCCAGGTGCGTCAGCTATCCGGTCACACCAAGCTACTGCCGCCACGCGCGGAACTCGAAATCCTCCGCTCATGGCGCCCGTAAAAGCAGATGGAGGACAGCAGGAACGAACCGGCGTTGCATCGACCAAGACGAGGAGGTCGGCGTCAAGGACACGTCATCTCGCGCCCCGGCTATCTTCGACGTTCGCGTTGCCACCGCAGAAGGACACTGCTTACTCGGCGGTGCACGGCGAGACCAGTGGCTCGATATCGATATGGAGGACGACGTGGCAGCAGAACCCGGTGAGCTGACCGCCGAACACCCGCTCGCTCGTGCGCTGGCGGCGCACGCGCCGACGGGGTGGCAGCGGGTGGACGCGGTGTTCGCGGTCACGGTGGTGGGCGAGATCGCCCAGCTTGTCTATACCGTTGGCGAGCAAGCGATGCCCGTAGACCCGCCGGAGCCGGTGCGTGCCATCGTCCGGGAGCACCGTGCTCTCGCGGCCGGTTCTGGTGCCGAACCGTGGTGGCGGATGATGATCGCGACGACGAGCTCCGGCGAGATCGAGGTCGCGTACGACTATGGCGATGAGCCTTTCCCAGACGGTCACCTGTTCGTCCCGGAGGCATATCGCGCCGACCTCGAGGCGTATCCGCGCCAAAAATTACCCGTGTGGCTGGCCGCCTATATCGGCCATGGTGACCGGCAGCGGCGTACTCCACAGCAGGCCGCCGCCCAGGCGCGCGCCGACCGGGCCGAAAAGGTCTGGGCGGTGCTCGCGGAGAACGAGTTCCCGCCGTTCCCGCAGATGTGGGCCCGGTGGACGACGATCGCCGCTGCGTTCGTGGCCGCGAAGTCGGATTGGGGTCCACGGATGCTGCCCTGGGTCGGGATATTCGAAGGCACCGCACGTGGCGGGTCGACATTGCACGCGCTTCCAGCCGGGCGAGCGGTGTTGTCCGGGGGCGTATGGAATGCGCCGACCTTGGACGCTGTCTACAACGCGGGCGCACCGATGCCGGAGCTGTACGGCGGCGCGCCGGACTGGGTGGCCGATCCGGTGTTGAATCCGCGGGCGGCTTCGGGCCTGCTGTCGTTCTGCTACTGGTGGGAGGCGGGGCGGTGGTACCGCGGGCAGTCGCCGTCGGCACAGGAGTGCGCGCCCGCGGTGCCAGGGGTGTGGACACGCGAGACGGCGATCAAGATCGTGGCGGGCGTAGTCGCGGACAGCCGGGGCGAAGACGTGCCGGAGGCGATAGGAGCATTGCTGTCCGCCGCCGAGGCGGGGAGGGTGACACGAGCGGCGCTGGCCGCCGTCTTCGGAGATGACGGCCGTTTCGATATCGACGGCGCGCTCTACCAGTTCTCGGTGGCCGGACTGTTGTCCACGGTGCCGGAGACGATGCCGCCCGAACAGGCGATCAGCCGGGTACGGGACTACATCACCGGACGGCAGTTCGATACCACCGGGTATCCGCTGTCCCAGCTGACCGCCGAGCGCCTCGGCGTCGGCTGGCGAGTGCACGTGCCGGGGCCCGAGGACGCGCGGTCGCGCCGGGCGATCTTCTACATCGCCGACGACGGCGAGTTCGCGCACTCCTCGTCGGCGGTCGATCAGGCGGAATTCGTCGCAGCGTTCGAACAGCGCTTCGTCGACCGCCACGGTCCGTTGGCCTGAGTCGCGACAAAAGGCGCTGGTCGGGCGGTTCTGTGCGGAGATCGACGCGGGGAACGTCGACGCCATGGACGACTTCGTCGCCGAGGACTGCCTCGAACACTCGCCTCCGCCGTTCCCTGACCGCAAGGGCGTCGAACACGCGTTTCGCGTGTTGTGGACGCCACTCCCGGCGGCACCGAATCGAGGACCAGCTCGCCGAAGGCGACCTGGTCGTCATGCGTTCGGCGCTACACCGGGAATACCGGCGAGCAGGGCATGAACAGCGTTTCCGGCCCCCGACCCGGCACTCGACGAGAAAAGCCGCGTATCAGTACGTACTGATACGCGGCTTTCCCGCTATCTCTGTGGGCGAAGGGGGACTTGAACCCCCACGTCCCGAAGGACACTGGCACCTGAAGCCAGCGCGTCTGCCATTCCGCCACTCGCCCGAGCGACTGGGAGACAGTATCACGGCCTCGCGCCGGATACGAAATCGCCATTTCAGAGGCCTGACCGGGGGGTTGGACAGGCGCGGGAACCCAGGGCTGTCGCCAAGAGTTACAGGTGTGGACGATCGTGGATATCATGCAATGAACGTGGTCGAACAACGACACGCCATACACGCGTGTCGTTGTTACGAATCAGGAAGAGACGCTCACCGAAGGGAGGCCGAGATGGGCATCGTTTCGCGATTCGAGCGTCGCCTGCAAGGCGCCGTCGGTGACGTGTTCGCCAGAGTATTCGGCGGCAGTGTCGTACCGCAGGAGGTGGAGGCGGCGCTGCAACGCGAAGCCGCCGATCATGTCCAAGACGTGGGCGGCGGGCATCTGCTGGCACCCAACAGCTATGTGATCACGATCAACTCTTCCGATCACCAGCAGTTGGATGCCGACCACGACCTCACCACCCGCGCGTTCGCCAAACATCTACAGGACTACATCCGCGAGCAAGGCTGGCAGACCTACGGCGAAGTACACGTGGCATTCGAGGCATCACCTACGCTGCACACCGGACAGTTCAGGGCGAGTGGCCGCGTCGATCCCGACGTCGGACACAGAGCCAGCGCGGCTCGCGGCCCCGAATCACCGCCACAACGACCTGCACACCCGCAACCAGGAGCTGGCCCCATGACGCAGAACTCAGGCTACGACCCGAGCCGTGAGCCCGCGGAGTCCGATCCACGCAACCGCGGGTACGCTCCACCGCCTGCCGGTCGCGGCGGTGCGCAGAACGGCGCGTACCGCGACGACTACGGCCGCGGCGGCGCGTACGGGGCGGACTACCAGGCGCCGGACGCGCAGCAGGGTTACGGCGACTACCAGAACGGTTACGACTACCAGCAGGGCGGCCAGGGCGGCCAGGGCTACGGGCAGCAGGGTTACGCCGAGCCGGGCTACGGCCAGCAAGGCGGCTACGGCGAAGCGGGCTACGGCCAGCAGGGTGGCTACGCCGAGCCGGGCTACGGCCAGCAAGGCTACGCCGAGCCGGGCTACGGCCAGCAAGGCTACAGCGACTCGGGTTACGGCCAGCAAGGCTACGCCGAGCCGGGCTACGGCCAGCAGGGCTACGTCGAGCCGGGCTACGGCCAGCCAGGCTATGGCCAGCCCGGATACGGGCAGTCCGGCTACACCGATCCGAACTACGGGGATCAGAACTACGCCGATCAGGGTGGCTACGCCCAGGAGGAGCCGGGCGGCTATGGCCAGGCGTACTCCCAGCAACCGGGGTACGGCGCCGCGCAGGGTTACGCGGGCGGGCAAGGCTACGGCGCCGCGCCGCAGGCCGGTTCGGGCTATTCGGCGACCCTCCAGCTGGACGACGGCAGCGGCCGGACTTACCAGCTGCGGGAAGGCAGCAACATCATCGGCCGCGGCCAGGACGCGCACTTCCGGCTGCCCGACACGGGCGTCTCGCGCAGGCACATCGAGGTCCGCTGGGACGGACAGACCGCGATGTTGTCCGACCTCGGCTCGACCAACGGCACCCTGGTGAACGGCTCCCCGGTGCAGGATTGGCAACTCGCCGACGGCGATGTCATCCGTGCCGGGCACTCCGAGATCCTGATCCGTATCGTCTGATCCCGTAAGCTCGCGGTGCAGGTCACGACATGGCTCTCGAGGGATTCGTCGGTCTTATCGTGATCGAAATCGACCGACGGCCCTATGATGCTGCCAACACACGCGCGGCGCCGACACCGGGGCCGGCAAGACCAGCAGGCTGGTGGGGGTGGTCGAACCGCACCTACGTACACGGTCGAACAGGAGGTGGAGCGCCGTGCAGGGACTCATCCTGCAATTGACCCGTGCGGGGTTCCTGCTGCTGTTGTGGTTGTTCGTGTGGGCTGTGCTGCGCACGTTGCGCAGCGACATCTACGCGGCATCCGGCATTCGGATTCAGCCCAGGGCCGCGCGCGGTTCCGCGGTGCTGCCATCCTTCAGCCGGGGCCAGAAGGGCGCCAAATTTCTTGTGGTGACTCAGGGTTCACTCGCCGGCACCCGCATCTCGCTCGGCACCCAACCGGTGCTGATCGGGCGTGCGGACGATTCCACGCTGGTACTCACCGATGATTACGCCTCGACCAGACATGCGCGACTGTCGCCGCGTGGTGACGACTGGTACGTGGAAGACCTCGGCTCGACGAACGGCACCTATCTCGATCGCGCGAAAGTCACCACCGCGGTCCGAGTTCCGCTCGGCACGCCCGTCCGTGTCGGCAAGACAGTGATCGAGCTGCGATCGTGACACTTGTTCTCCGCTACGCAGCGCGCAGCGACCGCGGTCTCGTCCGAGGCAACAACGAAGACTCCGTGTACGCGGGCGCACGGCTGCTCGCGCTCGCCGACGGCATGGGCGGCCATGCCGCGGGAGAAGTCGCGTCCCAGTTGATGATCGCCGCGCTCGCCCATCTCGACGATGACGAACCCGGCGACGATCTGCTCGGCAAGCTCGACGCGGCGACCCGAGAGGGCAACGCCGCCATCGCCGATCAGGTCGAGGAGGAGCCCGAGCTCGACGGCATGGGCACCACGCTCACCGCAATCCTGTTCGCGGGCAAGAAACTCGGTCTCGTGCACATCGGCGACTCGCGCGCCTATCTGCTGCGCGGCGGCGAGCTCACCCAGATCACCCGGGACGACACGTTCGTCCAGTCGCTGGTCGACGAGGGCAGGATCACACCGGAGCAGGCGCACACGCATCCGCAGCGTTCGCTGATCATGCGCGCGCTCACCGGCAACGAGATCGAGCCGACGCTGATCATGCGCGAATCGCGCGCGGGCGACCGCTACCTGCTGTGCTCCGACGGCCTGTCCGACGTGGTCAGCGACGAGACCATCGCGAACACGATGCGCGAGGGCAGCACCGACGAGTGCGCCGACCGGCTCATCGAGCTGGCGCTGCGCAGCGGCGGTCCCGACAACGTGACCGTGGTGGTGGCCGACGTCATCGATCTGGACTACGGCCAGAGCCACCCGATCGTGGCGGGCGCCGCGTCCGGCGTCGACGAGGACAGCCCTCCGCCGAACACCGCCGCGGGCCGGGCCTCCGCCCTGCGTCCGCCGCGCGCCGCGCCGCGCCGCGCCGCCGCCGCGCCCGAACCGCCCGCGAAGAAGTCGCACCGGCTGCGCTGGATCGTGCTCGCGCTGGCGCTCGTCGTCGCGGTCTGTGTGGGGCTCGTCGTCGGCTACAAGATGATTCGCAGCAACTACTACGTCGGCGCCGACGACGGTTCGGTCGTCGTCCTGCGCGGGCTGCCCGGGTCGATCCTCGGCTACTCCATCCACGACGTGAACCTGGTCGGGTGCGTGACCCGCAACGGTGAACTCACCCTGACCGAGCCCGGCCAGGACGTGCCGTCCTCGTGCAAGCCGCTGAAGGTCAGTGATCTGAAGCAGACCGGCCGCGATCAGGTGGACAAGGGGTTGCCGCCGGGTTCGCTGGACAAGGCCAGAGACTCGATGACCTACCTCGCCCAGCGCGAACTGCTGCCGCCCTGCCCGGTCAAGGAAGCGGCGCCGCAGCCCGGGGTCGTCCCGTCCGCCGAGCCCGCACCGCCCGCGCCCAACGGCGCCGCGCCCCCACCGGCCACCGGCGCGCCCGCACCGGCGCCGGAGCAGGGTGACGCCAGGGGCACCGAAATCAAGACGCCGACGAAGTCGGAGGCTCCTGCCACGCCGTCGAGCATATCGCCGACCCCCCAGACCACGGGGGAGAGCTGCCGGGTGACGGACTGATGTCCGCGCCGGCACCGCCGTCGGCTGGAGCTTTTCCCAGTCCCCCGGGCGGCTTCGCTCCCGCGCCACCGCCGAGCACCAGACGAAACGTCGAACTGTTGCTGCTCGGGGCCGCGGCGGTGATCACCACCGTGTCGCTCTTCCTGGTCGAGGCCAGTCAGGAACAGTCGATCACCTGGGACATCGCCAAGTACGGTCTGGCCTACCTGGCGTTGTTCGCGATCGCGCACCTGGCCGTGCGGCGGTTCGCCCCGTTCGCCGATCCGCTGCTGCTGCCCATCGTCGCGCTGCTCAACGGCCTCGGCCTGGTGCTCATCCACCGGCTCGACCTGGCCGACCAGCAGACCGCCGCGTACAACTCGTGGGCGACCCCCTCTCCCGACGCCACCCAGCAGATCCTGTGGACCGCGCTGGGCACGCTGGTGTTCATCACGCTGCTGATCGCCCTGCGCGATTACCGCACGCTGGCCCGCTACAGCTACACCCTCGGCCTGATCGGCCTTGTCGCGCTCGCCATCCCCGCTCTGCTGCCCAGCGCGTTCTCCGAGACCAACGGCGCGAAGATCTGGATCCGGCTGCCCGGCTTCAGCGTTCAGCCGGGCGAGTTCGCGAAGATCCTGCTGATCATCTTCTTCGCCTCGGTGCTGGTCGCCAAGCGCGAGCTGTTCACCGCCGCCGGGCGGCACGTGCTCGGCATGGAGTTCCCGCGCGGCCGCGACCTCGGCCCGATCCTGGCCGTCTGGATCGTCTGCATCGGCGTGCTGGTGTTCGAGAAGGATCTCGGTACCTCGCTGCTGATCTTCAGCACCGTGCTGGTGATGCTCTACATCGCCACCGAACGGGTCGGCTGGCTGGTCATCGGCGGCGGACTGCTCGCCCTCGGATTCCTGTTCGCCTACCGGCTGTTCGGCCACGTGCGGGTCCGGGTGGAGACCTGGCTGCACCCGTTCGACGACTACAACAACACCGGCTATCAGATCTCCCAGTCGCTGTTCGGCCTGGCCACCGGCGGCCTTGCCGGGACCGGCCTCGGCAGCGGCAGGCCCAACCAGGTGCCGTTCGCCAAGACCGACTTCATCGTCACCACCATCGGCGAGGAACTCGGGCTGATCGGGCTCACCGCGGTGCTGGTGCTGTTCCTGGTGTTCGTGGTGCGCGGGTTGCGCACCGCCCTCGCGGTGCGCGACAGCTTCGGTAAGCTGCTCGCGGCCGGCCTGTCGTTCACCATCGCGATCCAGCTGTTCGTCGTGGTCGGCGGTGTGACCAAGCTGATTCCGCTGACCGGCCTCACCACCCCGTTCATGTCCTACGGTGGGTCTTCGCTGTTGGCGAACTACGCGTTGCTGGCGTTGCTGATCAAGATTTCCGACGCCGCCCGAGCGCCCGCCCCGGTGCGTAAGAAGGAGCCGGCGCCGCTCGCCGACGCGCAGACCGAACTGCTGCGCCGCGATGCGGGACGACCGGAAGCGGGGCCCCTGACATGAACACTCCACTACGCCGAGTCGCCGTCGCGGTGATGGTGATGGTCGTCGCGCTGCTGGCGAACGCCACGTACGTGCAGGTGATCAAGGCCGACGACCTGCGCTCCGACCCGCGCAACTCCCGCGTGCTGCTGGACGAGTACTCCCGCCAGCGCGGGCAGATCTCCGCGGGCGGCACCGTGCTGGCCAGCTCGATCGCGACCGACGACCGCTACAAATACCTGCGCACCTACCCGACCGAGCCGGAGGCGTACGCGCCCGCGACCGGTTTCTACTCGATGCAGTACGGCAGCACCGGGTTGGAGCGCGCCGAGGACTCGGTGCTCAACGGCTCCGACAGTCAGTTGTTCGGCAGCCGCCTCGTCGACCTGATCTCCGGCCGGGATCCGCGCGGCGGCAACGTGCTCACCACGCTCGACCCGGTGATGCAGCAGGTCGCCTACGACCAGCTGACCAGCAAGGACTACACCGGCTCGGTGGTGGCGATCGAGCCGAGCACCGGCAAGATCCTGACCATGGTGTCCACGCCCAGCTACGACCCGAACCGGTTGTCCGGGCACGACGGCGCACGCGGCACCCAGGCATGGGAAACCCTGAGTGCGGATCCGCGCCATCCCATGTTGAATCGCGCCATCTCCCAGACCTACCCGCCCGGGTCCACGTTCAAGGTCGTGGTCACCGCCGCCGCGCTGGCCAACGGCCTCGCGACTCCCGACGACCAGTTCACCGCCGCGCCGAACTTCACGCCGCCCGGCACCACCGTCCCGATGGAGAACTACAACGGCTCCACGTGCGGTCCGAACCCGACCGCCTCGTTGTTCGAGGCGTTCCGGCGCTCATGCAACACCGCGTTCGCCGAACTCGGACTCAAGGTGGGCTCCGCGCGGCTCAAGGACGAAGCGGCCGCGTTCGGTGTCGGCCCGCACCGCGGGATCCCGATGCCGGTGGCGGAGAGCACCGTCGGCCCGATCGCCGACGAGGCCGCGCTGGCCCAGAGCAGCATCGGGCAGCGCGACGTCGCGTTGACCCCCCTGCAGAACGCGGTCGTCGCCGCGACCATCGCCAACGGCGGCGTCCGCATGGAGCCCTACCTGGTCGATCAGTTGCAGGGCCCGGATCTGAGCGAGCTGACCAAGACCAAGCCGGTCTCGGTCGGCCAGGCCGTCAGCGCCGATGTAGCGTCGACCCTGACCAACCTGATGATCGCGTCGGAGAGCAACACCGCCGGAGGTGGCCAGACCCCTTATCAGATCGCGTCCAAGACCGGCACCGCGGAGCACGGGTCCAACCCGCGCAGCACGCCGCCGCACGCTTGGTATATCGCGTTCGCCCCCGCGCAGAACCCGAAGATCGCCATCGCGGTGATCGTGGAGAACGGTGGGGACCGGGCGCTTGCCGCGACCGGTGGCTCGGTGGCCGCGCCGGTGGCTCGCGCGGTCCTGAACGCCGGTCTTCGAGGGGGCTGAACGATATGGATGTGCGAGTGAAGGTACGGGGACCTCGATGCTGAACAACGGTGCGATGATCGCCGACCGGTACCGGCTGCAGCGGTTGATCGCGACCGGCGGCATGGGCCAGGTCTGGGAAGCGTTGGACACCCGGCTCGACCGCAGGGTCGCGGTCAAGGTGCTGAAGTCGGAGTTCTCGGCCGACCCGACGTTCCGGCATCGATTCCGCACCGAGGCGAAGACCACCGCCCAGCTGAATCACCCCGGTATCGCCGGGATCTACGACTACGGCGAGACCATCGACCCGCAGGGCAGCGAAATCGCCTACCTGGTCATGGAGTTCGTGCAGGGCGAGCCGCTGAACACCGTGCTCAACCGGCTCGGCAGGCTGTCGGTGGCGCAAGGCCTCGACCTGCTCGAGCAGACCGGGCGCGCGCTGGAGGTGGCGCACCGCGCGGGCGTCGTGCACCGCGACGTGAAACCGGGCAACATCCTGGTCACGCCGACCGGCCAGGTGAAGATCACCGACTTCGGCATCGCCAAAGCGGTGGACGCCTCCCCGGTGACCAAGACCGGCATGGTGATGGGCACCGCCCAGTACATCGCCCCGGAACAGGCGGTCGGCGAGGACGCCACCGCGGCCAGCGACGTCTACTCGCTGGCGGTGGTCGGTTACGAGGTGCTGGCCGGACAGCGGCCGTTCACCGGCGACGGCGCGATCACCGTCGCGATGAAGCACGTTCGCGAGACTCCGCCCCCGATGCCGGCCGATCTTCCCGGCAACGTGCGCGAACTGATCGAGATCACGATGGAGAAGGACCCCGCGCGCCGCTACTCCAGCGGTGGCGAGTTCGCCGACGCGGTCGCCGCCGTGCGCGCGGGTCGTCGTCCGCCGTCGCCGAGCGGCGCCCACCCCGCCGCGCCCCTGACCGGCGCCACGCGGGTGCTCCCGCCCGGCCCGACCGCCGTGATTCCCTCCACGCCGAGCGACTTCGACGGTGCGACGGTGCGCTACTCGACGCCCGCGGCAGGGTCGGTGGGCGCGGCGAATCGCGCGGGCACGGTCGCCGCTCCGGCCACCATGCTGAGCCGTGGCGCGGCGGGCGATCAGCCGCCGGGCGACGGCAAGCGGTTCACCTCGACACAGAAATGGTTGGCGGGTCTCGGCATCGGTTCCGTACTGCTCGGCGCGCTCACGATCTTCCTGCTGTTCGGCGGGGACACCAATCCGGATTCGACGCCGTCGCCCACCACGACGATCGCGCCGAACCCCAAGCCCGCCCCGCCGGTGGCCAGCACCACCACCCCCAAGCCCGCACCTCCGCCGGTGGACACCGAGACCTACGAACCGCCCACTACCGAGCCGAAGACCACGACACCGGAGCCGACGACGACCACCCCGCCGCCCAGCACCACGGCACCGAGCACGACGAAGCCGACGACCACCGCGCCCAGCACCACCACCCGGCCGCGCGTTCCGACCCTCGACCTACCGTTCCCGGAGATTCCCGGTGCCCGTGGGCCTTCGGCCACCCGCAGCGGACCCGCTACTTCTTCGCAAGGATTGCCATGACGACCCCGAAGAATCTCTCGTCTCGCTACGAGCTTGGCGAGATCATCGGGTTCGGCGGTATGTCCGAGGTGCACAAAGCGCGCGATATCCGGCTGAGCCGGGACGTGGCGATCAAAGTGCTGCGGGCGGACCTGGCCCGTGACCCCACCTTCTACCTCCGGTTCAAGCGCGAAGCGCAGAACGCCGCCGCGCTCAACCATCCGGCCATCGTCGCGGTCTACGACACCGGCGAGGCCGAGGTGGACGGCGGCCCGCTGCCGTACATCGTGATGGAGTACGTGGACGGCGACACGCTGCGCGACATCGTGCGCGGCAAGGGACCGCTGCCGCCGCGCCGCGCGATGGAGGTCGTCGCGGACGTCTGCGCCGCTTTGGATTTCAGCCACAAGGCCGGGATCGTGCACCGCGATATGAAGCCCGCGAACATCATGATCAACCGGGCGGGCGCGGTGAAGGTGATGGACTTCGGCATCGCGCGCGCGATCGCCGACAGCTCCAACCCGATGACGCAGACCGCGGCGGTGATCGGCACCGCGCAGTACCTCTCCCCGGAACAGGCGCGCGGCGAGACGGTGGACGCCCGCTCGGACGTCTACTCCGTCGGCTGTGTGCTGTTCGAAATCCTCACCGGCGAGCCGCCTTTCACGGGTGACTCGCCGGTCGCCGTCGCCTACCAGCACGTCCGGGAAGACCCGCGGCTGCCCTCCCACGTGCACGCCGGGGTACCGCGCGAGCTGGACTCGGTGGTGCTCAAGGCGATGAGCAAGAACCCGGCCAACCGGTACCAGACCGCCGCCGAGATGCGCGCGGACCTGATCCGGGTGCTCGGCGGGCAGAAGCCCATCGCACCGATGGTGATGACCGACGAGGACCGCACCACCATCATGGGCGCGGACGACCCCGCGCCCCGCGTCTACCGCACCGTCGAGCGCGACGACGACACCGCCGAGCAGGATCCGGCCGAACCGAACGCCGGGCGCCGGACCGCCTACATCGCGCTCGGCGCCGTCGCGGCCGTCGCCGTGGTGTTCGCGCTGTTCTGGGTGCTGCTCGGGCCGGGAAGCCGGCCGGACCAGGTCGCCGTTCCCGACCTGTCCAACAAGTCCTCGCAGCAGGCGCAGGACGCGTTGCAGAAGCTCGGCTTCACGGTGGCGATCCAGCAGAAGCCCGACAGCAAGGTCGCCACGGGCAACGTGATCGCGACCCAGCCCCTCGGCGGCTCACGGATCGACGAGGGCAGTACGGTCACCGTCCAGGTGTCCTCCGGGCCCGCGCAGGTCCAGGTGCCGAAGCTCACGGGACTGACCCAGGAGCAAGCCGAGCAGGTGTTGAACTCCAAGGGTCTGCGGATCAATCCGAACGTCGAGCGCAAACCGTCGAGCACCGCCGAGACGGACCAGGTGATCGAGCAGAACCCGTCACCTGGTTCGAAGGTCGACGTCGACTGGGAAGTCGTCGTCACGATCGGCACCGGCCCGGAGGCGGTCCGCGTTCCTTACGTCGTCGGCCAGATGATCGACGTGGCGCAGCCCAACGTGGAGGGCAACGGCTTCAAGGTGGTCGTCCAAGAGGTGCAGTCCGCCAAGCCCAAGGGTGAAGTGGTCGCTTCCAGTCCGGCGGGCGGCAGCAACGCGGAGAAAGGCTCCACGGTCACCATCCAGGTGTCCGCGGGTGATCTGAAGATGCCGTCGCTGGTCGGTCTCACCGTTTCGCAGGCGGTGGAGAAGCTGCGCGCGGAAGGGTGGACCGGTAGCACCAGCCAGATCAGCCAGTCGCCGCAGGGCACCTTCGACGCGGGCAATGTCGGCCGCATCCTCAGCCAGCAACCGTCCGCGGGCAGTTCGATCCAGAAGAACAGCGCCATCCTGGTCGGTGTGGGGGTGCTGGGCCCGCCGTGACCGGCCCCGTCGCCGGTATCGAGAAAACAAGACCATCCGGTGTGAATTGCGGGAGAATGATGCTGCTCCATCCCAATCAGCGCAGCTGAGCACGAGGAGGTAGCTCATGACCACTGCCAGGGACATCATGAAACCCGGCGTTCAGTGGATCCCCAAGGACACGACGATCGAGCAGGCCGCACGAACCATGGCCGAACTCAACGTCGGGTCTTTGATCGTCTCGGACGAGAACGAGCGGATGTGTGGCATCGTCACCGACCGCGACATCGTCGTGAAGTGCATCGCACAGGGCAAGAACACATCGGCCTGCAAGGTCTCCGAACTGTGCGAAGCGACGCCGCGGTGGGTCGACGCCAACGCCGACATCGAGGAAGTTCTCGACGAGATGGAAAGCAACCGGGTCAAGCGCATGCCGGTGATCGAGAACAAACGGCTGGTCGGCATGATCAGCGAGGCGGACCTGGCCCGGCACCTGGACGACAACCAGCTCGGCGAGTTCGTGACCGCCGTCTACGGACGCCCCTGAATCCAGGGCCGGCGCGGAGGTAGTGCACCGACCACATCTCCGCGTCCACACGAACACTTCGACGCGCCGTCACTCAGGTGGCTCCCGCTCGGCAGGCCGGACCGGTCGGTGCACAGCGGCCGGGCCGGAATGCCACGCGAGTTCGGCCGCGGACGGCCGACGGTCGTCCGCGGTTCGCTCACCCTTCGCGCCGTGGCGCATACGCCGATAGTCGACGTATGGCACCGGCGTCAGTGCAGGTCGTCCGCCTTCGGTAGATAGCGCAACACAGCGACGTCACCGACCTGCGTCACGCCGGTGAGCCGCATTCTGCGATGAGGCGCGCCCGGAAAGTCGGCCGGGTCGAGAAAGCGAGGGGCCGCGACGTCGCCGACCAGGATGGGGGCGACCGCAAGGTGCAGTTCGTCGGCCAGATCGGCAGCGAGAAACGCGGTGTGGATGCGGGTGCCTCCCTCCACCATGAGGCGGTCGACACCTCGCCTGCCCAAATCGTCCAGCAGCGCGGCGAAGTCGAGTTCGGCGCCGAGATCCACCACATCGGCCAGCCCGGCCAGCCGGGTGGCGAGTTTCGCCGCGCCTGCCTCCGTGGTGTAGACGAGCTTGTCGCCGCCGTGATGCCAGAAACGCAGCTCGGGATCCAGATCGCCGCTCGCCGAAACCGTCACCTTCAGCGGATACGCCGGCTTGCCCGCCGCGACGCGAGTCGCCCTGCGATCGGCGCTGTCGACGAGCAGCCGCGGATTGTCACTGCGCAAGGTCTGCGCTCCGACCAGGATGGCGTCGGAGTCCGCGCGGACCTGGTCGACCCGATCGAAGTCCGCCGCATCCGACAGACGCAGCCGCTCGGGGCTCGCGTCATCGATGTACCCGTCGATGCTCATCGCCACCGACAGCAGCACATGCGGACGGGTCACTGCAGCACCAGCGCGGCGACCTCCGCCTCCAGCGTCTGCACCAAGCCCTCGGCCGGACGTTTCCCGCACACGCCGAGCCAGTTCGCCAGCATCCGGTGCCCACCCTGGGTCAGCACCGATTCCGGATGGAACTGCACGCCGTGGATGGGCAGCGTGCGATGACGCATAGCCATCACGATCCCGCTCTCGGTGCGTCCGAGTACCTCGATCTCCTCCGGCAAGGTGTCCTCGACCACGGTGAGCGAGTGATATCGCGTGGCGATGAACGGGTCGGGCAGACCGGCCAGCACGCCTGCGCCGATATGGAAGACCTCGCTCGTCTTCCCGTGCAACAACTCGGGAGCCCTGGTGACGGTAGCGCCGAACGCCTCGCCGATCGCCTGGTGGCCGAGGCACACGCCGAGCAGCGGAACATCTTGCTCGGCACAGGCGCGCACCAACGGGATGCTGGCGCCCGCCCGGTCCGGGGTACCGGGACCTGGGCTGATCAGGATGCCGTCGAAGTCGCGCACGACCGCGCCCACGTCGGCCAGGTTCGGATCGTCGTTGCGCCAGACGACGGCCTCGACACCCAGCTGACCGAGGTACTGCACCAGGTTGAAGACGAAGCTGTCGTAATTGTCGACGACCAGAACACGCATGGCATCGAGATTACGTCCCGTCACGGCACCGCGTCGCATCCATTACCTGTTGGGATAGCCTAGAGACCACGACCTGCCGCCGAATACGAGGACGTCATGCCCAAGTCGAAGGTCCGTAAGAAGACCGACTATACGATCAACCCCGCCAGCCGGACCCCGGTGAAGGTGAAGGCTGGGCCGTCTCCGGTCTGGTACGTCGCCATCATGCTCGGGTTCATGCTCGCCGGGCTGGTCTGGCTGCTCGTCTACTACTTGGCGGCCGAGCAGATCAGCTGGATGAACGACCTGAACGCCTGGAACTTCCTGATCGGCTTCGGCCTGATGGTGGTGGGCCTGATCATGACGATGCGCTGGCGCTGAGCGTGGCGACGTCGACACGGATTACAGACGTGTCATTCATGCACACCTGTGGATGAGCCTGTGGACAACTCGAGGAGCGATGGGGAAGTGCTGTGAGTCCGGAGCCCGCGGTCCCCGGCCCACGGGAGCACGCTGAGCCGAGCCACGCCTGGACCACGCCGACAGCCGCGCTCGTCGCCGTCACGGTGGGTGGCATCGCGCTGGCCATCGCCGCGCTCGTCACCACCGAGGCGGCCAGCCGCCTGCTCGTCGGGCTGGCAGCCGTCGGCCTGCTCGCCCTGGCCGGGCTCGGATTCCGGCAACGCCCGCGGCTGTCCGTCGTGTCCGGTGCGCGACCCCGCTTGGTGGTGCGCACGCTGACCGGGGCGGACGAATACACACCCGATCAGATCGTCCGTGCCCGCGTGGTGAGCTACCGGCGCCTCGGGCGCAAGATGCCCATGCTGGAACTCGACGTCGAGCGCGACGGCGCGGAGCGGCTGCTGATCTTCGGCCGCTGGGATCTGGGCGTCAACCCGGAGATGGTGTACCACGACCTGGTCGAAGCGCTCCGGCTCACCGAGGACAAGACTCGCTGACCCGCGCCCGGGTCGTCGGCACACCCGGACGCGAATGTTTCACGTGAAGCGAATACCGGTGTCAGGCAGTGGAAGTGATAGCCCCCACCGACACCAACGCCAGCGCCGCGATCGCGAGCACCGCCACGGACACCCAGCCGACCGCCCGTGCCGCCTCCGGAGTCTTCACCCGCAGCCAGACCGGCAGGAACAGGATGCCGAGCGTCGCGAGCGTGCCCGCGGCCAGACCACCGAGATGCCCCCAGAGCGAGATGCCGGGCAGCGAGAAACTGATGAAGACATTGATGCCGATGAGGATGAGCATCTGATTCGGGTTCTGCCGCAACCGGATGAGAATGACCGTGATCGCACCGAACATGCCGTACACCGCGCCGGACGCACCCGCCGTGAGACTGTCCTGTGCGAACAGCATGACCCCGGCCGATCCGCCGAGCAGCGACACCAGGTAGACGGCGAGATAGCGCAACCGCCCGAGCACCAGTTCGGCATCCCGGCCCACCACGTACAGGGCGAACATGTTGAGCAGCAGATGGATCGGACCGTAGTGCAGGAACCCGGAGCCGAGCACTCGCCACCATTCGCCGTGCGCGACGGCCGGTGCCCACAGCACCCAGTCCAGGAACAGCGCGGAGCCACGCTGGTTGTCCATCAGACTCTTCGCCTGTGCCGCGGTGATCGCGTAGATCATCAAGTTGATCGCGATCAGCGCATAGGTCACATAGGGTGCGGCCGTCCGGGCCGTCGCTGCGCCCGAAACCGTCCGCACCGGCGCGACGCTGCGCTGATCCGAACGCAGACAGTCGACACAGTGCTGGCCGACGGCAGCGGGACGCAGACACTCCGCACAGGACGGCCGCCCGCACCGCGTGCAGGCCAGGCCGGTCGGGCGATTCGGATGGCGGACGCACGTAGGTGCGGGCGGCTGGGGATTCATAGTCTCATTCGATCGTGATCTTGGTGATGACAACGGGCTCCAGAGGCCGGTCGTTGCGATCGGTCTTGGTGGTCGCGATCGTGTCGACGACCTTCCGGGAATCCGGGTCCACGACTTCACCGAAAATCGTGTGCTTCCGGTTGAGGTGCGGCTGGCGGCCGACGGTGATGAAGAACTGTGAGCCGTTGGTGCCCGGCCCCGCGTTGGCCATCGCCAGCAGGTAACCCCGGTCGAAGCGCAGCTCCGGGTGGAACTCGTCGCCGAATTCGTAGCCGGGGCCGCCACGACCGGTGCCGGTGGGGTCGCCACCCTGAATCATGAAGCCGGCCATCACGCGATGGAACAGGGCACCGTCATAGAACGGGCCGCTACTGCCGCCGCTGGCGTTCGCGGTGGTGTACGGCGCCGAACCGTCGGCGAGACCTAGGAAATTGCGGACCGTCTTGGGCGCGTGGTTACCGAAGAGCGAGAGCTTGATATCGCCGTGATTCGTGTGCAGCGTTGCCACGGATGTCTGATTCGGTGAGGTCACGCCGCCCATCGTGCCACGGTCGGCGGCTCGGCCGCGGAACTGGGCCGGACCGCACTGTGAGCTGGGACTCCTGCGCGAATCGCCGGGCTGTGCATAGAGTGGTTCCCATGACCTCGGGGCGCCTGCATGTCTCTTCGCGTTCACGTAACCGGCTCATCGTCGC
Organism: Nocardia abscessus NBRC 100374; assembly: GCF_000308455.1. Lineage (GTDB taxonomy): Bacteria > Actinomycetota > Actinomycetes > Mycobacteriales > Mycobacteriaceae > Nocardia > Nocardia abscessus. The sequence continues at coordinate 51,544 of NZ_BAFP01000001.1, read as the reverse complement.
GGCCGCCGTCGCGCTGGCCGGTGGCGTGGCTTATTTGATCCGCACCCGCAGGCCTCAGCAGCCCGAACCCGCCCCGGCGCCACCGCGCATCGGATACTCCCGCAATGGCTCCGCGCCGACCTCTTTGGCGGAAGCCGGCGCGGAGCACGATCACTGACCCGGGCGTCGGAGATCAGCGACTGACGGTCTTCTTGTACTGACGCAGAGCCAGCGGCACGAACACCACCAGGATCACCACCACCCAGACCAGGGAGGTGATGACGGGATGCTGCAGCGACCAGGCTTGCGGCGGTGGTGCGAGCGGGTTGGTGTTACCGAACAGATCACGGGTCGCCTGGGTGAGTGCCGACACCGGGTTCCATTCCGCGATCACGCGCAGCACGGGGGGCAGCTTTTCACTGGGGACGAACGTGTTGGCGATGAAGGTGAGCGGGAAGATCACCATGAAGCTGGCGTTGTTGAACACCTCGGGCGTCCGCACCAGCAGACCGACCACGGCCATGATCCAGGACACCGCGTAGGCGAACAGCAGCAGCAGGATGTAGGCCAGCACCGCGTCCAGGAACGATCCGCGGATCCGCCAGCCGACTACCAGACCGGTCACCGACATGACCGTCAGGCTCACCACATTGATCACCACGTCGCTGATCGTGCGGCCCACCAGCACCGCCGACGAGGCCATCGGCAGCGAGCGGAACCGGTCGATGATGCCCTTCTGCATATCCTCGGCCAGGCCCGCGCCGGTGAAGGTCGCGCCGAACACCACGGTCTGCGCGAAGATGCCCGCGATGAGGAACTCGCGATAGCCGCCGGACAGACCGGGCACGTCGATGGCCGCGCCGAAGACGTAGGCGAACAACAGCACGAACATGATCGGCGAGAGCGTGGAGAAGATCAGGACATCGGGCACCCGCTTGATCTTGATGACGTTGCGTTTCGCGATGGTCACGCTGTCGCTGACCACGATGGACAGTCGCTCGCCCAGCGAGGGCCGTGCCAGAGACGGGGCCGTCGCGGTCATCGGATCGTTCCTTCCGTAGCTTCCAGCTTGTCGTTCGCCTTGTGGCCGTCGGCCGACGTCACCGCTTCATGACCGGTGAGGGTGAGGAAGACGTCGTCCAGCGACGGGCGCCGCAGGCCGACGTCGTGGATCTGCACGTTGTGCTCGGCCAGCCGTCCGACCGCCTCGACCAGCGCCTGTGATCCGTCGGCGACCGGGACGATGATCCGGCGCAATCCCGGCTCGAGATGGATCTCGCCGTCGGCCAGGCTCTTCAGTGCGGCCTCGGCCGTGCCGAGATTGTCCGCGCGGTCCACGGTCAGCTCGATGCGGTCGCCGCCGACCATGGTCTTGAGTTCGTCCGCGGTGCCCTTGGCGATCACCTTGCCGTGGTCGATCACCGCGATGGAGTCGGCGAGCCGGTCGGCCTCCTCCATGTACTGGGTGGTGAGCAACAACGTGGTCCCGCCCGCGACGAGTTCCTCGATGACGTCCCAAAGGTCCAAGCGCGCACGGGGATCCAGTCCGGTGGTCGGCTCGTCGAGAAACAGGACGGGTGGATTCGCGACCAGAGCGCCGGCCAGGTCGAGGCGACGCCGCATGCCGCCGGAGTAGCCCTTGACCGGCCGGTCCGCGGCTTCGGTGAGCCGGAATCGTTCGAGCAATTCGCGCGCGCGTTCCTTACTGCGCTGCACGCCCATGTGATAAAGACGTCCCACCATTTCCAAATTCTCGAAACCGGTGAGGTATTCGTCGACCGCGGCGTACTGTCCCGACGCACCGATGTGCGAGCGCAACGCCTGCGGATCGCGCAGCACGTCGATTCCCGCGACCGTCGCGTGTCCGGCATCCGGCACCAGCAGGGTGGTGAACACCCGGACGGTGGTGGTCTTACCTGCGCCGTTGGGTCCGAGCAGGGCGGTGACGGTTCCTTCCGGGACCCGCAGGTCGAGTCCGTCGAGGGCCACCAGCTGGCCATATCTTTTGACCAGACCCTCGGCGACTATTGCGTCGGGCATGATTCTCCTGAGGTTGATGTTCTCTGTGGTCGGCGTGTGACGCCAGGAGTCCCGGGCGCCGATCAATTCGCTGAATCGGGTGACCGGCCGATACCGGGTCAGTATTGTCCCGGCCGCCGACAAATTCATCCGATTTGTTCCGGTGGGCCGGCAACGACCGGGGAAATCGCATCACGCGAGAAGGCCGCATTCCGATCCAGTAGTGCTCGGGGGTACCGGATCGGAATGCGACCGGTTCGATGATCCCGCGTGCCCAGGCCTCGAAGCGTGCGTAGCGGACTACCCGAATCGCGTGAGACCCGTACTCGGACAGCGGAAGCTCGAGCGCACGACGGTGCGCAGAGGTGGTGCGTTCCGCCCGAACTGTCGAGATAGTGGACACGAACGTATGTTCGCATCGGCGTACGACAAGTTCCGATGCGGTGCTCGAATCGCGACACGCGGCAAACCGTTCAGAGGCGGTCGACACGCCCGAAGCCTGCAGGGGATTTGTCGTACGGCGACCGGTCGGCATGGTTCGCAGCCCTCGGCGCCGTAGCAGGTCACATCGACATGGCAGCACGGAACAGCTTGCTCGCCAGGGATTTTGGCAAATATCGGGCCAACGGTCAGGATCGGCGCGGGCGCCCACTCCACCGATGGTGTCGGCTACCAGCGATCCGGAAAGTAATCCCGCCCGAAAAAACTTGGAAAGTGGTAGTCCCCACGCACACACGATCGCACATCATCGAGTAGCATCGTTCACGTCGGCCCCTCCCCCCCGGGCCGACCCTACGCGGGCCTCGGCTAACTCCCCCCCTTCGCCGAGGCCCGCTCCCCATTTCCGGGCCAGGTCAGACCCCTGTTCCGGCTGGTTCGGACGGTTCGACCGCACGCCACGCGGCGGCCAGCCGTTGGCCGCGCACACGCCCGGCGGTCGCGAGCAACGGCCGGTCGCGCTCCCACCGCTGCCGGGTCACCAGGTCCGCTGTCTGCCACAGCGGCTCGAGTCCGGCCAGCAGATCACCGAACGATTCGAAGAGGCCGCCGAGTGCTATGTGGACACCGGGGGAACTCGGCGCATCGATGTCGAGGCCGCGTACGGCGGCCACCAGGGTCAGCAGCCGCTGCCTGCTCGCCTGCGGCCAGTCCGACGCTCGGGCCACCCGCACCAGCCAGCCCAAAGTGGCGGCGAGCACGTGGATGTCCTCGATCGTGCGGAAAGGCTTGAGGTAGTCCAGATACCCGTCGCCGGGAAGCACACGCGCGGGCACGTCGGTCAGCACGACCGAAGAGTGCGCAACCTCGGGCGCGAACGGCAGTGCGGGGTGGTCGGTCCGGCGCACCCCGGCAGCACGAGCCTCGATCATGCAGGCGCGCAGCATATTCCGCTCGTCGGACGATGTGCCGACGCTGGCGATCACCACCAGCCGCCGCGCGAAAGAACCCATGGTCACGAACGATTTCGTCCCGTTGACCACCCAGACGCCGTCCCGTTCGGTGAGTGTGGCGCGGATCGCGGCGGGGTGACCGCCGCCCTCCTCGGTCGCGCACATCGCGACCAGCTCGTCCTCCGGCAGGTCCGGAATCAACGTGCGCAACGCCTCCTGATAACCGGACAGGAAGGCGTACCCGAGCCGATCGGCGCCGAAACCGCCCGCGATCGCCACCTCCACCGGCTGGTCGAATCGATTCGCGGCCACGCGGTGTCGCGTCCACGCCGCGGCGACATCATCGAGCGGCGCCGTCGCCACCGGCTCGGTCACCAGGAAATCGAGCACAGTATCCACCTCAGCACGGTAACCGAGCGGCGACCGACCGGGGCGGCCTCGGCCGAGCGCCCGCCCCTACGCGGAGGGCGCCTGCCAGATCCGGCTGCGCAGATCCATGCCCCGGATCACCTGGACGCGCCACGGCTCCAATCGCAGGATCTGCAGCTGGGGATCCTGCGGCGACCGCCAGAACTGCCCGAGGTCGTAGCCGGCGCCACGCGGACTCGTCTTGCGGTACAACTCCCACACCCGCTGCCGGATCTCGGGGGTGTCGACCCACTCCGCGGTCGCGTCGACCGCGACCGAGTTGTTGGTGCCCTGCGCCCAGTAGGAGAAATTGACATGCGGGTTGTTCGCGATGTGCGCTGCTTTGACCGGCGTCCGGTAGGTGCCCAGCCAACCGAGCGGGCGGCCGTCCATCTTTTCCCAGATCGGGATCAGCACCCTGGTGCGCGGCCGGTTCCGCTTGTCCACCGTCACCATGGTCGAGTAGACGATCCGCCCGACGTAGGCGTCGAACTCCGCCTCGATCTCCGCGAACGCCGTCACCTGCTGGGTCATGCCGCCGCCTCGGCTTCCGCCCCGGCCGCCCCGAGCCCCTGCGCCCAACCACCGTCGACCGGAAGCTCGACGCCCGTGGTGAACGTTGCGTCGAAGGCAAGGAACAGTGCGGCCTTCGCGACCTCGTGCACAGTTCCGTTGCGCCGCAACGGCGTACTGCGCTCACCCTGTTCCAGGAATTCGGCCCGCTGCTGTTCGGTCAGCCCGACCACGCCCATCGTCGTCGTCTCGATGAACCCGGGCGCCACCGAGTTCACCCTGATCCGGCGCGGCAGCAACTCGGCCGCCGGCACCTGGGCGATCGCCCGCAGCGCTTCCTTCGATCCGGAATACGCGCTGAGTCCAGGGAATACGACGTCGTTGGCGACGGTGGTGAAGACGATCGAAGTGTGCTCGTTGCGGCCGGTGAGCACGACCTGCACCCCCTCGTCGAGCAGCGCCTCCACGATGGCCAGCCCCATGCCGTGCGTGCCGCCGGTCACCACGGCCTTCTTTCCTGCGTTCACGATCGGGATCCCTTCTTGGTCAGTTACTTTTCGTAACCGACAGGATCTTGCGTCACCGTCGTGGACCAGCGGAAGACGGCACTTCCGAATTACTCGGTTACCGCGCAGGAACCAACTGCCGCCGCCGCGCGATGGCGATCGATCGGCAACCACCGGCGCTGCGTTGGCGGATTCCGTTGAGAAGCCTGCTTCACTGGGGTGCCGCCCTTACCGGAAGGAGTTCGACCCGTGCCGGAGCTGGAAGAAAGTCGCAAAGAGGCGCTTTTCGACAGCGAGGCCAGACTGTCCTGGGTGCTGGCCGCGCTCGCCGGGCTGATCGGCGCGGCGGCGTTCATGCATACGGCTGGCTATTTCGTCACCTTCATGACGGGCAATACCGAACGCGCCGTCCTCGGGTATTTCCACGACGAGCCGGACATGGCGTTGGCGGCCGCCGGATTGCTGATGTCGTTCCTCTCCGGTGTGGTCGTGGCCTCGTGGTGCCGCAGGCGCTACTGGTCCGGGCACCCGCATGGACCCACCCTGCTCACCACCGTCTGCCTGGCGCTCGCTTGCGTCATCGATATCCTGGAGTACCAGACGACCACCGAGCCGATCGGGCTGCTGCCGATCATGTTCGTCGCCTTCGGCGTCGGGGCGCTCAATACGTCGTTCGTGCAGAACGGTGAGGTGTCGGTGCCGCTCAGTTATGTCACGGGAACCCTGGTCAAGATGGGGCAGGGCATCGAACGTCATATCAGCGGCGGCGACTACGCGGACTGGCTCGGATACTTCTTGCTCTATGCGAGTTTCGCGCTCGGAGCACTGCTCGGCGGTCTGCTGAGCCTGCTGGTCGCCGGCTGGGCCATGCTGATCACCGCGACCGTCGTGTGCCTGCTCGTCACCGGATTCACCTACCTGCATCTGGACCGGCACGGTCCCCTCACTCAGTGAAACCGCTGCCACGCGTCTGCCGGTGCTCGCGACTGTGGTGGCTGTCGAGGAGTTCGAGGAAGTCAGAATCGGCGGGCACCGGTCACCGGCATCGAGGAGAGCGGGGAGGTGGTCACCCCGATGCCATAGGTCGATGCGTGGATGACTTTGCCGTCGCCGGCGTAGAGGGCGGAGTGGCTTCCGCCGTAGTACGAGACCATGTCGCCCGGCTGCAGATCGTCGAGCGGTATCGGTGTTCCGGTGGCGAGCTGGTCGTAGCTGGTGCGCGGGAGTTCTACGCCGGCCTGATCGTATGACCACTGCACCAGGCCCGAGCAATCGAAGGAGTCGGGGCCGACCGCGCCGTAGTTGTAGTCGGCGCCGAGTTTGGTTCGTGCCGCGTCGACTGCCATTTCGCCTGCGGTCTTCTGCGGGATCACCGTGGCGGGCGGGGTGGGCGCCCGGGGCATGATCTGCGGAAGGTCCGAGAGGAAGGGAAGCTCGATTTCCGGAAGCGCGCCCAGCAGCGGGATCTCGATCGCCGGAACCATCGTCGGCAGCGGTACCTCGATCACGGGGACGACCACCGAAACCGGGGACTCGATCGCCGGGCCGAGCGTGGCAGGCGCTATTTCGATTTGCGGAAGCGGAGCGGCGGCGGTGTTCTCGATTTCGTAGATCGCGGGCGTCACCGGAGCGTCGGTGACCGGGAGTATCGCGTTGTGCCGGAACAGTTCTTCCGGTGGGCCGGGCAATGAAATCTCGTCGGAAATCTCGAATGTTCCCACGCCGGGGATGGTCACCGGCTGTGCCGATGCCTCCGCGGCGCTGAACAACATGCCCATGAGGGCGGCCGCTCCGGCGGTGAGTGCCCAGAAAACGGCACTTCGCAGGTAGCGGATATATCGGACGTCGGTCGATGATGCCATGATGCGGTCCTCCGATGTTCATATCGTCGTTCTTCGGCGGGGGGCCCGTACGTCGCCGCAATTCCCGGCGCGACGGACTTCACCAAAGACCTCGAATTGATTCGAAAACCATCACGGTGCTTCGTCAGTCCAGCGGATCCGATCCGAGCGTTCACCTTTCGGCATAGAACACATCACGTAAAGCCCAACACGCGCATATTTCGTAACAAAACCATAACTCGTTTCGCTACAGCTTTCCGAATTATCAATTCGCAATTAGCTAACGCCGCCGGCGTCCGCGCGTCGGGGAACTTCATGCGGTGATCTGCTCCTCGATCTGTTTCGCGATCGTCCGCAGCCGCGCGGCGAATTCACGGGCCGCGCGCGGATCGTCGCTCGATCCCTTGACGACGCGCCTGGTCAGCGCCGCGAGCCGGGATTCCATGGTGCTGAAGATATCCGCCGCACGATCGTTCGGGTCCTCCGGCAGTTCACCGCGTAGCCACGCCTGGAGGCGCTCGACCACCACGTCCTCGTCATAGCGTTCGGGAAGCAGCGCGATCGCTTGCCGGAGCTTTCCCGCGGTCACCTTCACGTCGGCGCCCGCGGCGATCGTGGTGTAGACGGTGACCGCCGCGTCCTCGCCGTATTCGGCTGCGATGGGCAACAATTCACGAACCTGGCCTTCATTGATCGCGGGCGCCACCGGATGCAGCCGGGCAGCCAGCGGCCAAGCGCGAATGAGCTTGTGCGCGTACGACCTCTGCATGTCCCACCGCTGTTCCACGTACTCGTCGAAGGTCTCGTGGCTGTCGCGGTACAGCCGGCCGTCCCGCACGATCTGCAGAGCACGCCCGGCCGCCCAGAATGCGATGCGCAGCGTGTCGATCGACGACTCGCACGCCGTCAGTTGGACCCGTTCCCGATCGCTCAGTGGACCGTCACCCGCGTCCGGCACCGGCATGGTCAGAACATTCGGGCTCACAGCAGCTTTCGGCCGCCGCCATTCGGCATCGCGCAGCGGCGAGACCGGTGGCGTGTGCTCGGCGCCGTCGGATAGCGGATTCGCGCCGCCGATCGAACCTTTCCTGCGTTGCGGAGGCATCAGGCCGACACCTCCATGAGGACGCGGTAGGAGTTCACCAGCTCGTCGCCCACCTTCCGGTACTCGCCCAGATCCTCGATCGGGTTCTCGGCGCCCTCGCCGACCTCCCCGTCGGCCGCCTCGCGATACCATTTCCACGCGCTCAGATAGGAATTGAACACGTCGTATCCCGCGCTTTCCAGGTGCCCCCGCTGCGCCCGGTATTCGGTCGAGACGTTCACGCCTTTCTTCATGATCACCGGAACTTTGGTCATCAGCACTCGCACCCGGATTTCTCGGTTGCTCCCGGCCGCTGCCTCCTCTGCGGCTTTGAAGGTGCTCGGCACACGTTTGACTTCGGACGGGCTCACGCTCGTCAACAGCAGGAGTTCATCGCTCTCGGGAATAGCGGCTTTGAAGATCTCGGCGGACTCGCCCCCGGCGTCCACGATGATGACGTCGAAATCAGCGGCATTGTCGGTGATGCAGTCGTTGACGTGTCGAGAAGGGAACGCAACCAGCTCGAACGGCACTTCGACGCCCCCTTTGACCAGCCGCCGGTGCCAGGAGTATCCCGTCTGGCTGAGCGGGTCGGCGTCGATCACCAGCACCCGCAGTTCGTGAACCGAAGCGAAGTAACTCGCCAAGAAGAACGCCGATGTCGTTTTGCCGACACCGCCCTTCAGATTCCCCAGCGTGATGACCAGGGGTTCGGGCAATTCGAGTGGCGCAACAGAATTCGTCATAGACGGTCCTCCCAGGGTGAGGAGTGCATTACTGTGCTGGGCCAGTCTGGCACAGGCCGAGCGAATATCGTCCGATTAGCACGCTCTGTCGCGGCTGTGCCGCTTGTGCTCTGTGTCCAATTGGACACAAAACATCCGGTTCCCGACCGAGAAATCCATCCACCCGCCGAGGCGCCGACCGGCAGGCACCCATCTCACGTCACGATGCCTCTCGCGTCACGGTGACGGCATCGCCAGAGGCGGAAGACGACCACCCCCCCGGTCGGAAACACCCACGGAAGCCGTCGTCGGCGGCTGGATGATGGACGACGACGGAGACGCAGCCGACTCACTCCGGGAAGTTCACCGGGCACTCGGGGGTACTCCCCCGGTGCCCGACGGCTAGCGGCCGGAAGCCGGTCACGAACGCACGGAACAAGCCCGGAACGACGTATTCGTGGAGCCTAGAGGAATCGAACCCCTAACCCCTGCCTTGCAAAGGCAGTGCTCTGCCAATTGAGCTAAGGCCCCAGTGGGTCAGCGAGTGGTCACCTCGTGCCACATGTCCGCATCGCCGCGCTGGCGCAGCTTGGAGATTCCGAACAGGACCAGGACCACCACACCGGCGGTGAGAAGAATTTTCATGGTTTCCACCCTACTGCGCTGCTGGGAGCCGGCCCAGAAGAAGCCGAGCTCGCACCCCGGTTCGGCACCGCCGCCGGTGGATCCCGGCAATAGCTTATGAGCACGGCATGAACATTTCGTCAGTTATGAAATGCACTTCAATCGACCACTCGAACGGAGGGGAATCGCGGCATGGCCGCACACAGGGCCGACAGCTCGCGGGCGGTGGACTGCACGGCGCCGTCGGGCCGCACGAGTGCGGCACGGGTACCGCCCCGGCGTAGCCAGCGGCCCAGTTCGTCCGCCGAGCCGACGACGACCAGCGCTCCGCCGTGATCGCGGATCCGGGTGCGCTGCGCGGATGTCGGTTCGATCGTGGTGACGATCGCGTACCGGCCCGCGACGACGTCGTCGTAGCGACGGCCGTCGTCCAGCACCGCGTTGGGAACCAGATGGCCCGCGCGGCCGGGCCACGGAACCCGCCGCATGACGAGTTCGGACCGGCACAGCGGCGGTGTGCGGCCGCTGGTCGCGAGGGCGTGAAAACTGGGCAGGCGGCGCAGCTGCGGAGCGAGGAGTCGGCGGATGAGATCGCCCAGTTCACCGCCGTCCGTCATGGCCATTCCGGTGACCTTGGCAAGCCGAATCATGGTCCGCGCGTGCGGCTTTCGTTCGGTCTCGTAGGAGTCCAGGACCCGCTCCGGCAAGCTTCCGGCGAGAACTCCGGCAAGCTTCCAGGTGAGGTTGGCCGCGTCGCGCAGTCCGGCGCCCATGCCCTGACCGATGAAGGGGGGTGTGAGATGGGCCGCGTCGCCCAGCAGGAAGACCCGGCCCGCTCGCCAGCGGTCGGCGAGCTGAGCGCGGAAGGTGTATTCGGCTACCCGGAGCAACTCGAGTTCTTCGGCCGGAACGTCGCCGGTCCAAGGGCGGATCAGCTCGTAGAGCCCGCCGATCCCGTCGTAGTCCGCCGCGGCCTCACCGGGGCGCAGCCGGAACTCCCATCGGTGCCGCGTCGTGCCGATGCGCATGTACGTCGCGGCGCGGACCGGATCGCAGACCTGATGTACGCCCTCCCACGCCCCGATTTCCGCCGTTGTCGCCACGTCCACCACCAGCCACCGTTGCTCGAAGTTCAGGTCACGCATCCGGGCGCCGATGGTGGCACGAACCAGGCTGTTGGCGCCGTCGCAGCCCAGCACATATCGCGCCTGGACCGACTCCGTCGCGCCGGTGGTCCGGTCGGTGAACTCGACCCGGATGTAGCCGGTCTCCTGGGTCACCGCGGTGACTTCGACATCGCCGCGAAGCGTCACCTCCGGATGGCGCTGCACGGCAGTGCGCAGGATCCCCTCCAGCTCCGGCTGGTCGAACATGTTCGCGTCCGGGTGCCCGTTGCGGCCGCCCGCGGGATCGCGGCGGAATTCGGCCAGCACCCGATGGTTTCGGTCGAGCAGCCGCAGCCCCAGGGCGGGCCTCGAGATGGCGTCGAATTCCTCCCCCACGCCCAACCTTGCCAGCAGCCTGCGGATTTCGCCGTCCAAATGCACCGCGCGCGGTTGCGGATAGATGCCTTCCCAGCGCTCCAGCACGAGCGACTCGACACCGTATCGGGCGAGCAGGACGGCCGTGGTGAGCCCGGTCGGACCGGCACCGACGATCACGACCGGAACGTTCATCGGGCGGCTCCGAACTGTGTCACGACGTAGGCGACAGTGAGCAAGCAGCTCACGATCGCGGGAGTGAACGCCCGCACTCCGTCGCCCGCGCGCACGTGGACGACGACGGCGCCGACAAGCAACAGCACCAGGCCGATCCCCGCCGCGGCTCCGAGCGGCCACCAACCGATGCCGAGCAACAGGCCGAGCGCACCGGCGATCTCGGCGGAGCCGATCGCGCGGTAGGCCGTGACGGTATAGCCGACGTGCGCTGCCCGTTCCCGCATAAACGGCACCGCCAGCACCTTCGCCGCACCGAGCGCCGCGAAGAACACCGCCAGGACCAGGGCGAGCACGACAGATGCGACGCTCATCGACGCACCTCTATCTTCCACTCGATCGCGTACCGGCCCAGCACCGCCGCGACGGCGCTTTCATCACCGGTCTCGTCGAGTTCGACAGAGGCGAGGATCGCTCCGTCCTCGACGGTGGCCGCGACGGCGCATACCCCCGTGGCCGCACCGAGTGCGTCCAGGAGCTCGCGGCGCGTGGCGTCGGCGCGCAGCCCGAGCTTGTAGGGCTTGCCCACATCGGTGACCGGCAGCACGTCGAGCACCGTGACCGTCTTCGGCGCGGCGGCACGCTCCGGTACCCGCCGGCCTGCCCATTCGAGCAATTCGGTTTCCCCGACGTCGGCGCCGGTCGCGAGGGTGACGTACGCGACGGGAACCTCCCCGGCATGAACGTCGGGGCGGCCGACCGCGCCCGCCGCGGTCACTTGCGGGTGGGCCAGCAGAGCGTCCTCGATCATGGCCGGGTCGATATTGTGGCCGCCGCGGATGATCAGATCCTTCGCGCGGCCGTGCAGATGGATGAAGCCGTCCGCGTCGATATGGGCGAGGTCGCCGGTGTCGAGCCAGCCGTCGACCAGTGTGCCCATGCCGTCGAGTGCGTGGCCTTGCCGGCCGCGGCCGGTCACGTAGCCGGCGAACACCGTGGGCCCGCCGATGGTCAGCACGCCGGTCTCGCCGGTGGGCAGTTCCGTCCGAGCGCCGTCCGCATCGATTCGGACCACCTTCACCCGCTGGTAGGGCATACGCTGGCCGACCGCCGCCGGACGGGGCAGCTCAGGGAAGCTGCGCGCGCTGGCACAGGTCGCCTCCGTGAGCCCATAGCCCTCGACCAGGGTGATCCCGGTGTGCGTCTGGAAGCTCTCCCGAACCGCGGGCGGCAGCGGCGACGCGCCCACCATCGCGTAGCGCAGACTGCCGATATCGGCGTCGACCGGACATTGCGCGAGCACCGCGTAGACGGTGGGCACCGCGCTCATCGCGGCGAGCCGATAGTGCTCGACGATCTTCCAGAACTCGCCGTAGAGCGCGAGGTCCCGATAGCCGAGCGGTCCGGCCCACACCACCGGCTGCCCCTTGAACAAGGGCGCGAGCAGGGTGACGACCAGCGCGTTGACGTGGAACAGCGGCAGGGCCGCGAACACCACGGCGTCGGCGCCGAGCAGGGAATCCGCGGCGATCATCCACGCGTTGACGACTTCGTTGGCATGGGTGTGCGCCGCCAGCTTCGGCACACCCGTGGTGCCACCGGTGTGGAACAACGCGGCGAGGTCCTGCGCGAGCGGCGGCTCCCCGGCGAAGCCGACCGCATCGTGCGCCGCGGCCAGCTCGTCGAGATAGCCGACGCGCACGCCGTCGATGGGCTCCAGCGGCTCCGGGTCGGCCGCGCCGGTCGGTCGCAGCGCGAGCACCGCGTCCACCATGCCGTCGGCGGCCAGGCCTCGCGCGGTACCCCAAGCGGCGGCGGATAACTCGGGTCCGGCGGTGACGAGCACGCGGGCTCCGGTGCGCTGGAGCAATTCGGCGATGTGCCGCCGGGACAGTCCACTGTTGATCGGTGCGGCGATTCCGGCGAGCTGCGCGGCGAGAGTCGCCGGGATCAGCTCGGCGCAGTTCGGCGCGATCAAGGCCACCGCGTCGGTGCGGCGCACGCCGATTTCATACAGCAGGTTCGCGTATCTGTGCACATCGCCGAGCAGCTGGCCGAAGGTGCGCCGCAACGGTTCCCGCCACCGCGCCGCTTCCGGCAGCACGGTGACCGCGGTGCGCTCCGGCCGTGCTCGCGCGGCTCGCACCAGCAGGGCGTAGGTCGATTCCGGCAGGCCGCGCTCGGCCAGTGGCACGGATTCGATCTCGGGGAGGTCGGCCGGTTCCGCGTAGCGGGGCCACAGGAGGTCCTCGGTCACCGGTACCTCACCGTGGTGCGCTGGCGGCCCAGATCGATGGCGCCGTCGTCGGTGGACACCGTCGCCTCGATGACATCGCCGTCGTGCAGGTACTTCATATTCTTCGCCTGGCGTTTGAAGAACAGCTTCCACTTCGTCGCAGGCGGCAGCAGCGAGCCGATGATCTCGACCGGTTTGGGCGGGGCACTGATCGCCGTGCCGACAGGGGTTCCGGTGAGCAGCAGGTCGCCCGCGTCCATGCGCTGGAAACCGGTCAACACGCGCAGGGTTTCCAGCGGCCGGTAGATCATGTCGGCGACGGTCATGTCCTGCCGCAGCCCGCCGTTGACCCACAACCGCAGCCGCAGATCGGTGAACCGCTTCAGCTCGTCTGCCTCCAGCAGCACCAGCGCGGGCCCGACCGGGGTGAACGTCGGATACGACTTTGCCTCGTAGAACTGGGTTTTCGGCAGCTGGACGTCGCGGGCGGAGATGTCGTTGGTGACGACCAACCCGGCTATGTAGTCGGCGACGTTCGCTTCGGTGATCTCGGAGCCGACCGGCATCTCCCGACCGAACACCAGCCCGATCTCGACTTCGTAATCCAGCAACCGCACGTGCGACGGCCGAATGACGTCGTCGTGCGGGCCGCTGATCGAACCGGATGTCTTGCGGAAGAACGTCAGCGGCACCGTGGCCGGATCTCCGCCGGAATCCTGCACGTGCGAGGCGAAGTTCGTCATCTGCGCCACCACCCGGCACGGCGCGGTCACCGGCGAGACCAGCGACAGGCTCTCGACCGGCACCACCTCGGCGCTCGCGGACGCCGCGCGAATCGCCTGCCGGTCGGCCAGCAGTTGCCCGGTGGTGGTCGCGGCGGTATCGACCTTGGCGGCGCCCGCGGGTGTGGACACCCACCAGGCGTCGGAGGTACGGAGAACGGAAATGCTCATGAGCTGGCTACTTTCAACAGGCCGCGCAGGCGACGGAAATCGAATTCGTTGTCCTCGCGCAGCGCGTCGACCATCGCGCGCAGCTCGCGAACGGATTCTCGGCCCGGTTTCATGCCGAGGAAGTCTTTGCTGGCCGGCGGCCCCCACTGCGCCAGCCCGGAGGCGGTGAACGGCGCCCAGCCGGGTTCCACCGTGCAGTCGAACATGTCGCCGTCGCTGAAATGCTCGACCAGCAACCCGTCCGGATCGCGCCAGTAGTCGAAGATCTGGCTGCCCTGGATATGCCTGCCGATCCCCCACGACCGGTAGTAGCCGTGATCGCGCAGGTACTCCCCGCCCGCGGCCATGGCGTCCAGGTCGGCGACTTGATAGGCCGAATGCACGTATCGGTTCGCCGGCCCGAGCGCCAACGCCAATGTGTGGTGGTCGGCAGGTGTCCGGCCACGATCGCAGCGGATGAAGCTCATCGCCGGGCCGCGCTCCCGTTGGCCCGGGTAGTAGAGGAAGTCGCTGACTATCAGGCCCAGATGCCGCAGATACCAATCCAGCGTTTCGCGGTACCTGGTGGTCTGCACCACCACATGCCCGAGCCGCTGCACGCGTGCCGGCACGCGGGGCGGCCGCTGCGTCCGGTTCACGCGGGCGAGTTCGTGCCCGAAGTTGAGCCTGTGCGGCGGCTGTGCGGGGAGGACGGGCAAGGTGTGGGTATCGGCGACCACCCGCACGCGCAATCCGCTCGGGTCGGTCAGATCTACGGTCGATCCGCCCAAGCTCTCGGGCAAGTTCACCACCGTGCTGCTTCCGGCCCGGGCCAACCGGAGCAGGTCGGCGGTGTCCGCCGCGCGAAAGGCGGGGCCGACGAACCGCGAGCGCACGCCCCGGCGAATCACCACACACGGCGCCCCCGGATCCGCGCCGCGTAAGTACAGCTCGTCGGCCGTGCGCAGCGAGGTCGAGAAGCCGAACGCGTGCCCGAAGACCTCGGCGCGCTCCAGGTTCGGCTTCTCGAACTCCAGCCATGCCAGATCGTGCACTTTGACGATCGGATCGCGCGCCCGCCCCGGATGCTCGCCCGCCACCGCGCCGCGTTCGCTGTGCAATCCGGTGTGCGGGTCGTGCTGGTCGCCCATCGACCGCTCCCTCCATTGACTGACGATATCGTCACATACGACGCAACATTCAGTCAAGCAGCTTTGATGAATTCGTCATAACTGAGTTGCGGCGCTACCATGGTCGAGGCACCGACAGGGAAAGGAGCGGGCATGACAGCGCACACCGGGGCGGAGCCCAACCGCTTGCAGCGCCGCAAGGCCCGTACCCGCGCAGCCCTCGTGTCCGCGGCCCAGTCGTTCATCGCCACCGGGAAAGCGAACGCGCCGATCCTGGAGATCACGCAGGCCGCCGACGTCGGCATGGGATCGTTCTACAACCACTTCCAAAGCCGCGAAGAACTCCTACAGGCCGCTGTCGAGGAGGCGCTCGATCAGCACGGCGCGGTACTCGACCGCCTCTGCGCGGACATCGACGACCCGGCCCACGTCTTCGCGCAGAGCTTCCGGCTCACCGGCCGTATGCACCGGAGAATCCCCACGCTGAGCAAGGTGCTGCTCAACAACGGGCTGACGCTCACCGCCTCCGAGAAAGGTCTCGCACCTCGGGCTCGTCGCGATATCGAGGCCGCCGCCCGTACAGGCCGGTTCCAGACGCGCGACGCGGAACTGTCGATGACGATCGTGGCCGGGGCAGCGCTGTGCCTCGGCCAGTTGCTCCACGACCACCCCGACCGTGACGACGCGGCCGCCACCGATCAGGTCACCGAGGACCTGCTACGGATGTTCGGCGTCCCCGCCGACGAGGCGCGCGAGATCTGCTCGCTTCCCCTGCCTTCCCTCGACGGCGTGCCGGGCGACGCCGCCTGATCGGGCGCGGTGACATCAACCGGCCGCGCTGCCGACGGTGCTCGGGGTGAACTCCTTCTCCAGTTCGGCCCCCTCGATATCGAGATCAGGGACATAACGCCCGAACCAGCGCGGGTGGTACCACATCCGCTCACCGACCAGCGCCATGACGGCCGGAATCAAAGTCAGGCGCACCACGAAAGCGTCGAGGACGACGCCGACCGCCAGCGTGAACGCCAGTGGCTTGACGACCGGATTGTCCACCCAGGTGAAGGCCACGAAAACGGCGAACATGATCAGCGCCGCCGCGCTCACCACCCGGGCCGAATGCGCGACTCCGTTCCGCACCGACCCGTTCGCGTCCCCCGTGCGGCTGTATTCCTCCTTGATCCGGGAGACGACGAAGATCTGGTAGTCGCTGGAGAGCCCGAAGATGATCGCGAGAATGATGATCGGCAGAAAGCTCAGCGTCTGCGCAGCGGTCACATCGAAGAAGTTCGCTCCCCAACCCCATTGGAACACCGCGACTTGGACGCCGAGCGCCGCGAAGACCGACAGAATGAAGCCGACGATGGAGGACAACGGCACCAGCACGGTGCGGAAGGCGATCGTCAGGAGCACCAGCGCCAGGCCGACCACCACCAGCAGGAAGATCGGTAGCGCGGCGGCCAGCCGGTCGGAGGTGTCGATATTCGCGGCCGTCGTACCGCCGATCAGAAAGGCGGCCCCGGTGTTCGCCTCGAGGCGGTCGCGGTTGTCGCGCAGCCGGGTGACCAGTTCCGCCGTCGCTTCGTCGTCCGGCCCGGTCTTGGGCACGACCTGGATGAGCACCAAACGATCCCCGCTGCCCGCCGGCTGCACCGCGGCGACGTCGGGTTCGGCGCGCAGCCGGTCTATCAGCGTCTGCGCGGCGTCCGGCCCGGTGGCCCGGGACAGATCGGTCACCATCAACAGGGGGCCGTTGAAGCCGGGACCGAACGAGCGGCTGACCAGGTCGTAGGCCTTGTGAGCGGTACTCGACTCCGGTTGCGACTCCCCACTGGGCAACCCGAGCTGTATCCGCGTCGCCGGCACCGCCAAGACGACGAGCGCCGCGACGCCGAGTACGAGCAGCGGCACCCGGTAGCGCGTGACGAACCGGCCCCAGGTGTGCCCCATGGTGCGCTCCGGCTCGTACGCCGCGATCCGCGCCACCTCTTCCGGGCGTCCCGGATGCAGCGGTGGCGAGATGAAGCGGGCGACCGTGCCACCGGCGAATCCGAGCAGCGCGGGCAGCAAGGTCAGCGCCACCAGCATCGCCACCAGCACCGCGCCCGCCGCCGTCAGACCCATGACCGTCAGGAACGGAATACCGGCCACCGCCAGACCGCACAGCGCGATGATCACGGTCACCGCGGCGAACACGACCGAGCTTCCCGCCGTGCCGACCGCCAGCGGTATCGACTCCTCCGCGGGAAGACCCAGCACGATGTTGTGCCGGTGCCGGGACAGGATGAACAGCGCGTAGTCGATCCCGCACGACAATCCCAGCATCAATGCCAGTGAGGTCGCTGCCGCAGGCACGTCGACGAACGCCGCTATGCCGAGGATTCCGGTCAGACCGATCGCCACGCCGACCAACGCCGTGACGATGGGTAGGCCCGCGGCCACCACCGCCCCGAACGTGATCAGCAGGATGACGAATGCCGCGGCGATGCCGAGGAGTTCCGGTGTTTCGGGCACTTCGGCGGTGAAGCCGGGGTAGACGGCTCCGGAGAACTCCACTTCGAGACCTGCCTCGCGCGCTGGTACGGCGACGCGGTCGACCTCGTCCAACGTCTCCTCGGTGACCTCCCCCACCGGGACCGAGAACTGCACACTGCCCAGCGCGACCCGCTGATCGGGTGCGATCGCTCGAGCCTCGAATGGGTCGACCACCGTGGCAACCTGGGGCAACCCGCGCAAACCCGCCATGACCTGCTGGATTCGATCGCTCGGCTGCGGGTCGGTCACCTTCGCCATGCCGGGAGTGGCGAAGACCACCTGCATCTGGGCGCCGCTGTAGGCGGGCATCCGCTGCTTCAGCAGCGAAACCGCATCCTGCGACTCGGTGTTCGGAATGGTGAAGTTGTCGGTGGTCTTGCCACCGCTCGCCGCCGCGAACACGATCGCGCAGGCGAGCAGCAGCAGCCACACGGCCAGCACCCACCAGCGCAGCTGAGCGACCTGACGGCCGAGGGCGAACAGATACCGAGACATGCGGGTCCTCTCATCGAGCAACCAACGACACATCGAGAAACCGGATCATGACGCTGCGACCACCATAGGCGGCGATCCCGGCCCGCACAGCCGACATCGCCCGAATGCGGCCCTGGCCCCGCCGCCGCATCCAGCCGTTTTGACCATGTCAACGGCGAGAAGGTACCGTTTTGGAGGCGTCTGTACACGCAAGCCGTGACGAACGGTGCCGGGGCCTTAGCTCAATTGGCAGAGCACTGCCTTTGCAAGGCAGGGGTTAGGGGTTCGATTCCCCTAGGCTCCACAAACGGAAAGGGCGAGTGCTTCTGAGAAGCACTCGCCCTTTCCGTTTTCCCTGAAGCTCTTGCTCCGGAAGCGGCGGCTCCGGCCACGAGACCATGACCGATGACGAACCGATGCGCTCCGCAAAGGGCTCTGAGCACTGGATCGAAGAGAATTTTCGAATGGTCGATGACCACATCAGGAGGATGGGTGGGCCTAGGAGGACTTGAACCTCCGACCTCTTCGTTATCAGCGAAGCGCTCTAACCGCCTGAGCTATAGGCCCGTACCTGGTGTCGTTCGCGGTGAACAACAACGTGTAGAGACTACACAACACCTCTCCACTGAACCAAAACGGCTGGTAGAAGCCCTACTTAGCCTCGCTTGCGGCCGCAAGTGCCGGTCCACATCGTCGGACGGCACGAACGGAAACGGCCGGTACCCCCTTGGTGGGAGTACCGGCCGTTCGCAACGCCGTACTAGTCGGGGTCGGCCAGGGTGACCTGGATGCCGCCGACGAGATCGCAGCACTGGTTGTAGATGAAGGTGCCGACGGTGCCGAGCGCGGTGAACAGCACGACGTTGATCAGGCCGATCACGCCCGCGTAGCCGAAGACGGTGCCGGCGTCGATCAGCCCCACCGAGCCGCTGTCCTGGGACACCATGTCGGTGAACGTGTTGTTCAGCCGCTCCCACACGCCCATGCCCTCGAGCACGATGTACAGCAGGCCGACCGCCAGCATCCACACGAAGAACATGGCCACGCTGATCACCAGCGAGATCTTCAGCGTCGACCAGGGGTCGATACGACGGATCTGCACCGTGGCCCGCAGCGGCTCACCGGCGGCGACCGCGGCGGCCACCGCGACCGGAACCGCGGGCGAGACCGGCCCGGACTGCGGGCTCCCGGGAGCTTCGCTCGGCGGCAGCGGATGCCGGATCTCGGACAGGTCCGGCATGTCCTTGATCAGCTCCGGTCTCGCGATGCTGCGGGTGGGCCCGTCGATACCGACCGACTTCACCATGGCAGCTTCCTTGCGTGCCGCCTTGGCCGCCAAGTCGGCGGTGGTGCGCGCGTTGGACGTGCCGCCGCCGAGACCGCCCCCGCCGCCCGAGTTCGGGCGGCCGGTGACCGGCGCCTGACCGGGACGGTACAGATTGGACTGCGGCTCCCGCTGCGGCAGCTGCGCCCACCCGTCCTGGTACGGCGACTGCGGTCCGCCGTTGGCGGCCGCGCCGACCGGCTGCTTGTCCTCGCTCTCGGGCGCGGACTGCGGAGCCTGGTTGCTGATCCGCGCCGTCTTCTGGTCGAAACGATCCTGGCCGTCACCATCGGGCGCCTGGTTCGGCCCGCCCTGCTGCGGCGCGAAATCACCCTGCTGCTCGCGAATCTCGTGCGGCTGGGCGTTCGGCTGGTTGCCGCCGGGCTGGTTACCCGGATGCCCGCCGGACTGCGGCCCGTTCGGCTGGCCCGGGTGTCCACCCGGCTGACCGCCACCGGGGTGGCCGCCGGGTTGTCCGCCACCAGGGTGACCGCCCGGCTGGCCGCCGCTTTGCTGGCCGCCGCCGGGCTGACCGTTCTCGGCCGAGGCGACCGGCCGTGGGATCGGCCGCGGCGGGATCGGTGACGGTGCGATCCGCTCGGTCACACCGTTCGTCTGGTGCCGCTCGTCATTCGGCTGATTCGGAGTGGTCAATGGGAATCCTTAGATCCGTTCGTTGCCGCCGCTGATGGATTAATTCTCGGAGGAGCCGGTGTCGCCGCCACCGAGGACCTGATCGGGATCGGGCTCGTCGGCATTGCGCGCGATCGCAAGCAAGGTATCGCCATCTGCGAGGTTCATCAATCGCACGCCCTTGGTCTGTCGTCCAGCCTTACGAACCTGCTTCGCCGCCGTCCGGATGACGCCGCCCCCGGAGGTGATCGCGTACAACTCGTCGTCATCGTCGACGATGAGCGCCCCGACCAGCGTGCCACGTTTCGCGTCGAACTGGATGGTCAATACGCCTTTACCGCCACGGCCCTGCGCGGTGTACTCCTCGATCGCGGTCCGCTTCGCGTAGCCGCCGGACGTCGCGACCAGCAGATATGTGCCGTCGCGAACCACATTGAGGGACAGCAGTTCATCGCTGGTGTTGAACCGCATGCCCTGCACGCCGGAGGTGGCGCGCCCCATCGGACGCAACGCCTCGTCGGTCGCCGAGAAGCGAATCGACTGTCCGAGCGCGGAAACCAGGAGCAGGTCTTCGTAGGCCGAGCAGAGCACGGCGCCGACCAACTCGTCCTCGTCGCGCAGATTCACCGCGACGATGCCGCCGCTGCGGTTGGAGTCGAAGTCGGTGAGCTTGGACTTCTTCACCAGGCCGTTCTTGGTGGCGAGCACCAGATACGGGGCGTCTTCGTAGGACTTGATCTGGATGATCTGGGCGATCTTCTCGTCCGGCTGGAAGGCCAGCAGGTTCGCCACATGCTGCCCGCGCGCGGTGCGGTTGGCCTCGGGCAGTTCGTAGGCCTTGGCGCGGTAGACCCGGCCCTTGTTGGTGAAGAACAGCAGCCAGTCGTGCGTCGAGGTGACGAAGAAGTGCTTGACGATGTCGTCCTGCTTGAGGCCCGCGCCCTGCACGCCCTTGCCGCCGCGCTTCTGGCTGCGGTAGAGATCGGTCTTGGTGCGCTTGGCGTAGCCGGTCTCGGTGATCGTGACGACCACGTCCTCGCGGGCGATCAGATCCTCGTCGGCCACGTCGCCGTCCGCCGCGATGATGCGGGTCCGCCGGTCGTCGCCGTACTTGTCGACGATCTCGGCCAGTTCGTCACGAACGATGGCGCGCTGGCGCTCCGGCTTGTCCAGGATGTCTTTCAAGTCGGCGATCTCGGCCTCGATTTTGGCCAGCTCGTCGATGATCTTCTGCCGCTCCAGGGCGGAGAGGCGACGCAGCTGCATGTCGAGAATCGCCGTCGCCTGGATCTCATCGATGTCCAGCAGCTCCATCAGCCCGAGCCGTGCGGTGTCGGTGTTGGCCGACCGCCGGATCAGTGCGATGACCTCGTCCAGCGCGTCGAGCGCCTTGACCAGACCGCGCAGGATGTGGGCCCGTTCCTCCGCCTTGCGCAGCAAGTAGCGGGTCCGCCGGACGATGACGTTCAACTGGTGCTCGACGTAGAACCGGATCATCTGGTCGAGCCGCAGTGTCCGCGGCACACCGTCGACGATCGAGAGCATGTTCGCGCCGAAGCTCGTTTGCAGCTGGGTGTGCTTGTAGAGATTGTTCAGCACCACCTTGGCGACGGCATCGCGCTTCACCGTCACCACGATCCGCATGCCCACGCGGTCCGAGGACTCGTCGTGGATGTCGGAGATGCCCGCGATCTTGCCGTCTTTCACCTGCTCGGCGATCGAGTTGATGAAGTTGTCGGTGTTGACCTGGTACGGGAGCTCAGTGATGACAATCGTCGTCCGGCCCCGGTTGTCCTCTTCGATCTCGACGACGCCGCGCATCCGGATCGAGCCGCGACCGGTCGTGTAGGCGTCGTGGATGCCCTGACCGCCGACGATCAGTCCGTGCGTGGGGAAGTCCGGGCCCTTGACGCGCTCCATGCAGGCCGCCAGCGTGGCTTCCTCGTCCGCGTCGTAGTTGTCCAGAGCCCAGTAGATCGCCTCCGCGAGCTCGTTCAGGTTGTGCGGCGGGATGTTGGTCGCCATGCCGACCGCGATGCCGTTGCTGCCGTTCATCAGCAGGTTGGGCACCCGGCTCGGAAGCACCACGGGTTCCTGGGAACGGCCGTCGTAATTGGGTGTGAAATCGACCGTCTCATGGTCGATTTCCCGCAGCAGTTCCATCGCGAGCGGGGTCAGTCGGCACTCGGTGTACCGCATCGCGGCGGCGCCGTCGTTACCGCGGGAACCGAAGTTGCCCTGCCCGTCGACGAGCGGATAACGCAGCGACCACGGTTGGGCCATGCGGACCAGCGTGTCGTAGATCGACGCGTCACCGTGCGGGTGATAGTTACCCATGGTCTCGGCGACCGGGCGGGCGGACTTCACGTAACCGCGGTCCGGGCGGTAGCCGTTGTCGTACATCGCGTAGAGCACGCGCCGGTGCACCGGCTTGAGGCCGTCGCGCACATCGGGCAGCGCGCGGCCGACGATCACGCTCATCGCGTAATCGATGTAACTGCTCTGCATCTCGTTCTGAATATCGACCGGTTCGATACGGTCGCCCGCACCGCCGTTCGGGGGCAGCGTGGTCTCGGTCATGCGGTCTCCTTACCGGGCCTGACGTCAATAGGGGCTGTGCAGCAGTGGCACGCCGGCCTATACGTCGAGGAAGCGAACGTCCTTGGCATTGCGGGTGATGAAGCTGCGACGCGCCTCGACGTCCTCGCCCATCAGGACCGAGAACAGTTCGTCCGCAGCAGCCGCGTCGTCGAGCGTCACTTGACGAAGCACCCGCACCGCGGGATCCATGGTCGTCTCCCACAGCTCCTTGGCGTTCATCTCACCGAGGCCCTTGTAGCGCTGCACGCCGTCGTCCTTGTTGATCTTCTTGCCCGCGGCGAGCCCCGCTTCGAGCAGACCGTCGCGCTCGCGATCGGAGTAGGCGAACTCCGGATCGCTGCGCTGCCACTTGAGCTTGTAGAGCGGTGGCTGCGCCAGGTACACGTGCCCGTGCTCCACCAGCGGGCGCATGAAACGGAACAGCAGCGTGAGCAGCAGCGTCGAGATGTGCTGGCCGTCGACGTCGGCGTCGGCCATCAGCACGATCTTGTGATACCGCAGCTTGCCGATGTCGAACTCGTCATGGATACCCGTGCCGAACGCGGTGATGATCGACTGGACCTCGTTGTTCTTGAGAACCTTGTCGATGCGCGCCTTCTCGACATTGATGATCTTGCCGCGCAGCGGCAGGATCGCCTGGTACATCGAGTCGCGGCCGGACTTGGCCGAGCCGCCCGCGGAGTCACCCTCGACGATGTAGATCTCGGACTTGCTCGGATCCTTGGACCGGCAGTCGGCCAGCTTGCCGGGCAGGCCGCCCAGGTCGGTGGCGGACTTGCGCCGCACCAGTTCGCGGGCCTTGCGCGCGGCGACGCGGGCCTGCGCCGAGGACACCGCCTTGTTCACGATGGTCTTCGCGTCAGCCGGGTTGGCCTCGAACCAGTGGGTGAGGTGTTCGTTGCAGGTGCGCTGCACGAACGACTTCACCTCGGTGTTGCCGAGCTTGGTCTTCGTCTGGCCCTCGAACTGCGGCTCGCCGACCTTGACGCTCACGATGGCGGCCAGGCCCTCACGGATGTCGTCACCGGTGAGGTTGCCGTCCTTCTCCTTGAGGAGCTTCTTGTCCTTCGCGTACTTGTTGACCACCGTGGTCAACGCCGCACGGAAGCCCTCTTCGTGCGTGCCGCCCTCGTGGGTGTTGATGGTGTTGGCGAAGGTGTGCACCGACTCGGAGTAACCGGAGTTCCACTGCATCGCCACCTCGAGTTCGTGGCCGGTGCCCTTGCCGGTGAACCCGACGACCGAGTTGTGGATCGCCTGCTTGGTGCGGTTGATGTGGCGGACGAAGTCCTCCAGACCGCCCGGATAGTGGTAGGTCCGGGTCTTCACCTTGTGCTCGGCGGGCGCGGCGCTCTCGTCGGCGTGCTTGGGCGCTTCGGCGGTCTCGCTGACCACCTCGTCGGTGACGTCGGAGTCGCTGACGCGTTCGTCCGTGAGCTTGATGGTCAGTCCCTTGTTCAGGAATGCCATCTCCTGCAGCCTGCGGGCCACCGTCTCGAAGTTGTAGGTGGTGGTCTCGAAGATCTCGGGGTCCGCCCAGAAACGGATGGTCGTACCGGTCTTCTTGGTCGGCTCACCCTGGACCAGCTTGCCGGGGGTGGAATCTTTGTAGGTCTGGCTCCAGTGGTAACCGTCGCGGTCGATCTCGGCCTCCAGCCGACTCGACAGGGCGTTGACCACGGAGATACCGACGCCGTGCAGACCACCGGACACCGCGTAGGAATCCGAGTCGAACTTGCCGCCCGCGTGCAGCTGGGTCATGACGACCTCGATGGTCGGCACGCCCTGGGCGTGCATCGCCACGGGGATGCCGCGACCGTCGTCGACCACTTCGACGCCGCCGTCGGCCAGCAGGGTGACCTCGACCTTCGTCGCGTACCCGGCCATCGCCTCATCGACGGAGTTGTCGACGACCTCCCAGATCAGGTGGTGCAGACCACGCTCACCGGTGGAGCCGATGTACATGCCCGGACGCTTGCGAACCGCCTCGAGCCCCTCGAGAACCGTAATGGAGGAGGCACCGTAGTCCTGCTTCCCGGTCGCTCTGGTCGAACCCGATGCGGTGGAGTCTTTGGCAGCCACTGGTCGGTAGCTCTCCTTACTTGCTGATCCCGGCATAGAGCGATCGGACAGCGCGCGTGAGGCCCCGATATACCTGCTCGAGAATTAGGGTCCACGCGCGGACTGTGCGGAACGCGCCGAAGGTGTCGCCGCTAGTTACGTCACCATCCTACTGGTACACCCAACTTACAGCCCACCTACGACACCCCTCACAGCGCCGTGGATGCGAGAAAACGGATCTCGGCGACTCGGATCAGCCTTGCGGCATTTTTGATCCATCAGAAGTGGGCTGAGAGATGCGTGGCGAGTCGTCGGCCCGGATCAACGCCCGGCGTCGATCCGAGCGACGAACGCGGCGGTGTGCCGCGCCAGTTCCGCCGGGTGTGAGATCGGCGACCAGTGCCGCGCCGGTATCTCCACCCGGGACAAACGCGGGACCCATCGGTCGGCCTCGGCGTTCACCACCGGCCGCACGGCACGGTCGCCGGTGGCGACGATCAGCTGGACGGGCACCTCGATCGGACGCGGGCGCGGATGGCGCAGGCGGGAGCGGATGTTCGCACGGTAGAGCTTCAGACTGTTGATCATATCGGCGCGCAGCGTCGGCGCCGTCTCCACCAGCGCGGGGTCGAGGCCGTCGAAGAACGCGAGGAAGCGCGGCCAGCGGCCGGACAACAGCCGCAGCACCGGATCCGGCAACTTGGGGATCTGGAACGCCACGGTATAGGCCGAAGCGACGGCTTGGCCCAGCGCGCCGCGCAGCCGCGCCGCGGTAAGAGGACCGCGCAAGTAGGCGCCGAGGAAGTCCAGATTCGGACCCGACACCGAGGTGAACGACGCGATTGCCGAGGCGGCCTCTGCGGCGGCGACCACCTCCCACCCGATCACCGATCCCCAGTCGTGTCCGAGGACGTGCACTCGTTCGCCGGGCGCCACCGCGTCGATGACCGCGCGAACATCGGCCGCGAGCTCCTCGATCCGGTAGGCCTCGACCGCGGTCGGCGTCGAACTGTCGCCCGCGCCCCGGTTGTCGAAGGCGATCACGCGGTACCGGCCGCCGAGCAGGGCGGCCACCCGGCTCCACAGCACATGGGTATCGGGCCACCCGTGGATCAACAGGACCGGCACCCCCTGGGGATTGCCGCATTCGAAGACCGCGAGTTCGACGTCGCCCCGGCTAACGGTCCGGGTCGCGGTCGCCGGAAATGGACCGACCGACGTGGTGATGGTCATCGAACCCCTTCTGCTCGGACGATTCCGATCCGACGCGGGCGAGTTCCGGGCGCGACGTCGGGCGAGCGTTCCACGTGAAACGCTGACAGGAGGTAAACGTAACACCAAGTATCAGATACTGCGCGGGGTGGTCATCCGTAGGTGTCGCGCGGTCCGCGACCTTTGATATGACGCTCGCCCTTGCGCCAGCTCGGCGCGGCAGGCCCGGAGATCTTCAACGAGGTCACCACGCCCTGGCCGACGGCGGCGTTGATCTTCGCGAGGATCTGGCCCTGCAGCATGCGCAACTGGGTCGCCCAGGCGGTCGACTCGGCGGCGATGCTCAACACGCCGTCCTTCAAGGTGACCGGTGTGGCGTGCGCGGCGATGTCGTCGCCGACCACTGCCGCCCAGCGGCCGAACACCATGCCCTCGGCCACCTTGTTCGACCACCCGCGATTCTTGGCGATGGAGCCCGTCAGCTTGAACAGCGGCTGTGGATCACGGTCGTCCGGGCCGGCGCCGGACCATCCGGTCCGCCTGCGACCGCCGGCCCGCAGCCTGCGCTGAGGCGACGAACGCCCCTGCCCGACCGCCTTGCCGCTCGCCCGTGCCGCGGCGCGCGCCTCCTCCAGAGCACGCCGAGCCAGATCGATCCCGCGCAATTCAGGCTCCGGGCCTGCGGATTCAGGCTCCGCGGGCTGATCGCTCATCGCCCCTCTCCCTCCGCGGCCGGTGGTTTGTCCCCAGTTTTGTTCAAGTTGTCCCCAGCCTGTACGGAAGGTTGCCGGCACCGGAGCACATGTGGGCCGACCATTGATCCGGCGTGCCAAAACTCCCTGTTCGACGCCCAAAGAGCCGGATTTCGGAACGACACTGGTCGCTTGCTCGACTGTTGCCGAATCACGTTCCACAGAATCGTTCCGTCACGGCCGAAGAAGTTTTCCACAGGTGTTAGGGAATCGGATTCGGCTGGTGAAAGCTCGACCGGTCTTCCCGACGACAGGTCACTGTAGTGGACGGGAGCGGCCGACGCCGACGCTCGGTTCACCTGTCCATTCCTCCTGTGGATAACTATGGTGTGCGGGATTCCGGCGCACCGGTGAGCGGATCTCCCTCTCGCCCGAGCGGCGGATACTCGGCATCGTCGTTCCCCGGTTCGCCGCTCTCGGACCAGCCCGGCGCGACGATCCGCGAAACACGGCTATCGGGGCCGCCCGCGGTTTCCACCCGCAGCGGCACGGCAGCCAGCTCGGCGGGCACGTCCTCCGGCACGGCCGCCGTGATCAGCACTTGCTCCGCGTCCGCCGCGACGGCCGCGAGCGCGGCGCGGCGACGGCGATCGAGTTCGGCGAACACATCGTCGAGCAGCAGTACCGGTTCGGCGCCGGTGGCACGCAATAGTTCGAACGCGCCCAACCGAAGGGCCAGCGCGAACGACCAGGATTCGCCGTGGCTGGCGAATCCCTTCGCGGGGGAATCCCCCAGCATCAGGTCCAGTTCGTCGCGATGCGGGCCGACCAGGCACACCCCGCGCTCGAGTTCCTTCGGTCGGGCGGCGGCGAGTTCGCGCAGCACGATCGCCTCCAGTTCCCCGGTGTCCTCCGGGCGTGGCGGTCTGGCCGGATCCAGGAACTCCGGGGGCAGCGCCGCACTGCGATAGACGATCGAGGCCGGCCGCGACTCCGGAGCGATCGAGGCATAGGACCGGGCGAGATAAGGCGCGAGATCGTGCACCAAGCGCAGCCGCTGTGCGAGCAGGACGGCGGCATGCTCGGCCAGGTGGCCGTCCCAGACGTCGAGGGTGCTGAGATCCGCCTTCGACCTGGCTTGCCGCCCGGCGGTTTTCAGCAGCGCCGAACGCTGGCGCAGGACCCGGTCGTAGTCGCCACGGACCGCGGCCAATCTGGGCAGGCGGGTTGTGCACAACTCGTCCATGAATCGACGGCGTTCCCCGGGATCGCCGCGTACCAGTGCGAGATCCTCCGGAGCGAACAGCACCGTCTGCAGAATCCCCAGGATCTCCCTGGTCCGGCGGACCGGTGAGCGGTTGATCTGCGCGCGATTGGGGCTGCCCTGGTTCAGCTCGACATCGATGCGCAGCTCGCGGCCGGCGTTGACCACCGTGGCGCCGATCCGGGCCCGCTCGGTCCCGGTGCGGATCAACGGAGCTTCCGTCGCGACACGATGGGACCCCAGGGTGGCCAGATAGCCGATCGCTTCCAGCAGGTTTGTCTTACCGTTGCCATTCGATCCCAAGAAAACGGTTCGACCTGGGGATAATTCGAGTTCCGCATACTCCCACGAGCGGAAGTCACGCACCGACAGAGTTCGGACGAACATCCGCTATCGTGCCCCTGCCTGGGCCGAAGCGGACATTTCCGCCGAACGGCACGTCGGCGCCGCGTCCGACGGATGCCGTGCGGTGTGCCGCACCCCTGTGGAACACCTGTGGATAACGTCTGCCCCCAGACCCGCCGAAACCGAGTTCTCCGACGTCGCTGAGGATTCTCCAGCGACGTGGCCGCTCACCCGCACTGGATCACGCGGCGCGGATCCGCACGATACCCGGTCGTGCACAGGCGATCAGCCCGGGAGCCGGACCGGCATCAGCAGGTAGATGTACGGACTCGCCAGCGCCGCGAACGTCCCGGAATCGAGCACCTCGGGCTCTTCCTCGGACGCGGGCAGCAGCACGGCCGGCCTGCTCGGTGTGGTGAATCCGAAGGTGACCCGATCCGCGTGCAACGCGGACAAGCCGTCGATGAGGTAACCGGGATTGAACGCGATGGTGAGCGATTCGCCGCGGAAATCGGCCTCCAGCCACTCCTCGGCCCGCCCCGCGTCGTCACCGCCCGCGGACAGCAGCACGCCGTCGGTGGAGAACTCCAGCCGCACCTGGGCGCCTCGCTCGGCGACCAGCGCGACGCGCTTGATCGCCTCGGTGAGCGCGGCCACGGCGAGGGTGGCGATCGAGGTGTGCTCTTTGGGGAGCAACTGGCGGAACTTGGGGAATTCCGCGTCGAGCAGGCGGGTGGTGGTCCGGCGGCCCGCGTTCACGATGCCGAGCAGTCCGTCCGACCCCGCACCGGAGCCGAGGGACAGCTGAACGGGCGCGTCGGAGGGGCCGAGCGTCTTGGCGGCCTCCGACAGCGTCCTGGCCGGGATGAGCACCGAAGTCTCGATGTCGGCGCGGGCGGGCTGCCATTCGATGTGCCGGACGGCGAGGCGGAACCGGTCGGTCGCCGCGAGAACGACCTGCGATCCCTCGATCTCCACCCGGATACCGGTCAGCATGGGGAGGGTGTCGTCCCGGCCCGCGGCAACGGCGACCTGGCCGACCGCCTCGGCGAAGACCTCCACACTCAGTTCACCGGTCTGCTGCGGCACCTCGGGCAGCTGGGGATAGTCCTCGACCGGCATGGTGGGCAGGGAGAACTTCGCACTGCCACAGGCGATCAGGACGCGGGTGCCGTCCACCGAGACGTCGACCGGTTTGTTGGACAGCGCCTTGGTGATGTCGGCCAGCAGACGACCGGAGACGAGCACCTGGCCGGGGCCCGCGACCTCGGCCGCGACCCGCACCTGCGCGGAGACCTCGTAGTCGAAGCCGGACACGGTGAGACCGTCCTCGTCGGCGACCAGCAGTACACCGCCGAGTACCGGAACCGGAGGCCGGGACGGAAGACTGCGCGCCACCCAGGCGACGGACTCGGCGAAATCCTCGCGGGCGACCCGAAACTTCATGCTTGCAAGCTCCATGGCCCGATCTGTCCTCTCCCGGTTCCGTGATCTGTTGTCGGCTCGTCAGTGTCGGTGCTCGAAAGGGTCCTGCCGAATCGGCCGCCTTCGCAGTCTGGCACAGGCGACCGACATCAAACCGTACCCGCGCGGGGCACGCGCACCTAGCCCGACCCTCCGGCGGTACGGACGGCGCGTGCGGAGCAGGGACGAGAGGGCAGCCACGTGGGGATCGCGCACGCGCCGTGCCGAGGCGGATCGCGTACCTCGATCGCCCGTCGGATCGATGAGTCCGTGTTCCGTCCGCGCTGTCGTCCTTGCGGGAAACCCGGCCGGCTCCGAAGGTGCGCTGCTCGACCGACTTTCCACACACCCTGTTTTGAAGAGAGATCTCTAATGAGAAGAACTGAAGTAGTAGTAGGCACTGTGGATTCTGTGGACTGCGGCCGAATCCGCTGGTCAGGCGGCGTGGTGCCGTGGGGATGGCTACGGGGTGTCTCGAGGATGAACACGAGGCGTCTGTGGAGTTCCCAGGTTGTCCCAGATTCATCCTCGAGCAGTCCTCGAGTTGTTCCACCGGATTCACCCGGTTGTTCACATATGTGCACGAAATCGTGGATAGCTCGAGGATTCCTCGAGGACTCCACATGGACTCCTCGAGGAATCCACAGGGTCTGATCCGGACACTTCGCTGGTCAGCGCCTGTGCGCAATCGAGCCTGGGGAAACTGTTGAATTCGGCCTGTGGGGGAACTAGCGGGGGCCATCGCCCCAGCCTGTGCACGAATCGGTGGACAAACCAGTGGATTCCTCGAGGACTCCACAAGGATTCCTCGAGGAATCCACAGGCCACAAAAAAGCACCGCCCCAGGTCAGGGGCGGTGCTCAGGTGTGTATAGAGCTCAGCGGGAGCGCTGCTTGATCCGGGCTGTGAGTTCCTGCACCTGGTCGTAGACGCGGCGGCGCTCGGTCATCTCCTTGCGCACCTTCTTCTCCGCGTACATCACCGTGGTGTGGTCGCGACCGAACGCCTGCCCGATCTTCGGCAGGGACAGATCGGTCAGCTCGCGGCACAGGTACATCGCGATCTGCCTGGCCTGCGCCAGCGGCCGCGCTTTGCCGGGACCGGTGAGCTCTTCCAAGGTGGTGTTGAAGTACTCCGCCGTGACGGCCATGATGGTGGCCGCGTTGATCTCCAGTGTCGCGGTGTCCGGCATCAGATCGCGCAACACCACTTCGGCCAGCGGCAGATCCAGGGGCTGACCGTTCAACGAGGCGAACGCGGTCACCCGGATCAGCGCGCCCTCCAACTCCCGGATATTGCGCTCCACCCGGCTGGCGATCAGCTCCAGCACGTCGTGCGGCACATCGAGCCGGTCCATCCGCGCCTTCTTGCGCAGGATGGCGATGCGCGTCTCCAGCTCCGGCGGCTGCACGTCGGTGATCAGACCCCACTCGAATCGCGTCCGCAGCCGCTCCTCCAGCGTGGCCAGCTGCTTGGGCGGACGGTCCGAGGAGACGACGATCTGTTTGTTCGCGTTGTGCAGGGTGTTGAAGGTGTGGAAGAACTCTTCTTGGATGCCTTCCTTGCCCTCGATGAACTGGATGTCGTCGACCAGCAGGATGTCGGTCTCGCGGTAGCGGCGCTTGAACGCCACCTTGCGGTCGTCGCGCAGGCTGTTGATGAAGTCGTTGGTGAACTCTTCGGTCGAAACGTATTTGACCCGCATCCCGGGAAACAGACGCTGCGCGTAGTGGCCCGCCGCGTGCAGCAGGTGGGTCTTGCCCAACCCCGAAGCGCCCCAGACGAACAGCGGGTTGTAGGCGCGGGCCGGCGCTTCGGCGATGGCGACGGCGGCAGCGTGGGCGAAGCGATTGGACGCGCCGATGACGAAGGTCTCGAAGGTGTACTTCGCGTTCAGGCTGGCCGAGGACGTCGAAGGAGCAGGCGTTTCCTGCGACTTGGCGAAGTAGGTCGGCCAGGAGTTACGGACGTTCACCACGGGCTCGTCGTCGTGATCGCCGCGCGGGTGGTCACCCACGGGCTCACGCACCGGATCGTGTGCCAGACCCGTGTCGTCGTCGGTGTTTTCGCGTACTTGAGCACGGATCGGATTGCGCATGCCGCCCGGGGACGGTTCGGGATTGAACAAAGACTCCTGCCCCGGCGGGATGGCCGGCTCCCGGCGCGGCGGAAGTCCGGGTTCGCGGCGGGGGGCGACGTCCGGCCCGGACACCGTCGGCAGCTCGGCCGTCGTGGAGTACTCGCCGCGCGGCGGGTAGTCGGCGTGGGAGTAATCGGACTGGCGGTACTCCTCCGGCGGTGCGAAGTCCTGGCCGTATTCGGTGCCCGGGTAGTCGGAGCCGTCGTGATACGGCGACGCCTGTGCGAAGTCGGCGGGCTGTGCATAACGCGGCCCCGGGTAGGCATCCCGGCCGGGGAATTCCGAACCGGGATAGGCGGCGGGACCGCGGCCTTCCCTGGTGCGCTCGGGCCTGCTCGTCATCCGCGCATGCCGTGGCGTGTTGCTCTGCCGGTCGACGGTCGGGGTGGTCGGGGCGGCGATGCGGACACCGAGTCCTTCCACCTGAGGACCGAGCCGACGGGCGAGGGAACGGAGGATGGGCTCGCGCAGATCGCGTTCGATGGCCTCCTGGGCCAGTGACGAGGGCACCGAGAGCAGGGCGAACCCCTGTGCGACCGTCAGCGGCTTGACCAGCTTCAGCCAGGCCTGCTGTGCTCGGGTCACCGGAGGAATCGCGCCGTCGGGTGAGCCGGTGGTCAGCTCGGTGACAACCTCGGGCCATACGGTGGCCAACACGTTCTGCTCGTCGTCCATGCAGTTTCCTCCCCGGAGTAGGTCGATAGGAGCAGACGGCCGGGGCACGCGTGGAGTGCGACGCTCTTGGTCGGTCCCGTGATCCTGCGTACGTCCGTAACCGGTTCGGACGCTGCCCGGGTCCCCCATCTGGACAGCGGCGTGGCACCGTCGGCCCTACGAATATGCCACTCCAGGGGTCTTTCCACACAATTATCCACAGATGTGGAGAACCCTGGGGAGCTGTGGAACGCGCGTACGCGCGAGAGGAGCAACGCCACGACCTGCGGTTCTGTAGCAATCGCCTGGCTAAGCAGCCTACTGGCCCCGGCCGCGCGATGGCTAGGGGTGTGGACGAGGTCACGGTCATTGCCAAAACGCCTGACGCGGGAACCGGTTCTGCCTGGTCGCCGGGCCCGAGCCGATGGGGTGGGGCGAGTTTGACCCGACCCGAGCCGATCAGTACCCTCGTACAGTCACCCCTTGGTGCGGTGGCGGTCTTGTGCTGACCGCGTTTAGGTCGTGATCGACCGACTGTGCGCCAGGACCGACGCGCGCCGATGATGACCAGACCTGCGATTCATTCGCGCATACACGTATCACCGACAAGCTTCGGGCACTACCTGGTGCCCGCCTACTCGAGGAGTGTTGACCGTGGCCAAGGGCAAGCGGACGTTCCAGCCGAACAACCGTCGTCGGGCGCGGGTTCACGGCTTCCGCCTCCGGATGCGCACCCGTGCGGGCCGCGCCATCGTCTCGGCGCGTCGCCGTAAGGGCCGCGATTCCCTCACTGCCTGATCTTCGCTCTCGGACGCTCGGGTGTTGCCTGAGCCGTATCGGTTGCATCATCGTGCCGACTTCTCCCGGACGGTGCGCCGCGGCCAGCGAATCGGGAGGCGTGATCTGGTCGTGCATGCGCTCGCGCACGGGTATGACGGAAGTGTGGGCGCGAAGGGACGACATGATCAGATCCCGGACGACGTGCTGGTTCGCGTAGGCGGACCGCGCTTCGGGTTGATCGTCAGCAAGGCGGTGGGCAACGCGGTGATTCGACATCGCGTGGCCCGCCGCCTGCGTCATATGTGCGCCCAGGTGGTCGACGAAGTGCCGCCCGGGACCGATGTCGTGATCCGTGCGCTCCCGGGCGCGGCTACGGCGTCGTCGGAGGACCTGCTGCGCCAACTGCGCACCGCGCTGCGCAAGCTCGGCGTCGGCGCCGCACCGGGCGTGGCAACGGGTGGTTCGGCATGAGCCGCTCCGCGACGATCGCCAGACTGCCCGCGAACGTGCTGGTCTTTCTGATCGAGCTGTATCGGACCTACGTCTCCCCCACCCGCATGCCGGTGTGCCGATTCACACCGACCTGTAGCGAGTACGCGGTGACCGCACTACGCACCCGAGGCATGTTCATCGGGCTCGGACTGACGGTCGTGCGCTTGGCCAAATGCGCGCCCTGGCACCCTGGTGGGTGGGACCCCGTCCCGGAACGGAAGCGGAGCACGGTGCGCGCCGATCCGGCGGACGGGGCAGCGACCGACACGGCGCCGCAGGACCCGAGCCTGCTCGCCGGACCTCGGTCGGAGCCGAACGCTTGTAAAGGATCGCCGCACGCGGTGATCGGCGACACGAACGACGGGAGTGCATAGAGCCGTGCTCGACTTCATTTATTACCCGGTGTCCTGGATCCTCTGGTTCTGGCATCGGGTCTTCGGGTTCGCGTTCGGCGCGGACAACGGTCTCACCTGGGCGCTGGCCGTGGTGTTCCTGGTGTTCACCTTGCGTCTGGTGCTCTACAAGCCGTTCGTCAAGCAGGTGCGCACCACCAAGCAGATGCAGGAACTGCAGCCGCAGATCAAAGAGCTGCAGAAGAAGTACAAGAACGATCGCCAGAAAATGGCGCTCGAGATGCAGAAGCTGCAGAAGGAGAACGGCTTCAACCCGCTGATGGGTTGCCTGCCGATCCTCGCCCAGGTGCCGGTCTTCCTCGGACTCTTCCATGTGTTGCGCTCGTTCAACCGGACCGGTCACGGCTTCGGGCAGTTGGGCCTCACGCCCGAGCAGAACGCGAACACCGCGAACTATGTGTTCAGCGCCACCGACGTCCAGTCCTTCCTGAGCGCGCGCATCTTCGGCGCACCGATCTCGGCGTTCATCACCACACCCGTCAGCGAGTTGCAGGCGTTCGCCGATTACGGCGGCGTGCCGAGCCGGTTGAGCATCGCACTCGTCGCGATCCCTTTGATGGTCATCGCCGGTCTGGCCACCCACTTCAACGCGCGCGCTTCCGTGGCGCGGCAGACACCGGAAGCTGCGGCCAACCCTCAGGCCGCGATGATGAACAAGCTCGCGCTCTGGGTGTTCCCGCTCGGCGTGCTCGTCGGTGGTCCGTTCCTGCCGATCGCCATCCTGCTCTACTGGGTCGCCAACAACATCTGGACTTACGGGCAGCAGCACCTCGTCTTCGGTCGCATGGAGAAGGAAGAGGAAGCCAAGAAGCAGGCGAAGCTGGAGCAGCGCGCGCAGAACGCGCCGAAGCCCGGCGCCAAACCGGTCAACGTCAAGAAGAAGCCGGCATCCGCCGCCACCGACACCGCATCGGACGAGGACACCGCTGCTCCGTCGACGAACGGCACCGCTAAGCCGCCGAAGCAGGCATCGGGGCAACGCCGTCCAGCGGGCCAGAAACGGCCGGGCAACCGGGGCAGGGCGAACCAGAAGCGCAGGCGCTGACCTCATGATCGGCGGGACGAGCCGCCCGCCTGGAGCACTGAGCAACCCTTGATCGCGAATACCGCCCGGCGGCGATTGCCCGGCGCGCGCGATGAGCAGATGAAGGAAATCAAATGACTGTGGAGACCGACGGAGGGGACGCCACCGTGGCGACGACGATGGTGAACGCCGGGGCGGACACCGGCGATGCCGTGAGTGATACCGAGGAAGCTCTCATCGAGGAAGGCGAGATCGCCGGCGACTACCTCGAGCAGTTGCTCGACGTGCTCGACTTCGACGGCGACATCGATCTCGACGTCGAAGGCGACCGTGCCGTGGTGAGCATCGACGGCGGCCGTGACCTGACGAAGCTCGTCGGACGCAACGGCGAGGTGCTCGACGCCCTGCAGGAACTGACTCGCCTCGCCGTCCAGCAGACGACCGGAGTGCGCAGCCGACTGATGCTGGACGTGGCGGGCTGGCGGGCGAAGCGGCGGTCCGAACTGAGCGAACTCGGCGCGGCTGCGGCGCAGCGCGTGCTGGAGTCCGGTGAGCCGGAGCCGCTCGCGCCCATGACTCCGTTCGAGCGCAAGATCGTGCACGACGCCGTGGCCGCGGTGGAAGGCGTCAGCAGCGAGAGCGAGGGCGTCGAACCGAACCGCCACGTGGTGGTCGTTCCCGGCTGAGCGACGGTATTCCCGAAGCGGGCGGCATGTTTCGCGCCCCGCCTGGGTAGTGGTTGGA
Organism: Nocardia abscessus NBRC 100374; assembly: GCF_000308455.1. Taxonomy (GTDB): domain Bacteria; phylum Actinomycetota; class Actinomycetes; order Mycobacteriales; family Mycobacteriaceae; genus Nocardia; species Nocardia abscessus. The sequence goes on along the minus strand of NZ_BAFP01000001.1, from coordinate 15,652 downwards.
TAGGGCCTCTGGTCTCCGGACCGGGGGCCTTGTTCGTGTCCGGTGCCCGATTGCTCGCACGTAGATGACCCGAGTTCGGAAGGATGTTTCACGTGGAACGAGATCTCGGTGGAACCACCGCGGTGCCCGCGGAGTCGGAGCCACCCGTGTCGGCGGCCACCGTCTTCGGCGACCGACTCGATCTCGCGCGTCGATATTGCACGGCACTCGCGACCGCGGGCGTGGAGCGCGGGCTGATCGGTCCGCGCGAGGTGCCTCGCCTCTGGGATCGCCATATCCTCAACTGCGCGGTACTCGGTGAGTTGATCGCCGAAGGCGCGTCCGTAGTCGATATCGGCAGCGGCGCTGGATTGCCCGGCATCCCGCTTGCCATCGCGCGGCCGGACCTTCGGATCACCCTGGTCGAACCACTGCTGCGCCGAACCATCTTCTTGAGCGAGTTCATCGAAGCCGTCGGCCTGGACGTCACTGTGGTACGCGGGCGCGCCGAACAGTCCGGTGTGATGAAGGAAGCCGGCGGCGCGGATGTCGTCACGTCCCGTGCGGTGGCTCCGCTCGGGAAACTCGCCCAGTGGTCCCTTCCCCTCCTCCGCGACCACGGGCACATGCTCGCGCTCAAGGGCGCTAGCGCCGCAGAGGAACTCGCGCGCGATGGCGAGGCCCTGGCGAAAGCCGGGGCCGGCAATGCGGTCGTGCTGGAATGCGGCGCCGGCCTGGTCTCCACGCCGACCATGGTGATCAGCGCCGAGCGGCTCCCGCGCGCCGAGCGCACTTCGAGGCGGCGCGCCGAACGAGCGGTCGAACGCGGCGAGAAGGCGGCCCGAGCCGCAGCGACGGAGAGCGGGCGTACCAAGAGGGCTGCGCGGAAGGGCGAGTAAGACCTGCTGGGTAGTCGAGGCGGGCGCGGGGGTCGCTCGGGCCGGTGGGCTACTGCCCGCTACCTGTTTATCCGCGCTCGATCGCGAAGGTCGCGGCTTCGGCCTGGAGCTTGGGGTCGTTTCGTCACATTGACGGAATGACGCGGGGTTGCAGGCCGTGAGGTTAGCGAGCAAGTTCGGAATTTGCTCGATTGCAGGCACGATGATGGTCGCGGGCTGCAGGCGGATCGAGAGCGGAATTGCGCGAGGGCCCTGCGCTTACGTCCAATGCGCCCGGCGTCCTCGTCCTGCCGCTGGCTGAAGACCGGGCGCACATCCGTCGCAAATCCATCGCCTGTCCGTACGACCGCGAGCGGTGGCAGCGGGAGACCGGCGACCGCTTGACGTTGATCGGTTCCGTGTCGGCCTTCCTCACGTCCTGCTCGAACTTCGCCTCTTTCTGGAGTGCACCAGGTTAGGTTCCTGGGCCGCCTGTCCATACTCGCCGCATCGGTGGCAGCGCTGCGACTGCGAGAACCCGAAGACCGGTCCACGACCCTTCGATGTTTCACGTGAATCAAGGCGCGCCGAACCGTCGACGGTTAGAGACCTTCAGAGGCCCCCCGTCTCGGATGTTTCACGTGAATCGAGACTGGCTCGGCAGCACTGGCGACAGTGGCGATCCTCGCGTCGATCCCGCCCGCGAGACCGGTAGCGCCCAATCGCAGGCCGAGCACCCGAGAGCGTCAGACCACGTGGTGGCACATCCATTGCCTGGCAGTACGGACACCCCGGCCGTACACCCATGATCCAGCGCATGCCGACCACCAAGGCGCCCGCCTACTAGGGCACCGGCCGATCGTCATGACTTCGCGAGTGCAGCGGCGAAGTCCCGCCCCATGCATGCAGCCCGCGTGCATCTCAGCCAGCGCGCATGCGCCACAATCGCGCAGCGCGATCATCGTTCACTGGAAGAGTCGACCACCCCGGTGAACCAGCTATCGCTCCGCCCGGGGCGCTTGCAGTTGTATCTCCGGCTGATCGCGTTGAAAGAGACATCGAGGGAGCCCGGGTTGCGGACCACCTCGTCCGCGTGCGGGTTGTCCATCCGGCTCCTGCGGACGACAGCGCCGAACCATGGCGCCGTTGCACCCAGCCCCCCGAAAGCTAGGTCAAAGAGAATGACTTCAGCTGGAGGCAAGACGACCACGGCATGTCCGTCGAGTCGCGAAAGCGAAACCGCCTCGGCCTTCCAACCTTCTCGAGGCGGATCCGGCGGACGATGTTTCACGTGAAGCGCGCAGTGCGATCACTCCTCCGCCGTGATAGCAGCACCCCAAGGAGGCGCCCGTCCGGACAACTCGGTTGCAACGTACGAACGTGACGCCTCCACTGCGTTCCCAAGCGTCGTCCTCCGCTGCGGCGCGCAGAACCCCTCGACGCCTCCGGTTCCTACCCAGTTGCAAGCTCAAACCGCAGCCACAGACGACCCCGCCTGTTGGACCACCCGGCGAACACAGACGCCCCGGTGGACCCGACCACCGGGCCCATGAAGAGCACCCGAGGCATCCAGACACACGGCAACCGCGATGCGCGCCGACGATGTGGAACACGCCGATCCGGCGCACGACAATCAGAAGCCCAGGCCCATCACCCGCTACAGGCCGATCACGGGCGCTACCTCATAGGTGCGCTCCATTACGTGTGCAGACTGAACCCAGCCGCAGGCTGATCGCGAACTCCCCCCCGGACCACCTGGCGCACCCCAACCATCCAGTCGCACGACTACGCGGTACGACTAGTCCTTCTTCTGTCAGGTCGCGAGCGAACCCGCGACATCGCCGTGGATGTTTCACGTGAATCAGAGCGCGGCGGCCGTTCGCGTTGCGGACCCGCGCTCACAGTCGCGTCGGCCGACAAGCCCCGGCAGGTCGACTCTCCCCGCGGGACGGGCACAGCCAATCGATGAAGCCATCCCACCGAGCGCAACGGGTTCTCTTGAGCGCAACGGGTTCTCTCGAGCGCAACGGGTTCTCTTCATCCCGTTCCCTGGCTATCGCCTCGTGCGGAGAAGGCCGCGTTTCCTGCGGCGTTGCGCGGCGGAATCATCAGGGCCGGCCAGTGGCGCAGATGCCGAATCTCATCGCCACCAGCCCTCGCACTGAGGTGACACAGTCAGTGCGAGGGTTACTTCGACAGCACCTTGCGGCGAACGCTCTTCAGACGAGATCAGCGCGTCGGGCGGCCCACCGAGGTCACCTCGGTGAACGTGGCACCGCCGAGTCGGTGTTCTCCACTGCGTGGGGAGTTGGGAGGGCGAGGAGGCGGGATCTGTGCCGAGGGAAGCGCAACGCTCTGGAACCACCGGAAGGCGCTTCGTTCGTACGGTACAACCGAGCGAGCAGACCGGTCGCACGTCGCGCGACCGGCTCGGGTGCTTCTGCTCAGAGGTTCAGGAGGATCGCACTGCATGATCCACGTGAAACATCGCCAGCGGAACTACCGCGAGAGAGTCGGAGAAGCGGACGCGGCTCTCGCTTCCTCGGCTCGGAGTCTGCCGATGTTGGCTGGCCACCAGCTGAGGTCAGCTTCCTTGACCTAGCTTTCAAGAGCCGCTGGTTGCCCGGCCGACCGCCACCGTTCGGCGCTGTCGTCCACACGATCCGAAAGGAGCGCCTTGGTGTCCGCGACCGCGACGGCCGTCGGGGGCACCGGATGGTCCCCGGACACCGCTTTCGTTCGTACAGTCGAGGATCGGAGTATCGCGATCAGGTGCAGTCGCAGCCATGACATCGTTGCGCGGTCTCTGGACCGGAGGATGCGAACCGAGTACACAAAGGCAGCACAACCAAACCGGCGCTGCGAGTAGCTATCCGGTATCCGACGATCGAATGCAGTCCGGGCAGCTGCCGATCCGCCGGGAACATCGGTCCACGGGCAATGTTTCATGTGAAACAGCGGGCGCGTTGGAGTGAAATCGTGCGGTTTTGCGTGTCGCTTTGCGCCTCGCCGCGATTCAGCTTTCGTAAAGCGCTCAGTGCTGGCAAGCTAGTGGTCGTCGGGCGTGAGCGTGGATGCCACGGAGGGATCTGGTTGTCACAGCGGCGAGCAGCTCCGCTCGGTCGATCGGGCGCCGCGGACCCGGTTGTGCATCGTGTTCGATCCGACAAAGGCTGTTGCTGGCATGGTGTCGACCCGTCCCGTCGGGCGCGCGTGTTCTGAAGTTTCTCGGGTTAGGAGCTGTCTATGTCGAGCGGTCCGGCGAATGTTTCACGGGAAACGACGTCGCGCGTGCCGGGGATGCTGGACTCCAGCAATCTCGACGCGGAGGCATTCGGAAGCACACCGTTCGGGCACATCTCCCCCAGTGAGACCCCGATAGCTGCCGAAGCGCAACGTGCAAGTCAGGTACTCCATCCAGGAAAGGTGACTGTGCCGAAACCGCACGAGCAACGCATCATCACCATCGCCAATCAGAAAGGCGGTGTCGGGAAGACGACCACCGCCGTGAATCTGGCGGCCGCCCTGGCACACCAGGGGATGACGGTTCTCGTGATCGATCTCGACCCGCAGGGCAACGCCAGTACCGCCCTGGGTATCGAGCATCATTCGGGTGTTCCCTCCAGCTACGAGTTGCTCATCGGCGAGGTCTCGGTCCGGGACGCGATCCAGACGAGTCCGCACAGCGACCGCCTCCTCTGCATCCCCGCGACCATCGATCTGGCGGGCGCCGAGATCGAACTCGTGTCGATGGTGGCCAGGGAAGGTCGGCTGAAAGCCGCCATCCAGGAGGCGAATATCGCCGGATACGACATCGATTACGTGATGATCGATTGCCCGCCTTCGCTGGGGCTGCTGACGGTGAACGCCCTCGTCGCGGCGAAGGAGGTGCTGATCCCGATCCAGTGCGAGTACTACGCACTCGAGGGCGTCGGCCAGTTGCTCCGCAATATCGGCTTGGTGCAGGCGCACCTGAATCCGGAACTCCACGTCTCGACCGTGATCCTCACGATGTACGACGGCCGCACCAAGCTGGCCGACCAGGTCGCCGAGGAGGTCCGCGGACACTTCGGTGACGTCGTGCTGCGGTCGGTGATCCCGCGCAGCGTAAAGGTGTCGGAGGCGCCGGGTTACGGCATGACGGTGCTCGATTATGATCCAGGCTCCCGGGGCGCGATGAGCTACCTGGATGCCGGACGTGAGATGGCGGCCCGCGCGATAGCTCCGCGCGCCGCCGCGGCGAAGTCGGCGGAGTGACTCGGTCAGCCGAGTCGACGCTCGGCACAGTCCGGTTTGGTGGCGGAACGAGGAAGGGGTCGGTAGACCGATGAGTCAGGCTAAGAAGGGTGGGCTCGGGCGCGGTCTTGCGGCGCTGATCCCGACGACACCGACGGCCACGCCGGGTCTCAGCAGCGCCGCTGCGAGTGTCATCGGTCTGGATCCGATCGGGCCGCAGCCCCCCTCCGCCTATCTGCATCGGGTACCCGATCCCGCGGACAATGCCGAACTCGAGGTCGGCGGCGCCAGCTACCGGGAGATCCCGCCGGACCAGATCGAGCCGAACCCGAAGCAGCCGCGCACGGTCTTCGAAGAAGACGCACTGGCCGAGCTGGTGCATTCGATCCGTGAGTTCGGGCTGATGCAGCCGATCGTGGTGCGCCGGACCGAACCGGGCGTGGACCGCTATCAGCTGGTCATGGGTGAGCGGCGCTGGCGGGCCTGTCAGGAGGCCGGCCTGGCCGCCATCCCGGCGATCGTCCGGGAGACCGCGGACGAGTCGATGCTGCGCGACGCCCTGCTGGAGAACATCCACCGGGTGCAGCTGAATCCGCTCGAAGAGGCGGCGGCCTATCAGCAGTTGCTGGAGGAATTCGACGTCACCCACGAGGAATTGGCTGCCCGAATCGGCCGCTCTCGCCCGGTGGTGACGAATATGATCCGTCTACTGAAGTTGCCGATCCCGGTGCAGCGCCGGGTCGCGGCGGGCGTACTGTCCGCCGGGCACGCGCGAGCACTGCTCGGTCTCGAAGCGGGTGCGGACGCTCAAGAGGTGCTCGCCGCCCGAATCGTCGCCGAGGGACTCTCGGTCCGGGCTACCGAGGAAGCCGTCATGCTGGCGAACCGAGAGCAGGACGCGGCCGCGCCCTCTCCCGTCGCCCGGCGCAAGCCGATCGAGATGCCAGGCTTACAAGCCGTGGCCGATCGACTGTCCGGCTCCTTCGACACCCGGGTCCTCGTGAGCATGGGCAAGCGCAAAGGCAAGATCGTCGTCGAGTTCGGGTCGGTCGAAGACCTCGAACGCATCGTCGCCCTGATGGAGCAGAACGCACCCAACGTGTGACAGAAGTGACGAAATTCAACTTGTGGTTTCGATAGGTGTGGATACCGGGCCGAAACGTCACTGTGACGGCATGGATTCCCGCGGCCGCGGAGCGCGAATCGCCCGCGGCGAAGCAACACAAGTTCTTCTGACCAACAGCACAGCGACATGGAATGAGGCGGGTTCCCGTTGATCGCTTATTCTTGCTGGCGAGCAAACTTTGATGCGACGTGAGCGTGGATGAATCGGACAGCTGGAGGCTGAGCAGAGCGGTGTCGACCAGCGTCACAGCACTAACCCTCGGCGGACTGGAAATGCTTCCCGCGCATGCGCGCCGCTGTGTGTTCTGGGAGATGGACCCCGCGGTGGCGGAGGATTCGCGTAACTTCAGCGATCCGGTCTTCGAGAAGGAAGCCTGGCTGTCCACGGTCATGCTGGAGTGGGGGTCGTGCGGGCAGGTAGCGACCGTGGACGGCAACGTGGCCGGCTGTGCCCTCTACGCACCGCCGAGCGCGGTGCCGAGGTCGACGCTCTTCCCCACCTCCCCCGTGAGCCCGGACGCGGTCCTGCTGACCACGCTGCGGGCCGAATTCCCCTACCATGATGCCGACGTTGCCCACCGCCTGATCCAGGCCGTGGTAGCCGATCTGGTGCGACGCGGCGTGCGCGCATTGGAGGTATTCGGCATCCGCACCGAACCACCGACGCATGCGCTGGCCGAGCGGTTCGGGTCGATGACTTTGCTGGAGCGGATCGTCGCTCCGATCAAGGGGGCGAGCGCGGCGGGTGCTGCGACCGAATGCTCGCCCGAGGGCTGCATGATCGACGCCGACTTCCTGGAAGACGTGGGCTTCGAGGTCGTGGCCCCGCATCACCGCTTCCCGCGCCTGCGGTTGGAGCTCGACTCCGACCACGGCTGGAAGGAAGACGTCGAACGGGCGCTGGACCAGCTGCTCGCGGCGGCATCCATGACCGCGCCGACCCGCATCGGGGCGCGCTGAGGTAGACATCGAAGCGCCCCCTGCCGATTCCGAAAGGCAGGGGGCGCTTCGCGTTGCGGAGAGGACCGGGCTACATCCGGTCGGCGGCGGCCAGCTCTTCGGCCAGCAATTCCGCGAAAGTGTATGTGCCGGTGGGCTGGTCGTCCTGGCCGAGCAGGTACAGCCGCTTCACCGAGACGAGAATGGCTTCGGCGATCACGTCGCGCATGCGCGGGTTGGTGAGCACCGAGGCGTCGTAATCGTTCGTCAGATAACCGATGTCGACCTGTACGGTGGGCATCTTGGTGAGGCGCAACAGATCCCAGGTCCGCGCGTGGGTACGGCAGTCCTGCAACGAGGTTCGCGCGACGACTTCCCGCTGGATGAAGCCGGCCAGCACCTGGCCGATCATGGAGACCGAGCCGTGCGAGTTGCCGAAGTAGAACCCGGCGACGCCGTTGGCCAGCGGACTCGGATTGGTGGCGCAGCGCAGCGAGATCATCAGGTCGGCATCGAACGCGTTGGAGGTGTCCGCGCGTTCGGCGTCGGTGGGGTTGGCACCCCACGGACGGGACAGGAAGGTTTCCATCCCCGTGGCCGCCATCCGCCCTTCCAGACGGCTCGCGAGGTCCCACAGGATTTCCGACTCGTAGACGTCGCCGTATTCGGTGGGCACGCCGAACCCCTTGTCCGGACCGCCGAGACCAGGGTCGATGACGATCCGCTTGCCGGTCAGCTGCGGACCAGCGCGGTGCACGACCTCTTCCTCGGCGATCCGGTGCGGGTTGCCACCGGTCACCCTGGCGCCGAGCAGGTCGAGCGAGCGCAGCGTATCGGGACCGCAGATGCCGTCGGCTGAGAGCCCGATCTCGCGCTGGAACGCGGTCAACCCGTCATGGGTATGCGGACCGAAGTAGCCGTCGACGCGGTGCACGTAGAAGCCGAGGTCCTGCAGCCTGCGCTGGAGCGTGGCCACATCGTCGCCGTACAGCGGCGCGGACAGCTGATAGATCAGCGTTCGCGCGCCGAGCCGATAGGACGCCTCCTTCAGTGCCCGGTAGGTCGCCGGGCCGACCACGCCATCGACGAGCAGACCGCGATGCTGCTGGAAAGCGCGAACCGCGGAGTCGAGGTAGTGATCGAAGGAGACTTCGGTGTCCTTCCAATACTCGCGTGCGTCCGACTGGTCGGTACCGACGTGCGCGTGTAGGAACCCGAGGCTTGCCAGGGTGCTCCGAACCTCTGCTACGGCTGGACCGGAATCGCCGTGACGAAGTCGGTGCATGCGTGAGAGCCCTTTCCTTCCGTCAACCCGCGGGTACCCACTCATGCGATGGGATACACCTTCGCACGACCGGAGCGTCGGTCGATTGTCTCAGACCCGGACCGGGTTTCGAGAATCCCGGGTCCAGGCATCCTACGGCGCGTCGTCGGATCGCGTCGTCAGATGATGTCTTCGAGTTCGCGCAGAAGAGCCGCTTTGCCCTTCGCTCCGACGATCTGCTTGACCGGCTTACCGCCGCGGAACAGCATCATAGTGGGCAGCGAAAGGACTTGATAATCGCGGGCGGTGCTCGGGTTGGCGTCCACGTCCAGCTTCGCGATGGTCAGCTTGTCCGCGTGCGCGCCCGCGATCTCCTCGAGGACGGGCGCGACCATCTTGCACGGCCCGCACCAGTCGGCCCAGAAATCGACGAGGACGGGCTTCTCACTCAGCAGCACGTCGTCGGCGAAGGACGCGTCGGTGACGACGACCGTGTTGGCGGACTTGGACATGAATGTTCTCCTTGCGATACAGCGAAACGGAAGATCAGCAGCTCGGACGGCGCGAGCTCAGTTGGCGGGGACGGCCACCGACTCACCCGCGTGATCGAGGGTGTTCGAGGTGATGTCGCCCTGCTCGGCCAGCCAGCGCTCGGCGTCGATGGCCGCTCGGCAGCCGGTGCCCGCGGCGGTGATCGCCTGGCGGTAGGTGTGGTCGACCAGATCACCCGCGGCGAAGACGCCCGGGATGTCGGTCACGGTCGTCGGGTGCTGCACCAGCACGTATCCTTCGTCGTCCAGCGCTACCTGGCCCTTGACGAGCTCGCTGCGCGGGTCGTGGCCGATCGCGACGAACAGGCCGGTGGCGGGCAGGTCGGAGGTCTCGCCGGTCCGGGTGTCGCGCAGGGTCAGGTGGGTGACGCTGCTGTCACCGTGCACCTCGGCCACTTCGGCGTTGAGCAGGAACTTGATCTTCTCGTTCGCCTTCGCGCGCTCCAGCATGATGCGGGAGGCACGGAATTCCTCGCGGCGGTGCACGATGGTGACGCTGGAGGCGAACTTGGTGAGGAAGGTCGCCTCCTCCATCGCGGAGTCGCCGCCGCCGACCACCACGATGTCCTGGCCCTTGAAGAAGAAGCCGTCGCAGGTGGCGCAGGCGCTGACGCCGCGGCCGAGCAACCGCTGCTCACCCGGAACGTTCAGGTAGCGCGCGGCCGAGCCCATGGCGAGGATGACCGCATAGGCCTCGAAGGTTTCCCCGCCGACGACGACCTTCTTGACGGGGCCGGTCAGGTCGATGGCGTCCACGTCTTCGGTGCGGATCTCCGCGCCGAACCGTTTGGCCTGCTCGCGCATCTCCTCCATGAGATCCGGGCCCATGATGCCCTCGCGGAAGCCGGGGAAGTTCTCGACCTCGGTGGTGGTCATCAGCGCACCGCCGAACTGGGTCCCCTCGAACTGCAGCGGCTGGAGCTCGGCGCGGCCCGCGTAGACGGCGGCCGTGTAGCCGGCAGGTCCAGAGCCGACGATGATCAGGTCGCGAACTCGCGTGCCGGTGTCGCTTGTTCGCTCGCTACGCTCGCTCATGGGGCCCTTTCGGGAAGATTCGTTCGGACGTGTCGGTCAACAACAGGGTAATGGCTGTTGTTCCCGCGTTGCCGGGGTCACACCGCCCACGTGGTCCAGGTCGCAACGTCAGCCGATGTCCTGCAGCGCTCTACGCTGTGGATCACCTGTACCGCAACCGGTTCCGACGACCAGCGCGGTGATCTTGGGCGGGCGTGGGCCGTTGAGCAGGATGAGCACCGCGTTGCCGCCCTGGAACCTGATGTCGGTCGAACCGAGCACCGTGCGGTCGAGTCCGTTCGCCAGAACACAACGCTCGAGCGCCCCCGGGCCGGCCAGCGAGCCGGTGACGTTGTGGCGGCCGAGCGCGCTGAGGGCGGCTGTGACGGTGAGGTCCTCGCCCAGATCGTCGTTGCCGGTGGTGGGCGCGGGGGCGTCACCGTCGCGCATCGTCGAAACGAACACACCCGCGCACGCCACTGTGACAATCGTCGCGGCTGCCGCGGCGAACCAGCGCAACCTGCCGCGGCGACGCTCGTCGAGAGCGATCGGCGCGGATACGGAATCTCTTGGTTCGCCCTGGGATTCGCCTACCGACGCGCGCGGCAGCTGGTGAACCGAAGCATCCTGCGGCGGCGCATCCTCGGGTGGTTCGAGCTGGTCGATGAACAGCGCGAGCCTGGTCACCACGTCCTCCGGCATCGGATGAATGATGCGCTCATCCTGGCCGAGCGTGCGTAACTCGGCGCTCACCTCGTCTAGTGAACGCAGGAAACGCATGGCTTCCGGATCACGCGAGACCGCAGGCCACAACTGCTCGCGCTGCTGCGGCGTCACATTGTCGGCGTGCAGGTCAGCCAGCAATTCGGACGCGAACGGGGGCTGCGGCACGGACCTGGTCGCCATCGCACCTCCGTTGTTCGCATCTGACATCGCGGGAAGCCCCTCGCCGTCGGGAGCTGCCTGTGAATCGTTCAGTGGTTCGTCACTGTTAATGACGCATCCCAACTACCTCCGGTTCCCCGGATCACGCAGAAATTCCAATCGCTCTTTCAACCGCTGCCGCGCGCGGGCGCACCGGCTCTTGATCGTTCCCTCGGGCACACCGAGCAAGGCGGCCGCCTCGGCCACGCTATACCCCTCCACATCGACCGCGACGAGCGCGGTCCGCTGATCCGGAGGCAACGAGAACAGGGCGCGGTCGATGACCATCGACATCTCCACCTCGGCCATCTCGTCGCGGTCGTGCTTGGGCTCGGGCATCGTCTCCGGCGACAGCGACAACGCGCGCCTGGTCTTGTTGCGCCGGATCCGGTCCAGGCAGGCATTCACCACGATCGTGTGCAACCAGCTGCGCACCTCCGATTCCGCGCGGAACGAGGCAGCCGTGCGATGCGCCGACAACAGCGCGTCCTGCAGCGAATCGGCCGCGTCCTCGCGCGTGTAGGACGTGCGCAGCGCGGTCTGCCACAGATGATCGTTGTGCCTGCGCAGCAGCTCGGCGAACGCGTGCCGTTGACCGCGGACATGCGCTCGCAAGAGTTCTACATCGGTGTACTCGTCGGGTGAGAACGAACGCTCGTGACACACCACCGGCCGCGACGTCCCCCCGCCGAACTCCTCGTTCACTTCGGACGACAAATGCCAACCCCTTGGACAGCTCTCACGGCGGCAACGGGCACGGTTTGACCGTCACCGAAATCTCGCAGCATCCAGGATCGAAACACCGGAACCTGGGAAGCTCCCCTGCTGAGAGCGCCCGAAGATCATAGCGTCCGTAACGATTTGGCAGCAACCAGCTGATCGAGGCCGGTAACGGCGGAATGCGCGCCGGTCGGCGTCGCGCGGTGCGCGGCCCGCACGAACGAGGGTGCGGCCGCGGCGGAGCCGGCCTAAGAGGCGGCGTCGAAGCGAATATCGGCGATAGCGGTCTGGAACTGTCCTCCGGAGTTCCCCAGTCCGGTGATCCAGACGAGAACGTAGCGGGCGGCCTGGTCGGCACGCACCGGGATGTCGGTGACGCCGTCGTCCAGCCGTGCGGAACCGATCAGCTGGGTCTGATCCAGCGTCGGCGAGCCGGTGGGCGAGGTACGGATCTCCACCGACGTGCCCGCGCTGGGCGAGTTGATCGAGACATTGGTGAGCTTGGCGGGGGCGGGCAGCGTCGCCAGCAGCCCGACCCCCTTCTTGAGTGCCGGGAACTGCTGGAAGTACTGATCGGTGCGCCACTGGGTGCCCGGGTCGTTGTCCAGCACCGCCTGGACGTTGGCGACGCCGTCGGCGGTGCCCTCCGGCGAGAACACCGACACACCGGTCACCGGGACCGGCACACCGGCCGGCGTGAGGTTCGGACCCGCCGCCGCTGGCGTCGGCGCGGGCTGGTTGTTCGTGGTCAGGCCGATGTTGCGCTGTTCGTTCAGCGGCGCGTCCGAAGCGCCGGGCGCGAACACACTGACCATCCACCAGATCACGATGCCGACCACCAGCGCGGCGAGGATGCCGAGGCCGACCATGATCCACATCATCCGCTGGGAGCGTTCGCGTTCGGCCGCGAGCAGTTCCGGATCGGCGAGCGAGTCGTCCATATTCGAGGGTGGGCGCTGGCCGAGCCGGAGCACCGGGATGAAATCGGTCTTCTGATCGACCACCGACGCCTGCTCCAGCACGTGCTGAACCGTGGCCGCGGTGCGCACGCCCTTGTTCGACTCCAGCGAGCGCACGGCGACCGCGGAGATCTCGAACGGCACTTCCGGACGGATCTGTCTCGGCTCCACCGGAGTGCCGTCCGGACCGAATTCGGCCAGCCGCAGCCCGCCCACCGTCGCAGCGGCGCCGGTGACACCGCCGGAGCGGATCGGCCAGCGCGCGGTGATCAGCGCGTAGAGCATCGCACCGAGGCCGCGCACGTCGGACTGCGCGTCGGAGTCGGACAGGGTGCCCGGGAAGGCCAGCACCGCGTCACCGGAGGCGCTGATACGCACCCGGTCGGGATGGTCGATGGACAGCGACCCACCGCCGCGGTGGGCCAGTTCGGCCGCCGAGGCGAGGGCGCGGATGGCGCGCGCCGCACCGATCGGCGACGGCACCGTCTCAGCCATCTCCCGCAGCGAACGGCCCGGGGTCCACTCCGCCACCACGATGCCGCCGGAGCTACCGCGTACGACGTCCAGAACGCGGGCCAGACCCGGCGAGTTGATCCGGCCGAGACGCAGCGTCCGGGACAGGATCGCCTGGGGGCCGTCCTGGCCGGAGTTCTCGGTCGCCTTCTGGTCGGCGTCGACGAAGGTCAGCGCGACCTCGCGATCGAGCTTGATGTCCAGCGCCTGCCAGAACTTCAGACCGCGGGCGCCGCCGTGACCGGCCAGTAGGCGGTAGCGCCCGCCGGCCACCGAGGCGCCCGGAATCAGCTTGGGGCCGCGCGGTATCCGGCGGGCGCCCAGGTTCTCGCCACCCATCGGCGGCATCTCCGGCGAGCCGATGGGGATCATCCCCGTGTCGTACATCGGATCGCGCGGCGGTAGCTGGTTGTCCTGCGGTCTGGCCGCGTCCTGATCCGGTGCGCCCATGCCCGACTCCTTGTTCGCGTACGCGGGATCCAACGGCTCCCCCGCGGTCGGCGGAACATCGGTAAACAGTCCGCCGGGCGTGGTCACAGAAGAATCGGCGGCTGGGACGCCGCCCACCGCGTCGTCGCTCACCCTCGGTCCTCCTTCGCCCTGATATGTCGAGGTTCCGGCGAATTCGCCACTTGTGCTTCTCTGCCGAACAGGGTACGGGAACTCACCCATGCCGGTGCGGTCAACGGCATCAGGTCTGATCACGGGCAGCACCATGGTCTGGGCGTCCATGTACGGATCGAACCGCGGGTAGTCCAGATACGAGTCGGGCCTGCGCAGTACCTGCGTGACGTAGGGATCTTCGACCGGGCTTTCCAGGTCGAGATCCGGCGCGGGCGGGGTCCAGCCGAGGCGCCGCGAGATGGCCACGGTGATGGCGACGATCTCCGGGATACCGGCGAGTCGCATCAGACCGAAGGCCACCGCGAACATGACGATCGCGGTGATCGCCACCCGGATCAGCGAACCCGGTCCGTGGAAGGACGCGGTCAGGCGATCCAAGCCGAGTACCCGATCCACGATCCACATCACCGCGCCGCCCGCGAGCGACGCAAGTACGACACGCGTCACCGTACGGCCGACATTGGCCATCCGGAGATCACCCAGACTGCGGTGCAGCAGGTAACCGCCCACCACGGCGCCGACCGCGAAGCCGAGTCCGTTCGCGACGCCGAGCGCGATCACCACGTGCTCCGCGTCGGTGAGCACCGGAGCCAGCGCCGAGAAGACGATCTTGGCGGCGGTGATGCCGAGGATGATCCAGGTCGGGATCCACGCCTGCTCCCTGGCGTAGAACACCCGCAGGTGGATCAGCACGAGCGAGTACGGGATCAGCGCGAACGCCGACCAGCTGACCGCGAGCCCGAGACGTTCGGCGTCGGATCCGAAGTTTCCGTAGCCGTAGAGGGCCTGCCCGACCTGCGGACCGGCCAGCGTGAGGAAGGCGACTACCGGGACCAGCGCGATCATGGTCAACCGGGTGGCGGCGGAGAGATCGTCGACCACCGCGGGCGTGTCGTCCGCGGCGGCATTGCGGCTCAGCCGCGGCATGATCGCGGTGAGCACGGTGACACCGAGCACGCCGTAGGGCAGTTGCAGCAGCAGCCACGCGTTGTTGTAGATCGCCGGACCCGCCTCGTCGGCATGCGCGGAGATCCGCGTGGCGAAGACGAAGCCCGCCTGGCTGATCAGCACGTACAGGATGATGGCCGCGCCCATCCCGCCGAACTGCTTGAGCCGGGCGTCGATCCCCCACAGCGGGCGCAAGTCGATGCCTGCCCTGCGGATCGCCGGGACGAGGCTGACCGCCTGCACCACCACGCCGATCGTTACGCCGACGCCGAGCACCAGTAGCTTCGGGTCGCTCATCCGGACCGGATCGAGCGTGATCTCCCCTGGCATCAGGACGTACAAGCCGAGCACGGTCAGCACGACCAGGTTGTTCAGCACCGGGGCCCACGCGCCGGGCTTGAACATCTGCCGGGTGTTGAGGATCGCCGTGAGTAGCGCCGACATGCCGTAGAACAGGATCGCCGGCAACAGTAGGAACGCCAGCGCCGTGGTGAGCGCTGTGTTGACCTGGCCGTCGTCGGGCAGGAAGACGTGTGTGGTCAGTACCGGCGCCGCGGCCGTCGCCAGGAGTGCGGCGGTGGCCAGGACCACGAAAGCCGCGGTCACCAAGCGCCGGACGAACGCCGCCCCGCGATCGGGATCCTCTTGCTCCGCGCGCACCAGCGTCGGCACCACGATCGCGGTGAGCACCGCGCCGAGCACCAATTCCGCGATCATGTTCGGAATCTGGCTGGCGACGGTGAACGCACTGGCGATCGCGGGGCCGAGCACGGTCAGCAGCATCAGTTGCTTGCCGAAACCCGTGATTCTGCTGATCAGCGTCGCGAACGCGATCGATCCCGAGTCGCTGAGCAGCCGGGAGCTCGCACTCTGCTTCGAATCGTCCGCCTTGGTCGGTGCGGCGGTTCCGGTGGCGGGCCACTCGCTGGTCCGGGGGCGATCCGGTTCCGCAGGCTCGTGCCGGACCGGAGCGGCGGG
>NZ_BAFP01000002.1 GCF_000308455.1 Nocardia abscessus NBRC 100374 | reverse complement strand
GCGGGCCGCGAACGGCGCATGCTCGGTCTCGCTTCGCTCGAAACCTTGGGTTGGGGTGCGCCGGGCACGTTGGTGGTCGAGCGCTGGACATACCGCACGCGGCTTGCAGCGGCTGACCGTCAGATCGACCAGTGATCGTGGTGCTCGAGCCGATGCTCGGATGAGAGCGGGCGTCGGCAACGGGCAGATGCTCCGTCGCGCTTCGCTCGAAACCTGGGGTTGGGGTGCGCCGGGCGCGTTGGTAGTCGAGCGCTGGACATAGTGCGGGCGGCTCGGGGCGGTTGATCGTCAGGTCACTCACAACCTGCCGTGAGCAGACCCACTCGGATCGAGACCGGCGAATTGCCAGGTGCCGTGTGCGGGGGCCGCACTACCCTCGCAGCTGTCACCATGGACCCGATAGGGTGACGGCAAAGCGTGTGACATGGGCGGACGGGCTTCCCCGGCGTCGTACTGCCATGGCGAACCAGCATGACGGAGGGCCTTCGATGGGGTTGTTCACGAAGCGCAAACGGCGGCCGAGCCGCAGGGCCGAGGCGAAAGCTCTCAAGCACAAGGCCGTGATCGAGGCCAAGCTCGCCGCGAAGAACGACCGCAAGGCGCGCCGCGCCGAGGCCCGCACTCAGCGCAAGGTCGCCAAAGCGCAGATCGCGGCGTTCCAGGCGGAGGAGAAGGCCGCACTGAAGGCGGCGGCCAAAGCCGAACGCGATCCGTTCAGCGCCGGTCAGGTGAAGAAGTACCTCGGCGTCGCCCGCGTGCTCATTCCGGTGCTCGCCCCGCTCGCCTATCGCGGCGCGACGTTCCTGCGCGGGCAGCTCGACACGCGCCGCGCCCAGCAACTCGGCGTCGGCATCGACCAGCTCGGTGACTTCACCGGGCACGGCGCCAAGCTGCAGGCGCGCATCACGAATGCCGAAGCGGCGCTGGACAAAGTCGGCACGCAGAACGGCAAGGACAAAGGCGAGACGCAGAAGTTCGTCACCGCCACCAAGGACCGTCTCGGCAGCCTGACCGCCGCCGTGCACACCTCCGACCAGATGCCCGCCAACCGCCGCCGTTCGGTGCACGCGTCGATCTCCCACGAGTTGTCCGGAATCGAGTCCGACATCCTGGCCCGGCTCGGCGTGCGCTGACCTTCCTCGTCCCCATGTCCCCGCACCCGATCACCGGCCACCTGCGTGGTGGCCTGGTCGGCGTGCTCGTCGGCGTGCTGGCCGTCGCGGCGCACGGGTCGGCCGGTGCAGGTGTGCCGGGCTCGACCGAACTGACGTTGGTGTTGTTGATCGCCGCGGGGGTGGGCGCGGCCGCGGGAACCCCGCGCGCGTCCCTGCGCCCGTCCGCCGCGGCCGGGCTACTCGGCGCCGGTCAGCTGCTCAGCCACGCCGCGTTGTCGATCCTCCTCGGCCACGACCACTCCGGAACCGGCCCTGTCGCAACGGTTTCCCCGCTGCCGACCGCCTGGATGCTCCTCGCGCACACCGTGGCGGCGGCCGGTTGCGCTGCGCTGATCGTGCTCGCCGAGCGGCTCTACGCCGCCGTCTCCGGTGCGCTGCGCGCGATACTCGCCCCGCCGCGGCAGGCGCGCATCGCCGGCGCGCCGCCCTGGTCGGATCCCGGTTTCCCGCCCTCTCGCTGTGCTCCCCTTGGTGCGCTCGGTCCGCGCGCGCCGCCGCTGTCGGCCTGATCTCCCCGACACACTCTCCCCTCGCACAGGAGCATCAGCATGCACAGCTCGATTTCGCGCGCCGTCGGAACAACGGTCACCACAACAGCACTCGTTCTGCTCGCGGGCGGCACCGCCGCGGCACACGTCACGGTGGACGCTCCCGGCGCCGCTCAGGGCGGCTACGCCGTCGCCACCTTCCGGGTGCCCACCGAATCGGACACCGCGAGCACCACGGCGCTCACCGTCACCCTGCCCAATCTGAAATCCGCTCGGACCGAATCGGTTCCCGGCTGGTCGGCCAAAGTGGAACGCAACGACAAGAAGGAGGTCACCGCGATCACCTGGACCGCCGATCCGGGCGCGCCGGGCATCGCGCCCGGTCAGTTCCAGCGTTTCGCGGTGTCCGTCGGCCCGCTGCCCGCCCTGGATTCGGTCAGCTTCCCCGCCAAGCAGACCTATTCCGACGGCAAGGTGGTCAGCTGGGACCAGCCGGTCGGCAAGGACGGCGACGAACCCGAACGTCCGGCCCCCTCGCTGACCCTGGCCGCAGGCAAAGACGACGCGCACGACGGGCACAAAGTGAGCAGCGAAGCCTCGGACGACGCCGACGCCGACGCCGACCACGCCGACCGGACAGCCCGCTGGCTCGGCGGGATCGGCCTCGCGCTCGGCCTGCTCGGTGTCGCGCTCGGCCTCGGAAACGTGATCCGCGGACGGCGCGCATGATCCGCCGCCTCCTGACCGCCCTCGTGGCGGGGGTGTTCCTGCTCGGATTCGGCATCGCCGCGACGGGCATCGCCGCCGCACACTCCGCGGCCACCGGAAGCGTCCCGGAGGACAACGCGACCGTCGACGCCGGTCCGGAGCGGGCCAGCGTCACGTTCAACGAGGAACTCCAGCCCAGCTTCCCGTCGCTCACCGTCGTCGGACCCGACGGCAATCTGTGGTCCAAGGGTGACCCGGTGGTCGAGGGCAAGACGGTCAGCGTCGCCGTGGGCGAGCTGGGCCCGGCCGGCGAGTACACCATCGCCTACCGGGTGACCTCGGCCGATGGTCACCCCGTCAGCGGCAAACGGCACTTCACCCTCGGTAAGCCGGGCAACGGCACGCCGGGGCCGAAACCGAATGCGAAATCCGACGACAGCTCGGACGGCTCGGGCGGCATTCCGCTGTGGGTGTTCATCGTCGGCGCGGTCGTGCTGTTCGGCGGTGGACTCGCGTTCGCGTTGTTCGGCGGCAGGAACCGCAACCCACGCCGGTGAACGAGATGCGGATCGGCGGACGGGGTGGTACCCGGCCCGCCCCCGGCCGAACGCCGTGGCCGGCACTGTTGCTCGCTGTCCCGGCCGGGCTGCTCGGCGTAGCGCTCGCCTGGGCGCTGATCCTCCCCGGGCCGCTGCCCGGGGAGGCAGTGGTCCGGGTGGCCGCCGACGGCGTCGGGGCGACGGCGCTGGGATTGGCCGCCCTGCCCAGGATCTCCCCGCGCCTGCGAACACCGTGGCGGCTGCTGGCGGTGCTCGCCGGGGTCTGGGCGGCCGCCGAGTTCGCCGTGCTGGTCTTCGAGGCGGCCGAGGTGGTCGGTGTGCCGGTGACCGAACTCGGCGCCGCGGAGTTCGGCACCTACCTGGTGGACGTGAGCGGCGGGCAGGTCGGTATCGCGATCCTGGTCGGCGTCGCGACGGTGGCCTGCGGATCCGCGCTGGCCTTCCGACGGCCCGAGTCCGCCTCCGCCGACCTGGTGCTGGTGTTCGCGGCGGTCGCGCTGGCATTGCGTCCGATCACCGGACACATGTCGCAGCAGGCGTTCGGCTCCGTGCTCGCCGCGGTGCACGCGCTGGCAGCCGGCGCCTGGTTCGGGTTGCTGATCGCGCTGGCTCTGGTCGTGCGGACCCGGGGTGAGTGGGCGGTGGTACTGCCGAAGTACTCGGCGGTGGCGCTGCCTCTGGTCGCGGTCGTAGCGGTCACGGGCCTGCTCAACGGACTGATCCGGGTCGGCGGGATCGCACCGTTCGTCAGCACCGGATACGGCCGGATCCTGCTGGCCAAGACCGTGGTGCTGCTCGTGTTGCTCGCACTGGGGTGGTGGTGGCGCCGCAGCTGGGTGCCGCGGGCGGCCGACCACCGGATGGACGCGAAGGACTCGCTGCGTCGCGCGATCACCGAGGTGGTCGTGATGGCGCTCGCCTTCGGGCTCGCCGCGACCCTGGCCGTCACCGCCTGAGGCAGGAGGCCGTGGCCCGGTTAGGGTTTCCGCATGACCGTAGTGAAGATCGTCGAGGATTGCGTGGCCTCGGCGGAGTCCGCGTTCGCCTTCGTGAACGACTATCAGAACCTGCCGCGCTTCCTGCACGGCGTCGAGTCCTTCACCCCGGTCGGCGAGCAGACCGAAGGGGTCGGCGCCACTTTCGACGGGCACATGAAGCTGGGGCCCGTCTCGCTGAAGTCGCGCATCGAGGTGGTCCGCTGGGAGGCGAACTACGCGATCGGCGTCAAGTCGATCAAGGGTTTCGAGATCGAGTCGACGTTCCTGTTCCACGACAAAGGCGACCGGTTGTGCACCGTCGACGCGATCGTGGACTTCCGGGTGCCCGGCGGCCTCGCGGGACGGGCGCTCGGCAAGACCATCGAACCGTTCGTCAAGATCGCCGTGCAGCACACCACGCACAACCTGGTCACCCAGATAGCCGCATTCCACGCCGCTCGGTAGGGGCCAGTTGCGCCGGTGACGGCGGGGTCGGGATGCTGGAGTGGTGAGTGCTGAACCCTCGTTCGGACAGCGGATCGGCTATGTCTTCGGCCGCACACTGCCGGAATCGATGTCCGATTGGGTGCGGGAGGATCTGATCGGGCCGGGCGCTACGCGGCGCTATCTCCTGCGCTTCCTGGTGCCCGTGCTCCCGGTGCTCATGCTGTTCCTGTTGCTGCCCGGCCCCTTGTGGATGGGGTTGGCGATGATGGCGCTGCTGTACATCCCGCTGATCTACTTCACCGTGGCGCTGCTGTACGTCTACCGGCGGCATCGGCTGATCAAGCACGGTCTCGACCCCGCGCTCGCCGACGCCGACGCCCGCCGCCGGGACGAACGCGAACGCCTCGACTACGAGCGCAGGCACGGACGCGGTTGAGCCCGCGAGAGCCTGGCGTGGCGTAAATCACGGGCATAGCCTGGAAGCATGAAAAAACCCACGTTTCGGCAACGGATCACCTACGATCTGGGCCGCGAGCTCCCCGAGGAGCTACACGAGTGGGTCATCCACGACCTCGTCGGACACGGGGCCATGGAACGCTATCTCGTCCGTTTTCTCGGGCCGATCATCCCGTTCTTCGCTCTGGTACTGCTGTTCCCCGGCCCGATGCCGCTGAAGATCGGCTTGATCGTGATGATGATCATTCCGATGGTGGTCTTCACGGTGGCTCTCAGCTACGTCTGGCGCCGCTTCCGCTTGGTCCAGCACGGCCTGAACCCCGAACTGGTCGACCACGGCAAGATCACCGACCACGACCGCGACCTCTACGAACTGCGCTACGGCCACCGATAGCGCCGACGATACCGGAGAACCGACACGCGTCGAGCAACCCACGCGTGCAGCTGATCGACGCCCACCGAACACCACCGGCCCCGATCGTCTCCACCCACGCCCCACCGACCGCCAAGGGTCGTCACCGGCAAACCCCATCCGCCCACCCACAGGCATCAACGCCCCGCCACCGGCGACAGCAAAACCCTAGGTCGGCGATTCACGCCCAACGCGCCCACACCGGCTCAGCTTCCGGTTTCGAGCGAAAGAGTTCAAGCGCGCCGTTCGCGGCCCAGCACGCCTCCAAGCACCGCGTTCGCGACGAAGAAGCAACCAACACCCCGCCACCGGCGAAGCCGAACATTGGGTAGTGCGATCTCCCCCGACGCGCCCACCCCACCTCAGCTCCCGG
>NZ_BAFP01000003.1 GCF_000308455.1 Nocardia abscessus NBRC 100374 | reverse complement strand
CTCATGCCGGAATCCTCCCTGCCCGGCGCGCACGGATCCAGCCGGAAACGCACGCGACCGGGATGTTTTCGCACCAGCAACATCGTTCACAACTGTCCACAGCGATCTCGCAGCTTCGGCACAGCGAGAAACCAGGTCCGCGGCTGAAAGTAGCTGCGTGGCAACCGTGGCGAGCCACCTCGGGATGCCCGGCGGAACGCCGACGAACCCCCTCGGAAATGAGACGTAGGCGACACTCCGGAAATTTTTTCGGAGAACCCGTAACGCCCACGGCTGCCCACGCCGATACGACCCATGAATGCAGGACCCAGAGATCTACCGGGGAATGGAGAAGACAGTGCGCACCACGTTTCCGACTTCCGTCACGGCGGCCGAACTGACCGCCGCTGCGCAGGACTACAACCAGCGCGGGTGGACGGTCGCCGAAACGGCCAACGGTCTGAGCCTGATCACCGACGACGACCTGTCCGGCATCGAGGTCTCCGGCGAACTGGCCGGCGAGGTCCGCCGCTTTCTGCGCGCGAACAACCTGTCCGGCGCGGTGATCGAGATCCCCGGCTCAGAGCGTCGCGAGATCCACCTGGTCACCGGCGTCCGCAAGGCCGCGATGGCGCTGCAGGCGCTGCGCGAGGCCGGCGCCACCGTGTACACCGACGGCGCGGGCATCCCGCTGCCGCCCACCCAGCTCTCGGCCGGTTCGGCCTGCTGGGGCGTCGCGCCCGCCGAGGCCCGCTGGCTGCCGCCGGTCGTCGCGATCGCCGCGGCCGTGCGCGCGGCCACCGCGTCGCGCCGCGCGAAGCTGACCATCGCCTGCTGAGCAACGCGCCCCTGATCGAGTTCACCTGCTGATCGCGGGCCGGGGCCGCGCTACCCGGCCTGTTTGCGACCGGTATCCGTCCTCACGCTCCGGCTCCCCACCCCGGAGCGCCGCCGGGTACCGGTCGTTTGGCGTTGTCGATATCGGACGTTCTCTTTTCAGTTTCACCGCCGGACGACAAGATGGGGTATGGCCCCGATCACGCAATCGCGCAATCTGCTGCGGACCTGCCCACTCTGTGAGGCGGTCTGCGGCCTGGAACTCACCCTCGACCCCGACGACCACGTGACCTCGGTCCGCGGCGACCGCAGCGACCCCTTCAGCAAGGGCTTCATCTGCCCGAAGGGGGCCAGCTTGGGCCACCTCGACGAGGACCCGGACCGGGTGACCGAACCGCTGATCCGCGACCGCGCGACCGACACCTGGCGTAGCGCGACCTGGGACGAAGCCTTCGACTACATCGCCGAGCGCTTCCCCGCCGTGGTGGCCGAGCACGGAAACCAGTCGGCTGCGGCCTACTTGGGCAACCCCAACGCGCACACTGTGGCCGGAGCGCTGTACCTGCCTATACTGCTGCGGGCGCTGGGCACCAAGAACATCTTCTCGGCCAGCACCGCCGACCAGATGCCCAAGCAGGTGGCCAGTGGGCTGATGTTCGGCGACCCGCTGACCGTGCCGGTGCCCGACCTGGACCGCACCGATTATCTGCTGATGCTCGGGGCGAATCCGCTGGAATCGAACGGCTCGCTGTGCACCGCACCCGATTTCCCGGGCAGGCTGAAGGCGCTGCGCGGCAGGGGCGGCCGCTTCGTGGTGGTCGACCCCCGGGTGACCCGCACCGCGAAACTGGCCGACGAGCACCTGTTCATCCGGCCGGGCAGCGACGCCTACCTGCTGTTCGGCATCGTGCACACGCTGTTCACCGAGCGACTGACCGATCTGCGCGTCGAGGTCACCGGCCTGGACGAATTGCGCACGGCCGCCGCGGCCTTCGACCCGGATACGGTCGCGGCCCGCACCGGCGTCCCCGCGTCCACGATCGTGCGCCTGGCTCGCGAACTCGCGGCAGCGCCGACCGCGGCGGTGTACGCCCGCATCGGCACCTGCACCGCCGAGTTCGGCACGATCACGCAGTGGCTCGTCGACGCGATCAACGCGCTGACCGGCAACCTCGATTCCCCTGGCGGCGCGATGTTCGCCACCGCCGCCGCCGGCGGCATCCCGCGTACCAGGCCGTTCCGCATCGGGCGCTGGACAAGCCGGGTACGCGAGCTGCCCGAGGCGATGGGCGAACTGCCCGTCGCGACGCTCGCCGACGAGATCACCACGCCCGGCACGGGGCAGATCCGCGCGCTGGTGACGGTCGCCGGGAATCCGGTGCTGTCCGCGCCGAGCGGCGCACGCTTGGACGAGGCGTTCGCCCGGCTCGATTTCATGGTGAGCGTGGACCGGTACCTGAACGAAACCACCAAGCACGCCGATGTGATCTTGCCTCCCCCGCGCCCCACCCAATCGGCGCACTACGATTTCGCGCTCCTGCAATTCGCCGTGCGGAACTACACCCGCTACTCGCGTCCGTTGGTGCCACTGGGTGACCGGCCGTCCGAACCCGCCGTCCTGGCTCGTCTCGCCGCGGCGCTGACCGCCAGGCCGCACAACGGCTCCGACGGGGTCGATCCGCTCACCGCTGTGGACGAACTGGTCATCGCTGGGCTGCTGCACAAGGCCGGGTTCGCGCAGCGGCGCGGCGATCTGATCGGCGAGACCAGCACCGAACAGCGCATCGACCTGATGCTGCGCCTCGGACCGTACGGGGAATGGAACGGCGGCACTCTCAACCTGCAAGTGCTGCTGGACAACCCGCACGGCATCGACCTCGGCCCCTTGCAGCCGCGCCTGCCCGGTGTGCTCCGCACCGCGACCGCGAAGGTGGACCTTGCCCCGCGGCCGCTGCTCGACGACGTGGCGCGGATGCGGGCGCGACTGTCCGACGCCGCACCAGAGATCGTGCTGATCGGTCGGCGGCAGCTGCGGTCCAACAACAGCTGGATGCATAACATCGCAACGCTGGTGAGCGGATCGAATCGCTGCACACTGCACATCAATCCGGCCGACGTGGCGCGACTCGGACTCGGCGACCGAGCGGTGGTCAAGTCCGCCGCCGGGACACTGACGGTTCCGCTGGAGCCGACCGAGGCCATCATGCCCGGCGTGGTGAGCCTGCCGCACGGGTGGGGACATATCGACAGCACGCAGACCGTGGCCCGCGCGCACGCGGGCGTCAATGCCAATGTTCTCACCGATGATTCGGTGGTCGACGCGCCTTCCGGAAACGCCGTGTTCAACGGGGTTCCGGTCACGCTGACCCCTGCCTGAGGCAACGCACATCACTTCCGCAAATCCCGACCGGCCGGAAATAATTCCGGCCGGTCGGCTCTTAGCTAATCTACGGAAATCCCTGCGCCGCACGCGGATCGCAGGCATCATCTACGTGGATTCCGACGTTTTGCCGCGTGCTGATCATCTAAAATTGGCGCGATCTCGGTACCACCGCGGTTCAACGTCGAGCCTGGTAAACCCCGGATTCCGGCGACCTGAGGGGGCGGCAATGCCCGGCACACACAACGGCAGCGACGGCGAGCGTGAGCTGCAGGAACGGTACGGAACACAAGATCGAGCCCAGCGCTTCTACGACGATCAGGTGCTCGATCGGCTCAATCCGGCGATGATCGAATTCATCGGCCGGATGGATATGGCGTTCATCGCCACGGCGGACAAACACGGCGAATGCGACTCGACTTTCCGGGCCGGGTTACCCGGTTTTCTCCACGTCATCGATGAACGCCGGATCGCCTACCCGGAATACCGTGGCAACGGCGTGATGGCCAGTCTCGGCAATATCCTGGAGAACCCGCACGTCGGGATCCTGCTCATCGATTTCGTGCGCGACCTCATCGGACTGCACATCAACGGTTCGGCACATCTCGTCTCCGATCCCGCCCTCCGCAGCGTCGTGACCGACCTGCCCGTCAACCACAAGGGCCGCGTCGCCGAACACTGGGTGGTGGTCGACGTAGAAGAGGCCTATATCCATTGCCGCAAGCACATCCCGCACCTGGTGCCCGCCCCGCGCGAACAACGTGAGTGGGGCACCGACAACGTGCGCGCCAAGGGCGGCGACTACTTCGGAGCGAAGGCGCAGAAGAACGAGCTGGCCGACACGCTGTTCAGCGGTTCCTGAGGTTCGGTATGCGGCCGAGCGCACCCAGCATCAGCCGCTCCTCCAGCGATCGTGGGCGCGGCGCGGGACCGTAAGGCCACCAGTCGCCCGGCTCGACCACACCGGGTTCGACCAGTTCCAGTCCGTCGAACAGGGAGGCGATCCGTTCGCGCGTGCGGAACCAGCCCGAACCCAGCCCGCGGACGAAGCGGTTCTCGAGTTCGCGTGCGAGCCGATGGGCGGCGGGATCGTCGGCCGGGTCGAGGTAGTGGTTGATCGCGAGGTGTGAACCGGGCGGCAGGTTCTCGGTGTACTCGCGGACGATCCCGTCGGGGTCGAATTCCGCGGGCACATGGTGCACAACGCTGGACAGGATGACCGCGAGCGGCCGATCCCGCTCGAGGTGCTCGGCGACCTCGGACAGGAGGGCTCGCGGTCGCGTGAGATCGGCCTGCACGTACTGGACGCCCGCATGCCGCGCGAGCAGCGCACGGCCGTGGGTGCAGCAGAGCGGGTCGTTGTCCACGTACACCACCCGCGCTCGCGGGTTGTGCTGTTGCGCGACTTCGTGAATGTTCCGGAAGGCGGGCAGCCCGGCTCCGATGTCCACGATCTGGTCGATTGCCGCGTCACAGACGAGATAGCGCACGACGCGGTCGAGCCAACGCCGCGTCATCAGCGGCAATTCTCGCATCCGAGGGGCGATCTGCAGGATGTCGTGGAAGAAACGGCGATCCACCTCGTAGTTGTCTTTACCGCCCAGGCTGTAGTCGTGGACACGGGCGATGCTGGGGCGGGTAGGGTCCGGCCCGACCGGCGCACGCACTCCGGGTACTGGCGAAGATCCCGTCCCTTCCTGCCCCGCCATGCGGAGCCAGGGGCCGTTCACGCCGACACCCGACGCTCGACGACAAGCGGGCAGGTGGTGGGCAACGTCCGCGCCTGCATCCATGTCACGGTGCCCGCCACCTCGGGAGCGAGCGGACGCTCGCAGCACACGGTTTCGCCAGCGACGCGGCGCTCCAGCACCGCCATGGCGAGGAAGTAGTTCGCCATGAACCACAGGACGGCGACCCCGGCGATGACGCTCGCGACCATCACCCGCGCACCTCGAACGGCTGGTCACCGCTTCGCGGCAGCGAACGCGAGCCGCGCAGGAGCATCTGATCGGCCCACGCCCGGATCGCCTGCACGACAGCGACGCCGGAGGGGCGAAAAGAGTTGGCGGGCGGTTCGATCCAATGCCGGATCGCCCCCGCCTCCGCGGTAGGCGACGGCAGCGCGATAGTCGCCCCCGCACGCGCAACCGACACATCCAGCCGGAAGAGTTCCGCGAACAGCCGCATATCGTCGGCCGCACCGAGATCGGGCCGGATCAGGAACGTCCACCTGCCCGAGCGCGGATGACCGACGATCGGGCCTACAGAATTGCCCTGGCCGTGCAGGTGCGCCCGCACCGCCTGCCCAAGCCGCGCGGGCATCGTGATGCCCCAGACGCTGCCCGCATGCACAACGATCCGCCCCAGTTCAGGCGGGTCGATGACAGCGGGCAAACCGTATGCCCGCCGGTAGAACTGGCACCGCGACACCGGAGTGTCCTCGAATGGCTCATGGTCCATCTCGAAAGCCCCCTACTCGGATCGAAGGTCACGTGGAGCGCGCGCTCAGCCCTTCACTGCGGGTTCGGGAGACACTTCTCAGCCGTTCTCGACCCGGGCGCGTACGTCAAGTGGAGCATCAGCAAAGCGCCTGGGCCGCACTTACTCTGAATATCCAGGACAAATTTTCCGAAGTGCCAGCGTGTGATTCAGCCTGGATGCGAGGATTCTCCGCGGTGGAGAAAGCCGAGATGAGAAGGGGTGGAGAATGGAAGGTTCTACGGTTCCACGCAGGCAGCTGGGTCGCCACTTGCGTGAGCTTCGAACGGGGATCGGTCTCACGATCGCGAACGCGGCCGAGCTCATGCAATGGAGCCCGACGATGTTGCAGCGAGTCGAAAAAGGGCAGGTAGACAAGGTCCGCGATGCAGATATCAAAGAGCTGTGCCGGATCTACGACGCAGATCCAGAGCAGATCGACGCGCTGGTCGGCCTAGCGCGCCAAGCGAACGCACCCGAGTGGTGGCATGCCTACGGCGATCTCATCCCGGAGAACTTCGATGTCTACGTGGGGTTGGAGAACTCTGCGAAGCGGTTGACTGTGTACCAATCCGAGCTGGTCCCCGGTCTGCTTCAGGTGCCTCGGTACATGCAGGCGCTCATTACTGCCAAACGACCGGACGAGCGTGCGTCAGAGGTCGAGCGACGCGTTCACCTGCGAATCAAGCGGCAGTCTCTGATCACGCGGCCGGTTGGCCCGGTCGAGATGGACGTGGTCATTCACGAGTCGGTACTACGCCAGATCATCGGTTCCAAGAGGGCGATGACGGAACAGACGCGCGCCTTGCTCGACTCCAGCCGTCGAGCGAACATCACGCTCCGGGTTCTGCCGTCCGACGCGGGCTACCCCACCGGTGATCAGATCGGCCCGTTCACGATCCTGGAGTTCGGCACAGACAGTAAGGGCCGTCCGATCGAGCCGCCCGTCGTGTACATGGAAGGCTTCACGGGCGCGCTCTACGTGGACAAACCCGGCACTGTGCGGCGGTATGGTGAGGCATACGAGGTGCTCCGGAGCGCGGCTATGGACGTCCAGGACAGCCGCAGGCTTCTCCGGGAGCTAGAGAAGGAGTATGGGCGTGATCAGTGACCTATCCGGAGCACGGTGGTTCAAGAGCACCCGCAGCGGAGCTAGCCAAGACTGCGTCGAAGTGGCATTCCTCGACGACGACAAGGTGGGCGTTCGCGACTCGAAAAATCCGACCGGCCCCGCACTGGTGTTCACCCCTAGCGAATGGGACGCCTTCACCGCAGGCGTGACGGACGGAGAATTCAACCGCCCCTAGCCATACACATCAACCACGGCCCGGCTCATCGACTTAGGAAGGCGAGAGCCGGGCCGTTTCGCGCTTGCCGCCACGCGGCAGTGCGACCAGGTCAAGAACCGGAGTTCGACCGCTCCCGCGCCGGGTCATGCACACCCACCACCTGGAGCCGCGAGTGGCACACCCTGGAGACCTCTTCTCGGGAAATGCCGCAACCATGTGCCACTCGTGGTTTTTCGACACAAGCTCCACCTTGCGGCGCCACCGGCGAATTGTGAGCTGAATCACATCGCGGAACCGGAAGCTCTCCAGCAGCGTCCAATTCAGTAGATCAAGCGAAAACTGTTGGTGCGGAGGGGGATTGAGTTTACCGGCTTTGCCGATCCGTGCCATCTAACGCCCTTTGTGGCAACCAAGGAGTACAAAATGAGGAAGATGATTTCAGCCGCCCTTGTTGTCGGAGCAGCCGCAGCAGGTATAGCACTTCAGTCGGGGGTCGCAGGTGCAATTGAAGCGGACGGGCTCTTCGACACCGAGCGCAAATGCTGGGACGCGATCGAGGAAGCGTCGCGAAATGGGACATACAACGCCCCACCATTTACCTATTACTGCAAGCAAACGCCGAGCGGTAAGTGGATCATCACACGCTAGCCGCGGGCGGCGGCGAGATTCAACCTGTGGCTTCAAAATCTCATCGGTGGACTGAGGCTAGCTAGAGCTGCTGCCAGGGCCCGCGCGAACGTGCGGGCCTTGGCGTCGCACCGACCGGAGGACTACGGACTCAGTCCGGCGGGCGGCCACGGCCCATTAGTTGGCCGGCCTGAAACTTTCGAGGCCGGTGACGCGGAGCAGTTCGAGGGCCGAGGCGGTGGGGGTGCCCGGGGCGGCCGAGTAGACGACGACGTTCTGATCGGCCTCGGCCACCATCAGGGCGTCGCAGTCGAGGGTGAGGGTGCCCAGGTCCGGGTGTGCGACGGTCGTGGTGAGGCTACGCAGCCGTCCGGAACGTCCCGCCCGCCACAGCTCGTCGAATCGCGCACTGCCGGAGCGGAGTTCATTGATGAGCTGCGCGAGACCCGGATCCTTCGGGTACTTGGCCTGTACCGTGCGCAGACAGCCGACGCAGTCGACGGCGTTGGCCGCTTCCTCCTCCGGCGTCATGACCAACCGGTCGAGCCCGGCGCCGAGGAACCGCTGCCACATGATGTTGCGCTGGGCCGGTGGCCGCTCGGAGAAGTCGCCGAACAGCGCCGCCGCCAGCGGATTCCAAGCCAGCACATCGGATTTGGCGGACAGCACCAGGGCGGGCAGGTCCGCCATGCGGTCCAGCAGGCGCAGGACGCTGGGCCGGATCAGCATGGGAATGCGTCCGGCCTGCGGCGGATCGGATCCGGCGAGCCGGAAGATCAGATCGCGGTCGGAGTCGGTCAATCGCAACGCCCGGGACAGTGCGTCCAGCACCTGCTCAGAGGGTTTGGGGCCGCGCCCTTGCTCGAGCCGGACAATGTAGTCGACGCTGAGCCCGGCCAGCTGAGCGACCTCCTCGCGCCGCAGCCCCGGAACCTGCCTGCGGGACCCACCCGGCAGTCCCGCGGCGGCGGGCTGGATGCGCGACCGCGCGGTGCGCAGCACCATGGCCAATTCGACTCTGTCCACCTGCACATCCTGCCGCAGGACCGACGGTCCGGGGTGGTACCGGCAGTCCCATGCCTCATAGGCCCTGGAGTCGGCGGGTGACCGGCGCGAGGCTACGACCATGACGACAACCACGATTGCCCTGGTCACCGGAGCGAACAAAGGACTCGGACGGGAAACCGTACGCCGACTGGCCGGATCGGGCTGGGAAGTGTTCCTCGCAGCACGCGATACCGTCCGCGGCACCCAGGCGGTGGCCGAGTTGGCCGAGGAGGGTTTGCAGGCCCGCTTCGTCCAACTGGACGTGACGTCGGACGAATCCGTGACCGCGGCGGCCGACGCCGTGAAGGCTTATGCAGGCCGCCTCGACGTGCTGATCAACAATGCCGCTATCGGTGGCCCGCGCACTCATCCGGTTGATACGCGCGTCGATGAGGTGCGCGAGGCGTTCGAAACCAATGTCTTCGGCCCGATCCGGGTGATTCATGCCTTCCTGCCGCTGCTGCGCGCCTCGGACCACCCGCGCATCGTCATGGTCTCCAGCGGCATGGGCTCGATCGCGACGCTCACCGACCCGAAGTGGGAGGGCCACCTGCCGCTCGCGCTCGGCTACCCGACGACCAAAGCCGCCATGAACATGCTCACGACCATGTACGCCCTCGCCCTGAACGACATCCGTGTCAATGCGGTGGATCCCGGTTTCACGGCCACCGACCTCAACGGCCATACCGGTTTCCAGACCGTCGGCGAGGGCACCGACGCCATCATCGAGCTGGCATCCATAGGTCCCGACGGACCCACCGGCGGGTTCTTCGATAGGAATGGAACCACCCCGTGGTGAGGGCAGCGGCGACTGTCGTCACGCTGCTGGGGCTGTGCGTGGCACTGTTCATATTCATGGTGAGACCGGAGGATCATTCAGTGGAACGACAGAATTCCAGCGACACGACCGTGCTGTCGATCGGACTACAGCCCAGCGCCGTCGACTACAGCCGTTATCCGGCTCTCGACGAAGCGACCCTCACCGCACGCATCGAGGCGGGGGAGGCCGCGCTCCGCGACGCCGGATTCGACCTGGTGTCCTGCCAGGTGCCCGCCGATCCCGATGCGGCCGAGACGAAACTGCGCGAATGCGCTGCGGGCGGGTCTTTCCGTGTCGCCATGATCGGCGCAGGCGTACGCATGGCGGCCGAGCACACCTTGCTGTTCGAACGTCTCGTGAACGTGGTCACCGAGCTCGCGCCCGGAATACGCTTTTGCTTCAACACCTCACCGGAGACCACCATCGACGCCCTCCGCCGCTGGGTACAGCCGCCTGGGCGCTGAGGACCCGAGCACGTAACCGAAAGGTCAAGGGTGTTCATCAACCCCAATGGCCACCAATTCTTTCGGCATGATCGCTCCAATTTTTCCGCCAGCGGAAAGACAGCCGCACCGTCCACACCAGGCTCAGTGTCAATCGTTTGCTTCAGCGCGGCAAGGGCGGAATCGGCAGCTCGAATAATGCTGCCTCCCTTGGATTCCAATCTCAAATGCTTGTTTCCAATTGATCGGCCGTTGGTGCGGTAGTGAGCGTAGAGTTCTGCGGTCGAAGGTCGGTAGCGCATCCGTTCCGGGTGCGAGGATCGGGAGGGGGATGTCGTCGTGGTGGTAGAGACAGTGGCAGTCATCGTGGCCCAGGCGTTGGCAGCGGGTGCGGTCGCGGGATTGGGTGAGACCGCCAAGCAGGCGGTGGCCGATGCCTATCAGCACTTGAAAGGCCTGGTGACCAGCCGCTACGGGCAGGTCGACGTGGTCGCGCTGGAGCAGCGGCCGGCTTCGGAGCATCGCCGCCAGGAGTTGGCCGAGGACCTGCAGCGTGCCGGCGCTGACGGGGATGCGGAATTGCTGGCGGCAGCCCAGACGCTGATCGCGATGGTCCGCGCCCATGAGACGGCGGCTGGAGCGGCAGTTGGTGTAGATCTGGAACGGGTGGCCGCGGCGGCTTTGCGAATCCGGGAGGTGCAATCCACCGGCACCGGAGTGCGAGTGGTCGACGGCACTTTCGACGGAGCGATCGAGATAGGGTCGGTACGAGCGGGAAGGCAGGACCAGCAGGACCCTCCTTCAGCGCGCCGGTAACCCCCACCCCGACCGCGCCACCATCCTCTCCGGGAGCGGGGAACACGACGTACCTGCTTCACGGCGTGAGCGCTGGGGCCATTGCATTCGGCGGCAACCTCCCTCACGAGCCGCCGCTGCCTGTCGCGCGTTTGGGACGTGTGGTGGGTGCAATTCCGGCTCAACCTGCTGATTTCATTGCGCGAGGATCGCTGGGCAAGC
Source organism: Nocardia abscessus NBRC 100374 (assembly GCF_000308455.1). Lineage (GTDB taxonomy): Bacteria > Actinomycetota > Actinomycetes > Mycobacteriales > Mycobacteriaceae > Nocardia > Nocardia abscessus. The sequence continues at coordinate 141,135 of NZ_BAFP01000003.1, read as the reverse complement.
TGCAAAGAGCGGTAGAGCGCTCCCAGGTGGTGGTGGTGGTGACCGGGATGCGTGGGGTGGGAAAGACCGAACTGGCCGCCGCCTACGCCCGCCAACTCCTGGACAACAACACGGTTCGGCTCGTGGGCTGGATCAACGCCGAAACACGCGGCACCCTGCTCGAAGGTTTGCAAGCGATCGCTCAGCGCCTGGGCGTCGCGGATCTCGATGGAGATTCAGAGGCGTCCGCCAAGCAGTTACGCGAACACCTGACCGGCCGCCAGGAGCCAGGACTTCTGGTGTTCGACAATGCCACCTCTCCAGATGAACTCCGCCCCTTCCTCCCTGCCGCCAGCGGCACCAAGGTCGTGATCACCAGCACCGAACGTACTTTCAGGACACTCGGCGCTCCCTTGGACCTGGGGGTCTACTCCCGCCCCGAATCCGTACGTTATCTGCGCAAAGCCACCCAGATCACTGACAATGACGGCGCCGGAGAAGTTGCCGAGCGACTGGGTGACCTGCCCCTGGCGCTCACCCAAGCCGCGGCGACCATCAACCACCTCGGCATCGATTACCCCACGTACCTCGACCTGCTCGCCCACCCCGGAGACCAAGCGTTTCTTCGCATCGAAGGCCATGAATACCCGCAGCAGGTACACCGGGCGATCTCGTTGTCCATTGCGACCACCGAAGGGCCCACGGAGGATCCAGACCTCGACGCTGCCGTACGGAACCTGCTGGATCTGGTGGCGATGCTGTCTCCCGCAGGCGTAACTCGTGACCTGCTGCCCGACTACGCCGGCCGCCGCGACGAAGCCGTCGCTCGCTGCGTACAAGCCAGTCTGCTCACTCGCTCAACCGACCGGTCTGCGGTGGTCATGCACCGACTTGTCGCCCGTGTTCTCCGTGAACGCGCCGACACCGAGCAAGCCCGGTTGCGATTGCTCGACAACGCCCTCGATGCGATCGAACCCCACCTGTTCGACCCCGAGGAGGCATGGGAGCATCGAAGTGAGGGGATACAGCTCGTCGACCACATCGACGCCATCATCGCGGCCGAGTTTCCCGATGAGGTCCGAGACCGAGCGGCACGCCTGTTTCGTGCACGAAACTGGGCCTGCGAACAGCTGATCGAAGCCGCCGACCTGGCCCGAGCAACCGACTATGCCCGCCGAACACTTCTCGACAGCGAGAAGCGCCTCGGGGCAGAGGACATTCAGACTCTCACTGCTCGCGGACATCTGGGAGAGGCATACCGGGCGGCAGGCCGGATGCGCGAGGCGATCGACCTGTTTCAGCAGCTGCTCACCGTCTATGAACGCATTCTGGGCCCCGAACGCCTCGAGACCTTGACCGCCCGTCGTGATTTGGCGAGTACTTATCGGGCGTGGGGGCGTACAGCAGAGGCGATCGACCTGTTTCAGCAGCTGCTCACCGACTATGAACGCATCCTGGGCCCGGAGGACGGCGAGACGTTGAACGTACGTGGCAATCTCGCCTATGCATACCAACGGGAAGGGCGGATAGCAGAAGCGATTGACCTATTCCAGGAAGTACTCGCCAGTGGGGAGAGGGTCCACGGAATCGAGCATCGCCGCACCCTGAATACCCGCTCCTTCCTGGCGGGTGCATTCCTCGCAGCGGGTCGGGTGACAGAGGCGATCGACAGGTTCCAGCAGTTGCTCGCTGATGAAGAAAGACTTCACGGCCCTGAGCACCGTCGTAGCCTGCAGGCTCGCGGCAGTCTGGCCGGTGCCTTCCTTTCGACGGGTCAGGTGACGGAGGCGGTGGACATGTTCCAGCAGCTGCTCACCGACCGCGAACGCATCCTGGGACCCGACCATCTCGATACCTTGCGGACTCGCATCGAACTGGGTAGCGCCCTTCAGGCAGCGGGGCGGGTCCCTGAGATGATGGCCCTGTTCCAGCAGGTCGCCGCCGAGGGGGAACGCATCCTGGGCCGGGATTCCCCGTTCGGTCCCTTCAACAACAGCTTGGCTATGTACTCTCAGATGACCGAGCAATTGTCGGAGACCGCCACCCTGCTCGAGCAATCGTTCACCGAGCAAGAAAGCAGCCAAGGTCTCGACCATCCCGACACCCTGAAGACCCGAAGCAAGCTGGCACACGCCTACATATCGGCGGGTCGGGTGACGGAGGCGATCGACATCCTCCAGCAGCTGCTCACCGACCGCGAACGCATCCTCGGGCCTGACCATCTCGACACCCTGAAAACCCGTAGCAGCCTTGCGATCGCCTATGTGCCGACGGGTCGGGTGGCGGAGGCCATCGACATGTTCCAGCAGCTGCTCACCGACCGCGAACGCATCCTCGGTCCTGACCATCTCGGCACCCTGAAAACCCGTAGCAATTTGGCAAGCGCGCATCAGGTGGCGGGTCGGGTGGCGGAGGCGACCGACCTGTTCCAGGAGTTGCTCACCGACTGCGAACGCATCCTCGGTCCTGACCATCTCGACACTCTGAAAACCCGCAACAAGCTGGCGGACGCTCATCAGGTAGCGGGCCGGTTCACCGAGGCGATCGGAATGCTCGATCGGCTACTCAGCGACCGGGAGCGGGTCTTGGGCTCGGATCACCAAGACACTCTGAGAACTCGTTTCAGCCTAGCCGTAGCCTATTTGGGAATAGGTCAGATAGCTGAAGCATTCGAGATGATCAACCAATTTCTTCCCAATATGGAGCGGGTAATGATGAATCCGCGAGGTGCGCTGAATGATTGGCTGGAGTGAGCTGTAGAGGCGGTACCAGGTCTCTCGAACGCCTCACGGCCTGCCGCGGACGTGCCACACAGCGAATCCGACTACTTGTCGCCGAGCGCCGTAGCGAAAATTGTCGCCACTTCGCGGATCTGATCGCAGGATGCGGGAACCGGATCGGCGGCCGGGACGGCGGCGACCGCGACCTCCAAGGTTCCCTCCGCGGTCTCGAGCGCCGCGTAGCAACTCCCCGGAAGCGCGGACACCGTGTAGAGGGCGGCCTCTCGTCCGGCGACGGCATCGGTATCGAAGACGGTGTACTTGTCGGTACTCTTGACCTGCTCCAGGGGCGTGTTCGTCGCATGCACCGTGACGCTTCCGGTGATGGCCTTCTGACCGTCGACGACGGCGATTCGACGGAAGGAACATCCGATGACTGTCAGGAGGTCGGTAACGAGCTCGCCGGAGGATCGCTGGCGCGTTGCCGGATCGAATCCGGCTTTGGTGACGAGATCGTCGCCCAGTTCGAAGCAAGGATCGAACCGCACCGGCTTCTTCGAGTCCGTTTGCCTCGGCGCCGACGGGACGGAGGCGACCATCGACTGGGTCGAAGTGACCGAAGTCGATGACGGCGGAGTCGCCGTTGTGTCATTCGTGTCGTCCGCGGAACAGGCGACCAGCGCGGCAGCAACTGCCGTCACAACGCAGCAAGTGGTGAGAACTCGCTTCATTTTCCTGCCTTCGCCATCAAACCAACCACGACTTCCCGGTTGGGTAGTCGTCGAAGTCGTCGGGCCAGTCGCTGGGGCCGACGACATCGTCACGCGGAGACGTTCGACGCAGCGGGGGCGGCGGTGTGGCGGGTGGCGGTGGTGCCGGTGGCGGCGGCGGTTCAGGATTCCACTTCCACTCGAACTGAGGGGAGTTCTTCAGCTCCGCGACCTCCGGCGGCACCGGCCTCGCGAGCTGTTCGATGTCGCACCATCGGCACTCGCCCACGCGGACGCGTTCAGCGTAGGCCTGCAAAGCGGGGGATGCGCCCGGCGCCGCCGCGAGGTTCGACATGAATTCCTCGGTCACTTCGGTGACCTCGTGCAACAGCGCCGAGACATCGAGGTTCTCCAACTGGATTCGCGCGGTTCGCAAGTCGTCCACGGCACTCATGACGCCGCGGACGAGCGCTTCCACCGCGGGGTCCAAGTTCGGCTCGCGCATGCTCCCCCACCGCGATGTCATGCGTCCTCCCAAGGCTGCCCACCGGATCCGATCTCGTAGGATTCCTTCGGTCGATTCAAGGTCGAATCAACCTGCGCAATCTTCGATATGTCGGTTGCGACCGCAGTTGCCTTGGATGCCTTTTCCAACTTGTCGGTGAACGGCGCGATGGTCTCCTTCAGCTTCTGTTCCGCGCTGTCCTTCAGATGTCCCATCGGGTCTTTGATGTACTCGAGCAGTCTCTTGACCTGATCGACCAGCTTCTGGATCTCGACGACCAGGTCTATCGCCTTCTTGACGATCTCGAAGATCTTGATTCCCAGATTGACGATCTCGTAGAGCTGGCCGACCGCTGGAATCTTTCTCGCGATCGTCTTGAAAATGCCCTTGACGCTGGTGAAGTCGATCTGGTCGTTGAGGATGTCCCACAGCTTGGTGAGGATGGTCTTGACAGCCGACCTGATCTCGTCGGCGACCACTCCGAGCACATCGCTGATGATCCGGCCGACCGGGCCCTCCCATTTCATCGCGGCGACCTGCCGAGTCGCCCAATCGTTGAACGACAGCGCCGCTTTGCCGTTCCAGTGCGGATCGACCTTCTTCAGGCCCGCTTCCAGGTTGTCTCCGCAAGCCTCCATCCCGTTCCCGGCAGCCTTGTACGCCTCGCCGATCCGGCGGACCTCGCTCCAGTTGCCGGGAATCGGCTCCAAGCACTTTCCGAGTGGATCTATTTCATTGCCGGCCGTTCGGGTGATGCTCTTGATCGACTCGTTGACTTCACCGAGAACGGGAGCCACCTCGGCGATGAGGCCGACGGTGTCCTCTTTGTTCGACTGTGGTTCCTGCAGTTCGAAGGCTTTCGACTTCGGATAGTCGGCCGGAGAGACGTACGCTGCCGTGGAACCCTGAGCCTCGGTATCGGCGGCCACCGGAGTACCCGGCGCCACCGGGCCGCTGAAAGTATTCTGGTTCAGCGCGGTGTAGTTCTTCTGGTCTCGATCGTGATACATCCACGCCGCTTTGTTGAGTTCCGTGCCGGTGGATGCCGTAGCCGTGGCGATTTCGGACATGCGCTGCTGCGTGGCCGTGGCCGCCGCTTTGACCGGTGCGATCAACTGGTCGATGATCGGCCCCTGGAGCCAGTCGGCAGGCATACAGTGCTCGCCGGCGAATGTAGCAGCCTTCGAAGCGTCGTCGCCGACCTCCGTGACGAGTTTGCCGAGACCGGCGATTTCGCCGGGTTCCGCCAGCAGCGTTTCACCCACGCTGATTCCTCACTGTTCGTTCGTCTTGCCGATCGATTTCATGATTTGTCGACGTCGACACTTGCCCGCCTCGACCCAACGGTGGCGGGAACGACATCGACGGAAAAGCCGGGCGCGGCGACTGTTTCGGCGGCCTGATGAAGCAGCCCGCGAATGCGCCTCAGCCGGTCCATGAACGCGCACGCAGCCACGATCGGCGGTCGGCAACCGCCGGGGCCGTTGTGCGGCAACAACTTCTACTGCAAGACGGTTTGCTCACCGCATGCGGCACAGCGATCACTCCCCTCCTGGTAACTCCCGGGCAGGATGCTAGGGCCGCTGAAAACGACTGTCAATCGTTACGTCGCCGGTCGAAGTCGCCCGGTTGACGAAACGGGCGCGGTGAGCCAGGCGGTTGCCAGGCGCTCATCCAGGCCGCGGAGACCGGCCGCTCATCGCTCAGCGGATCTTGAAGATCACCAAGCGCTGGACGACGAAGTTGATGACCGTCGCGGTGCCCTGGGCGACGATGAAGGCCAGCGGCTGCCGCCACCACTCGTCGGGCAGGGTGAAGTACAGGACCGCGTTGATGCCGACCTGCACCGCGAAGGTCACCGCGTAGAGCGCCACCACCGCGAAGAAGCGGACGCGGCTGGGCGGGGCCTGGAAGGTCCAGCGCCGATTGATCAGGTAGGCCGTTGTGGTGCCCGCCACGAAGCCGATCGACTTGGCGACGCTGACCGGGAGGCCGACCAGGTTGAGCAGCAGGCTGTAGAGCCCATAGTCGACGACGGCCGAGAACCCGCCGGTCAGGGTGAACCGGACGATCTGCGTCTTGAGGTCGACCTCGGTGCTCTGTTCGATTCGGCGCTCCCGGGACCCTGCGTGGTTACGCACGCTGCCTCCTTCGGGCCCGTCGCTCGCGCCGCCCGGCTCGTCGACCAGGGGCAACTCCGCCGGAAGCGGCAGGTGGGGTTCGGCTTGCACGCCGACGAGCGTAGCGCCGAGCGGGGCGAGCGGCGGATTCGGTGCTGAACGACGCGTACGTCACTACCCATGGGTAGAGCGACCCCGACCCGATCTGCCGTCATACCTGTAGCCTCTATGCCGATGTCCACGAAAGCTCCGACCGCCACCAAGACAACCGGGAACGGCGCCGGCGTCACGAACGACGACCCGGCCGCGGGTACCGCGTTCACTCTTCCGACGCGCACCCGCACGTTGACCGGGTGGGGTCGCACCGCGCCTACCTCTTCCGAAGTGCTCTCGACCAGCGATCCCGAACTGATCGCCAAGGCAGTCGCCATGGTCGCCGAGGACAACGACGGCAAGCCCGCCCACCTGCGGCGCGGCGTGATCGCACGCGGCCTCGGCCGCTCCTACGGCGACCACGCGCAGAACGCAGGCGGCCTGGTCGTCGACATGACCGCGCTGAACAACATCCACCGCATCGACCGTGACACCCGGATCGTGGACGTGGACGGCGGCGTCAGCCTGGACCAGCTCATGAAGGCCGCACTACCGTTCGGCCTCTGGGTTCCGGTGCTGCCCGGCACCCGCCAGGTGACCATCGGCGGCGCCATCGCCTCCGACATCCACGGCAAGAACCATCACAGCGAGGGCAGCTTCGGCAACCACGTGCGCTCGATCGATCTGCTCACCGCCGACGGGCAGGTGCAGCACATCACGCCGAAGCGCAACGCCAAGCTGTTCTGGGCCACCGTCGGCGGCAACGGGCTCACCGGCATCATCCTGCGCGCCACCATCGAGATGGTGCCGACGGAGACCGCCTACTTCCTCAACGACGGCGTGAAGACCACGACCCTCGACGAGACCATCGCCGCGCACAGCGACGGTAGCGAGTCGAACTACACCTACTCGAGCGCCTGGTTCGACGTGATCAGCCCGCTGCCCAAGCTGGGCAGGGCCACGATCACCCGGGGCAGGCTCGCGAAGCTCGACGAGCTACCCAAGCGGCTGCGCAGCAAGCCGTTGAAGTTCGACGCGCCGCAGCTGATGACCGTCCCGGACATCTTCCCGAACTGGACGATGAACAAGCTGACGCTGATGTCCATCGGCGAGGCGTACTACCGGATGGGCGGCAACTACACCGGCAAGGTGCAGAACCTGACGCAGTTCTATCACCCGCTGGACATGATCGCGGAGTGGAATCGCGGCTACGGCTCCAACGGCTTCCTGCAGTACCAGTTCGTGGTGCCGACCGAGGCGGTCGAGGAGTTCAAGCGGATCATCGTCGACATCCAGGCGTCCGGGCACTACTCCGCGCTGAACGTGTTCAAGCTGTTCGGCCCGGGGAACCAGGCCCCGCTGAGCTTCCCGATGCCGGGCTGGAACATTTGCGTCGACTTCCCGATCAAGCCGGGCCTCAACGAGCTCGTCGGCGAACTGGACCGGCGGGTGCTCGAGTTCGGCGGGCGGCTGTACACCGCGAAGGATTCGCGGACCACCGCCGAGACCTTCCACAAGATGTACCCCCGGATCGACGACTGGATCAAGGTCCGCCGCAGCGTCGATCCCACCGGTGTTTTCATGTCCGATATGGCGAGAAGGCTGGAGCTGCAGTGATCAATGCCGTTGGCAACCCGCAGTCGATTCTGCTGCTGGGTGGCACCTCGGAGATCGGCTTGGCGATCTGCGCGGAGTACCTGAAGAAGGGCCCCGCGCGCATCACCCTCGCGGCGCTGCCCGGTGATCCGTTGCGTGAGGACGCGGTCGCCCAGATGAAGGCCGCGGGCGCGAGCGAGGTCGAGGTCATCGATTTCGACGCGCTCGACACCGACGGCCACGCCAAGGTGATCGACGCGGCGTGGGACTCCGGTGACGTGGACGTCGCCATCGTCGCCTTCGCGCTCGACGGCGACGCCGAAGAGCTGTGGCAGAACCAGCGCAAGGCGGTGCTGGTGGCCCAGGTCAACTACACCGCGGCGGTGTCGGTCGGCGTCCTGGTCGGCGAGAAGATGAAGGCGCAGGGCTTCGGGCGGATCATCGCCCTGTCCTCCGTCGCCGGTGAACGGGTGCGCCGCTCGAACTTCGTCTACGGGTCGACCAAGGCCGGCCTGGACGGCTTCTACCTCGGACTCGGCGAAGCGCTGCGCCCGCACGGGCCCCGCGTGCTGGTGATCCGGCCCGGCATGGTGCGGACCAGGTTCTCCGCGCACGTCAAAGAGGCTCCGCTCACCGTCGACAAGGAAGACATCGCGGTGCTGGCGGTGTCGGCGTCGCAGAAGGGGAAGGAACTGGTCTGGGCGCCGGGCACCTTCCGCTACGTGATGATGGTCCTGCGGCACATTCCGCGCTCGATTTTCCGCAGACTGCCGATCTGACCTTCGGCGAACGAGCTCGGACCCAGTGCCCGCGTGATCGGTGATCGCGCGGGCACCTATCGTCTGACGGAGTGGATCCTGTGAACTCGGAGGCGCCATGCGAGTAACCCGATGCGACATGCGCGGAGCGGTCCGTTGAGCACGGCGACCGCGACCGGCGAAGCGCCGCCGCGTCCCGTCGATCCGGCCCCGGCGCCGGGGCGGAAGGCGCTCGTGGTGCGGCAGATCGCCTCCGGAGTCGGTGAGGCCGCGCTCGCCGCCCTCGTGGCCGCGGCGGTGGCCGCCGTCGGGCTCGTCGCGTTCTCGATGGTGCAGTGGCCCGCCTTCAACTCCTCCAACGTGACGCGGGCGCTGACCACGGTGGGGCAGGTCGGCGCGGCGGTGCTGCTCGCGGTCGCCATCGCGCTGCTGCGGCTGCACAAGTGGCCCTGGGCGGCGAAACTGCTTTCCTGGGTCGGTCTTTCGACGTTCGTCACGTTCACCCTCGGCATGCCGCTGGCGGCGACGAAGCTGTACCTGTTCGGCGTCTCGGTGGATCAGGAGTTCCGCACCGAATTCCTCACCCGGCTCACCGATTCCGCCGCGCTGCGCGACATGACGTACGCGGATCTGCCGTCGTTCTATCCCGCGGGCTGGTTCTGGATCGGCGGGCGGGTGGCGAACCTGCTCGGCATGGACGGCTGGGAGGTGTTCAAGCCGTACGCGATCGGCTTCCTCGCGGTGGCCGCGGTCGTCGCCCTGGTGCTGTGGTCGAAGCTGATCCGCGCGGACTGGGCCGTGGGCGTCGCGGCGGCGAGCACGGCGGTCACGCTGGCCTACGCCGCGCCCGAGGCCTACAGCGCCGTCATCGTGCTGCTGCTTCCGCCCGCGCTCGTGCTCGCCTGGGGCGCGCTGTACCGGCCCCTGGAGGACGTGCGATCGGGGTCGGCCGAGCACCGCACTGCGGGCGGATGGGGCGCGGTCGTCGGCACCGGGCTGTTCCTCGGCTGGGCAGCCACCTTCTACACCCTCTATTTCCTGGTGGCCGCCTTCGCGGTGGCCTTGATGGGTCTGCTGTCGGCCGTGCTCGCGGTCGGTCGACAGCGCCGTACGAACCATCCACGCCGTACCCGCGAGGCCGTGGACGCCGGCCGTCCCGCCTGGCGCGCGGCTGTCCCGCCGCTGACGCGGCTGTTTGTGATCGCAGCGCTCTCCGGCCTGGTCGCACTCATCGTGTGGGGACCGTATCTGGCGAAGGCGCTGCGCAGCACCACGGCGAGTTCCGGAACCGCCCTGCACTATCTGCCGGAAGCGGGAGCGGAGCTGCCGCTTCCGATGTTCCACTTCTCACTGCTCGGCGCGCTGTGCCTGATCGGCACGATCTGGCTGGTGTTGCGCACCGCGTCGTCGCGACGGGCGCAGGCGCTGGGGATCGGTGTGGCGGCGATCTACCTGTGGACGCTGCTGTCCATGGCGGCGACCGCCGCGGGCACCACACTGCTGTCGTTCCGCTTGGAGCCGGTGCTGCTGGTGCTGCTGTCGGTGGCGGGCGCGTTCGGGTTCGTGGAGGGTGCGCGGGCGATCTACCAGGCGTTGAACGAGCCCGCCCGGTTCCGGCTCGTCGCGATCGTCGTCGCGACGATCGGCGCGTTGGCCTTCACGCAGGACATCCCGCACGTCCTGGCGCCGGAGATCACCACCGCTTACACCGATACCGACGGCGATGGAAACCGAGCCGACGAGCGGGGCGTTTCGGCGGTATCGCACTTCGACGAGGTGGACGCGGCGCTCACCGCGCAGACCGGACGGCCGCGCTCGGACACAGTGGTGCTCACCGCCGACACCAGCTTCCTCTCCTTCTATCCCTACTTCGGCTTCCAGGCCCTCACCTCGCACTACGCCAACCCGCTTGCCGACTTCGCAGGCCGGGCGGCGGCCATCGAGCGCTGGAGCGAACTGAAGACGCCGCAGGAACTGCTCGACGCCCTGGCGACGAGCCCGTGGCGCGCGCCGGACGCGTTCCTGTTCCGGCGCAGCGGCGACGCCTACACGCTGCGGCTGGCCAAGGACGTCTACCCGAACGACCCGAACGTGGCGCGCTATTCGATCAGCTTCCCCAAGGAACTGTTCGCCGACCCGCGTTTCACGACCACCGACATCGGGCCGTTCACCCTCATCACCGTGCACCGCTGAGCGATCTCACCCGAACACGGGTGATTGAACTCGCGCCGAATGGATAACCCTTTCGTTTGTCGGTCCGCGCACAGCGTGGTTGGTACGGAAGGCGGCTGATTCAGCGCTGGCGAGGAGTGATGCGCAGGTGGCATGGGCACAGGACGTCGATACCGGCGAACAGGCGGAATCGGCGGCGGTCGCAGTCGCGACGAGGGAGACGACGGCGACCGGAGTGCTCAGCAGCCCCACGCGCACGCGCCGGAGTTTTCGGGTCGGTGGCGCCGATCTGCTCGTCGGCATGGGCTACCTGGCCTTGGCCGCGACGGTGCTGTCGGGTCAGTGGCGCGACACCGGCAGCGGATACCTGATCAAGAGCGGTCAGGACCAGACGATGTGGGAGTGGTTCTTCGCGGTCACCGCGCACTCGGTGGCCACGTTGCGGAATCCGCTCGGCACCGATCTGCAGAACTTCCCGGCCGGAGTGAACATGATGGCCAACACGGCCATGTTCGGGGTCGGCGTGCCGCTGACACCGGTCACCCTGCTGTTCGGCCCCACCGTCACGTTCGTGCTCGTGCTCACCGTCGGTCTGGCCGGGACCGCGTTCGCCTGGTATCGGCTGTTCGCCCGTACGCTCGTCCGTTCCCGGGTCGCGGCGGTGATCGGCGGCCTGTTCTGCGGTTTCGCGCCCGGGATGATCTCGCACGCCAACGCGCACCCGAATTTCGTCGTGTTGCTGCTGCTTCCGATCATCGCGGGCCGGCTGATCTGGATGGCGCGGCGAGCCGCCGCGGCGGAACCGGACCGTCCGCGCGGACGGGTGCGCGATGCCGTCACCCTCGGTCTGCTGGTGGCCCTGCAGATCGCGCTCGGCGAGGAACCGTTGTTGATCTTCGCCCTCGCGTTCGGACTGTTCGCGCTCGTCTACTACCTGCATGTTCCCGGCATCGCACTGCGTGTGACGCGGGCGCTCGCCCCGACGCTGCTGCTGGCCGCGGTGATCACGCTGGCGCTCACCGAGATTCCGCTGTGGTGGCAGTTCTTCGGACCACAGAGCTATCGCTCGATCGACCACGGGCCGATGGGCAACGACCTGCGAGCGCTGGTGCAGTTCCCCTCCGAATCGCTGGGCGGGGTATTCGCGCCCGGCGAGAACGTGGCGATCAACCCGACCGAGCAGAACGCCTACTTCGGCTGGCCGCTGCTGCTTCTGGTGGTGTTCACGGTGGGACTGCTGTGGCGCGACCGCGTCGTGCGGGCTGCGGGGGTGGTGATCGCCGTCTTCGGCGTGCTGTCGCTGGGCGCGGTCGCCACGATCGGCAAGCGGCCGACCGGCGTCGAACTGCCCTGGCGCTGGGCCGAACAGGTGCCGCTGCTGAACACCGTGCTGGAGAGCAGGCTCAGCATGGCCGCGATCCCGGCCATCGCGGTGGTGCTCGCGCTGGCCACCGAACGGGCGGTGACCACCTGGACGCAGTCGGCGGTGGACTGGAAGCCGCTCGCGTGGTTCGCCGCCGTCATCTGCGCGCTGCTGCCGCTGACCCCGACCATCCTCCCCGTCGTGGAGCGGGCGCCGACACCGGATTTCTTCGCCGGCGGCACTGTCCGCGATTATGTCGGCGACGGCTCGGTGGTGATGGTGCCGCCGCCCCGGCCGCCCGACGCGCGGGCGCTGCGCTGGCAGGCCGACGCCGGTTTCTCCTTCCCGCTGGCCGGTGGCTACTTCGTCGGCCCTACCGGTACGACCAAGAAAGGGATCTACGGCCCCGAGACCCGCCCGACCACCGCACTGCTGGTGCAGGCGCAGGACACCGGGGTGGTCCCCCCGATCGACGCCGACGTGCGCACCCGCGCGCTGACGGACCTGCGGTTCTGGCAGGCCGACGTGCTGGTGCTGCCTGCGACGAAGAACGGCGAGGTGCTTCGCGAAACCGTCACGCAGCTGCTCGGCTTCGCGCCCACCCGGGTCGAGGACGTCTGGTTGTGGGACGTTCATACGCTGCGGTCGTCGGGGGCAGTCGGCATCACACCGGACGGTAGCTAGCATCAACCACCGTGCGACCGGACCGATCTACTCGAGCGTTCACCCGTATCCGCTTGATCGCCCTCCTCTCCGGGCTTCTCGGATTCCTGCTGGCATTGCTGACCCCGCTGCTGCCGGTGCGGCAGGACCGGGCGAGCCTGGACTGGCCTCAGCCGGGCCCCGCGAGCGTCGCGGCGCCGCTGGTGTCCTACGAGCCGCTGCGGTTGCGCGCGACGCTGCCCTGCTCGCTGGTGGGAGAACTCGGCGCGACGGGCATGCTGCTGTCCACCGCTCCGGTGTCCTCCGGCCAGGCGGCGACCAAGGGACTGGTGGTCTCGGTCGGCGACGGCGTCCTCTCGGTGGTGCTGCGGGACATCCCGCTGCTGTCGGCGCCGCTGTCCGAGATCGGCTCCTGCGCGACGATCCGCGTCGAATCGGACGCCGCCGCGACGACCGCTGAACTGACCGGAGTGACCCGGCAGGACGGCACGCCGTTCCGGTCCACCGTCGGCCGGGACATCCGGCCGCAGATGGTGGGAGTGTTCACCGATCTGGACGCAAGCCGGCTTGCCGGGGCGCAGGTGCACGCGGACATCGACTCGCGTTTCTCCTCGACGCCGACGCCGCTGAAGCTGGCCGCCGTGATCGCCGCCGCCGTGTTCACGCTGATCGCACTGGTCGCACTGCATCTGCTGGACACCACCGACGGGCGCAAACCGCGGCGCTTCCTGCCCGCCCACTGGTGGCGCGTCACTCCCGCGGACGGCGCGGTGCTCGGCCTCTTGGCGCTGTGGCACGTCATCGGGGCGAACACCTCCGACGACGGCTACATCCTGAACATGGCGCGCGCCTCCGAGCACGCGGGCTACATGGCGAACTACTACCGCTGGTTCGCGGTGCCCGAGGCCCCGTTCGGCTGGTCCTACGAGGTGCTGGCCTGGATGGCCCGGGTCTCCGACGCCAGCCTGTGGATGCGGCTGCCCACCCTGCTGGCCGGCGTCGTCTGCTGGCTGGTGATCAGCCGGGAAGTGCTGCCGCGCCTGGGCGCCCGGGTACGGCGCAACAAGGTGGCGCTGTGGACGGCGGGACTGGTGTTCCTCGCGTTCTGGCTGCCCTACGACAACGGTCTGCGCCCCGAGCCGCTCATCGCGGCGGGCGCGCTGCTCACCTGGTGCTCGATCGAACGCGCCATCGCCACCGGACGACTGCTGCCCGCCGCGGTGGCCGTCCTGATCGCCGCGTTCTCGCTCGCGGCAGGTCCCACCGGCCTGATCTGCATCGCGGCGCTGATCGCAGGCTCCCGACCGGTGCTGCTGATCATCGTCAAACGTGCCCGCGGGGTCGTCCCGGCCCGCACCGGGCCCGACGCGGACGCGGCCGCCGCGGGCTCCGCCGAAGCCGCGGCCGCGGTGAACGCCCCCGCGGACGTGCGCAAGCCGTCCCGGGCCGCCACGGCGTTCCGGTTCGCCGCGCTGCTCGCACCGGGTCTGGCCGCGGGCACGCTGGTGCTCGTGGTGATCTTCGCCGACCAGACGCTGGCGACGGTGCTGGAAGCCACCCGGGTCCGCACGATCGTCGGCCCGAACGTCGCGTGGTTCGACGAGCGCACCCGCTGGGATTCGCTGCTCATGCTCTCGCCCGACGGTTCGCTGGCGCGGCGCTTCGGCGTGCTGGTGATGCTGCTGTGCCTGCTGGTCTGTGTGCTGCAAGTGCTGCGCAAGGGGCGGATTCCCGGCACCTCGCGCGGTCCTTCGGTGCGCATTCTCGGCATCGTGTTCGCGTCGCTGTTCCTGATGATGTTCACCCCCACCAAATGGACCCACCACTTCGGTGTGTACGCCGGACTGGCCGGATCGCTGGCCGCGCTGGCGGCGGTCGCGGTGGGCACCACCGGCATTCGCTCATCCCGCAACCGCGCGCTGTTCGCCGCCGCGGTGCTGTTCCTGCTCGCCGTGACCTTCACCGGCTCCAACGGGTGGTGGTACGTGTCCAGCTACGGTGTCCCGTGGTGGGACAAGGCTCCGCTGCTCGCGGGTAAGGGGCTGTCCACGCTGTTCCTCGGACTCAGCGGCGTCGCGTTGCTGATCGCCATCTGGCTGCACTACCGCGAGCCGTACCGGCGCGAGAGCGGCGGGACGCCACGGCGTTTCGACCGGTGGGCCTCGGCGCCGCTCACCGTCGCCGCCGCACTGCTGGTGATCTTCGAGGTGGCCTCGCTGGCCAAGGCCGCGGCCACGCAGTACCCCGCCTACTCGATCACCAAGTCGAACGTGGAATCGATGCGCGGGGATTCGTGCGCGCTGGCGAACGAGGTGCTGGTGGAGACCGACACCGCCGATTCGCTCCTGCAACCCGTCACCGGATCGCCCGCGGACGGATTGGCCGCGCAGAACAAGGGTTGGACCCCGAACGGGGTCGCGGGCGACCTCACTGCCGACGCCGAGGAGACGGTTACCGGCGGCGCGAACTCGGTGGACAAGGACTCCGAGAACAAGACGACCAAGACCACCGGCGCGGGCACCGGCGGCGGCACCACCGAGCAGGCGGGCATCAACGGCAGCACGGTCGCGCTGCCGTTCGGCTTGGACCCGGCGAAGACCCCGGTGCTCGGTAGCTACCAGGAGGGCGAGCAGCAGCAGGCGAAGCTGACCACCCAGTGGTACGGCCTCGATCTGACCGACAGCATGCGCCACGACCCCGCCTACCAGGTGCTCGCGATCACCGCGGCGGGCCGGATCCGCTCGATCGACGCCGACGGTGTGCTCACCTACGGACAGGAACTGCACCTGGAGTACGGCGTCCGGGGCGCGGACGGCGAGGTCAGCACGCTCGGCTCGATCGATCCGCTGGACATCGGCCCCGCGCCGTCCTGGCGCAACCTGCGGGTGCCGCTGGATCAACTGCCCGTGGAAGTGAACGCGGTGCGGCTGGTCGCGATCGACAACGACATCACGCCCAAGCAGTGGCTGGCCGTGACCCCGCCCCGGCTGCCCAAGCTGACGACGCTGAATTCCGTGGTGGGGTCGCAGGATCCGGTGCTGCTCGACTGGCACGTCGGCCTGGCGTTCCCGTGCCAGCGTCCGTTCGACCACAAGGACGGCGTCGCGGAGATCCCGCGGTGGCGCATCCTGCCCGACCGGGTCGGCTCCGACGCCTCCAACGCCTGGCAAGACGACATCGGCGGCGGCCCCCTCGGCTGGACCGGCCTCCTGCTGAAATCCCAAACCGTCCCCAGCTACCTCGACCACGACTGGACCCGCGACTGGGGCTCCCTCGAAAAATTCACCCCCTACCCGCCCAGCACCGCCCCCGCCACCATCGACATCACCGTCCAAACCACCAACGGCCTCGCCACCGACACCCCTATCCGCATCCGCTGACCGCGCAGATCATCCGTGAGTGGCACATGGTGGCTATGTGCCACTCACGGCCGATGTCAGGGGATGAGGACGAGGCGGCCGCGGAGGCCGCCTGCCGCTAGGCGTTTCTGGGCGGCTTCTACGGAGGTGAGGGGGAGTGTTTCGGCTACACGGAGAGTGAGTTCGCCCGCGTCGACGTGAGCGACGAGTTGGTCGAGTTGCGCTCGGTCGGCGCGGACCAGGACCGTGCGTACGTCGGTGCCGCGCAGCGGGATCGGGGTGTTCGGGACGCTGATGGAAACGAAACGCCCGCCGCCGCGCACTGCGGCGAGCGTCTCGGGGCCGAGTGCGGCGGCGTCCAGGGCGGCGTCCACTCCGCCCGGAATCAAGGCGCGTACGGCCTCCGGGAGCGACGCGTGGCGCGGGACGAAATCGGTGGCGCCGAGCGCACGGACCGCGTTCTCGTCAGCGGGAGAGGCGGAGGCGATCACCCGCAGCCCGCGCAGCGCGGCGAGTTCGACGGCGAAGCCACCGACGGCACCTGCCGCGCCGGTGACCAGCAGCGTGTCGGTGGACGCGAGATCCAGCGCGTCGAGCGCCTGGACGGCGGTGAGACCGTTGAGCGGAATGGTGGCCGCCTGCACCGGCGAGACCGAAACCGGCGCAGGCGCGACATTTCCGGCCTCCAGGACCACGTAGTCCGCCTGGGCGCCGAGCGAGACGTCGAGCCGGTCGCTGATGCCGATCACGGCCTGCCCGATGGTGAATTCGGTGACGCCCGCGCCGATCGCGTCCACCGTCCCCGCGACGTCCCAGCCGACGCCCCACCGGTCACGCGGCGCGGCGAACGGCGTGCCGCCGACGCCCGCGCGCACCATCAGATCCACCGGGTTCACCGTCGCCGCCGCGACCGCGATGCGGATCGTGCCCGGGCCGGGCTGCGGGGTCGGCACTTCCAGGATCTCCACCACACCGGGGTGACGGACCACTACTGCACGCATGACATTCCTTCCTCTAGGACATCACCCAACCTAGAAGTAGTACTATCCGTTGGGTAGTAGTTACCCGAAAGTGCGTTAGAGGTAGCGAGGTACTCCGATGGCGACAACAACCGCGGCGCAGCGCCGCGACCTGGCCAAACAGCGGTACGACGCATATATCGCCGAGTGCCCGACGCGACAGCTGCTGGACCGGATCAGCGACAAGTGGGTGAGCCTCGTGCTGGCCGCGCTCGCCGACGGCCCACTGCGCTACGCCGAGCTGAATCGGGTCATCGCGGGCGTGAGCCCCAAGATGCTCACCCAGACGCTGCGCGGCCTGGAACGCGACGGCTTGGTGGAGCGGCGGATCACCGCGGAAGTGCCGGTCCGAGTCGACTACGAACTCACTCCGCTCGGGCACAGCCTGCAACCGGTCATGAGCGCCGTCAAAGCCTGGGCGGAGACGCGCATGGACGATGTGATCGCCGCGCGGGAGCGCTACGACAGCACCGGGCAGTAAACCGGTTGTCCGGTCTGAAAAATATGCTCCCACCTGTGGCGAAGCATCGCAGGACGAATCGGGCTCCTGGCCTTAATCTGATTTCCATGACAACGGCATTCGATGAAATGGATCTGCGCGATCTTGTCGGACTGCTCAGCGAAGAGGAACAACGGGAGCTGCGGCCTGCGGTGCTGCGCGTGCTCGGCCGCCTCCCTTCGCAAGAGGTGCTCCGGCGCGAGCTCGGTCTTCGGTTGAAGGTCTGAGCCCCGGTTCCGCACCGGTAAACGAACGGCAGGGCCGCCGCGCAGGATTCCTACCTGCGCGGCGGCCCTGTATGTGCAGGCCCTTCGGAAAGCCGGTACCGCTCGATCTGCACGATTCCGTCGCCCGGCTGCGTGACAAACTCACCGCCGGGGGTCCCGCGCTGCGGCTATTCGCGGAGTTCCGCCGCGGCGCGGATTCCTTCGGCACGCGAGGATGCTCGAGCGAGGCGTCCGTCCGTGGTGATCAGCGGCATGTCCAGTTGTTCGGCGAGCTCGACATAGAGCGCATCGGTCAGCCTGATCGCAGCGCGCCGAGCCCAAGCACCTTTGGTCAGGTTCAGAAGCGGATGCCGGGTCAGTGGTGCGCGGGCGAGGCGGCTCAGTGCGGTCTCGACGTCGTCATCGGTCAAGTCGCCCGCTCGGTTCAGTCGCCCGAGTGCGGACAGGACTTCGGCGTCGAAGTGTGCCGGGACATGCATGACTGTCGTCGTGATTCTCGTGATCACAGCGGCCGTGCGGTCATTGCGCACAAGGATGTCGACCATCGCGCTGGCATCCAGAACGATCTGTTCGGAATCGGTCACCGGCCGAACTCATCCCGCGCCGAATCGATGGCGGCAAGAACGGCCTCGTGCGAGACCTCGGGGCGGTCGTCGTCGAACTCAGCCAGCCAAGCCGACGTCGCGCTCTTTTCGAGTGCCGCGAGAATCGCGGCCTGGGTCAGCGCAGACACGTTGAGCCCCCGCTCACGGGCGCGCTCAGCCAACTCATCGGGGACGTAAACGTTGAGCCTGGTCATACGACAAATATACACACTCATGTGTGTATAGAACGCATCGTGTGATGCGACGGATAGGGGCTGCGCGACGAGAGATCCGCAGGGCCGTCGCGCAGGTCTTCTCCTACGCGACGGCACCGTGTTCGGGCGGAACCGATCAGAACACCCGCAGGTTGCCCGGGGACCAGAAGCCGGAGCGCGTTGCGGTGCCGGTGTCCAGCTTCGCCGGGACCGCGTTGCGGTCGTACTGGTCGTAGCGCTCCAGCGAGCCCCAGTCGCGCGCCCAGTCGTGCTTCAGGTAGGTGGGCACCGTGGTCGACTTGGCCAGCATCTGCGCGAAGCCGAGCGGGCCACCGAATTCCTCGGCCTGCCAGGTGTTCGTCGAGCTGATCGCCAGCGGACGGTCCGGCAGGATGCGGTAGCCGGGCACCTCGGCCACGCCGTTCTCGTGGTCGAACGGCCGCTGGCACGGGAACTGCAGGCCCACCGCCCAGTCCAGCAGGATCGGCTGCTGGGAGCCGAGCAGACTGTTGAGCGTCTGCAACTTCGGCATCCGCGGCGGGGTGAACGCCAGCCACTGGTCCCCGATCAGGATCGGGTCGTTGGCGACGATGCGCACCGCGTCGGCGTCCGGGGCGATCTCGTCCAGCGGCACCCGCAGGTTGCGCCAGGACGGGAAGGGGCCGATGTCGCGCGGCAGGTAGGTGCCGAGCTTCTGCACGGTGCCGTCGGGCAGGTGCTTGCCGTAGTCCACGGTGAGCGACTGGCCGTACTTCATCGCGCCGGTGTCGTCGAAGGAGAGGATGCGACCGGCGGCCGAGATCACCACCAGCGGCTTGTCGTCCGAACGGGCGGGCAGCTGGTACCAGCTCGAGGTGACGTTCGCGGGCTGCTGCATACCGTTCTGGTAGCTGCCGAGAATCGGCGTGGTCGCCGGGTCGAGGCCGAACGGCAGGGCGACCGTGGAGCCGTTGACGCCGAGTGCGCCCTGACCACCGCCGGTGCCCGCGCTCTCCCCCTCCGCGAACGCAGCGCCCACCGACTGGGTGGAGGTGTTGCCGGTGCCCGGCTTCACCTCGACGCTGTCGGCGGACAGATCGTCGGGCACGCCGTTCGGGTCGAATCCGACCGAATCGACGCCCGCCAGCGGATCGGTCACCGGACGGACCGGATCGATGATCGGCTCCAGCCTGCCGCCGTTCGGGTCCGGCTCCACCAGCACGTCGTTGGCCAGGCCGCAGGTGCTGCCGCCGAGCGCATCGATGTTCGACCGGGCCAGCGAATAGGCCGGGTACTGCGAGGCCGCGCCTTTGACCAGTGAGAGCACCTCGAGCGCGACCATCAGCGCGGCGACCACGGTCAGCGGGATCGCGGCGAACCGGCGGATCCGTCTGCCGCGCGCCGTCTTCGCGGACGGCTGCGGCCTGGTGTAGTCCTCGCGCAGCGCGTACCAGCCGACCAGTGCAAGCGCCAGGCCGAACAGCGCGAGCATGACGGTGTTCGACTGGTAGCCGTGCAGCGAGATCCGCTTGTCGAACCACGGCACGCCGAAACTGGACACGTACCAGTAGCCGTTGATCCCGGAGAACGCCACCGCCAGCACGAACAGCAACCCGGCCAGGAAGATCGCCCGGTTCTTGCGGGCCCGCAGTGCGCTCGCCGAGACCGCGACCGCGGTGACCGCCGCCAGCGAGCCCGCGATGCCCGCGTAGGCGCCGAAGTGGTGGGTCCACTTGGTCGGGTTGAACATCATGAAGAAGATCGTCCCGAAGACCACGCCCATCAGCCGCCAGGTCGGCCCGCTCGCGATGCCGGGGACCTGCCTGCGCCGCAGCAGCACCAGCATGGTGGTGAACAGGCACAGCAGCATCACCAGGAAGGCGAAACGGCGCGACAGCGAGCCGTCGACCGTCTCCACGAACAGGTAGTAATAGCGCAGGTAGTCCTCGTACCAGGCCAGGTTCGGCCCGGTCACCTGACGCACCCGGTTGGCCTCCTGGATGCCCGCGAAGGTCTGGTCGCTGTAGACCACCGTCAGCACGAGCACACCGGCCGCGGCGATCGGGGCGAGCAGCGGCAGCGTCGAGCCCCACCGCCCGGCGCCCAGCGCCGCGAACCGCCGATGCTTGCGCACCACGATGCGCACCAGTGGACGGATGCCGGCCAGCAGCGCCGCCACGCACATCAGGCCCGTCGGCGCGGCCGCCAGGGTGAACGCCGCCACCAGGATGGCCACCGCGGCGGGCAGCAGGCGACCGGTCGCGATGGCCCGTTCGATCGATACCCAGGTCAGCAGGGCGCCGAGCGCGACGATCGGCTCCGAGCGCAGACCGTTGTCGAACGGCAGCCAGAACGCCAGGAACACCAGTCCGCCGGTCCACAGCGCCACCTTGCTGGTGCGCACGCCGCGGCCGAGGCGGGGCACGACCTCCCGGCTGATCACCAGCCAGCAGAGGATCGCGCAGGCCAGCGCGGGCAACCGCACCCAGGGGCTGGCCGTCGAGATTTCCGCGAAGACCTCGATCACGTAGTAGTACCAGCCGAACGGCGCCTCCGGCACGCCGTACCAGCGGAAGTAGTTGGCCATGTAGCCCGCGTGCGGTGCCACCCGCACCATGCTGAGGATGTAGCCGTCATCGGAGGTGTTCGCGCCCGCGAAGTGCCACAGCAGCAGCGTGCCGACCACCGCGCCGTCCGCCCAGGTCGGCTTCAGCCAGTTCGCCGGAAGGAACCGGCGGTGTCCGCGCGCGTCACTGCTGTCCAGACGGGCCAGCGCCGCCAGCGCGATCAAGGTGCACAGCACGGCCGCGATCATCGCGATCAGCTTGATCGCGGTCGGGCTCGAGGAGAACCGGGTGTCGACCGTCATGTCGAACGCCAGTCCGGCGGGCGCCGCGCCCTTCAGATCGGAGAACACTCCGACCACCTGGGGCCGCAGATCGCCGCTCAGCTGCCCCTCCACCGGTACGGTGACCATCTCGCTCGCCCCGGGCGCCGCACCCTCGACCGGCCGCTCCACCTGCTTGGTGAGCCCGTTGAACACGCCGTAGGTGCGTTCGCTGTCCGAGCTGATGCTCAGCGACGTGCACTCGCCCATGCGGCTGCGGTCGGCGGACACCACGACCGCGTTGCGGTCGATCACGTCCACCGAGGTCTCCGAGACCCGCACGAACAGGGCCTCCAGCGCGGCCCGGTCGCCCTGCGGCGGCGCGGTAGCCAGCAGCATGCCGCCCCGCTCGGGCAGCTGGGCGATCGTCTCGCACGGGATCGTCGCCTTCAGGTCGATCGGGACCTGCGACATCAGCGGCGCCTGAACGTTGCCGAGCGTCCCACCCTGCGGCCAGTTCAGCACCGCCGTGGTCTGCGTGACGGGCAAGAACGGCGTCGCCAGTGCGAACAGCGCGCCGAGCAACCCGGCGACCAGTGCGATGAGCCGGGCGGTGCGGAAATCGTTCCGGGTCACCACCGGGGCGGCGGGGGGTTTCGTCAGAACAGCGGTAGCGGCGTCGGGCACGGTTGGCAATGCTATCTGCCCGTCTGTCCGCGCGGGCGGCGCGTGGCCGGGAGAAATCCCGGGTCCTCAGTATGTTCGGAGCGGACTGCCAGAATGTTGTGCCAACGGGCCGGAAATTGTCGCCCGGAAGCCGCTGTGGGCGGCCAACAGACCCCGTAGTGCTGACCGATGACGACCACAATGGAAAGGTGGGGCGTATGACCAAGGTGAATCTCAAGACGAACAAGGGACCGATCGTCCTCGAACTGGATGATCAGAAAGCTCCGAACACGGTGCGCAATTTCGTGGACTACGTGAACGCGGGCCACTACAACGGCACGATCTTCCACCGCGTCATTCCCGGCTTCATGATCCAGGGCGGCGGGTTCGAGCCCGGCATGCGCCAGAAGGGCACCAACGCCCCGATCCAGAACGAAGCCGACAACGGTCTGAAGAACGCCAAATACACCGTCGCGATGGCCCGCACCAACGACCCGCACTCGGCCACCGCGCAGTTCTTCATCAACGTCTCCGACAACGATTTCCTCAACCACTCCGCACCCACCGCGGCGGGCTGGGGCTACACCGTGTTCGGCGCGGTGACCGAAGGCACCGACGTGGTCGACAAGATCGAGGGCGTCAAAACCTCCTCGGCGGGTATGCACCAGGACGTGCCGGTCGACGATGTCGTCATCGAATCCGCCACCGTCAGCTGATCTTTCGTACCGACGACGCGAATCGCGCCGCGCCCCAACGGGTGCGGCCCGATCGTGTTCCGGTGGCGGCTACAGCGGCAGCAGGTGGTGCTTGCGCGGGTTGCGGGCAAGTGACTTGTCCCGCAACAGCTGTAGCGCGCGGCGAAGTTCGAGCCGGGTCTTCGACGGCTCGATCACCGCGTCGATGTATCCGCGCTCGGCGGCCACCCACGGCGTCGCCACGGTGGCGTTGTAGAAGTCGATCATCTGCTGGCGGATCCCGGCGCGCTGGTCCTCCGGCGCGGCATCGATCTGTTTGGCCCCGATCAGGCTGACCGCGCTCTCCGCGCCCATGACCGCGATCCGCGCCGTGGGCCAGGCCAGGTTCACGTCCGCGCCCAGCTGTTTGGAGCCCATCACGGCGTAACCGCCGCCGTAGGACTTCCGGATCACCACGGTGACCTTCGGCACCGTCGCCTCGACGTAGGAGAACAGGAAGCGGCCACCACGCTTGATGACGCCGATCTTCTCCTGTTCCACACCGGGCAGGAACCCGGGCGTGTCGACGACGAACACCAGCGGGATCTCGAACGCGTCGCACAGGCGCACGAAATGCGCGGCCTTGTCCGAAGCCCGGGCGTCCAGCGCACCCGCGTACACCATCGGCTGGTTGGCGACCACACCGACGCTGCGCCCGTCGACGCGGGCGAATCCGGTGATGACGTTGCGGCCCGCCGCCGCGCCCACCTCGTGGAAGGCGCCGTCGTCGAAGATGCGCAGCAGGATCTCGTGCATGTCGTACCCGGAGTTGTCGGAGTCCGGGACGATCGAATTCAGCTCCAGGTCGCTGTCGGTGGTCTCCGGCTCCAGGCCGGGGTTCACGATCGGCGCCAGTTCCTGGCAGCTGGTCGGCAGGTAGCCCAGGTACTCGCGCACCCACTCGAACGCGGACGTCTCGTCCTTGGAAACGTGGTGGATGTTGCCGTATTCGGCCTGGCTGCGCGCGCCGCCGAGTTCCTCGAGGCTCACGTCCTCGCCGGTGACCTCACGGATCACCTTGGGGCCGGTGACGAACATGTACGCCTCTTCGGTCGCCACCACCACGTCGGTGTTGATCGGGGCGTAGACGGCGCCGCCCGCGCACTTGCCGAGGATCATCGAGATCTGCGGAACGAGGCCCGACAGCGGCTCCTGCCGCCGCCCGAGCTCGGCGTACCAGGCCAGCGAGGTCACCGCCTCCTGCACGCGCGCGCCGCCGGAGTCGTTGATGCCGACCACCGGGCACCCGACCTTGGCCGCGTATTCCAGGATCCCGGCCACCTTGCGGCCGAACATCTCGCCGACCGAACCGCCGTAGACGGTCTGGTCGTGCGAGAACACCGCCACGGGCCTGCCTTCGACCAAGCCGTGCCCGGTGACGACGCCGTCGCCGTAGAGCGCGGCGGGATCACCCGGTTTGCGCACCAGCGCACCGATTTCCACGAAGGTGCCCGGATCGAGCAGCATGTTGATCCGGTCGCGGGCGCTGGGGATACCTTTCTTCGCCCGCTTGGTCACCCCCGCTTCACCCGCCGGTTCCTGCG
This sequence comes from Nocardia abscessus NBRC 100374, assembly GCF_000308455.1. GTDB lineage: Bacteria > Actinomycetota > Actinomycetes > Mycobacteriales > Mycobacteriaceae > Nocardia > Nocardia abscessus. The sequence continues at coordinate 116,803 of NZ_BAFP01000003.1, read as the reverse complement.
CTAGTTCCAGTCGCTTGCGCAGGTCGGCGAGTTTTTCGGCAGTAGTGCTCACTTGGCCCCTTTCGCCTCGATCGCGGCGAGCTTCGCGGTCAGGTCGGCTCCGATCTTCCCGATCCGCGGTTCGTCGATGATCTGCAGGTGGTCGCCGGCGATGTGGACGACCTCCAAATTCGGGATGTACTCGCTCCAGCCGCCGTTCGGCAACCGGTCGGCGAAGCGCGGCTCCAGCTCGATCATCCCGTCGTGATAGCGATCGGCGAGGTACAGCACCACATTGCCGTCATAGTGCGACGGTTGGGTCTTGGCGAGCTGACGGCTCTCGATCCACGAGGTGCGCTGGTGTTCGAGCACGCCACCGGGGATCTTCGTGCCGCTGATCTTGATCAGATCACTGATCATCTTGAACTGCTCATCGTCGGATGCCGCGGCCAGCGTCTCCAGCTGTTCGCGGTCCAGTTCGCCGTCGACGCCATAGGTCTTCTTGGCGAACACCTGATAGCGCTCGATCCGGCGCACCCGCTCCTCGGGACTGTTGTCCTCGTCCTGGGTCGGGATGGCCAGGTCGATCAGGCCGACCACGCGCACGTCCGCGCCCTCGGCCCGAAGCAACTGCGCGGTCTGCATGGCCAGCACCGCACCCAGCGACCAGCCGTACAGCACGAACGGACCGTCACCCTGGATCTTGCGCAGCTCGGGCAGGTACTGGCGCGCTCGTTCCTCGATCGACCCGTCGACCCGCTCGAAGCCGTACATCGGCGTCTCGGCGGGCAGCCGCTTCATCAGCGGTTCGTATACCAGCGTGTTCCCACCCGACGGATGGAACACGAACACCGGCACGGCGTTCGAACCGTCGGCGCGCGGTCGCAACGGACGGACGAAACCGTCCACATCCGCACCGCTGTCCTGGAGTTCGCGGACGATGTCGGCGAGCTGCTCGATGGTCTCGCAATCGAGCACGTCGTCGATGGTGACCTCGGCCTTGACCCGTTCGGTCAGGCGCACGGCCAGCTTCTCCGCGGTGTCCTCGTCGAGAATCGGCAGCGTGTTGAAGATGCCTCCGGCCGACTTACCGGTGACCACCGCCCAGGTGGCGAAGGTCAGGCGCTCGGCGGCGTCACGCGGCGGGACGTCGTCCTCGTCGGCGGGCTGCTGCGCGCCGCCGAAGACGGCGGCCGGAGCCGCCGCGACCGGTGCCGCCTGGGCGACCGGTGGCGCGGAGGGAGCAGTGTCAGCTTCGGCAGCCTTGTTCGCACCGGGGGTAGCCGCTGCCGCGGGAGCCGAGTCAGCCTCTGCTACAGCACTTTCCGGTGCGGCGTCGACCTCCCCGTCCGTACCGGCGCCCGCCACCGCGGCAACCGGGTCGGCGCCGGTGGCCAGGGCAGCACGAGCCGTGGCGATGAAGTCGGAATCGACGGCCAGCTCGCCCGCGCCGCCCGCCGCTTTGTCGGCAGCCTGCTGATCGGCCATCGCCTGCACCTCGTCGCGGTGCTCGATGGCGTAGCGCAGTACCTTGCCGACCTCGTGCAGGCTCGCGTCGCGCACGGCCTGCACCTGCAACTGCGGGATGTCGAACTCGTACTCGACCCGGTTCTTGATGCGCATCGCCATCAGCGAGTCCAAGCCGAGTTCCATCAGCGGGATCTCCATCGGGAGATCCTCGACCGCGTAACCCATGGATTCCGCGACGATCAGCGCGAGCCGCTCCTCGACGGTCTGCGTGCCGTTCGGGTCCCAGCGGTCACCGAAGGTCTCCACGACCTCGATATCGGCGTCGCTCTGCGTCTGCGCGGCGATCGCCGGGACCGGCTCGGCCGCGACGGGCTCCGGCGTGGGGTGCGCGGGCTGACTCGAGGTCAGCACGGCGTCGAACACCAGCCGGAAGGCGTTGCCCTCCTTGGCGTGAACCTGCACCGAAGCGCCGCCCGGATGCGGGGTGAGCGTGGTGGTGAGCGTGCCCGCACCCGGGATCGGCGCGTGCGGAACGGACGCGCCCAGCGAGACGTCGCTGAGCACCTGCGCCGCCGCGGCGCGCACCAATCCGGCGAGATCGGTCACCGAGGACGCCTGCACTTCCCAGACGTGCCTGCCGTCCGGCAGCGCGACGTGCGCACCGGGAACCCGTCCGTTGCCGCCGGTGGACAGCTGGACCTTCGGCCAGTACTCCTTGCGCAGGAACGTGGTGCGCGGGACGTCGGCGTAGTCACCCGGCCCGAGCAGCGAGAACAGATCCACCTTGTGCCCGTGCACGTAGAGCTGGGCGAGCGCGGCGATCACACCCGCGGACTCGTCCTCCTTGCGCTTGAGCGTGGGGATGAGCTGCGCGTCGTGCACGCCCGCGGCGAAGGTGGTGCCCAGGACCTGCATCAGCGCAACGGAATTCGGCGCCAACTCCAGGAACGTGGTGTGGCCCGCGTCCACCGCGAGCTTCACCGCGTTGGTGAAGTACACGCTGTGGCGCATGTTCTTGACCCAGTAGTCCTCGTCGTGGAGTGGGTCGCTGCCGGGGCGGAAGTACTCCTCCTTGTGCACCGTCGAGTACAGGCCGGCCTTCAGCTTCGTCGGCTCGATGCCCGCCAGTTCCGCGGCCAGCTCGCCGAGCAGCGGATCCATCTGCGAGGTGTGGCCCGCGCCGCGGGTCTGCAGCACGCGGGCGAACTTGCCCTCCGCCTCCACCCGCGCGACGATCGCCGCGACCTGCTCCTGCGGGCCGCCGATCACCGTGTTGGTCGGCGCCGCGTACACCGCGACCTCGACGTCCGGGTAGTCCGGTAGCAGGTTCGCGACATCCTCGGCGCTGTACTCGATGAGCGCCATGTTGCGCACGTCGTCGTCGCTGATCATCTGCTCGCCCTCGCCCATCAGGCGGGAACGGGCGCAGATCACGCGGACCGCGTCCTCGAGCGGGAGACCGCCGGCGATGTACGCGCCCGCGACCTCACCCATGGAATGGCCCACCACCGCTTCGGGTTCGGCACCGTGCGCGCGCAGCAGCGCGGCCAGGCCGATCTGGATGGTGAAGATGCCGACCTGCGAGGTGCCTACGTTGTAGTCCTGGCTGTCGTCCAGGAACAGCTCACGCACGGAGTATCCGGCCTCGTCCTGCACCAGCTCGTCGACCTCGTCGACGGCCTTGGCGAAGATCGAGTTCTCCAGATAGAGCTGCTTGCCCATCTTGCGGTGCTGCGCGCCGAACCCGGCGAACACCCACATCGGGCCCATGGCGGCGGGCGCGTCAGCGGTGAAGACACCGGTGCCCGGCTTGCCCGCCGCGATGGCGCGCAGTCCGGCGACCGCCTCCTCGTGCGTCTTGGCGAGCACCACACCGCGCGAACGCCAGTGACTGCGCTTGGCCAGCGACCGCGCCACGTCGGCGAGCGGGGTTCGCGCGCCCGCCTCGGACTCCAGCCAGTCGGCCAGCTCGGCGGCGGCGCGACGGCGCCGCGAGGGCAGGTAGCCCGACACGGGCAGGATCTGCGGCAGCGGCTCGGCGCGCTCGGAGGTCCATTCGGCGACGGGCGCGGCGGCTTCGGCGGCCGCCTCGGCCCCGGCGTCGAGCGCGTCGGATTCCGCGTCCCGGTCTTCCAGCGCATCCTCGTCCAGCTGGGCCTCGAGTTCGGAGAACGGTGCCTGGTTCTCGGCCGCGGCGGCAGGCACGTACTCCTGCACGACGAGGTGCGCGTTGGTGCCGCCGAACCCGAAGCCGGAGACACCGATGGTGGCCTTGCCGCTGTAGCGCGGGAACTCGGTGGGTTCGTCGACGATCTTCAGGTGCGCCTGGTCCCACGGAATGTAGGGGTTCGGACCGGCGTAGCCGATGTTCGGCGGGATGACGTTGTGCTGCAACGACATGACCACCTTCGCCAGGCTCGCCGCACCGGCGCCCGACTCCAGGTGACCGAAGTTGGTCTTGGCCGAACCGAGCAGCGCGGGCTTGTCCGCCTCGCGGCCACGGCCGACGACGCGGCCCAGCGCGTCCGCCTCGATCGGGTCGCCGATCAGGGTGCCGGTGCCGTGCGCCTCGATGTAGTCGACCGTGGACGGAGCGATGCCCGCGTCGCGGTATGCGCGCCGCAGCACCTCGGCCTGGGCGTCGGGATTCGGGGCGAGCAGGCCGTTGGACCGCCCGTCGTTGTTGACCGCCGAACCCTTGATCACCGCGTAGATCGTGTCGCCGTCGCGCTCGGCGTCGGCCAGGCGCTTCAGCACGACCAGACCGCCGCCCTCGGAACGGACCATTCCGTCGGCGTCACTGGAGAACGCCTTGATGTGGCCATCCTTGGCAACCCCGCCGTTGGCGTCGAAACCGAGCGTGGCCATCGGCGCGAGCAGCATGTTCACACCGCCGGCCAGCGCCAGGTCGGCCTCACCGCCGCGCAGCGCCTGCACCGCCTCGTGTACCGCCACCAGCGTCGACGAGCACGCGGTGTCGACCGCCACCGACGGGCCGCGGAAGTCGAAGAAGTAGGAGACCCGGTTCGGGATGATGGACGTGACGCTGCCCATGATCGCGTAGGCCTCGGCCGAGACCGGCACGTTCGGATCCCGGTCGCCGCCCAGCCCGAGCGCCGCGAGCAGCATGAAGTCGTTGCCCGACGAGCCGATGAACACGCCGACCGGCTCGCCCTTGAGATCGCTGGCCGGAATCCGGGCGTGCTCCAACGCCTCCCAGGTCAGCTCCATCATCAGGCGCTGCTGCGGATCGACCCGCTCGACCTCCACCGGCGACATGGCGAAGAACTCGGCGTCGAAACCTTTGACGACCTCCTGATCGAGGTAGCCGCCCTTGGTGTTGGCCTTCTCGATCGCCTCGGCCAGCTGCGGCTCGGCCGTGAACTCCGACCAGCGTCCCTCGGGCCGCTCCCGGATGCCGTCACCGCGGCCGATGAGGAAATCCCACGTCGACTCGGGGGTGTCCCCCGCGCCGGGCAGGCGGGTCGACAGACCCACGATCGCGATGTCGTGCGCCTCGCCGGGGCGGTAGCCCGCGGTGTAGAAGGCGTCGTCCTTGGATTCCTCCGGCACGTCCGGCTCGCCGTTGACGATCCGCTCGGCCAGCGCGGCGATGGTCGGATGCTGGTACACGATCGTCGCGTTCAGCATCACGCCGGTCAGTTCCTCGATGTCCCCGCCGAGGGCGATGGCGTCACGCGAGGCGAGCCCGAACTCCTCCATCGGCCGGTCCACGGTGATCTGCTCGATCGGTTGCCCGGTCGCCTCGCAGACCCAGCGCCGCAGCCACTCACGCAGCTCCGCCACCGATAGGTCGGTCTGCGCGCCACCGCCCTTCGCGGACTCGGCCGGGGCCGCCGCGTCGGCGACGGTCTCCACAGGCGGGGTGTCGGTCGTCTGGGTGGGCGTGCCCTCGTTGTCAGCCATCAATTCCTCAAGCTACCTGTCTGCGTACCGGGCGTACCGTGTATCGACGCCCGGCGCGTGGGAAGGTCGGCGCCGAGCGTCGATGGTCGGTCCGAGGCCGCCCCTGGCAATTACTCTTCCGGTGCATCGGGGAATGCCTGCTGGGTGTAACCACCCCGCAGCGTTCCCTCCAGATAGGCCGCCCGGCAGGCACGTCGGGCGATCTTGCCGCTGGAGGTGCGCGGGATCGAACCCGCGGGCACCAGCAGCACGTCTCGAACGGTCACGCCGTGGCGCTGCGAGACCGCCGCGCGCACCGCGTCGGCGATGGGCAGCGGATCGGCTTTACCCGCGCCCGGACCCCGCTCGCCCACGATGACCAGCTGCTCGGAGGCGTCGTCGGCGTCGAACTGCAAGCCGGAATGGCTGCCCTGCTCGAACACCTCGGCCGGCAGCTGGTTGGCGGGCACCGAGAACGCCGCCACGAAGCCGGGCCGCAGCGCGGTGCTGGCCTCCTGCGCGGAGAACTCCAGGTCCTGCGGGTAGTGGTTGCGGCCGTCCACGATCACCAGGTCCTTGACCCGGCCGGTGATGTAGAGCTCGCCCTCGAAGTACACGCCGTAGTCGCCGGTGCGCATCCAGTTCGAATCCGGCTCGGTGCCCTCGGCGTGGCTGCCCTCGGGCAGGCGCTCGGTAACCTTGTTCTGGAACGTCGCCGCCGTCTCGTCGGGACGACCCCAGTAGCCGATGCCCATGTTGTTGCCGTGCAGCCAGATCTCGCCGACGTGCCCGTCGGGCACCTCGCGGCCACCGCCGGACTCCGGATCGACGATCGCCGCCCACTGCGAGAGCGCGACGTAACCGCAGGACACCTGCGCGATCGCGTCCTCGTGGCCGGGATCGACCTTCACCATGCGACCCGCGTTGAGTTCCTTGCGGTCGACGTAGGTGACCTTGGCCTCGTCCTCGGCTTTGGTGGCGGAGACGAACAGCGTCGCCTCGGCCATGCCGTAGCACGGCTTGATGGCGGTCTTGGGCAGGCCGTAGGGGGCGAACGCCTCGTTGAACTTCTTCATCGACGAGGTGGTCACCGGCTCGCTGCCGTTGATCAGGCCGATGACGTTCGACAGGTCCAGCGACTCGCCGTTCTTCGGCAGACCACGCGCCGCGGCGTGCTCGAACGCGAAGTTGGGTGCGGCGGCGAAGGTTCCCGCGCCGTCGGAGACCGCGGCCAGTTCCTTGATCCAGCGATAGGGACGGCGCACGAACGCGCTCGGCGACATGATCGTGATGTACTTGCCGCCCACCGCGGGCAGGATCACCGTCAGCAGACCCATGTCGTGGAACAGCGGCAGCCAGGTGACGCCGCGCGAGTTCCAGTCCAGATTGATCGCGTCGACCATCTGCAACAGGTTGGTGCCCACCGCGCGGTGGGTGATCTCGACACCGGCGGGCACCCGGGTGGAGCCCGAGGTGTACTGCAGGTAGGCGATGTCGTCGATCGCGATGTCCGGACGCACCCAGCTCTCGCCGACGCCGTCCGGGATCGCGTCCACCGCGATGATGCGCGGGCGCTGGGCGGCGGGCAGCGAGCGGAAGAACTGCCGGACCCCGGCCGCGGAGGAGCTCGCGGTCAGGATGGCCGAGGGCTCACAGTCGCCGAGCACCGCGTGCAGGCGATCGGTGTGGCCGGGCTCGTCCGGGTCGAACAGCGGGACCGAAATGGTGCCCGCGTAGATCGCGGCGAAGAAGGAGATCACGTAGTCCAAGCCCTGCGGCGCGAGGATCGCGACCCGGTCGCCCGGGTTGGTCACCTGCTGCAGTCGAGCGGCCACCGCGCGCAGCCGAATACCGAACTCACGCCACGTCAGCTCCTGCGCCTCGCCGTCGCGCTCGCGCGAGTAGTCGATGTAGCGATACGCCAGGGTGTTCGCGTCGTTCCGGGTGTGCTTCTCGACGTGATCAACCAGGGTGTGATCCTCGGGAATGCGGATGTTCCCGGTTTCGTCCAGGTAGTCGTCGAAAGTCTCGTCCATTCCTTCTTCTCCTCCGAGGCACACGCAGCAAGACGGCGAGATCGCCGCTTTTACCTGTGAGGCCCCGACTCGCTTTCGCCCGCGGGTGCTCCAAGTGCAGAGCCAGCCTGCAGATTTTGTGCGGTCTGCGCGGTGACCGCTATCGGCTAGATGTACTCAAACCAGAGTCATGTTACAGAGAAGACCGGCTCACTCGTCCCGCAGCAGGGGAATAACGGGGGCGAACGCGTCCATCTGGGTGGGGAATACACCGACGTAGGACATCGAGGTGAGTTGCCGCACACGTCGGATCTGCTCGGCGATCTCCTCGAAAGTACCGATCGCCACGTAGGGCGAGTTCAGGATGTCCTCGACGGACAGCTGGACATCGACCTCCAGATTCGGGTGCAGTCCCCGGTCCAACGCCGACAGGGCCATCTCCGCGGTCTTCTCGCGATCGTCGGTGATCACGACGGCGGTGATGGCCCAGTTCAGCTCGATGTCGGCGAACCGGTCACCGGCGGCCTCCTTGATCAGATTCACCTTTTCCACGGCCTTCTCGATGGTGATGCCGGAGAGCAGGCCCTTGCCGTTCTTGGTGGTCACCGGAACGACGGAGACGATGTCGGCGTGCTTGGCCGCCAATCGCAGCATCTTAGGACCGCCGCCGCCGGTGCAGATCGGCGGGCGCGGGCCCTGCCGCGGCCGTGGCGTCCCCTTGACGCCGCGGACCTGGTAGTGCTTGCCCTCGAAGGTGCACTCCTGGCCGCGCAGCAGCACGTCGAGAATGGTCAGAGCCTCGTCCAGCTTCTCCAGCCGCACACCGGGCGACTCGTAGGAGATGCCCGCGTTCTCGAACTCCTCCTTGATCCAGCCCGCGCCGAGACCGACCTCGAGCCTGCCCTTGGACAGCACGTCGATGGTCGCCAGGTCCTTGGCCAGCACCACGGGGTGGCGGAAACCGTTGGCCAGCACCGACGTGCCGAGCCGGATCTTCTCGGTGGCCTGGGTCAGCGCGCCGAGCGCGGCGATCGGACCGATCTGCTCGCCGAGGTGGTCGGGCACCACGAAGGTGTCGAAGCCGTACTCCTCGGCCTGCTGAGCGGTCTGCACGAACTTGCGCGCACCGCCCTCCTGCTTGTTTCCTTCGCCGGCCGCCGCGAAGCGGAACAGGCGCAACGGAGTGCCCAGCGCGGTCAACGCAGCATCCGCGTCACGGCTCGCCGTGGTGGCCGGTGCGGCGGCTTCTGTCATGAACTCATGCTCCTGGCTGTAAGGAAATTACGGGCGCGACGCCCGCCCGAGGTCTGCGCTGCGGCGATGCCCGGCGTCGCGATCACCAGCGCACTTTACAGCGTGCTACCCAACTCGAGTTGCGCTTGTCACGCCAATCGGGTGCGGGGTATCTCACGGCCTGTGAATTCTCACGAATGGGCGGGATGCGGCGCTGCCTCGACGAGGCCTTGGGCCCAAGCCGCCGTCCACTGGGTGGCGGTGGTTCCGTCACCGTCGACGACGTAGCCGTTGTAGAGGGCGTGCACCGGGTTCCCGGCCGCACGGACCAGCGCATTCACGCTGCCCATGATGTTCCACGGACTCAGGGCCTCCCGGGGCGCGTCGCAGATCAGATCGCCGGGCGCGCAGATGGTGTAGGTGCGGTCGGCCAATTCGCCGAAGCCCCCTTGACGCGGACCGGTCATCGTGATGCCGGGCACGTTCAACCCCTTCAGCGCGACTTCGGCACCCACCCCCGGCGGCGGCGTCCCGATCGGGATCGCCTGACCAGGGCCGGTCTCGCCCGTGCGGCGTCCGTCGGCGATCAACGCCACGCCGAGCACCAGGTCGGCGGGCACAGGGCCGTTGCCCGCGCCGATCTGCGCGGCCACGTCACCCGCGATCACCGCGCCCTGGGAGAACCCCGCGAGCACGTAGGTGGTCAGCGGGCACTCCTGATGACGGGCCGCCATGACGTCGATCATCCGGCGCATGCCCTCGGACCGGCTGTTGTTGTAGGACTGCTGGCCGTCCGGCGGGATCGCGATCGGATTGGAGAACTGCGCGACGTACGGAACCGTGTACACCTCCACCCGCTCGCTCGGGAACCGCTGGGCGACCGGGCCGGAGACATTGAGCATCAGCGACACCGGGTTGGCGGTCGGATTGTGCGGATCGTCGAAGCTGTTGGACTCCCAGGTGCCCGGCACCGACATCAACTGCACGTCCGGACAGCTGGCCGGCTGCGAAGTCGGCCGTTCCGGCGGCTTGGGCCCGGGGCCGGGCGGGCGCAGACGGCCCGCGAGCAGATACCACAGCAGCACGACGACCAGGACGATCAGCAGGACGACGCCGATCACGACCAGACATCCCGCCGGCTTGGACCGGCGGGAGGTCGAACGGACACGCGAACTCACTGGCAGTACGTGGCGCGAGCGGTCGAGATGTAGATCTGCCCGGCCTTCTCCACCGGCATCTTGGCCGGGTCGAAGGACGGATCGGAACCTGCCATGGCGTTGACGAAGGTCATCAGATCCTGGTCGGACGCGCCCGCGGCGGTGCCCTGGCAGACGTAAGCGCCGATGCTCAGCGCGATGTCCGGGGTCGACGGGGTGACACCCTGCTTGGCCAGATCGTCCAGGAACCGCTTGTCCTTGTCGGTGAGCTTGGAGGTGTCCGCGGGCGGGACGGCTTCGGTCGGCACCGGCTGCGGACGTTCGGGCGCCACCGTCGTAGTGGGCTCCTCCGGCGCGGGAGCGGGCTGCCCGGTATCGGCGGGCGTCGACGCAGCCGGCGACGTCGGCGCCACCGTCGTGGTGCGGGTCGGCGTCGGGGTGCTCGTCGCGGTCGAATCATTGTCGCCGCACGCGGCGAGCAGGCCGGTAGCGGCGATCGCCGCTACCGCGCCGAATACCTTTCCACGGGTCCGATGCATGAATTCTTGTCCTCGATCTGTCGCTGAGCGGGGGTCAGGTCGCCCACCAGGCTAGCTGTGTTGGATTTGCCGCGCCTTCGCGCGGCGGGTTCGCGGCCCTCTTGTGGCTCGAACCCAACCGGCGCTTCTCACAGGGCGTGCACTTCCGGCTTGCCGTCGCGCAGCGTGATGAAGCCGCCCTGGAAGTTCTGCTGCACGCCGTCGGAGATGGGGAACTCGTCGCCGGTGGGGTAGCCGAGTTTGCCGTTCTCGTAACCCATCTCGCGCCAGGCGTCCAGCATCGGGCCGTTGCGTACCGCCCAGGCTCCCGACACCGGGCTCCAGTAGATGTTGCCGCCCTCGAATCGGCTGAACCGGCCCAGATCCTTCAGCTCCTGTTCCCCGGCGACCGGGAAGCCGAGCGGGCTGTTCTCGAAGCCCAACTGGGCGTATTTGCCGAGGATGAGGCCTTGGACACGGTGCACGCCGGTGGCCTGGCTGTAGTAGTACGGACCGTTCTCGAACGCCTGCACCGCACCGTCACGGCTCGGCGTCTTGATCTCCGGTGCGACCGGATAGCCCGCTGGGCCACGCTCGAACCCTTGCTTGCCCCACTCGTCCAGGATCGCGCCGCGGACGACCTGGGCGCCGGTCTGCGGCGTCCAGTACAGCGAACCGTGCTGGAAGGTCTGCAATCTGCCGCGGCCGTCTTCCAGCGCACGCTCGGCGCCGGTCGGCAGGCCCAGCGGTCCGGCGGGCCCACCGGCCGCCTGATAACCGGTGGCGAGCACGCCGCCGACCGGGTACGCGCCGCTGTCGGGGGTGAGGAACACCCGTCCACCCTTGAAGTCCTGAGCGGTGCCCCCGGCGACCGCGTACTCCGCGGTGAGGCATTCGCCGAGCCAGCCGGTCGCTGCGGCCACCGGGCCGATCGCGCCCCCTGGCTGGCAAGCGGGCTTTTCCTGGTCGGTGCCGAGGGCCGCCGCGGCCTGAGTCCAGGACTGACGCATCTCGAAGTCCCAGTACGGCCAGGAGTGGGTGCCGGACGGGCGATAGTTCACCTGCGCCGGAATGGCCAGCTTGGACAGCTTGGTCACGAAGTTCTGCGAGGTGAGCCGGGAGAGGATCTCCAGGCCCATGCCCGCGACGTTGGTGCTCACTCCGGGAATACCGAGGGCCTGGTCGTAGGGGCCGATCGCGCCGCTGCCGCTGGAAACGTAGAGGCTGACGCCCCGCAGCTTGTCGGCCAGCGCGTACGGATCGTGCGCCTCCCACGCCGGGCCCGTCTGCGGGCCCCACATGGCGGTGGAGTCGAAACCGCCCGCGTCGCGCATCGCGAACTCGATGGCCTGCGGCATGCCCAGCGTCGTCGTGGTCAAGAAGCCGGAGTACGACGCGGCGTGCCGCGCGAAGCCGGGGTTGCGGGCGGCGAGGAACATCGCGGCCGTACCACCCATCGACAGCCCCTCCACGCCCCGCACGCTCGTCGCCCGCCAGTGGCTCTCCAGCAGGGGCGGCAGCTCCTTGGTCAGGAAGGTCTCCCACTTGTAGGTGCGGCCGTTGTTCGGTTCCAGCCAGTCGGAGTAGAAACTGGACTGCCCGCCGACCGGCAGCACCACGGTGACGTTCTTGTCGGCGAAGAAATCGACCGCCCCCGCCTCCTTCGTCCAGCCGTTCTCATCGTCGGTCGCGCGCAAGCCGTCGAGCAGGAACAGGACGGGGAAGCGGGCCTCCGGGCGGGCGTTCCAGTCCCTGGCCAGCAGCAACTGCACTTGGATCGGCACACCCATGGACGGTGAGGTCACCCACAGCGCCACACGACGCTCGCTGAGCCACTGAACCCTCTCCAGCACCGGCGCGGTCACGGCCGCCGTCGGCTGCGCGGTGGCGGGTGCCTCCACGGACATGCTCGCGGCTAGGGGAACCACCATTGCGGTGGCGAACAGCATCAGCTGCTCGCGTGCCGAACGAGCGCCGAGACGCCCGCGTATGCCACAGCTACCGCGCGTAATCCCTGCCACTAGAGCTTTGTACTCCCGTTATAGCAAGGTTTACGGGAGACACGCGCTGCACAGCAAACTATGTTCGCCGCCTCGCGATCGAGACTGCCCCCAAACGCAATTCGGGCCGCACCGAATCGGTGCGGCCCGAATGTGTCGAGCGAATCAGGTCACCAGGCGCCGGTGGCGTCCAGGATCATGTTGCGCGAGGCGAACAGCTGGCCCTCCCAGTACTTCCAGGAGTGGGTGCCCGCGGCCGGGAAGTCGAACCGGGCGGGGATACCCAGCGAGCTCAGGCGGGCCTGGAACGCGCGGGTGTTGACCAGCGAAAGGGCTTCCAGCGCCATCGCGTTGCCGGTGTTGAACACGCCGACCGCCGAGTTCGGCTGGTCGAACTGACCGGGCAGACCGCTGGCCGCCGAGATGTACATCGGCAGGCCGCGCAGCTGCGGCGCGAACACGAACGGGTCCATCCGCAGCCACTGCGAGCTCCACGGCGCGGCCATCGAGTCCACGTTGTAGCGGCCGGCGTCCAGCATCGCGATGCGGATCGCCTCGCGCATGCCCGGCGCGGAGATGTTCAGGTAGCCCGAGTAGGAGGCCGCGAACTTGAACTGATCGCGGTGGTAGGCCGCGAGAGCCAGCGCCGCGCTACCACCCATGGACAGGCCGACGACCGCGTTGTTCGTGCGCGAGACGCCGTAGCCCTCCAGGAAGGCCGGGAGCTCCTTGGTGAGGAAGGTCTCCCACTTGTAGGTGGTCTTCTGGCCGTTCAGGTTCGACGGCGCGTACCAGTCGGTGTAGAAGCTCGACTGGCCACCGACCGGCATCACCAGGGTGATGTTGTCGTTGCCGAACTGCTGCAACGCGTTGGTCTCGAACGACCAGGCGTTGCGGTCGTCGCGTGCGCGCAGACCGTCGAGCAGGTAGAGCGCAGCGTTGCCGCCGCGCGAGGCCCACTGCACCTGAACCTTGATGGGGCCCATGCTGGAGGGGACCATCAGGTCCTCGAAGCCACCCGCGGGCGCCCGTAACACCGGCGCGTGCGCCGACGGCGCCGCGGTGGCGAGAGTCGGGGTCGCCATGCCTGCAGCGATCGGTAGCGCCAGTACGGCGGCACCGACAGCCAGAACTCGACTACGCCAACCGCGAGGCGTGCCTCGCCGTCCCGACTGTGTTCTCTTCGGCGCGGCCGCCCTGCCGAAACGCATGAATCCTGCTCTCTTTCTGCTGTTGTGGTGCCACCTCGCCACCCGAAGGGCGAAGCGGCACCCGTGTTGCCAACGAGACGCGCGTCACGGACATGGTCCCGACAATCCGTTACCCGTGGCGGCGCTACAACGATCTGGTCACACTTGCGCTCGCTGGACGATATTCGACGCCCTTCGCTTTAGCAAGATCCGGGTCTTTCCACTGGCCGAAATCCATCCGTTTGCGCAAGGTAATGATGCGGTGACCTTATCGCGTTCTCGCGGTGATGTCGTGTTGGATCGCAAGATATTTGCGCTCCTGGCGGGAACTGTCACCGACCCGAGATCTTCGCAATCCCGGCACCGGCCACAGCCCCGGCCCGAACCCGAGCTTCGGGACGCGTGGACTACCCGCGCCGAAGCCCGTGACCGGACCGTGATCGGGACCGAGATGCACCGTGATAGCACACGGAAATGACCTCTAGCAAACAGCCCTTATCACCGATAACCATACAGCAGCGATCAATTGGCAAACATTCGGAGGGCCGTGTCGCGACCCCTAGTTCGCGCGGCCGACCCGTACAGCTCGCTCCCTATCCCCCAGCTCGACCCCTAATACTCGATCCCCTAGCGGACCCCGATCCCCTAGCGGACCCCCTAAGGCTCGATCCCCTATAGCCCGACCAAGCGCGGCAGCCTTCCAGCCACCACGCCCCTCCACACGCCTACGGAGAACACCACCGAACAAACGCGAACAAATACTCCGTCCCAACCAACCCCGCACAATAAATCCCAACGCAGGACACCCACCCTCTCCACCCCTCGGGTGCGAGTCTTACGAGCACCGTTCGCGGCCCGGCTCGCGTCCGAGCGGACGAAGCGCATGCGCCGCAGGCGCGAGTCTCGTCCGCTCGGACGCGAGCCATCCAGGGGCCGCGAACACGCAGCGCCGCAGGCGCTGCCAATATTTCAGCCGATGTGCGCCGACATATCCCGAATCATCCGCATGGCCTCGTCGGCCCAGTTGTTCCAGGCGTGGATACCGAACGGTGGGAAGGAGTAGACCGCGTTGCCGCCGCCCAGGCTCCCCATCCGGACCTGGAACGCGCGGGTGTTCGCCAGCGCCAGTGTCTCCAGCCACATGCCGTTGAGGGTGCCGAAGCTCGGCGGGTCGCTGCCCGCGGGCAGGCCGCTGGCGGCGGCAATCCACAGGCGGGTGCCGTTACGGACCAAGTTGGGCGCGAAGACGAACGGGTCCATGTGCAACCACTGCGGGCTCCACGGCGGGGCCATCGAGTCGACGTTATAGCCGCCCGCGTCCAGCATGGCGGCGCGGATCGCCTCACGCATGCCCGGCGCCGAGTTGTTCAGGTAGCCGGAGAACGAACCGGCGAAGCTGAACTGGTCCGGGTGGTAGGCCGCCAGGGTCAGTGCCGCGCTGCCACCCATCGACAAGCCGAAGGCGCCGTTGCGGTACGGGTTGAATCCCAGCCGGTCGCGCAGCGCCCAGCGCAGGTTGTTGGTCAGGAAGGTCTCCCACTGGTAGCGGTAGCTCTTGCCCGGTCCGCCCGCGAACCCGTCCAGCCCGCCGGAGCCGGTGCTGGAGCCGCTGCCCGCCGGCACGCCGAAGAACTCGCTGGCCGCGTTCCAGTCGGCGTAGAAGCTCGACATGCCGCCGACCGGCATCACTACGTTGATGTTCTGACCGGCCAGAACCTCCGGGATGTTGGTCTCGATCTCCCAGCCGTTCAGCGACTCCGGCGCCCGCATGCCGTCCAGCACGTAGGCGACGCGGTTGGTGTTGCCGTCCGCGGCACGCAGGATCCGGGTCTTGATCGGCCCCATGCCGGAGTCGACCCAGAAGTCGAAGGCCGCGGGGTTGAACGCGGCCGATGCCGTGGCGCCCGTGCCCGCGATGGCCGTGCCGAGCGGCAACAGCATCGCCACGGCGACGCCGACAACGGACCTTCGCAACCAGGAACGGGGTGTTCGAGACCTCTCGGGCCCGCGCTTGCTGCGCGCACTTCGCATCACATTCGACCTTTCCCTCGGGCGGCCTGATCAGCAAACTTTTAGCGATCTCTACTGGCACCCTCATCGGGCACCGAGGCACGACTTCCACCAGTACCCGGACGAAACGACCTCGGTGCATGTTGTTCGCGTATCAATCGGAAGCGAATGCCTTCATGTTGCTGGATGGTGATCCAGACCACAACTACCGAAGCCGTTTTCTCTTCGTATTCGTTGCCCGTGTATCCCCGGACGACCGTGGAAACGCCGAAAGACCGCTTCGCGCCAATGACGCGGAGCGGTCTTTCGCCGAGATCGTCCGGGCTATTACCCGATGTTCGCGGACAGGTCCGGGATCATCCGGTAGACCTCATCGGCCCAGTAGTTCCAGTTGTGCACACCCACGGCCGGGAAGTCGTAGGTGACGTTGTTCGCACCCAGGGTGAGCATGCGGACCTGGAAGGCCCGGGTGTTGGCCAGTGCCAGCGCTTCCAGCCCCATCGCGTTGATGGTGTTGAAACTCAGGCCGTCGACCGCGCTCGGCAGACCGCTACCGGCGGAGACCCACAGGCGAGTGTTGTTGGCCTTCAGCCGCGGCGCGAACACGAAGGGGTCCATCCGCAGCCACTGCGGGCCCCACGGCGGCGCCATCGCGTCGATGTTGTAGCCGCCCGCGTCCAGCATCGCCACGCGCAGCGCCTCGCGCATGCCCGGCGCGGAGATGTTCAGGTACCCGGAGTACGAACCGGCGTAACGGAACTGGTCGGGGTGGTAGGCCGCCAGGGTGAGCGCGGCGCTGCCGCCCATGGACAGGCCGAAGACGCCGTTGCCCCTCGGGTTGAACCCGAGCCGGTCGCGCAGCGCCCAGCGCAGGTTGTTGGTGAGGAAGGTCTCCCACTTGTAGGTGCTGGTCTTGCCCGGCCCGCCCGCGGAACCGGTGAGCAGGCCCGAGCCCGAGTTCGCCGAACCGGTGGAGGACGAGCCCGCGCTGCCCAGGCCGAAGAAGTCGCTCGGCCCGTTCCAGTCGGCGTAGAAGCTGGACGGGCCGCCGACCGGCATGACCACGTTGATGTTCCACTTGGTCAGCTCGCGGACGACCTCTGTGTCGATCTCCCAGCCGCTCAGGTCGGTGCGCGCCCGCATGCCGTCCAGCGCGTAGACCACGCGCCCGGTGTTGCCGTCGGCGGCGCGGAAAACGCGCGACTTGATCGGCCCCATCTCGGAATCGACCCAGAAGTCGAAGCCGTCCGGATTGAACGCGGCGGACGCCGGGGCGGCAGGACCTGCCACCGACACCCCGAGCGGTAGCAGAACAGCCAGCGACACCAGCATGGACCGCTTGAGCCAAGAACCTGCTCTTCGAGTTTTAAGACGACGCCCGATCACGCCTCGCATCAGATTTAACCTTTCGTTTGCACAAGCGACAGCGGCAAGCCGTCCACACGGTAACCCGCCCATGCCCACGACCGGTGGACGCCGGGCCGGGCATACGGTCGTAGCGTATATCGGTATCGACACGGTGGCGTTACCAAAAAGAGATAAAGCGGCGTACGCCACTCAATCTACCGCGCAGATCGAGATCACCGGGCCCATCGCGACCGATGGGCCCAGTGTGATTCCGGCGTCAGCGCGGCGCGAGCGGCTGCGGGAACGGATCGACCAGCCCGCAACGCTGGATCTCGTACTTCGGCACCCGGTCGATGCGGTACTTCGCGAACCGCAGCGCATTGCGCAGATTGTGCCGGAAACGCTCGAAGGTGAGCGGATCACGGTGCGAGATCATCAGCGCCTGGGTGTCGGGGCAGGACATCGCGGTGCGCGCCTGGGTGACCCACTTCTCGTCCAGGTACCAGGGCATCCACGGCTTCTTGTCCACCATGCCGGCGTCGACGACGACCCAGTCCGGGTAGAGGCTCTTGTCATGCCCGATCCGGCCGTCGGTGAGCCGGTCGGTGTGCGCCGCCAGCGGATAGGCCAGGCCCATCGGATCGATCACCGGCACGTCCAGCGGCACGTTCATGCTGGTCATTCCGAGATTCAGGAAGTAGACCGTGTGCCCGGCGCCGCCGTCCGGAATGGGCTGCGGTGGCGGAGCGATGTACCAGAACATGAACGAGGGCGAGTTCAGCAGCAGGCCGCCGTCGGGGGTGTTGGTGATGTCGTTGACCATCGCGCGGATGCGCGGGTAGTCCAGGTAGTCCTCGGCCAGGATCGGGTGGTCGTGCCCGGTATTGAGGACGTAATAGACGCGCTCGTCGACGATGCCGGTCGAGGTGATCTTGGTGCCGGTCTTGATCGCGGTGGTGTCGGCCGCGAACAGCGCCCAGCCCGTGACGCCGACGAAGGCGACCGCGAGCGCCGCGAGGGGCCAGTCGGCGGCCGTCGCCGCGCGCAGGCCACCCTGTGGCACCCGGATCGGAAGGACAGCGACAGGGAGCAGCAGCAGGAACAGCTGCGGCAGCAGCATCCGGCCGTGCATGAAGTCGCCGCCGACCCGCAGCGCGTACAGGGTCAGCAGGAATCCGCTCACCAGAACCAAGGTGACCACCGCGCTCGGCGAACGCAGCCACTGCCGGACTCGGCCGGCCGACCAACCGCGCGCCGAGTCTCCCTCGGCAGGGGCGGTGCGGCGCGCCCGTGTGCGCGCGGCGAGCACACCGGCGATCAGCAGCACCAGCAGCGGCGCCCACAGGAAGTACGGACCGACCAGGTCCCAGAGGTAGGTGAAGCCCTGCCCCCACTTCGCGCCGCCCGCGTCCTTCGCGACGGCGGTGTTCGGGTACGGCAGGCCGTAGTAGCCCATCCGCCAGACCTGATAGCCCAGCGGAACCAGCCCCGCCACCACGACGATCACCGCGCGCAGCAGGATCGGGCGCAGTCTGCTCTCCGGCATGGGGGCACAGAAGATCATCAGCAGCGCCAGCGCGCCGACCAGCGTCATCTCGGGACGGATCAGCGGCGCGAGACCGGCGAGGAAGACGAGTCCGAGCAGGCCGGGCACGCGCACCGACTTCGCCTGGCTCCAGCGCATCAGCTGCCACCACAGCAGGCCGATCCAGCAGATCACCAGACCGCTTTCCAGGCCGGAGGTGACGTAGTCGCGGGCCGGGGGCAGTGCGATGTAGACCAGCACACCCGCGGGCAGCAGCAGCCCGGCGCCTGCCCCGCCCCACAGCCGCGCGGAACCGAACATGGCGAACACCACCGCGGCCAGCGACACCGTGAGCGCGACGCCGAGCACCACGTACTCGAGCCGCGCCTGGGTCAGCCAGCTGAAGAACCAGACCAGATAGGTCCACGCGGTGCTGGTGTTGGTTTCGACGCGCTCGCCCTCGTTGAAGACGGGCCCGTTGCCGGCCATCAGGTTGCGCACGGTGCGCAACACGATGAGGCCGTCGTCGGCGATCCACCGCCGCTGCCAGCCTCCGATCGCGAAAAGGACAACGGTGAGCGCGATCCCACCGACGAACATGGTTTTGGATAGACGCGCGAACCGCGACGCGGAGCGGCTCTGCTCATCGGCCTGCCGCTGCGCCGCGTATTCCGTTCGCTCCGCTACCAGCATCTCGTCAGGTGAGATAGACAGCGACACCTACCGCTCCGATCCAGGCGATTGCGAGGAACTGGAGGATGCGGTCCCCCAGCGCGATCTCTTCTGGTTCCCCGGCCTCGCCGCCATCGACGTCGACCGCGTAACGCAGGATTGCGATGGTAAACGGGATCATCGAGATCGCGAACCAGTTGGTGTCTTTGATGCCGTCCTGCTGAAACGCCCAGAGTCCGTAGAACACGACGACCGCCGTCGCGGCCAGGGTCCAGATGAAACGCAGGTAGGTGGGCGTGTAGTACTCCAGCGACTTGCGGATCTTGGCGCCGGTGCCCAGCGCGATCTGCAGTTCCGCGTAGCGCTTGCCCGCCGCCATGAACAGCGAGCCGAAGGCCATGATCAGCAGGAACCACTGCGACAGTTCGATGTTCGCGGCGGCGCCACCGGCCACAGCGCGCAGCAGGAAGCCCGAGGAGACGATGCAGATGTCCAGCACGGCCTGATGCTTGAGGCCGAAGCAGTAGGCCAGCTGGATGCCGATGTAGACCGCCATCACCACGGCCAGGTGCCACGACGCGAGGAACGACCCCGCGATCGATCCGGCGAGCAGCGCCGCCGACAGCAGGTAGGCCAGGTTCACCGGGACGACGCCCGCGGCGATCGGCCGGAACCGCTTGGTCGGGTGCGCCCGGTCGGCCTCCACGTCGAGCGCGTCGTTCACCAGGTAGATGCCCGAGGCCGCCATGCAGAACACCACGAAGGCGATGCCGACGGGCGCGAGCACGTTCACGTCGGTGGCGGTGCCCGCGGCCAGTGGGGCGGCGAGCACCAGGACGTTCTTGACCCACTGCCGCGGACGGACTGCCTTGAACAGACCGCCGGCCAGCGTCTTGGGCGGACCCTTGACTACCGCCTCAGCGAGGTCGGCGCCGGTCGGCTCTTCACTCATGTCAACCAAGGCTCTTTCTTGTGCGGTCACTGTCGAGTCTCTTTTCGGCGGCGAGCAGGGCGGCGGCGGACGCGGCGCCGAGCGCGGAACCGGCGAGCACGTCGGAGGGGTAGTGCACCCCGAGGACCACCCGGGAAAGCAGCATCGGGGGGACGAGCACCGCAGGCAAGGGTAGCCCGGTCAATCTGCCGAGCAACACGGCCGCTGCCGTCGTCGAGGTCGCGTGCGAGGACGGGAAACTGAGTTTGCTCGGCGTCCCCACGTTGACCTGCACCGACGGATCGTTCGGCCGCGGACGGCGGACCACGCGCTTGATGACGATCGAGGCCGCGTGCGCGCCGACGGCGCCCACCGCGACCCCGGCCCACTGTCTGCGCCGCGGCTTGTCCACCAGCCAGCCCGCGGCGGCGATACCGACCCAGCCGAGCGCGTGCTCACCGAAGTGCGACAGCCCGCGCGCCGCGGACACCACGGCGGGCTTGCCGCCGAGGGCGGCCTGCACGGCGTTGATGATCGCGACCTCCGGCGGCGCCTGCTCGGCAGCCGCCGGTCGCGCCGACACCGGGCCGCCGTGACCGTTGGCGCTGTGCAGGTGTGGCTGCACCGCCGCGTCGTCGGCGGCGCTCGCTCCGAGACTCACTGCTGCCCATCCTTCGTGTCGATGCCGAAGACCTTCTCCCACGCCGCGGTGCTGGTCAGCTGCGGGTGAGCGGCGCGGTAGCGCTCCTGCATCTCCGGGAAGCGGGCGGCCAGCTCCTTGCGCAGGCGCATGGCCTCCTTGAACAGGCCGAGCGCCTGACGCGGATCGCGCTTGCGGTAGACGACGCCGCGTCCGTCGGCCGTGGTGACGGTGACGCCGTCGACCTGCGAGAGCAGGAACCAGCGCGCGTCCAGCGTCGGCACGTTCAGCTGCGGGGTGTCGTGATGTTCGGTGTGCGCGGGGCGGAAGTTGTGCACGACGCCCTTGGCCAACCGCACCACCTTGGCGATCGGGTTGGCGGGCTCGCCGACCGCTCCGACGCCGACGTGGCTGGCCAGCGGCAGTTCGGTGGACGAGGGCAGGATCACCGCGTCCGGGTACTGCTTACGCAGTTGGTGCACCGCGCCGAGCGCGCTCGGCAGCAGCTGGAACAGCCGTTCCGGGCCGGCGAGGAAGTCGCGGATGGCCAGGTTCTGGATCGCGACCGTCGAGTACTCCAGGCACAGCAAGTGCTTCAGGGTGGCCTTGATCGTGTTGACGACCATGGCGCGCCCGTTGCCCGGCAGGTGCAGCGAGGCGACCACCAGGCGATTGCGCAGGTGGAAGTACGCCTGCCAGTCGATGGCGTCGTCCTTGTCGCTCCAGGCCATGTGCCACACGGCCGCGCCGGGCAGGGTGACGGTCGGGTACCCGGCGGCCCGGGCGCGCAGGCCGTACTCCGCGTCGTCCCACTTGAGGAACAGCGGGAGCGGCTGGCCGAGTTCCTCGGCGACGCGACGCGGGATGACGCAGGTCCACCAGCCGTTGAAGTCGACGTCGATGCGCCGGTGCAGCAGCTTCGAGTTGTCCCGGTCCTTGAGCGGGTACTTCGAGAAATCGTGGTCGTACTCGACGTTCGGCGCCGCGGTCCACATGAAGATGCCGCGGTCGACGACCTCGCCCATGACGTGCAGGTGCGAGCGCTCCTGCAGGTTGAGCATCTGGCCGCCGACCAGCACCGGCGACTTGGCGAACCGGGCGAAGGCCAGCGCGCGCAGGATCGAGTCCGGCTCGATCTCGATGTCGTCGTCCATGTAGACGATGTACTCGGCGTCGGTGTTCTTCAGCGCCTCGTACATGACCCGGCTGTAGCCGCCGGAGCCGCCGAGGTTGGGCTGGTCGTGAATGGACAGGCGATCACCGAGCGCCGCCGAGGACTCCGCGAAGCCGGGCTCGTCGACGACCTTCCTGGTGCCCTGGTCCGGGATGATGACGGCCTTGATCTTCTCCAGCACCAGCGGATCCGAACCGAGGGCGGCGAGGGTTTTCACCGCGTCGGTGGGCCGGTTGAAGGTGGGCATGCCGACCGCGATGCTGCCCTCGCCGGGCGCCTCGACCGGCGCGTACCAGCCGCCGGACAGCAGCGTGACCGCCGTGTCGGTGGTGATGTCGAACCAGATCCAGCCGCCGTCCTCGAACGGGCCCAGGTCGGTCTCGAATTCCACGATCACCGAATCGGCGCCGGTCGCGACGGCGAATTCCTTGCCCTGCACGTGGATCCGCGAGCCGTCGGCCTTCGAGCGGTACACGTCCACCCGGCCGTGGCCGGCCAGTTCCAGACGCAGCACCACCGAGGGCAGGACGCTCCAGCGCCGCCAGTAGCTCGCGGGCAGCGCGTTGAAGTAGGTGCAGAACGAGACCTCGGACTCCGCGCCGATCGACAGCGACGTGCGCGTGGTCGCGTGCGCGCGCCGGGCGTTGGTCTGCGACTCCTCGACGTAGAGCGTGCGCACGTCCAGCGGCTCGCCCGGCCGGGGCAGGATGATGCGCTGCAGCAGCGACTTCGCGCGGGTCTCGGTGGTCATGTCTTCCAAAATGGATTGGGAGGTCATCGGTGCTCCTACGCCTCCTGGTCCACGAGCGGTGCTCCGTCGGCCAGGTGCGGCTGGAGCACGTTGTCGAACATGCTCAGCGCGCTGCCGATCGCCATGTGCATATCCAGGTACTGGTAGGTGCCGAGGCGACCGCCGAAGACGACCTTCGCCGAGGCGGTCTCCTGCTTGGCCAGCTCGCGGTAGGCCAGCAGCTTGGACCGGTCCTCCGGCGTGTTGATCGGGTAGTACGGCTCGTCACCGGTCTGCGCGAAGCGCGAGTACTCCCGCATGATCACGGTCTTGTCGGTGGGGTATTCGCGCTCCGGGTGGAAGTGGCGCGGCTCGATGATGCGGGTAAAGGGCACGTCCGCGTCGTTGTAGTTCATCACCGAGGTGCCCTGGAAGTCGCCGACCGGCAGCACCTCGGTCTCGAAATCGATGGTGCGCCAGCCCAGCTCACCCTCGCGGTAGTCGAAGTAGCGATCCAGCGGGCCGGTGTAGACGACGGGCGCGTCCGGGCTCTCGGCGCGCAGCTGCTCGCGCACCTCGAACCAGTCGGTGTTCAGCCGCACCTCGATCAGGTCGGAGGCGGCCATGTTCTCCAGCCACTTCGTGTAGCCCTCGCGGGGCAGGCCCTCGTAGGTGTCGTTGAAGTAGCGGTTGTCGAAGGTGTAGCGGACCGGGAGCCGGGTGATGTTGCCCGCGGGCAGCTCCTTCGGGTCGGTCTGCCACTGCTTGGCGGTGTAGTCGCGCACGAACGCCTCGTAGAGCGGGCGGCCGATCAGCGAGATGGCCTTCTCCTCGAGGTTCTGCGCGTCCTTGGTCTCGATCTCCGCGGCCTGCTCCGCGATCAGCGTGCGGGCTTCTTCCGGCGAGAAGTAGCGGCCGAAGAACTGGGAGACCAGACCGAGGCCCATCGGGAACTGGTAGGCCTGACCCTTGTGCATCGCGAAGACGCGGTGCTGGTAGCCGGTGAACTCGGTGAACTGCGTGACGTAATCCCACACCCGCTTGTTCGACGTGTGGAACAGGTGGGCGCCGTACTTGTGGATCTCGATCCCGGTTTCCGGATCCGGCTCGGAATAGGCGTTGCCACCGAGGTGGTGGCGCCGTTCGATCACCAGAACCCGTTTACCCAGCACGGTGGCGGCGCGTTCGGCAACGGTCAGCCCGAAGAATCCGGAGCCGACGACGATCAGATCGAACTGTGAGGCGGAATGGACGGAGTTACCCGGGGACGATGCGACGGTCACGGGAGCCCAGAGTATCGGAAGTCCTCGCCGCGTCCGGGTGGAGTCGGAAGTGCGCTGAGCGGCACCGCTCACCGCACCCGATTTCACGCCTCCGACCTCCTGATTTCGCCCGATGTTTGCCGAAATGGGCTTCGCCGGCAACCGGCGTGCTGTTTACTCCCCTGGCCGGATGATCGCGTCCGCTTCGCGGCGTTGTCCGTTCCCATCGGCCGCCGCGAACCGGGACGCGATCCAAGGGCTTCCTTCGTGTGGGCTGCGCTCAGGCCGGGAAACCGACGTCGAGCTCGACCTTGTCCCGCTCGGTGTACAGCCGCCAGTAGTGGTCACCGAGTTCGTCGCCGCTCATCCGGACGATCTCCAGGCCCTCGGGAATCACCTCCGGGTGCTCGTCGACGATCTGCGCGGCTTTGCTGCGGTCGATCAGCGCGCCGATATTGAGCAGCCCGACGTAGACGCCGGTGCCGCGCAGTTCCACCTCGAGCTGGCGCAGGTAACCGCGCTGCGCGGCCAGCGCGATACCGAAGTGCGCCAGATAGGGCGCCACGAAATGCTCGGACGAGCCCGACGAGAACAGCAGCGCGCCGTCGCCTCGCGCCACCATTCCCGGCGCCAGCGCCCTCGTCATCAGGATCGGTGAGTGCAGCTTCAGCGCGATCGGCGCATCGAGGGAGGGGAGGTCCACCTCGAGGGTGGAGGGCAGCCGGTCGCTCATATTGCCCGCCGCGCCGTGCATCGCCACGTCGATCGGCCCGAAGGTCGCCTCGATTTTCTCGATCACGCCCGTGACCTGCGCGGCGACGGTCACGTCCGCCGGGAAGGCGGCGGCCTCGATGCCTTCGGCCGTCAGCTCCTCGGCATGCCACCGCGCCTTCTCGGGATCGCGCCCGATGACCGCCACGCGGAACCCTTCGCGTCCGAATCTGCGCCCGGTGCCGACCCCGAGGCCGGGGCCGTACCCGAAGATCGCGATGGTCTTGGTCATTTTCACTCCCGGATAAGTTGAGCCATGGTTCAAGTTCGCGCTCGACGTTAGCCTAAGTTGAACCCATGCTCAACATATATGGGGCGTCCGATTTGTAGGATCGGCGCGTGGACAAGCCGTTACGCAGCGATGCCCAGCGCAACCGGGACGCGCTCGTGAACGCCGCCCGCGCCGTCTTCACCGAACGCGGCCTCGACGCACCGCTGAAGGAGATCGCCGCCCGCGCGGGCGTCGCCATCGGCACGCTCTACAACCGCTTCCCCACCCGCGACGACCTCATCGCGGCGGCGGTCGAGGACCGGATCGAAGCGGGCAGCCGCATCGCCGAAGACGCGCTGGCCATCGACGACCCGTGGGCGTCGTTCGTCTACCTGGTGGAGCAGGTCTGCGCCTTGCAAGCCGCCGACCGGCTGCTCAGCGAACTCGCCGTGCGGGCGGCCCCCAGCCACGCCATCGCCCGAGCCCAGGAATACGGCCACGGCCTGATGCGCCGGATCATCACCCGTGCGCAGGAAGCCGGGGTGCTGCGCGACGACTGGGTACTGGAGGACATCGCCTTCATCACCTGGTCACACACCAGGATCGTGGAGGCGACAAGTCAGATCGCCCCCGAAGCCTGGCGCCGTAACCTCGGCCTCGTACTCGACGGCCTACGCGCGGAGGCCGCTCATCCTCTTCCGGTGCCGCCGATCACCGAAGACCAATTGATGCATGCGCTCGGACGCGACGACGACCAGGCCTAGCGACGCCGTGACGTGGCTATGGCGTCGCGGCGAGCGAGCCGGACCGCGCGTCAGTGCGGCGGTAGCGACTGCGGTGCGGGATGGGGGCCGAACTGCGGCGGCGGTGACTGATGGCCGGGCTGCGGCGCCGGTGACTGGTGACCGAACTGCGGCATCGGTGACTGGTGACCGAACTGCGGCGGCGCGGGCATGGCTGACACCGTGGGGCGGGCCGGCGGACTGGTCGCGATCGTGACGAACGCGACCGAGCAGAAAGCGGCCCCGACGATCAGGTAGAGAGACGAGGCGGACGACTGCGCCGACAAGCCGTACTGTCCGCCATAGGTCGCGGCGATCAGACCGCCGACGAATCCCCATGCGGACCCGATCAGCACCGCAGGCCGTCCGGCCGGCTTGCCGAGCAGCAGGAGAATCCCCCCGGCGAGCAGGACAAGTGCCAGCAGGGCGGACACCCCGAGCAACGTCTCCTGCACGTGACGAATGTTGGTCGCGGCCCACCAGGCGTCGAAATCCTTGACCGAGTCCGGGGTTCGAATGGAAGAGCGGTGCAGTAGCTTGATGCCCAACAGTGCACCGACGCAGATCCCGCCGCCGCCGAGACATGCCGCGATCACCGCCAACGCGGCCTGCCACGTCGACGGCGCTCCGCTGCCGCCCTGTACCTCGGGCCGCGCGTACGAATTGTTCATCGAACCCCCCTTGTGGCATCGAACCTTACCGCGCCGCGCCCACGCCGAGCGACCCGAAAGCCACTCCTGCACAGCGCAGCGGGCAGCGCTGGATCACCGAACGACCGGTGGCCGGTACGCGTGCACGCGTACCGGCCACCGGAGGGTTGTGATTTACAGCCGCCGCTCGGCGTAGACCTTCATCGCGTCGCGCACGAACTCGGCGGTGCCCGCGCCGTGCACGTCGTAGTTGACCGCGAATCGCGGGTCGGCCACGTACATCTCACCGAGGTTGACGAACGCCTCCTTCACCACCGGACGGCCCTGCCAGCCGATGCCGATCCAGTCGTAGTGACGCTGGACGACGGCCTGCACCTCGTCGCTGTCCGGGGTGAGCCCGTCGGCGTGCGCCCGGCCGTAGTCGGCGGCGATGTCGAGATGGGTCTGCTGGAAGGTCTTCTTGTCCGCGTCGGACATCGAGCGCCACCAGCGGTCACCGCTCTCGTAGGCCTCCTTGCCCCAGCGTTCGATCACCTCGTCCTTGTACTTCGTGTGGTCGAAGCCGTCGAAAACTTCTGCTGCCACGAGTTGTTCACCTCTTTCCGTCTTGTGCAGGGTGGTTTGCACCGACTCGATCTGCCGCCGGATCCGATCCTGTTCCTGCCGCAGCAGTTCCAGGTGCGTGCGCAGCGCGGCGGCGGTGTCCTGCTCTCCGGCGAGGACTTCGGCGATGACCGGAAGGCCGAGGCCGAGTTCCCGCAGCAGCAGGATGCGTTGCAACCGCACGAGGGAGCCCTGGTCGTAATAGCGGTAGCCGTTGGCGCCGATCCGGCTGGGCGGCAACAGCCCCAGCTGCCCGTAATGGCGCAGCGTGCGACTGGTGGTACCGGCCGCCTTCGCCAGATCCTGAATGGACCATTCCCCGGCTTCCACGACCTGTCCTCCCTTCTCTCTCGTCGGTGTAACCAGCTTGCAAGTTGACGTTACGTCAAGGTCAACCCTTATTCAGCAGGAACTTTCCGGCGCTCAGCGCAGTCCCGGAGCAGGGGCGACCAGTACGGGCGACGGCACGGACAAGCCGGTGCCGTCGGTGCACCGACCGCTCGGCCGAGCAGCGTGCCGCCCAGCGCAATCGCCATACCGAGCATCCGCAGCCCGGTGAGCGCGTGCCCGAGTGCGACCCATCCGATCACGGCGGTCGACACGGGACTGAGCAACCCGCGGAAGGCGAGACCATTACTCACCGCGGGTGCCGCCGAGGGTGGTCATGGTGACCTCAGGCACCATCACCAACCGGATCGACCGGCTGGCGGCCAAACGCCTGGTAGTGCGCAAACCGTGCGCGGAAGACCACCGGGCGGTCCGGATTTTCCTCGCAGAGCAGGGCCGAGCACTGATGGACGACCTGTAGCCCCGAGCACATGACGAACGAACAGCGGTTGCTCGCGGCCTTTGACCGCACCTCCCAAGAGCAGTTGACCTGTTTGCTGCACGTCGGCCGAGTCACTCGGCGACATACCTCGGGAGTGGGCATCCGCGGCGAGGAGCGAGAGCGGACGCCGCACCGAGCGGCGCCGCACTAGCGGGAAGGCGCCTGCCAGGCAGGCGGAGAGGCGGGCGCAGCTCCTGCGGCTCGTGACGAGCCGGCAAGCTCCGCAGGCGAAGGGAGGGCCACACCAGCACCACCAGGCGTAGCTCCACCGCCCGGCGAAGCCATTCCATCCGGAGCCGCAGCATCGCCGATCCGAGCCGCACCACCAGGCAAAACCCCACCGCCAGACTGAGCCGCACCACCAGACTGAGCCGTGCCGCCAGGCTGAGCCGGACCACCAGACTGAGCCGGACCGCCAGACCGAGCCACGCCATCGGGTGCCGCCGCAATATCAGGCAGAGTCTCGCCGCCGGGCTGAGCCGCACCGCCGAACGCGGTAGCACCGCCAGGTGCAGCGGCGCCGGACTGCGCGCCACCAGGCGTGACCGCAACTGGAGAAGACGCACTGCCGGGCAGCGGCGCGGACGGAACCTGCTGCCCCTCAGCCACTTCCGGCACCGGCTGCAGCATGCGGGAGTAGTCCACCACCTGCGCGCCCAGCGTGGACGTCACGATGATGACGCCGTTGGTGTAGAGCCGGTAGGTGCCCGCGCGCCGGGGCAGGATCATCTCCGGCCCGAGCGGCGTACCGATGGTGCTGTTCGCGCCGCCGATCCGGCGGTACTCGGCATCGATCGCGGACTCGGCGGCCGCCTGCTCGCGCGGATCGTCGGGTGGCGCTGTGGTTACCAGCTCGCCGGGCGCGGGTCCGACAGCCATGGTCTGGATGTCCGCGGGTTCCCCGCCACTGGGCGCGGCGGAGTACTCGGTCCGCAGGATCCGGCCTTCGCGCAGCAGGACCGTGGCCGCCGTGGCCGCGACGGCAACTGCCGTCCGCGGGTCCTCCTGCGCGGTACCGGGATACCTCTGACAGTCGGTGGTGTCGCAGGTCTGAGCGTATGGATAACGCTGTTCGGCAAGGGCATACGAGCGCGCCGCGATCGCCTGGGCGCGCAGCGCCTCTGCCGCGCCCTTGTCCGCCCAGTTGGCCTGCACCTCGGCCGGAACCACGCCGAGCAGATAGTCCTCGACGTCCACCTGGTTGATCGTGCGGGCCGCGCCTTCCTCGAGCGCCACCCCGAGCGCACCGCGGTACGCCGAGCCGCCGCACAGCGTGAGATGTTCTGCCGCAGGACGGTCCGGCCGCGGGTCGATCGGATGTAGCCACGGGTCGTCGGTCCGCGCCTGCCACAGCACGTCACCGTCACAGCCGACGGTCACCGCCACGTTCGCGCCGCCACCTGGCAGCGGCGTCAGATGCGCGACCTGGCCGGGCGCGACCTCCCGACCGCCCACGCGCAGACCGGCGGCGGCGAAGGCGTCGAGAGACGAGTCGTCCTGCTCCGCGAGCCGGACGCGAACGGCCGTCGGCGCGATGGTGGAGAGTGCCGCGCCGGGGTAGAAGTGCGCGAGGATACGTTCGGCGGACCACCCGTCGCGAGCGCTCTCGAACGCGCCCAACTGGCTCATGCCCCGTCCATGTCCTGGACCAGCCAGTGTCCGAAACGGGACATCATTCCGCGCAGTAGACAGCGTCAACACCACGCTGGCAATCAGCAGGACTCCACAGAGCAACACAGACTGGATCATCGGCAGGCCACTTGGCGGTCGGCGCGGCACCCGACGTACGGGTCTCCCAAAAATACTTCTCACCAGCATTTTCATGCCCTCTGCGTGTTCGCATTACGGCGCATACGTGCACTCCCACGGTTTCCAGGGCGGATCGATCCGGCATGGTGCGTAGATAGGACAGCGATCCAAGAGTTACATTCAAGCAATCACATAATCCTCAACAAGAGGTTTAGCTATGTGACAATTGTGGCTATTGTGATCATTGATACATCAGGAAGCAATCTGAATCGCAGGTGATCGCCGGTTCGACCTGATTGGAGACGCTCGTGCGGTACCGCAAACCGAAACGCTCCTACGTGCTCCCGGTAGTCACGACCCTCGCGGTAGCGGCACCGCTCGCCACCCTCGCGCTCGACGATTCGACCGACTACCACAGCGCCAACAACACCGGACCGGCCGCCGTACCGGCCGAACTCGCCGAGGTCGCGCTCACGAACGCGCCCGATACCGTGCTGCCGCTGCGCGAACTCACCGGGCTGAGCCTGCCTGATCTGCATCTTTCCGATCTGCGCATGCTGCCGATTCCGGAGTCCATTCCGAATGCCGACCGACCACCCCTACCATCGGGCGTGCCGCGGCCAGAAGAAATACGACTACCCAGTTCTTATTCCGGCCAAACCTCCGGCCCGAACATTTCGAGTCCGACACCCGACCGGCCGAATTCCCCAGCTCAGCCGATTCCCGAACGCGTACCGGGCAGTGTGCGCTTCATCGCGGATCCCGCCCGGCTCCAGCCCGGCACTACTCCCGACACGCCCGCGCTGTCTCCCGGCGCCGTGACCCCCCAACTGATGAGCCAAGTAGGGGCCCAGGTGAAGGAACTCTCCAGCGAGACTCCCTTCAGCATGGTCGCGTTCACCGCCAAGGAGTTGGCCGACACCACGGCCACGATCCGCGCTCGGCAGCCCGACGGCACATGGGGGCCCTGGTACGACGCCGAACCGGTCGACACTCATCGCACCGACCGTTCCGGCCCCGGCGCGACCAACGGCACCGAACCGATCTATGTCGGCGACACCAACGCGGTCCAGGTCCTGGTCACGCACAAACAGGCGGCGGCAGAGACGATCCGGCCGGTGGCCGAGACCGCCCCCATCGTGGACGACCCGGCCGCGCAGGCGGGCGACCCGGCCCGGCAACCCGTGCCGCACTCCGACGACCCGGCCCAGCAGCCCGCCGACCTGACCGCCGTGCTCATCGATCCGGGCCGCGGCGCCGTCGACGGCGCGCTGCACAACGTCGCCGCGGAGCTGCCCGGCGGCGGGCCGAGCGTGATCACCCGCGCCCAGTGGGGCGCCGACGAATCCATCCGCTGCGATCAGCCGACCTACGACGACCACATCGGCGGCGTCACGGTGCACCACACCGCGGGCCGCAACGACTACAGCAAGTCCGAGTCGGCGGGGATCGTCCGGGCGATCTACACCTACCACGCGAAAACGTTGGGCTGGTGCGACATCGGCTACAACGCGCTGGTGGACAAGTACGGCCAGGTCTTCGAGGGACGCTTCGGCGGCCTCGACCGCCCGGTGCAGGGTGCGCACGCGGGCGGGTTCAACGAGAACACTTCCGGCGTGGCCCTGATGGGCAGCTACGAGTCCGAGCAACCGACCGAGGCGTCGATCGAGGCGCTCGGGGCTTTCGTGGGCTGGCGCGCCAAGGTCGCCGGGCTCGATCCCAAGGGCCACACCACGATGTACTCCGAGGGCACTTCTTTCACCCCGTATGCCCAAGGCGAAGCGGTGCGGTTGCCGATCGTCTTCGCGCATCGCGACGTCGGCAACACCACCTGCCCCGGCGACGCCGCGTACGCGCTGATGGATCGGATTCGCGACATCGCCGCCGGTGCGCCGGGCGCGCCCGGCACGCACGACAGCCAACCCCCCGCACCCAGCGAATCGGATGTGGCGGCCCTCGCCGCACTCACCACCAAGCTGCTGAACATGGTGCACGACAACATCATCGCCAGGCACTGGTCGCAGTCCGGGGGACCGAACGGACCGCTCGGGCCCGTGCGATCCGACGTGCTGCCCGCCGTGCAGGGCCAGCAGTACGCGCAGTTCTCCAACGGCTACGTCTACACCGCAGCGGACGGGCAGGTCGTCGAAGTAATCGGCACCATACTGGACCGCTTCCTGCAACTCGGCGCCGACGCGGGCGTCCTCGGACTCCCGCTGCGCAACGCCTACCCGGTCCCGGACGGCCTGCGCGCCGACTTCGAGCACGGCTCACTGATCCTCAACCAGCTCACCGGCATCGTCACGACGGTGTGGAAGACCTACAACGACACCTACCAGGAGGAAATGAGCCGCAACCCGGTCGCGGCCCAGGTGAGCGCCCCGGTTGCGGGTCGAACACCGGCTCCGGACAGCGCGCCGGTTCCGGCTGGTACCCCCGCACCCTCCATCGGCCCTGCTCCGGAGGCGCGAACCCCACTCGCCCAGGCTCCAGCGGAGGCGGGCGCTCCGACTCCGATCGGTCCCGAGGGACAGACCCCACTCACCCAAGGACCCGCAGAGGCAGGCTCCCCGACTCCGGCCGGTCCCGAGGGACAGACCCCACCCACCCAAGGACCCGCAGAGGCAGGCTCCCCGACTCCGGCCGGTCCCGAGGGACAGACCCCACCCACCCAAGGACCCGCGGAGGCGGGCGTTCCAGCCTCGCTCGGTCCGTCTCCGA
Source organism: Nocardia abscessus NBRC 100374 (assembly GCF_000308455.1). Lineage (GTDB taxonomy): Bacteria > Actinomycetota > Actinomycetes > Mycobacteriales > Mycobacteriaceae > Nocardia > Nocardia abscessus. The sequence goes on along the minus strand of NZ_BAFP01000003.1, from coordinate 84,728 downwards.
CAGGCGCGCAGAAGCCGGATGCCGTCCAGCGACCGCACGTTCCAGCACCCGAGGTCGCGCCCCCTTCCGGAGACACGTTCGCGAACTCATCGCCGTCCCCCGAAGGTTGATCGCGAACGACCCGACCTGATCCGGAGCCCGCGTACGGTGCGCGGGCTCCGCGTCGTTCCGGATACTTCACCGCCCGCACGAGCCGCGTCCTCTGCCGACCAACGCGACCGAGCATCGCCCGTTCGCGGCGCCGCGAAGCGAAACCCAGCTCACGCCCACCAGCGTTCGAGGACGCGTGCGACTCCGTCGTCGGAGTTCGATTCGGCGATCTCGTCTGCCGCCGCGAGGGCCTCCGGGTGGGCGTTGCGCATCGCGACGCCGTGGCCGGCCATGGTGAGCATGGGGACGTCGTTGGGCATGTCGCCGAACGCCACGATGGTGGCCTCGTCCACGCCGAGTCGCTGGGCGACCACGGACAGGCCCGCGGCTTTGGTGATGCCGGGCGCGGACAGTTCGATGAGTCCGTGCTCGGTCGAGTAGGTGATGTCGGCTCGTTCGCCGATCAGCGGAGCGAGCACCGTGCGCATATCCGAGCTGCGCGCGCCCGGCAAGCGGATCAGCATCTTGATGGCGGGCGCGTCGATGACCTCCTCGCGGGCCACCGAGGTGTCGTCGGGGTTCAGCCAGGCGTGCTCGTACTGCGGCGAGCTGACGAACTGCGGGGTCACCGCGTCGTGCGCGCTCTCGCCGACGCGTTCGGCCGCGAGACCACAGCCGGGCAGCGCCCGCTCGGCGACGTCGGCGAGCCAGGAGAGCGTCGGCACGTCCAACGTCATGCTGGCCAGTACCCGGTCGGCGGCGCTGTCGTAGATCACCGCACCGTTGCCGCACACGCACAGCGGCGCGTAGCCCAGGCCCTGCACCACCGGGTCGATCCAGCGCGGCGGACGCCCCGTGGCCAGCACGAACGGCACACCGTCGGCGATCAGGGCGCCTACCGCCGCCTTGGTCCGCGCGGTGACCCGCTCGTCGTGATCGATGAGCGTGCCGTCCACATCGGTGGCGACCATCTTCGGCTTGGGCAGGTGCAGGGGCGTCACCCATTCCATCCTGCCGGACGGCTTCCGCCTGGTTCCCGGCCCCGTGTCCGGCCATGCCTCGGACATGCCCGGATGTCATGTGGCACGCGCGCCGCCGACCACGTCCTTATGATCGGGGGCTAATACCGACGCTGGCCCGCCCAGCCGAAAGACCAGAGGACTGATGACCGGCTTCCTGCTACGACGCGCGCTCAACTATGTCGTGCTGTTGCTGCTGGCTTCGTTCCTGACGTTCAGTCTGGCGTCACTGACGTTCCGGCCGCTGGACAGTCTCGAACAACGCAACCCGCGCCCGCCACAGGCAGTGATCGACGCCAAGGCCGAGGAGTTGCATCTCAACGATCCGATCCCGCAGCGCTATCTCACCTGGATCAAGGGCATTCCACAGGGTGACTTCGGCACCACGCTGGCCGGTCAGCCGGTCAGCGAGGAACTGCCGCGGCGGGTGGCGGTGAGTCTGCGGCTGCTGGTCGTCGGCTCGCTGGTCGGCACGGTGCTCGGCGTGCTGATCGGTGCGGCGGGTGCGATCCGGCAATACAAATTCAGCGACTATTTCACCACGGTGATCTCACTCCTGGTGCTGAGCACGCCGGTGTTCTTGCTCGCGACGCTGTTGAAATACGGTGCGCTGGAGATCAATTCGCTCACCGGAACGCAGATCTTCCTCTATACCGGCGAGACGTCGGCGAACAAGATCGAAGGGTTCTGGCCGCAGTTGCTCGACCGCATCCAGCACCTGGTGCTGCCCACCACCGCGCTGGCCCTCGGGGCCATGGCCGGTTACAGCCGCTACCAGCGCAACGCCATGCTCGACGTGCTGCAGAGCGATTTCATCCGTACCGCTCGCGCGAAAGGTCTCACCCGCAGCAAGGCGCTGTACAAGCACGGTCTGCGCACGGCGCTGATCCCGATGGCCACGCTGTTCGCCTACAGTCTCGGCGGGCTGATCACCGGCGCGACCTTCACCGAGAAGATCTTCGGCTGGCACGGCGTCGGCGAGTGGCTGGTCGACTCGATCAACGCCCAGGATCTGTATGTCGTGGTGACGGTGACCGCGTTCGCCGGCCTGGTCGTGCTGGTGTCGGGTCTGCTGTCCGACATCGCGTACGCGATTCTCGACCCGAGGGTGCGTGTGGGATGACAGAAGCCGAAATCATCGTCCAAGGCGCTCCCGAGGTCACCGCGACCGGACGGCGCAAGCTGGTCCTGCGGCGCTTCCTGCGTAACAAGCCGGCCGTCGCGGGTGGCTCGATCCTCATCGCGCTGTTCATCGCGAGCTTCGCGCTCCCGCCCCTGCTGCCCTACGACTATCAGCAGTTGGACTACACCGCCCTGCTGAAGCCGCCGAGCCTGGAGCATCCGTTCGGCACCACGCAGATCGGTCAGGACGTGCTCGCGCAAACCTTGCGAGGATTGCAGAAGTCCCTGGTCATCGGCCTGTGCGTCGCATTGTTGTCCACCACCATCGCGGCGACCGCAGGTTCGCTGGCCGGCTTGCTCGGCGGGTGGACCGACCGCGCGATCATGTGGCTGGTCGACCTGCTGCTGGTGGTTCCGAGCTTCATCATCATCGCGCTGTTCGCGCCGCGCACCAAGGGCAGCGGTTCCATCGTGCTGCTCATCGTCCTGCTGTCCTGCTTCGGCTGGATGATCTCGGCGCGGATCGTGCGCGGCCTGGCCTTGAGCCTGCGTGAGCGCGAATTCGTCCGGGCCGCACGGTACATGGGCGCGCCCACCCGCACGGTGATCCTCAGTCACGTGATCCCGAACATCGCCTCGATCCTGATCATCGACACCACCCTCGCCGTCGGCGCGGCGATCATGGCCGAAACCGGGCTGAGCTTCCTCGGTTTCGGTGTGCAGCCGCCGGATGTGTCGCTGGGTTCGCTGATCGCGGCGGGCACCAAATCAGCGTTGACCTATCCCTGGCTCTTCCTGTTCGCGGGTGGTTTTTTGATCATCACCGTGCTGTGCGCGAACCTCGTGGGTGACGGACTGCGCGACGCGTTCGACCCCGGCGCGAAGCGGGCTCGGTCGAAGAAGAAGGCGAAAGCATGACGAGCGCAGGAGCAACCGAGAAGACGTCCTCGACCGCGCCGCTGCTGGAGATCACCGATCTGCGGGTGTCCTTCCCCAGCGAGGAAGGCCGGATCGACGCGGTCCGCGGCGTCACCTACACGGTGTCCGACGGCGAGGTGCTCGCCATCGTCGGTGAGTCCGGTTCGGGCAAGTCGGTGTCCTCGCTGGCCGTGATGGGGCTGCTGCCGGAGCAGGCGCGGATCACCGGTTCGATCCGGTTCCGCGGACGCGAACTGCTCGGGCTCGGCGATCGCGAACTGTCCAAGCTGCGCGGCAGCGCCATCAGCATGGTGTTCCAGGACCCGCTCTCCGCGCTCACGCCGGTGTACCGGGTGGGCGATCAGATCGCCGAAGCCCTGCTGGCCCACGGCAAGATGGGCAGGAGCGAAGCCGCCGAGCGCGCGGTGGAGCTGCTCGACCTGGTCGGCATCCCGGATCCGGAGATACGGGCCAAGGCGTTCCCACACGAGTTCTCCGGCGGTCAGCGCCAGCGCGTGGTCATCGCGATGGCGATCGCGAACGATCCGGCGCTGATCATCTGCGACGAGCCGACCACCGCGCTGGACGTGACGGTGCAGAAGCAGATCCTCAACCTGCTGCGCAAGGCGCGCGACATCACCGGCGCCGGCGTCATCATGATCACCCACGACATGGGCATCGCCGCGACGCTGGCCGACCGCGTAGCCGTCATGTACGCGGGCAGGATCGTCGAAACCGCCACCACCGAGGACCTGTTCAACGCGCCGCGGATGCCCTACACCGTGGGACTGCTGGGCTCGATTCCGCGCATGGACGGCCCGGCCCGGCGTCCGCTGATCCCGATCGTCGGCGCACCGCCCGCCATGCACGCGCTGCCGCCGGGATGCTCGTTCGCGCCGCGCTGCCCGGTCTCGATCGAGGAATGCACCGCCGCGGAACCTCCGCTGGAGCCGATCGGACCCGGGCACACCGCCGCCTGCATCCGGACCGCCGAGATCGGTACCGACGCGCTGTTCGAGGCCTATCGCAGCGAGATCTCCGAGCCGGACGCCGAGGCCGAGGTGGAGTCGGATGTGGTGCTGCGGGTCTCGAATCTGGTGAAGGTTTTCCCGATCACGTCGGGCGTGGTGCTGCGCCGCCGCAAGGGCGAGATCAGGGCGGTCGACGGCATCAGTTTCGAGGTGCGCCGTGGGCGCACCTTGGCGCTGGTCGGCGAGTCCGGCTCCGGCAAGTCCACCACGCTCACCCAGATCCTCGATCTGGTCACCCCGCAGGCGGGCGCGATCGAGATCATGGGCAGCGACGTCGCGTCGCTGAGCAAGGCACGCAAGCGGGAGATCCGCCGCAAGATGCAGATCGTCTTCCAGGACCCCACCGCCTCGCTCGACCCGCGCCTGCCGATCTTCGACGCGGTGGCCGAGCCGTTGCGCATCGACAGGCGTCCGAAGGCCGAAATCGCACGCCGTGTCCCCCAACTGCTCGAGCAGGTCGGCCTGCGCCCCGAACACGCCGACCGCTACCCCACCGATTTCTCCGGCGGCCAGAAGCAGCGCATCAGCATCGCCCGCGCGCTCGCCCTGGACCCGGAACTGCTGGTGCTCGACGAACCGGTCTCCTCGCTGGACGTCTCGATCCAGGCCGGTGTGCTGAACCTGTTGCGCGACCTGCAGACCGAGCGCGGGCTGTCCTACCTGTTCGTCTCACACGATTTGTCGGTGGTGCGGAACCTCGCACACCACATCGCCGTGATGTATCGGGGCAAGATCGTGGAATACGGCTCCGCCGAGCAGATCTTCGCGGCGCCGACGCACGAATACACCCGGGCGCTGATCGACGCCGTGCCGGTGCCGGCCGTGAACCGGTAGGAAAGGGAGCACGATGCGAATCCGGTCCACCCGAGGCTGCACCCGGCGACGCTCAGCACGCTGGGCGGTCCCCGTCGTCGCGCTCGGACTGGTGGTCGCGGGGTGCGGGGCGAACGACGGCGAGTCGGCGACCGGCCTGTCCGACGCGCTCGGCACCACCAGCGATGTCAATCCCAAGAACCGCGACGAGGTGCGCGAGGGCGGCAACCTACGCCTGGCGGTCACCAGTTTCCCGGCGAACTGGAACACACTGTCCACCGACGGCAACGACGCCGAGATCGGCGATATCGAGCGCCCCCTCATGCCGCGCGCGTTCGACGTCGACGCGGCGGGCAACCTCACCGTCGACAAGGACTTCTTCACCGATGTCGCGCTGACCGGCACCAATCCGCAACAGGTCACCTACACCATCAATCCCCAGGCGGTCTGGTCCGATGGCAATCCCATCACCTGGGAGGACATCGCGGCGCAGGCACACGCGCTGAGCGGTCGCGACAAGCGCTTCTTGATCGCGATCACCAACGGCTTCGAGTTCGTCGAAAAGGTCGAGCGCGGCGTGGACGACCGGCAGGCCGTACTCACCTTCACCCATCCCTTCGGTGAATGGCGCGGCCAGTTCGCGGGCGACACCGCCCTTTTCCCGAAGTCCGTGACGGCGGATCCCGAGTCCTTCAACAAGGGGCTGGTGGACCGGCTCGGCCCCAGTGCGGGCCCGTTCGTGGTGCAGTCCACCGACCGCTCCCAGGGCCGGATCGTGCTGGGCCGTAACCCGAAATGGTGGGGCGAGACGCCCAAGCTGGACACCATCACCTACAGCGTGCTCGATCACGCGGCTTGGGTGGGCGCCCTGCAGAACAATGAGCTCGACCTCGTTCGGCTGGCCTCGATCGACGAAGTCAAGACGGTCCGCAATACCGACGGGCTGGTGATTCGCCGGGCGCCGGGCAACCGCTGGCGGCACATCACCTTCAACGGTGCGCCCGGCTCCATTCTCGCTGATTCCCGGCTGCGCGTCGCGATCTCCAAGGCTATCGACCGGCAGGGCATCGCGACCGCGACCCAGAACGGCCTGGTCGAAAACCCGAAGCCGCTGAACAACCACATCTTCCTCCAGGGTCAAGACGGCTACCAGGACAATTCGGCGCCGGTGGCATACGATCCCGACCAAGCGGCACGGGAACTCGACGCGCTCGGATGGAAGCTCAACGGCGACGTGCGGGAAAAGGACGGTCGCAAGCTGGAAATCCGCGACGTCATGTACAACGACCCGCTGTGGATCCAGATCGCTCAGATCATTCAGCAGAACCTCGCCCGCATCGGCGTGAAGTTGACCATCGATACCAAACCCGGTGCGGGCTATTTCACCGATGTCATCATCCCCGGTGATTTCGACGCCGCGCAGTTCATCTTCTCCGGAGACGCCTTCGCGATGAGCGATATCCGGCAGATCTACTACTACGACCCGAACGATCTGCAGGGCAACTACGGCCGTATCGGTTCGCCCGAGCTCAATGCGCTGATCGAGCGCACGCTGACCGAACTCGATCCGAAGAAGGCGATCGAACTGGCCAACGAGGTCGACCGAAAGGTGTTCGAGGAAGGACATTCCCTGCCGCTGACCCAGTCCGACGGCAGTTACGGCGCCCGCGCGGACCTCGCCAATATCGGCTCGCCCGGCCTGGCGTCCTACGACTACACCAAGATCGGATTCGTGAAATGAGACCAGCACAGCCAACCCGCAACCGCCGGAGGCAAGCACGGACCGTGATCGTTCGGGCTCTCACCGTGGGCACGGCGCTCGCGTTGTTGGTGGGCTGTGGCTCGGGCAACGAGGTGAAGTCGGGTTCCAGCTCGATCGGCTCGATCAACGACATCAATCCACGAGACCCGAGCGAATTGCGCGACGGCGGAAACCTTCGTCTCGCCATCACGGCTTTCCCCGCCACGTTCAATTCGCATCACGTCGACTCCGACGGTGACCTCACCGAGGTGGTCGACTGGACATTGCCGGGACCGATCATGGCCGACGCCGCCGGCGAGTTGTCGATCGACCACAACTTCTTCACCGACATCAAGTTGACCGAGACCGAACCCCAGCGAGTGGTCTACACCATCAACCCGAAAGCGGTCTGGTCCGACGGCAGCCCGATCACCTGGGAAGACCTGCGGTCCCAGGCCGAGGCGCTGAGCGGCCGGAATACCGAGTACCGGGTCGCCGCGACCCAAGGCTACAGCCGCCTGGCCAAGGTCGAACGCGGCGCCGACGACCGTCAAGCGGTCGTCACTTTCGCCGAGCATTACGCCGAGTGGCGCGGCCTGTTCAGCCAGCTGTATCCGAAGGAGTCGACCGAGACGCCGCAGGCGTTCAACGAGCGCGACCGCAACGGTCTCGCCAAGTCGGCGGGACCGTTCATGATCACCTCGGTCGACCGGGCGCAGCAGCGGATCGTGCTCAGCCGCAACCCGAAATGGTGGGGCGACACACCGAAGCTCGACACCGTCACCTACAGCGTGCTCGACTATTCGGCCCGCCTCAACGCTCTGCAGAACAACGAACTCGACGCCATTGATATCTCGGGCATCGAGGAGGTCAAATCCGCGACCAACTCGCCGGGCATCATCGTGCGTCGCGCCTCGCGCCCGTACAACTCGCACATTACGTTCAACGGCGCGCCGGGGTCGATTCTCGCGGATCCGCGCCTGCGCGTCGCGATCGCGAAGGCCATCGATCGCCAGGGCATCGTCACCGCGCTGCAGAACGGGATCGTGGAGAATCCCCGGCCGCTCAACAACCACATCTACCTCGACGGGCAGAAGGGCTACCAGGACAACTCCGCGGTGATCGCATACAACCCGGACGAGGCCGCCCGCATGCTGGACGAACTCGGCTGGAAACTCAACGGCGAGGTCCGCGAGAAGGACGGCCGTCAGCTGGTGATCCGGGATGTGATGTTCCAACAGGACACCTGGGTGCAGATGGCTCAGATCATGCAGCAGAACCTGGCGCGGGTCGGGGTGAAACTGGTGATCGAGACCTACCCCGGCAACGGGCTGTTCACCGATGTCATCGACCCGGGTAACTTCGACATCGCCCAGTTCAGCTGGCAACGAAGCGTTTTCCCCCTCGGCGCGCTGCCCCAGATCTACGCGTACGACCCGGCGAACACGCTGAGCAACAAGGGACGGATCGGATCGCCTGAGTTGAACGAGCTGATCGAGCAGGTCATCTCCGAACTCGACCCCGAGCGAGCGATCGAGCTGGCGAACAAGGCCGACCGGATGATCTTCGAGCTGGGCCATTCGGTACCCATCGCGCAGTCGCCCGGCAACGTGGCCGTCCGTGCGGAACTGGCCAACTTCGGCGCCTTCGGGCTGGCTTTCCCGAACTACCTCGAAGTGGGCTTCGTGAAGTGAGGCCGACCGGTAGCACGCAACGAGCAGGAAGGACCACCATGCGGATTACCTCTGCGTGCGCCCGGCTGGCCTTGTCGCTGGTCGTCGTCGGGCTGACGCTCACCGGATGCGGCGGCGACAATGACGTCGCGCCCGGCACCAGCACGATCGGCAGCACCAACGACATCAATCCGAGGGACCCGAGCGAACTGCGCGATGGCGGCAACCTACGGCTGGCACTCTCCAACTTCCCGGAGTCCTTCAACTATCTGCATGTGGACGGCGGAACGGAGACCGTCTTCTACATAGTCGAAGCGACCATGCCCACCGCCTTCGTCAGCGATGCGGCCGGGCAGCTGAGCGTCGACCACGACTTCTTCACCGATATCAAGCTGACCGGAAGCAGCCCGCAGCAGGTGGAGTACACCATCAATCCGAAGGCCGTATGGTCCGATGGCTCGCCGATCACCTGGGAAGATCTGCGGTCTCAGGCGAATGCCCTGAGTGGCAAGGACAACGCGTTCCTCGTCTCGGGCACCGCCGGTTTCGAACGGGTCGGCAAGGTCGAGCGCGGCGCCGACGACCGGCAGGCCGTGGTGACCTTCGACCAGCCGTACGGCGAATGGCAGGGACTGTTCAACCCGCTGTACCCGAAGTCGGTCACCGCGACCCCCGACACCTTCACCAACGCGGCCAAGAACGGGCTGCCGCTCAGCGCGGGCCCCTTCATGGTCACCTCCATCGATCGCAGCCAGAATCGCATCGTGCTGGGGCGCAATCCCCGATGGTGGGGTGATACGCCGAAGCTGGATTCCGTCACCTTCAGCGTGCTGGATCACTCGGCCTGGCTGCCTGCGATCCAGAACAACGAACTCGATATCGCCTATATGTCCGGCATCGAGAACGTGAGCGCGGCGCGCAATGCCAAGGACGTGGTCATCCGGCGCACGCCGGAGCCGACCTGGTCCCACATCACGTTCAACGGAGCACCCGGTTCCCTGCTCGCCGACCCGCAGCTACGGATCGCCATCTCCAAGGCGATCGACCGGCAAGGAGTGGTCACCGCCTCGCAGAACGGCGTCGTCGACAATCCCAAGCCACTGAACAATCACGTCTTCGTCGCGGGACAGAAGGGCTACCAGGACAATGCGGCGCCCATCGCCTACGACCCCGACGAGGCGGCCCGAATGCTGGACGCGCTCGGCTGGAAACTCAACGGCGATGTCCGCGAGAAGGACGGCCGCAAGCTGGAACTCCGAGACGTGATGTACCAGCAGGATCAGTGGGTGCAGACCGCGCAGATCGTGCAGCAGAACCTCGCGCGGGTCGGAGTGAAGCTGAACATTCAGACGGTGCCCGGCACCGGACTGTTCACCAACGTCATAGACCCGGGCAATTTCGATCTCGCCCAGTTCAGTTGGGGCGGTAGCGTCCTTCCGCTCGGCGCGTTGCGGCAGATCTACTACTACGATCCCAACAACTTGCAGGGCAACAAGGCGCGAATCGGCACCCCGGAACTCAACGCGCTGATCGACCAGACCCTCTCGGAACTGGACCCGGACAAGGCCATCCAGCTGGCCAACCAATGCGATCGAATGATCTTCGAAGAGGGTTACTCCATCCCGCTGCACCAGGCGGCGGGCACCTATGCCGCCCGGGCCGACCTCGCGAACTACGGTGCGTTCGGGCTCGCCTCGCGGGACTACACCAAGGTCGGCTTCCTGAAGTGAGAGTCGGATCGGGCCCGCTGGCCTATCCGCTCAGGGTGACGATCGGCGCCCTCACGGTCTGTGCCGCGTGGGCGCCGTTCGGCACTCTGGATCAGGTGGCGGGCATAGGGTCCGTCGTGCTCGGCGTGATGGGATACACCGGGTATCGGCTCGCTGTCGCCTTGGGCGTACTTCCGTCCTGGCGCACGGGCACTGCGCAGATCGTGCGGGTCACCCGCGTTCGCCAGCAGCACCGCCTGGTCAGCCGGTCGTGGTTACAGGTCGAAGGCACCGGACGTCCACGGTGGCTTCCGGTGTACTTCGACCCGGTGCTGGTCACCCTCACCGAATCCGAAGCGCAACTCGATGACCGCACGGTTCACGTCGCCGGACGACGCTGCTACCCGTCCGGCCGCATCCGCGACGTCGAACCACCCGGCCGTCTCGTCGACAACCCGAGCCGCCCCGACCCCGACGCGCCCACCCACATCGCGAAGGCCACCCGGCTGCGCCGCCGTCTCCTGCTCGACGCGCAATCTACTGTCGCCGCCCCTATCGCCGCGCTTTTGTGGGTCTACATCGATGGTGGTGGTTTTCCAGCCTTCCTCGCCGCCACCACCATCGCGGCCGCGTGCTCGATCTGGCTCTCCGCCATTCGGGGCTCCGATCCCACGTGACCGCCAAGCGATACCGCCGCGCCGGCTTTTCGCGGTGGACCACGGGCTGCACATCTCCCTGGGGAGAGCGCCCACGGTGCCCGACCCCGGTGGTGGGGCGGATCTCGAGCCGCCCCACCACCGGTACCGTCAGCCGCCGAAGCTAACGGTTCTTGCTAGTCGATACCGAACGGCGCGGCGTAACGAACCGTGCCGTGTGGCAGCGGGTGTGCCGGGTCGAGCGTCAACGCCATCAACGCCTCATCCGGCACCTCGATACTCAGGCCGATGCCGTACTCGGATGCCCGGCCGAAGCCGAAGCGCGGGTAGTACGTCGGATGACCGAGCACGATGACGAAAAGCTCGCCCATACGCGTCGCGGCCGCGAGCGCGGCCCGAATCGCGGTCGCACCCGCACCGGTCTTCTGGTACTCGGGCAGCACCGCGCACGGGCCGAGACACAGGGCCGGTGTGGTGTCGACGTGGCAGCGAGTCAGCAACGCGAAGCCGACCGGCGTGCCGTCCGGCAGCGTGCTGACAAGGGACAGACCGTCTATCCACGCGGGGTCGTCGCGCAGGGCGTCGACCAGATCGGCCTCTTCGGCCCTCTCGAAGGCCGCGCGGTTGATCTCGTGGATGGCGGGGATATCGGCATCGGTTTCGGCGCGCACACGCCAATCAATGGTGGGACTCAACTCGGATTCTCCGTGTTCTGATGGTCGGGCCCGGTCTGGGACAAGGCACCACCGTCACGCGAGCCGGATGGCTCGCAACACGAACGCCGGACGGAGAGAATCAGACCGGGACCCGGGGCAATAGGACAGTCCGGGCGTCGTGTGTGACGGCGGTCTTCGGCGCGGTCATCCCGCCCCACCTCCTTGGTGCACTACCAATCGAAATCGAACGACCGATGCTAGCGCCGGTGGTCGCGGACGGGCCAGCGAATTAAGGAAGCAATTCACGCAGGTGGTCTGACCACTTGACCTCCTGACCAATACGGCGCACAGTAGACGCATGGCGTTGCAACCTGTGGTCAAGCGGTCGGTGTCGGCGGATGTGTTCGAGCAGATCGCCGCGGATGTGCTCAGCGGCGAGCTGGCGCCGGGGGCGACCTTGCCCAGTGAGCGGCAGTTGGCGGAGGCGCTGGGGGTGTCCCGGCCCGCGGTGCGGGAAGCGCTACAGCGGCTGGCCGCGGCGGGGCTGGTGTCCGTGCGGCAGGGTGACGCGACGACCGTGCTGGACTATCGGCGCGGCGCGGGGCTCGAGGTTCTGCCCAGGCTGCTGGTGCAGGCCGGGGAGCTGGACCCGGCCGTCGCTCGCAGCATTCTGGAGGCCCGGCTGCACAACGGGCCGAAGGTGGCGGAGTTGGCCGCGCGCCGGGTCGGCGCGATCGGCGCCGGCGAGGTTCGCCCTCTGCTGGATGCGTCGGTCGAAGCGCTTGCGGTCGAACCGGATCCGATCATTCAGCAGCGGCACGCGATGGAGTTCTGGGATCACGTCGTGGACGCGGCCGACTCGATCGTCTTCCGGCTGATGTTCAACATGTTGCGCGCCGCCTATGAACCGGCGCTCGCGGCGCTGGCCCCGATCATGTCCGCCGAGGTGGGCAACGTCGAGGCATACCGCGAACTGGCCGCCGCCATCGCGGCGGGACGGCCGCAGAAGGCCGCCACCACCGCTCGGGCACTGCTCGAGCCGGCGACCACCGCTCTGATCGAGGTCCTCGGCGGACCATCGGTCACGCACAGCTAGGAACGAACATGACCAAATCCAAGGCATCCGAACGTGCTTCGGTCGAGTCCGAGGCGCGGGCACGGGTGCGCAGGGACGAGCGGGCACTGCGCCGCGGACTCACCCTCGGACAGGCCTTCGAAGAATTCCTCCGCCATCCATCGCCGTGGATGATCGGGACCACGCTGGTGAGCGCGGTGATCGCCCGGATCGTCGTGGGCGGCTGGCAGCCGACCGACCTGCTGGTGCCCGCCGTGATGCTGGCGATGTTCCCGGTCTTCGAGTGGATCGTGCACGTCACCGTGCTGCATTGGCGGCCACGGCGGCTCGGCCCGATCGCGTTGGACAGCGAACTGGCCCGCAAGCACCGTGAGCACCACGTGGACCCGCGCGACATCCCGCTGATCTTCATCCCGACGAAAACACTGTCGGTGCTGGTCGTGGTGCTGGTCGCGCTGGCGCTGTTCGTCTTCCCGCGGCTGGGCCTCGGGCTGACCTTCCTGATCACCATCACCCTGCTCGGCCTCGGTTACGAGTGGACGCACTACCTCGTCCACACCGACTACAAGCCGAAAGGCTCGCTCTACCGTGCGGTATGGCGCAACCATCGCCACCACCACTACAAGAACGAGCACTACTGGTTCACGGTCACCAGCTCGGGCACCGCCGACCGTCTCTTCGGCACCTACCCCGACCCGGCCACGACCGAAACCTCACCCACCGCCCGCAACCTGCATTCGGCCTGAATATCAGCCGCAGCGCACTGTCCAGCTGGACCCCGCGCAGTCGCATCCCGCAGTTCTGCGCCGGGTCCAGCACTCCGCATACCTTCTCGCCCGGTCGATTTCACTCATCGCCGCACATCAACGATACGTTTCTGTCCAGAAGAGCGAGCGCGCCGTTCGAGCGGCGCAGTCTCCGATCACTGAACATGAGGCCGGCCGCACGAAGATCACGCAAGGCCCGCTCGAGGCCGAGCTCCGACTGACGCGAGTATCCGTCGGAGAGTCCGACGAGGTCGATCATTCGCTCGACCGCGGCGTAGCAGTGACTGCTCGCTACCGTCTTCAGCACGTTGAAATGGATCTGATCCGGGATCCCGGACAAGTCATGAACATTGTTCTCAGACATCCGCGCCACGCATGTCCGAAGACAAGCCGCAACGATCTCCAAGTGCTCCCGTACCCGGCCGACTTCCTCGAGAGCCGAGTCCGAGTCGAGGAACGCTCGATGTCGCTTTCGTCCGCTCCAGCGCAGCACGCGTGACCACGCTTCTTCTGCACAGCCGAGCCAGGATGAGGCCCAGCCGACATGTGCCAACGGGCCGAACGAAGCCGCCGCAATCTGGGCGAGCGGAACAGTGAGCTCGTTCGACCGCGGAACAGAGCCGTCCAGCTCGAGCGCGACATTTCCGGTGGATCGCATCCCCAGCATGTCCCACGGCCGGCCCGCGGTGATTTCGAGATCACTGCGATCGGCATAGACCAGCGCCGTATCTCTGGGTGTGCGCCCCCCGGCCGATCTCATCTTTATGAGAAAGGAATCCGCGACGAGTCCGCCGGTCACGATAGGCGCGGTGCGGCGAATAGCGATCCGTCCGTCCCTGGCGGACGGACCAGGAGGACTGGTGAAGAGATCTCCCCCAGTGTCGGGCTCGGTGGTCACTGAGCCGATGTAGTTCCTCCCGCGACGGACTTGCTCCAGCACGCGCCCCCGTAGGTCATCGGAGCCATATCGCGCGATCGTCATCACCTGTTGGCTGTGCATGACCCACATGACCGCCACAGATAGCGAGGCACGGCCGAGTATTCGAGCCACCTGGGAATAGTCACCGATCGTCGCGGCGGTGTCATCGGCTTCCCTACCCGGCACAAACATCCCGAGCAGACCGGACGACCGCAGCTCCGCCAGAGCCTCTTCCGCGAACGCGCCGGCTCGGTCCGCAGCTACCGCCTCGCGACGTGCCACCGCGGCGACCGCCACCGCTGCCGCTCGGATTTCCGAACCTGTCGACCGTGTACTCATGAAGCAACCCCGGGCAGCGGCCGGCGCGTCATGACGTAATGGGACGCCGACGTCACAGTTGTCCCCTCGACTACGAGTTCGATCGGAATCGGATGACTCAGGAACGCCAGCAAGCTCGCCGTCAGGCCGTAAGCACCGACATTCGGGATCGCGAGCACATCTCCCACGCAGAGGCTTTCGAAAGATACGTTGGATACCAGGATGTCGGCCGGAGTGCACAGCGGCCCGGCCAGCGTACCGTTGAACGGTGCGGCCTGCTGTGACCGACCATCGGAAGTCGAGCCGATGCGTCTCGGCTCCAGTCGCGCGGCCAAGACTCTGCCCAAGCCGCTCATACCACCGAGGTGATGCACTCCAGTGTCCAGCACCGCGAACGTACTGCCGTGTGATCGCTTGACGTCACGCACGGTCGACAACAGTGTTCCAGACGTTCCGACCACACGCCTGCCGGATTCGAACGAGATGGCCGGTCTGCGATCCCGCCATCCCGGAAGCCACTCATCCAGCATCTGCTCGAGCCGTTCGCGCAACCGTGGATACGCTTCGTACTCACCCGGCACGCCGAAAGCCGCCGCGAATCCGCCGCCCAGGTCCACCTCACGTACCTCGAGCTGGTGCCGATCGATGAGTCTGCGCGCCTCCCGCGCGCTGTTGGCGAAGGACTCGAGCAGATCCGCTTCGTCCGCGATCTGGGTCGCCGGATAAAAATGCAGCCCACGAAAGGTCGAATGCAGATCGCCGGTGAGCAATGCCGAGAACTCACCGATTCCACTCGGGTCGACTCCGAACTGGCTCGGCCGCCCGCTCATCCGCAGACCGGCGCTGCCACGTGCCGGTGAGTTGACGCGGACGAGATATTCGACGAGGGTCCCGGCCTCGGCCGCCGCCTGTCCCAGACGAATGCGGTCCGCTACCGACTCGACAGAGAACTTGCGAACTCCCCGTGCTATCGCTTCGTCGAACTCCGCCCTCGACTTCCCGGGGCCGGTGAACATCGCGTCCGCCGTGGCCGACAGCGACTCCGCGATCCGTACTTCACCGATCGAACTCACTTCGAGCGCGAGGCCGCTCGCGTAAACCAAGCGCACGAGGTCGGGATGCGGGTTCGCTTTCACGGAGTAGTACAGGGCGCTCCCGCCCGGCAACAGTGCTGTGAGGGTGTCGATGGCCCGGACGACATCACGGACGTCGTACACGTAGAGCGGCGTTGGGTACGCCAGCGCAAGCCTCACCAGGTCGGCATCGTCGATAGTCACCGCGCTGTGCCCTTCGGAGAGAACTTCCCATTCGCGTTGACTGGAATTCGCTCTACCACCGCTGTGGCGGATGGAATCTTCGCCGAGTCCAACTCGCCGCGTAGCGCTTCGAGTAGATCCGGCGCGGACACCGAACCGGCGACCCACAGCTTCAGTTCGCCTGCCGCATCCGGACCGCAGTATGCCTGCAATACACCGGGCACTCGCTCGGCGGCGCGCTCTATCTCCAGTTTGGAAACGCGAATTCCGTTGTTCTTGAACAAGTCCCCACGCCGACCTTCCACGTACAGCAGGCCGAGTTCATCGACGCGACCGAAGTCGCCTGTCCGCAAGTCGATCTCATCATCCAGCGGCAGGTACCGTCGCTGTCGATCCGCCAGGTCGATCCGGGACACAGCAGGTCCGCGAACCACGATCTCACCGAGCTCGCCAGGACGCACGGCACGACCCTGCGGATCGCGTACCGTCACGTCGTGACCACTCAGCGGAGTGCCGACGTCATCGCGTGGTAGTTCGACTGCCGCGTACAAGCCGATCGAAACACGTTTACACTCACTGAGGCCGTACATCAAAGCCATGGTGACCTCCGGATGCACCATGGCCACGAGTTCCTGCAGGGGCGCGGGCAGCCGTTCACCTGTGTTGGTCACCATGCGTAACGGCGGGAGAACTCGACTTCGCTGAGCCGCGGTGAGATACATGCGCAGCAATGTCGGGACGACGGGCAGAACTGTCACGTTACGCTGCGCCAGCACTCGCGGAATCGCAGCACCTGCGCCTGCCTCCGCCAATGCGACGTGGCAACCCGCCGTGAGACTCAGCAGAAGTTGGTAGTACCCGTAGTCGAAGGCCAATGGCAACGCGCAATACACGACGTCGTCCGCGCGGTACCGCAGCCGGTCGGCGATCGTGTGCATGAGCAGACTCATCTGCCTCTGAGTGAAGCCGATCCCCTTGGGTCGACCAGTGGACCCAGAAGTGAAGATACCGAAGGCCAAGTCGTCCGCGAGAATTCGTCGACGATGCTCCGGTACCGGGGAATCGCCGTCAGAGATGAGCACCGCCTCGGGGTGGGCAGCCAGCGCGCTCGGCAGCGCCTCCACCGACGCGCGAACATCCGCTCGAGCCGAAATTACGGCGCTCGCTCCGCAGGTGCTGACAAACGCGACAACCTCGCGCGGCGTCGCGGTAGCACTGATCGGAACAACGACGATGCCTTCGATATGACAGGCCACCACCGTACGTAGAAACCGGTACGAAGATTCGGCCTGGATCAACACGATCGCATCGCCGACACAATCCCCGAACAGTTGCTTTGTACGCCTGCGCGTTTCGGCGACATCGAGCGCGAGTTGGGCGTGGGTAACCTCCACACGACCATCCGAGCACGCTATTTTGGATGGGTTGGACACCGCATTTCTCAGCACTGCGCTTTCGAGCGCACTCGCCAGACTCTCCAAACGTAGCCTCCCCCGGAGCATATCGATCCCCCATGCGTCCCTTTGCGGCCACAGTACCATTTCTCCGCGCCTGGGCAAGTCCGACCGATACTTATGGTCCCCGAACGCCCCGCTCGGCGGAATCCGCAGCGCGGCGGCTTCTTCGAAGGCGAGCCGGCATCACCTCCGGCAAGCCGCGTCCTGTGGCCCCCGATGCGAAAGCCCGCTGAGCTCACGAGGACTCGTTGACACGTGGACGAACCGAACCTATGCTACGACCAGCGAGGCTGGACAGCGCCATCGCACTTGGGGAGGGAGTACCCATCATGGGCATATTGATTTCTGTCGTGGTCAACAAAACGCACGCAGAATTACCTCAGCTCAGCTGAGTATTCGCGACAAGTTGCGCTCTGCGAGAGAACTCGATCGACACGCGCACATTTCTCGACATGTGCGACAGCAGATTCTCTCGAATTCCTGCATCGATTTCAGCTAGCGCACACGGACGACATAGGGCTGCAAAAAAATAAATTGCCCTATCGCTCTCCGTGTTCGCGCAATCGGTGCTGCCAGAAATAGACATCGAGAGACTACGATAGTGAATGAGTCAAATGATCGACTCGGCTCTCCCTGCGTTGTGGTCCTGGCAACTCCCGCACCAGTTACGCACAGAACCGCAGAAGAGAACCTCGGCATCGGGTACTTGGCCGCGGTGCTACGGAATCACGGCGTCACCGTCGTAGTAATCGACGGTTGGCTCGAAGGGCTGAGTACCGAACAACTCGCATCCAGGATCAGCCGCCACGACCCCGATCTGATCGGATTCTCCTGCTACCGCACCAATATGGAGCGCGCGATGGAGACGATCCGGCTGGTGCGTGACTCCGGGTCGACCGCCTTCTCCGTGGCCGGCGGCTACGGCCCGACTTTTCACGCCGAAGAGTTCGTGCGAGCGGGCTTCGACGCTGCGGTGCGCGGCGAGGGCGAGATTCCGTTGCTCCAGCTCATCGCGCACGTCAGATCCGGGACACCATCACTAGCCGCGATTCCGGGTTTGACCCACCGGAACGGCGACGACGTGGTGCACAATGCCGCCCCGGCGCCGAAGCTGCCGATGGACGAGTTGCCCCATCCCCAGCGGGACACCTTGAGCTTGACGATCGCCCGTCGAAGTCTGGTCCACGTGCAGAGCGCCCGCGGGTGCCAAGCGTCCTGCACGTTCTGTTCCATCGTGGCGTTCGAGCGCATCGCTCCTGGGCCGACCTGGCGACAGCGCACCATTGAGAACTTCGTCGACGAGGTGGAAAACCTGTGGCGTAGGGGCGCCACGCATTTCAAGGTCATCGATGACAGCTTCATCGAGCCGCCGCGGGATGCCGAGTGGTGTACGGATCTGGCCGATGAGATCGAACGTCGAGGGATCTCCCCTCGGTTCCGGGGATCGATCAGGGCTGACCGCGCATCGGATGGGGTGCTGCGTGAGCTGGCGAGGGCGGGGTTCTTCTCGTTCTCCTGTGGCATCGAGAACTTTTCCGCATCCGCGCTCCGACGCATGGCCAAGCGAGCGGATGTGCCCGCGAACTGCAGAGCCCTGAACGCGATGAAGCGCTATGGCCTCTATGTCCAAGCCGGCCACATCCTCTTCGATGACGGCACGACGGTGGCGGAATTACAGGACAACTACTTATTGATGAGAAGGTACAACTGGACGATATCGAAAGGCATCTTCACCGAGATGTATGCGGCTGCGGGGACGAACTTCACCCGTAAACTGCGGAAGACCGGCGAGCTGATCGATGCCGACTCACTCGGTAATAGCCGATACGCCGTCAGAGACCGCACCGCGCGCGCCGTGTACAGCGCATTGAAGAAGTGGCACAGCCATCACTCGGCCGTATACGACAAGGCAATAGATCCGCTCTCCGCCCCGAAGACATTGGCTGCCGATGAGCTGGACACGTTCCACCAAATCTCGGTACAGCTTCGCGACAAAGACCTCGACTTCTTCGGTGCCGTACTCGATATCGTCGCCCAGGACATCTCGATCAAAACGATCGAGCAGGAGGTCGACGAATTACTCGACCAACAGCTGCGGGTATCGGATGACTGGTACGCCGCGTTCGAGCGGGAAGTCGAAGCCGCATACGCGCACGCCGGTTTGGTCTACGACGCGGATCCCAACCCTTTTTTGTGCTAGCAGCAAATCGGAACTCGTGACTATGAGGAAACCATGACGGAAATTACAGAGAATGAGGCCGAGGCGGGTTCGGCGGTCGCGAAATTCCCGTGGGAGCGTTCGTCGGAGCTCGTGGGCAAGTCCATCCAGATCGACCCTAAAGAGCATTTCGACCGGCAGGTCGGGCCCATCGAGCATCCGGATCTGGACGAATGCCCCATCACCATCAGGAATATCGGCTGGACACTCGGAAACGATTGCCCGTATCGATGCACACACTGCTATTCGATGTCGGCTCGTGAGAAGGGTATGAACTTCTCCGTCGACATCATCGACCGCATCGTCTCCGAACTCGCCTCGAACGGCGTCGAAACGGTGAACCTCGGTGGAAACGAGCCCCTGTTCACGAATGGCGCGAACCCCAGAGACACCCTGCTGCCCTACATCCTGGACGCCCTCAACGAGGCCGGAATCATCGTGGGCCTCACCACGTCCGGCATCACGGCGATACACCTCGAGCGCGATCACAATGCGCAGTGGCGCAAGCTGAACGATCTGGACGTGAGCTTCGACTCGCCGTTCGAGGACGAGCACAATGCGAATCGGGGCGCCAAGATCTACAAGCAGGCAATTCGCACTCTGCAGCTCGCGAAAGACTACGGCATCGACCACACCGTCATCATGTGTGGGATGAACTGGAACTTCACACCCCGCCATATCGAAGCGATCCTGGAGCTCGCCGCCAAGTACGATGCGCATATCCGGATCAATCCGATAAAGCCGGTCGAACCTGCTCACATGGATTCTCTTCTGACTGCCGAACAGTACTACGAAGGGTTCGCCATGCTGATGGAGCATTGCGATCCGATTGATCTCGGTGAACCGCCTATCGCCGCGGTTACCGACTATCAGGGAGCCAAAGGCTGCCCGTGTGGTCGCACTTCGTTCCGCATCCACTCGATCACGCCGGACGGTCGCATTCCGGTGTCACCCTGTGTCTACCTGCACGACTACAAGATAGGTGACCTGCGAAAGGACAGCTTGTACGACATCGTCCGGTCGCCGCAGTTCCAGTCGTTTCGTCGTCGAAATGCGAATCCCGAAATGGTCGAAGGCTGCGCAGGATGTTCGATGTTGCACAGCTGCCGTGGCGGCTGTGCCGGGCGGTCTTACCTGCACAACGCACACGTAACCGGCAAGCGTTCACTGTTCTCGAGGGATCCTTACTGCCCGCGAGATGTGCAACCCCAGCAGCAGTTCCCGCAGAAGCCTGAGGCGCCGACCGACATCAGGCTCGTGCATATGGACTATCTCTGCACCTGGATCGGAAAGCCGCGCGGCAGCTAAGCTGCTGCGCATGGACAACAGCAAAACACTGGCGCTCGGCAAGGCGTTCCTCGGCAAGCATGTCCGGGTGGTTATCGACCGGCCGTTGGGGTCACACCATCCGACCGACGGGTTTCATTACGACCTGAATTATGGCTACCTGCCAGGCGTCCCTGCGCCCGATGGTGAGGATCTCGACGCATATCTCATAGGACCGACCGGTCCGGTTGCCGAATCCGAGGGCTTGTGTATCGCTGTTGTGCATCGCTTATACGAGGATGACGACAAACTTGTGGTTGTTGAAGACGGGGAACAAATTTCTGATGAGCGAATCAAGGAACTCGTGTGGTTCCAGGAAGGCGACCGGCCGTACACAATCGTACGTTCGGCAGCCGGTAACGACTGAACTCACGCGTGATTCGGTATTCGCCGGCGGCCTGGTCGACCGGCTGCCCGCCACTACCGTGGAGCAGATCCGCGTTCGCCTGGGTTATCGACGACTTCGCCAGATAGAAGCTCCGACAGCGGACCGTCGTTCGGCCAATGCCTGGTTCTCCGGTCACGGAGGCGAGGGCACAGTGTTCTTGAAGCTGTACGCGTCGGATCGCCGAGGCGCCACCGAGGCCGCGGTGGCGTCACAGCTGCCGAGAGCGATCACAACCCGATTCGTGAACAGTGGGATGTTGGACAAGGTAGGCGCGTACACAGCATTCGGGTGGGCACATTTGGATGAGGTCACCTTGGACCGCGACGGCCTGGGAGTGTCCGCAAGATTACTGGCCGCGGTGCACGACTGCCCGCTACCACCGAGCAGTGGCATCGCGGCCGACCACATCAGTCCCGCGTCGTACGAGAAGGCTGTCGAGCGTCTCGCGCGCATCGCTCCGGATAGTTTTGCCGAAGTGGAATCGGTGGTTGCCGGCGCCTGGGCGCAGGACCTGGTAACCGCCGCGTCAGAAATCGCGACGACCACTCCGTCGGTTGTTCTGCACGGCGACTTTTCGTCCCGCAACGTCGCAAAATGCTCTGGCCGACATGTCGTTTTCGATTTCGAGCGCGCCTGTACCGGCCCGGCCGAACTCGACCTGGCCCGGATATGGGATCGAGAACTCACCCGCGTACCGAACGGGCAGTCGCTGTTCGCAGCCGCTTATCGTCGCGCACGGGGGCTTACCCGACCCTGGCCCGACCCGGTGTTGTTGCGATTCAGTCGGATCAGATGCGCCGTGACAACGCTGACGACGGCCCGATTACAGCGCGAGGAACAGTTCGCGGACCAAGGTTATAGGATACTGGAAGCCCTTCGGCGATGAAATCCATCAAACTGAAATCCATAAACGCGTTGTACTCGATTCACGGCAGTGCGGATATCCTGGATCAGATCGCGAATACGGTGGATCCCTTTCTCGAACCGGTGCCCGCGTCCTCAGCGGGCGACTACTGGTCCATTCACATCGAAGAAACCGGCTCAGTTTCCTCTGGTCCGGATTCCGAACCCGCCGTCGACTGGCAGGTCGCCGATCGACAGGTGAACATCGTCGGCTCATCCGATTGGGTGTCCACATTTACCAACAGATACATTCGCACCCTCGATCGCATCGCGGCGATGATGGCCGGATGGCGACCGGTTCACGGTGCGGCGGTGACGGTCGCGGGCCGCGGAGTCGTGATAGTCGGCAACAAGTTCGCGGGAAAGACGACGGCGGCGCTTTCCCTCGTTCGGTCCCGTGGGGGAGAGTTCATCTCCAACGACGACACGATGCTCGCGCTGACCGACCGCGCCTCTGCCATGGGAACGTCGCGCTCCATCGGTGTCCGGGTCGGCTCACTCGCTGAGCACAGGCCCGCCCTCCCTCTCGCCGACCTGGCGCGAGCAGCCCGCCTCCACCCTGCGAACGTGGCAGTGCCCACGGCGGAGAAGATCTTTCTTTCACCATCCGAACTGCCGGCCATCGGAGGTCGTGCGGCACAGACCATGCGGGTGGATGCCCTCGTCGAGTTGCGCTGTTCGACAGCGGCCGATGGCGTTATGCGCAGAATTCCTGCTGGGCAGGCAGCCGAACTCGTGGAAAAACATGTCGAGCGGTATCCGGATCGCAACAGACACGAGTTCATCAGCGATTTGGGTCTCTCTTTTCCGTCCATGGACGATACTGCCCAGCTCATTTCGCACAACGTCGATATATTCAAGTTCGACCACCCCCGATCGGGATGGGTCGAACAATTTTTGAGGGAGATGGATAAAGTGATGTTCTCGGCGGTGGAGTCGTCATGAAACTCGGCGTAGTGTTGCGCGCTGATCGCATAATCCGCGACGAAGCGTTTCGGCAACAGCGGATCGTCACCGCGAACGGCCCGGTCGACCGGGTCTTTTCGGGAAAACTCGGCGGTGTCGAGACGCACTTTCTGTACGGACGATTCCCGGGGATACGCACGCCCAGTTGGGATATACCGTACGAGACCAACCAGCTGGTATTCGACGAACTCGGCGTCGATCACGTGATCGGGACCTTCGTCGTCGGGGGTGTCGACAGTCGCGTCAGCAGCGGCGACCTCGTCATTCCGCACGACCTCGTCTGCTTCGCCGGACCGCAGCGAGCGGTGACCGCGCCGAACGTGCGCTTCTCCAATGCCCACGTCATTCCGTCGCTGTGCCCCTTCTTACGAGCGTTGCTCGTTCGAGGTGCGCGAGTGACCGGAATTCCCGTCCACGAAGAGGGCGTCTACTTCGGTTTCTACGGGTTCGGGCGGATAGAAACCCTGGCCGAGCTGGAACTGATGCAACGACTCGGCGCGACCATAGTCGGGCAGACCATGGACCCCGAGTTCACGCTCGCGCGACAACGTTCGTTGCACTATGCATCGATTGCCGTCGCGATCGACTCGTACGACGAAATGCGCGACGAGTCGACCAAGGATCCCGATGAGTTCCGTGCCAGGTCCCGGGAAGCGATCGGGATCGGGCGGGAGAAATTCGAGGCGATTCTGGAGGCCGGGCTCGCCACACGTACCTCGAAGCAGCCGGACGACTGCGGATGCGCTTCGAGACCACGAGCCAAATACCGGGATATGTTCATGTCTTATCCCGAGGGCATGTGATGAATGTCTACGACAACTTCCAGGATGCATATCTCGACACCCTCGACGACATTCTCAAGAAAGACTCCTACCAGGTCTCGCCGCGGGGATTTCGCAGCTTGGAGCTACTCGGGGCGGGGTTCCGGATCGACAATCCGCTGGACCGGCTGATCACCCATCCGTCGCGTCGGTCCAACCTTGTCTTCAATTTCGCCGAAGCTCTATGGTATTTGACCGGACGAGACGACCTCGCATACTTGTCCTACTACGCACCCTCCGTGCGACGATATTCTTCGGACGGTGTGCGGCTGACCGGGACGGCTTACGGCCCCCGCATCAGTAGATATGGTGCTGCCGGAATAGACCAGTGGGATGCCGTGCTGATGCAGCTTCGCAATGATCCGGATAGCAAGCGCGCGGTTATTCAGATATATCAGGCCGAAGAACTGCAGATACCCGACAACATAGACGTCGCGTGCACGCTCGCGCTGCAGTTTCTTCTCCGCGAGGGCCGGCTGCATGCGGTGGGCTATATGCGGGCGAACGATGCCTATCGCGGCATGGTCAGCGACGTTTTCTCGTTCACCTTTCTTCAGGAGGTGCTGGCCCGCCAGCTCGGGGTCAGCGTCGGTACTTACACCCACATGGTCGGTTCGATACACGTGTACGATCCAGATCTGCCCGCGGCATCAGACCTATTGGCCACCGAGAACACAGAGGGATCCAGTCCGATGCCGTCCATTCCGGAGGGCGACGTACCCGGCGACAT
Source organism: Nocardia abscessus NBRC 100374 (assembly GCF_000308455.1). Taxonomy (GTDB): domain Bacteria; phylum Actinomycetota; class Actinomycetes; order Mycobacteriales; family Mycobacteriaceae; genus Nocardia; species Nocardia abscessus. Next base: position 60,156 of record NZ_BAFP01000003.1, on the reverse strand, counting down.
CATGCGGCTCATGGCACTCGAGCATCAACTCCGGACGAATGCGCGCCGGCTCGCTCCTGGGGATATCGACAGTCTCGAATTGCCACATTACTGGTGCGAAGTAGCGGTGCTGCTGGAGCTGCACAGGCGCGTCAAGTACAGCGAGACAGCGGATGCCGAAACGATCAGTGAACTGCTGGACTGGATCAATCCCCGATATCGGCAGCTGATGACGAGGCGTTTTCCGGTGCTGGATCGAGAGGCATCTCATGCGTGATGTGAACACCGTCTTCATCGGAGGACCCTTCAAGGGGATGATCGACCCGGAGACCGGCTCGATCATCCCCGAGTACCGGTACAGATACGAGTTGCTCACCGCGTTCTTCACCCAAGCCGGCTGGCTGGTACACAACGCCCACCGGTCCGAAGGTTGGGGTTTGAACACCGTTTCGGACCGAGCTTGCACGGAGCGTGACTTCCAGTGGATGCACGATTGCGACCTGTTCATCGCATTCCCGGGCTCTCCGGCGTCGCCGGGGACACATGTGGAGATCGGCTGGGCAACAGCAATGGCCAAGCCTATGATCCTCCTCCTGGAAGCGACGGTATCCTACGCCGCGCTTGTCACCGGGTTGTCCAGCATCGCCCTGATCGAGTACGTGCGGTTTTTCGATCTCGACAAAGCGCTGACGGACATCTCCACCGCCGTTGATTCGCTCGCCCGTGCCACCGGGGCATCATGGGCTCTGAGTCCGGTGTCCGGGGGAACGCATGGCCGGTCGTAGCATTCGCATTCTCACCGTGGGCTCATCGGACTCCTCTGGCGGCGCCGGCATTCAAGGCGACGTCAAAGCAGTTACCGGCATGGGCGCGTTCGGCAGCACGGTGGTGGTGGGTGTAACGGCACAGAACACTCTCGGCGTCGTAGCTCGGCACAGCGTCCCGATAGAGGTGATCGCCGCGCAGTGGCGGGCAGTCCTCGACGATATCGGAACCGACGCGGTTAAAATCGGTACGACGTGGAGCGCGGAGATCATCGAGTGGCTCGGCGACGAGATCCGTGCACTGAACGTACCCGTAGTGCTGGACCCGGTGATTTTCACGGCCGCTGGAGCACGATTGTCCGACCAGGGCGCGATCGACGCGCTGCGCCGTGCGTTGCTGTCTGCCGCGACGGTCGTGACACCGAATGTTTCGGAAGCACGGTTGCTCGGAAACGTCGGCGACGACGCGGAGATCGGTGATGTCGCAGAAGCAATGGTCGCTGCCGGTGCCCGAGCGGTCGTGATCACCGATGCGCTGCCGGAAGGCGGCGACTGGTTGTTCGATGGACGCCGGCACATCGCCATACCCGGCCGCAGGCACCAGACCGGCTGCGACCATGGCGCCGGTTGTGCGCATTCCGCAGTGCTGGCAGTTCTGCTGGGTTCCGGAAGTGGATTGTCCGAAGCGGCGCATCTCGCGCAGCGGATTGTGTCCCGCGCTGTCGGCGTTGGCCGGCAAGGCATCGGGTCGGGCAGACACCCAGTTGATGTAGCCCAGGCGCTGCGTGACGGAGCTGAATAGTCGTCATATGGGGATCGAGGTCGGGGTTGTCGGGGGAGGCATCGTGGGCGTGTCCGCAGCGATCGTGCTGCGGGAGGCCGGATACGCCACGACGTTGTCCACCGCGGGCTGCGTCGGCGACGGAGCCTCCGCCGCCGCGCATGGTCAACTGGTCCGGCCTGACGTGAGCATGACCTCGTTGTGGCGAGACAGCGTTGCGTTCTACGACCGTTTCGCGTGCGCGAGGAGAGTTGGAAATCTGGTGCTGGTGGCCAATGCGGGTGACTCCACCGCGCTGGCTGGACGCGTGGACGGGCACCTGATATCCGGCTCCACGATGCGAGCTCGATTTCCATACCTCGGCCCCCGCGTCACCGCCGGGCTGTGGCAGGACGAGGGGCGGCGCATCGACCCGAATCAGGTAGTCCGTCACCTTGCGTCGGTCGCCGCCGCACGCGGCGCAGTCCTGCGCGAACACACGAAAGTTCGAGCGATCGTCCCTGGGCGGCGACGGCAATGGGCGATGCACCACAATGACGGCTCCCGCTCGGAATTCGACGTCGTCGTACTCGCCGCAGGACTGGGTACACGCGAATTGGGCGCAAACTCCGGAGTGGATGTGCCGATAGCCGGAGTCCGGGGTCGCATCCTGCGTACGCAGCCGATGAGACCGCTCTTCTCCACCATCGTCGGTCAGGCGGCCGTCGGCTATCCGCGCCCGGCACACCAACCGGTGGCTCTGCTGGCCCATCAACGCGCGGATGGCGTATTCCTCATCGGAGGCTCGTGGATCGACGAAGATCAACCCGACCCCGCTGATCTGGACCAGGCCATTGTGGACAACGCCATCGAACTCATACCCGCCCTGCGCGGTTCGCGGATTGAAGGCAGCTGGTCCGGAATACGTCCGACCACACCGGATGGCCGCCCGATCATTGATCGCCTCGATGACAACCTCTTCGTCTGCTGCGGTCACGGGGGAAGCGGTTTCATCACCGGTCCTGGCACGGTGCTCCGGCTCACTGAGAGCATTTCCGCTCGATGCCGAACAGATCACGAGAATCCCTTTTCATATGAACGTTTCCGCACGGGCTGAGGAGTACATGTGACGACCTTCATCGAGGAATGCGAGGAGTTCACCGCGGAGGTATGGGCTGCGTACAAGAACCATCCGTGGATCGAAGCGCTGGCGGGCGGTATCCTGACGGTCGCGCAATTCTCCTTCTTTCAGATCGACGACGGTGCGCACGTCGCCGAGTTCAACAGGGCTTTGGCGCTCGGCATAGCCAAGGCACCTGTCGGTCACCCATGGGCGCGCGCGGCGGCACATGTGTTGGACGACATGTCGACCTCGGCCGAATTGTCCGAAAAACAATCCCTGCTAGATGAACTCGGCGTGGAACGAAGAATCGAGCACAGCCGATGGAAATGTTCCCCGGCCCGCGAAGGATATGTGAACCATCTGGTACGAACTGCCTACGAGGGGTCGCTCGGAGACATAGCGACAAGTCTCTATCCCTGCTCGTTGTTCACGGTGGTGATCGGCGAGAGGTTCCGGAACACGGATATGAGTCACTCGGCGTTCAAGCGATGGACCGATATGTATACGCGCCCCACTCGAAATGAGATGCGCGAGCAGCATTTCGCCCTCATAGAAGCGACCGCCGCAACCGTCGATACCGAGGCCAGGGATCGCATGCGACAGATCTACCGGCGGAGCCTCGAACACCAGGTCCGTGTCTTCGACGCAGCCTGGGTGATGGACCAGCAGTGGCCGGGCTCAGCCGACAACGGCACCGCACCCTAAGTCGGCTCGCGGACAGGCGGTAGGACGCGGCCAGGGGGACGAAATGTAATCTCCCGGCCCGTCGCTCCGGCGATCGTTGAACGCGCAGGCTCTGTCGAGGCCACTTGGCGTCCCCGGTGAAAGACGAACAATCGCTCCGGCACCAAGCGCAACGCCTCCGCCGGATCAACAGCATCGAGCACGACGAAATCGGCATGGTCACCGTCGGCAAGACCGTAGCCGGTTCGGATCCCCATGGCGCGCGCGCCGTTGGTCGTCACCAGATCCAGTACGACTTGCGTCTCGTCGGAACCGCTCAACTGACCGAGGAGCAGCGCCAACTGCGCGGCCGCCAACATGTCACCATCCCCCAGTGCCAGCCACGCGTCCATGATCGAGTCGTACCCGACGGCGACATTCACACCGTTCGCGAGCAACTCACGAATAGGCGCGATACCGCGCCGCCGTAGCGAGGTATCGCCTCTGCCTTGCAGCAGAACATTGACAAAGGGGCAGACGATGACGGAGATACCGGCGGAAGCCAACCGCCGAGAGACAACCTCGACAATCCTGCTGGGATAGCCTGCCATCGCTGTGCACTGACTTGCTGTCACTCTGCCATGCCAACCTGCGGCCTCGGTGCGTTCGACCAGCGCATTGACGAAGCGTGAATTCGGATCGTCGGTTTCATCACAGTGGCAATCAATGTCGAGGTCGAACTGCGTCGCCAGGTCGAAGACGAAATCGAGCTCAGCACATCCCGCACTGTATGTCGGAGCCTGGTGCGGAATCCCGCCGATCACATCGCAGCCGAGCTCGACGGCCTCCCGCATCAACCGCCTGCCGCTCGGGAAGGTCAAGGCACCGTCCTGGGGGAACGCGACCAGCTGTACTTCGCACAGTCCGCGGGCGGCCTCTCGTACCTCACGCAGCGCTCGAAGCGCTCGAAGCTCCGGATCGCAGATATCGACGTGGCATCGTATGAAGCCGGTTCCTTTCGCGACTTCCCATAACAATGCCTCCATCGCATTGTCTCGGATTTCTTCGAATGTCAACGTGGACTTCAGTTCGCCCCAGATCTCGATGCCTTCCGCGAGAGTTCCGCTGCGATTGTGGCGCGGGCGCCCGAGCGTGAGAGCGGTGTCCAAATGCATGTGCGCATCGACGAAGGAGGGCAATACCATGCGCCCGCCGATATCGAGTATTCGGGTGGCAGTTTGCCGTGGACTCCCTGCCGCGATGCTCATTATCCTGCCGTCGAGGACACCGAAGTCGGACAGGCCCGGCGCACCGCGAAGATATGCATTGCGGATCAGAATATCGTACATGCTCACTCATTCACTCTCGGTCGATTATTCGGGCTCTCCGGTTGCTTCTATTGCCCGTTTCACCGCTGCATTCAACGAACCCAACGTCCGGAACGTTTCCGGCACCAGGTCTTCGAAGGGTATCTCGATCTCGAGAGATGATTCGATATCCACGAGCAGTCGCACGGAGGTAAGCGAATCGAGACCGAGATTCGAGAGTTCGACATCAGGGTCCAACCGATCAGCGGACTGATAGTAGGTAAGATGGGATCGGACAATCCTCTCCAGGTCATTGCGATAATCTTGCCCTGCGTTTTCGCTCATTGTGAACCGTTCCTTTCTGCCCCCGAAGCACTGGCACCGACCGACCGCTCATGATCTCCGTGTCCAGTTGAGTGGGCTCATACCTCTACTCGTTCTGAGCCGACTCAGATCAGCGGCGAGTCGCATCGTTTCAGCCGCGCTACCCCGAGCTCTTATCAACGGCATCTCGAATGGCAACATATCGCGCAGCCCGCCCGCAAAGGACCTCGCCACTCGACCTATCTCTCGTCCGACGCCGACCTCACTCGGATCCATCGACTCCAATTTCCGTACGGCCTCGGCTACCGGGTCGTCGGAAAATGCGATGCTTGCGTCCAACTCTATTTCCTGGGTATCGACCGCATTCTTCCGGTAGATCAGCTGACACTTGTAGACGGACCGCAGCATCATGATGCCGACCTCTGCCATAAGCGGTTCATCCTCCGCCGCCTCCGCGGCACGCAGATCATCGAGGGCGCCTTGCACTTCGAGTGCATAGGCCCAACATGAATTCGCTCCGTTCTGCAACAGCCAGTCGATGGTTCGGCTCCCAGGTTCACGGTCGGTCATCGCAGCAGGTCGTTTCGCAACAGTTCGTTGTCGATGCGCAGGTCGAGGAAACCGGTACCGATCAATTCCAAGAGGCGCTTCGGGCCGATTTCGGCAAGGTAATCGTCCATCGACGACCGACCTGGCGGCGAAAATCCATCGATCACATCGCCCTGGCGGCTACTCAGGTAGCTGAGGCTCCGGAGACGAAAGGATGTGGATCCGTTTCCTGTCTCGACTTTCACATACGAACTCGGGGGGCGGATAGCGATTCCATATGCTTCGAAAAACTGGTGAACCGACGATACGTCGACAATCCCGCTCGGCCATCCGAGACTGTGCCGACGTAGGCACGCACCGAGCCATTTCCAACCGGTGGTCAGGTCACCGACAGCTCGCAACGAGAACTCAGCAGCCGCACGCTGCACTCTTGTCCACAAATACGCCACCCCGGTTGCCGGCATATCCGCGATGGACGCCGCCTCCGCCAACGCCACAGCGACAACGAGTCCATCCAGTGCGTCTTTGCGTAGCCATGCGAGAGCCAGGCCGCAGGCTCTGTCATCGATCAGCGGGTCGACTCCCCCGTAGAGCGGCATCGCCACGACCCATCGCGACAGTCTTCTGCGCAGCCCTCGGCTAGGGCCGGCGGAAAGAGACAGGCTCCCGAAGGGGTACCCGGTGGCCTCCACAGTTTGAAGCTGGTGGCGAATTTCCGTCAGCTGCCCAACGGGGTATACGGCGACATCGATGGTCGTAGACCCGATCCAGCACAGCGACGGCCGCACGGCCGTACCGCTGCCCGAATCGAACACATGGATGTCGACGTCACTGTCTCGGTTCCCGACGCCAAAGGCGAGCGAACCGGTCAAGTATGGCCGAGTCCCGTCCGCATTCAGCATGGGAACCTCCCGAAGCAGGTCATCCACGGTCAGGCCGACCATGGCGAGCGACTCCGACACGTCGCGGGGGCTGCGATACACGAGGTCGCTGCGATCGTGCCCGGTGCGATTCATCTGGTACCTCGACATCTGCCAGGCTCAACAGCGCAGAGTTCTGCTACGGCTGGGCGCATTTGGTGAACCACTGAGTTCGTCATGAGGCGGCGTCGCGTGACGATCGGCGAGTAAAAGTCCCTCGACCGCGTTCGATGTTGAGAATCGCATCAGCATCCGCCGCCATCGCAGCCCGGTGACCCAGCACGACGAGTGTTACACCCAAACCTTGGATGCGATCGAATATTTCTCGTTCGGTGGCGGGATCGACCGCACTCGTCGCTTCGTCGAGGATCAGTATCTGCGGCCTCTTGACCAACACCCGGGCAAGAGCTATTCGTTGTCGTTGTCCTCCCGATATACCGGTACCGCCGGCTCCGAGAATCGTCTCGTACTTCATCGCCAGGCCTGAAATGAATCCGTCGATACCGGCTGCCGTGGCCGCCTCGCATACCTGATCGATCGATGCTTCCTCGTTGCCGAGACGGATGTTCTCCAAAATACTTCCGGACATCAGGCCGCTATTCTGGTCGACGTAGCCTATCCGGCTCCGGAAGTCCGCGGGGTCCAGGTCGGCGAGGTCTCGGTCGCCGATGAATATCTTCCCGCTGCCGGGTTCGAGCAGACCGGCCAGCAGCATGCCGATGGTCGACTTCCCCGATCCGGATGGTCCGATCACGGCGAGGAACCGGCCCGGCCCGATGTCCAGGTCTATCTCGCTGATCGCCGCCGATCTCGCGCCGGGATAGGTGAACGACACGGTGGCGAGGCGCACCGAAGGCGGCCGATCGAGCCAACCGGCGCCAACAGGAGAGTGCCGCTCGACAGGCGCGGTCAGAATGTCGTTGATCCTGGTCAGCTCCGGTATGAGTTCCACCAGTGTCGCCGCGGCCTGAGCAAGATTCGTCAGTGACGTGAACAGGCTGGCGCTGATGGCGCCGAGAGCGACGGCAGAAGCCAGATCGGAGCGTTGCTGGGTCGCTACCAGTACGCCCACAACCAGTACGGTCAGCGGGGTCGCGAACTGGAGCGTGGATACGAATGCGGCGATTCCCCCGGAGTGGCGGCGCTTACGGGTCCCTGCGGAGAGTTCCGCCGAAAAAGCGTTGGCCCACTGCGTATGCGCCGAACCCTCCGCACCCAGTGATTTGACGGTGGCTATGTTGTTGATGATTTCGGATATCTTGCTGACCGACTGGACATGGGCGTCCAGGACATCCGCCGATAGGCGCCGTTCATGCCTCCAGGACGATACGACCCTGAGTACGAGAAGCAGGACGGACGCGAAGACGACCGTCGAAAGAAGTAGTTGCCGACCTGCGATCACGACGACGTAGCCGATCACCAGAGTGGCATCGAACACCGCGCCCACGGTGGTCACTGAAACCACTTGCTTCAGCCGAGCAGTCGACCGGACGCGGTGTGCGATGTCACCGGGGTGCCTGATCAGGAAATAGCTCATAGGCAAACGCATCAGTCTGGACATCAGTGCGTGCCCGGCCTTTTGCTCGAGGAGCGTCTGGGCGGTGACGATCAAGCGGGACCGCGCGAACTGCAACAGCCCATAGACGAATATCGCGCACAGGAATATCGGCAGCTGACCTGCTCCACCGAACAACGTCCCGTCCCGGCGCTCGACCAGGCGGCCGAGTACCAAGGGAAAAGCGAGGTTGAAGGTGAGCAACAGCGCCGACGCAGCCAGCATCGACAGCCATTTTCCGGTCTGCGGTAGGAACCCGGCGGCGACCCGCAGTTCGTCGAAAGTTTGCCGGTATTTTTCTCCGCGGTGTCGTGCTGTCGGATTCGGGACGAAATCTAGAGCGATACCTGTGAAGTTCTCGCCGGCTTCGTCCCACCCGATACGGCGCCGGCCGACGGCTGGATCCACGATGACCAGATGTGACTGTGTGGTGCTGTCGAGAACGACGAAATGATTGAACTTCCAGAACAGGATCGCGCCGGGGCCGAGATGGCGGAGCCCCGCCAAATTGCACTTGACGCCACGGCCGTCTATTCCATATCGTCGCGCCACCCGGAGAATCGCGGAGGCCGCTGTGCCGTTCCGGCCGCTTTCGGTCTCCTCACGAAGTGTGTGCAACGAGACGCTCACCCCACGGCTGGCGAGCGTCATCCGCAAACAGGCCGGCCCGCAGTCCGCGTACCCCACCTGCGGAAAAAAGGGAACGTTCGCGGAGTTGCGCAGGAACCGCCTGCGCCAGAGTGACAGCTGCCGTGGATCGCGGCCGGAAAGAAATGTCACACGGCCGAACCGTATCGAGCGACGACGACTTTCGAGGGCTTCCAATCGAAACCTCGCGTGCTCGTTCTCCTCGTCTGGACCGCGTGTATCGACTTCGCTGGTCATCCGCTGGCCAATCGCTGCAGAAGACGATTTGTGTCGGCGGACGAAAACGTTCCCGAGTTCATATGAACCGCGATGCTGAGCGAGGTTCCCTGATCCCGCACTCGCACCAGCACGGGCCTGGCGGATGCTCTACGAGCGGCGAATTTGGTGACCTTCACCGGCGAAGACTCGTGCTGGGATTCACCGCTCGTGGAGTCATCGGTGAAGTTGTAGGCGGGAAACGGACGCTGCGGAATCCCGCAAGCGCGCTCCGCGGTGCGCAGGGCGTAGCTGTCGATCCCTTGGTATGCCGAGCTGCGCATCAGCTTGGCCGTGGTCTGTCGCCGCCATTCAGCATTCGACAGATCGAACACGAGCGGACGTAATGTTGTGAACATTCCGATCTGGTTTTCAAATTTGTCCGGGCGGCAGGTCATGAATGTGTCGACCAGTGTTGTTCGTGGCACGTACTGCTGCCACTCCGACAAGAAACGCTGCAGAAATAGCGACGCCATACTCCACCCGCCTTCAGATATCGATTCGCGAAGACTGCAATAGTCTCCACCGACTACGGCGATCCGACCCCGATGCGACCTGGAGGCAACAAAGCACGGGTGCCCCTCGAAGGCGTTTCTATGATTGGATAGTTCACGCTTCCAGTACCTGGCAGCGGCGGCCTTCTCGGCCTCGTTCGGCCTCGTTGCCGCGACGGCGGACTGATATTCATCCAATTCCGCCAGGAAAGGCGAGCCGGAGGCGGGGCCCATAATCGCGGCGACCAGGCGGTTCAACAGAACCTGCATGGACCGCCTGTCGAACGCCACCTGCTGCAGTGAAATCACCAGATTATGCTGGCCGCCGGAGTTCTTGATCAAGGTTATCCTGTAAACTCCGCGAGTGTTCCAATCCCATGCCACAGCGTCTCGATGCAGGATGATGTCCATATAGCGCTGAACCGCGATGTCGTCCGCATCCGAAACATCTTGTAGTTCCAATGCTACGCGATTCTCACGATAGTCTTCGATCTCCTGCTCGTACCCCGCCTCGGCCGATCCGTGGAACTTCAGACGCAATGCCGAGCAACTGCGCACAGTCTCGTGCACACCCCGGAATATATCTCTCGGATCCACCGACGGCGGGAATTCCAGGACGAATCCTACATGACTGCTCGACGAACCCGGCCGTTCCTGTTCCAATAACAGGTCGGCCTGCCCGGCCGTGACCGGAAAACGCATCAATACTCCTATTATCATCGAAGGGCTCTGGATGCCCGGGCATCCAGAGCCCGCGAACCGCCGACCTAACTCATCGCAGGACACGGTGTGACAGTGCCACCGACGATGTCGTCCAGGTCGATGTCCTCGATGGTCGTGATATCGACCTTCTGGAAACTGAGCTCCATGATTTCCACCCCCTCTCATATGTGCGATTGTCAAGGCCCGGTAGTCGACCTCAGCCGAAACCCATAGTGACCATTATTTGCTATTCGCTATCGCGCAAGGCAGATTCACTGCCGGGCACAGAATTGTCGCCGATCCTCTAAAAGGACTGCATACACAGGCTCCACCCCCGTTCTACGACCCATCCCACCCGCGGAATAAACCCGCCTGAACCGCATAGTAGTCGATCACATCGCGCTTGGCCACACTCAATGTGTCTGAACACGTGGACTTTTCGTACTCGCGCTGCCTCGATTGGCGGCGATCACGGCCCTCAGGGCGGCGTCATCGGGCATCCGGAGTCGGCGCGCTGTCGCCTTCGGGCTGCCACATCCGACGTGCGGACGCCGACCGAACCGCACTGGTGCCCGCGTCCGCCGGCGGCATCGCCTGGTCAGCCGGGTCAGTCTGTAGGCGCCTCCGGTGCGCAGGCACGGGAAACGTGTCCGGCGCGCGACGGGGCCTCCACCCCCACGGCGCCCAGGGCAGGCGAGCACCGACTCGCGGACACTCAGCCCTGCGTGAGCAGCCGCTGGGCGATCGCACAGGCTCGGGCGGCAGCGTCCGGAGTGCCCTCGCGAACGGCGGTGACGATCGCTCCGTCCACCAGGAGCGCGAGCTCGGCGGCCAGCTCGGCGGCGTCGGATCTACCCGCATCGGTCAGGAGTTCGGACAGGTAGGCGGTAACGCGCCGCTTGTGGCGATCGGCGGCCCGATGGGCGGCGCTGTCCCGATCGGCGACCTCGACCATCGTGTTGATGAACGCGCAGCCGCGAAAGTCCTTGCGGGCGAATCGGTCCGCGAGGGCGTCGAAGACGGCGAGCGGGCGCGCGGCCGGATCGTCGGCTGCCGTCTCGACCGATTCCCGCAGCCAGTCCAGCCAGCGGCGGTCGCGGTCCTCCAGCACCGCGACGACCAGGTCGTCCTTGCTCGCGAAATGGCGATAGAAGGAGGCACGGCCCACGCCCGACTCGTGGAGCAGGCGGTCGATGCCGACGGCACGGATGCCCTCGGCGTAGAACAGGTCCTCCGCCGTGGTGAGCAAGCGCTGCTTGGCCCTGGTTGCCATATTGCCACGGTAGCAGAACGGAACCGATCAGTACCGTTCAGCTTGACCAAGATGGTGCCAATTAGTACCGTCTCAGTTCGGCACCGATCAGTACCATTTTGTCCGAGCTGGAGGCTTCGATGTCCCGCCTGCCCCTTGTGCCCACCGACTCCGCCGACGCCGAGCAGATCGATCTGCTCACCGAGGTAGAGCGACAACTTGGCCGCGTCCCGAATCTCTATGCCGCCATGGCGAACAGCCCGGCAACCCTGCGCGGCTATCTGAACCTGCGCGAAGCGCTGGGCGGAGGGAAACTCTCGGCCCGCATTCGTGAACAGCTCGCCCTGCTGATCGCGAGCGAGAACGGCTGCGACTACTGCACAGCCGCGCACACTATGCGGGCGAGCCGGATGGGCTTCACCGAGCAGGCGATCATCGACACCCGCGCGGCGCGCGCCGCCGACCCGCACACCGACGCGATCCTGCGCATCGCCCGTGACGTGCTCCGCACCCGCGGCCGGATCGAGGACGCCACCCTCGCCTCGGCGCGTGCGGTCGGCGTGAGCGACGCCGAGCTGAGCGAGATCGTCGGCCACGTCGCGCTGAACGTCCTGTCCAACTACTTCAACCACGTCGCCGAGCCGGAACTCGACTTCCCGCCCGCGGCACCGGCGAAAGGCATCGCGATGGAAGCGAAATGGCGGTCCGCGACCAAGGTCACCCTGGTCGAGGGCTACTCCCTACTGGACCGGGACGGACAACCCGCACGCATCGTCGATGACGTGCACATCGCGATCGAGGGCGGGTTCTTGCACGTCAAGGTCTCCGATTCTGCCGAAGTACAGACCGTCTCGGCTCCCGCCGTCGCGCTCGTGACCTACCGCGCATCCTGAGCGATCCACCCCGAGCCCGGTCCACAGCCCGCTGCGGACCGGGCTCTCTCGTATGCGCTGAAGGCCACACTTGACACCGATATACCCTAGGGGGGTACCGTAACTGTCGAAGCAGTTACCCGAGGAGGACCACAATGAGCACCACAACCGTCACCGTGACCGGCATGACCTGCGGCGGCTGCGCCGCCTCGGTCCGCACCGAGATCGGCCGCATCTCCGGCGTCGGCTCCGTGGCGATCGATCTCGCCGACGGGCTGGTGACCGTCGAGAGCACGAGCCCGATCGAGCGCGCCGACGTAGCCGCCGCCGTGGCCCGCGCCGGCTACACGGTCACCGACTGACGAGGAGCACGGCGATGAACGCGTCCACCAAATTCGGCGGCTTCGCCCTCGGCCTCGCCGGGGTCTTCGGGATCGCCCTCGTGGCCGGTTCGGTCCTCGGACCGGAATCCACCGAACCCGCCGGCCACGACTCGACAGCTCACGCCGCCGAGGGCGAAGCCCACTCAGACGCTCTACCTGGAGGAATGATGGCGACCGACCGCGGCTACACCTTGCGGCTCGACACCACCCAGACCGCCGCCGCGGCGAACGTGCCGCTGCGCTTCACCGTTCTCGACCGGGACGGAAAACCCGTCACCCGCTACGTGCGCAGCCACGACAAGGATCTCCACCTGATCGTCGTGCGCCGCGACATGGCCGCATACCAGCACGTGCACCCGGTGCTCGACGGCAACGGAACCTGGAGCGTGCCGCTCGATCTCACCCGTGCGGGCGACTACCGGGTTTTCGCCGACTTCACACCCGAGGGCGGCGACAACCTGACGCTCGGCGCGGACCTCCGGGTGGCGGGCGGTTACGACCCGCAGCGGTTGCCCGCCTCCACACGCACCGCCACCGTCGGCGACTACACCGTCACACTGGACGGCACCGTCGCCCCCGGCCGGACCTCGAAGGTGACGCTGTCGGTGAGCCGCGCCGGGAAACCGGTGAGCGACTTGCAGCCCTATCTCGGCGCCTACGGTCACCTGGTGGCGCTGCGCGCCGCCGACCTGGGCTACCTGCACGTCCACCCCGAAGGTCACCCCGGTGACGGCGTGACTCCGGCCGGGCCGGGCATCACCTTCGCCGTCACCGCGCCGAGCGCGGGCGACTATCGCCTGTTCCTCGACTTCCAGCACGAGGGCGTGGTCCGCACCGCCGAATTCACCCTGACCGTCGCGCCGGGCACCCCCGACGTGGACGCCTCTACCCACAACGAACACACTGGTCAGCAGCAGGCGCCGGACGGCAACGGTCACGGCCACGGCCACTGATCCGACGTCCGCACCGCGCCGCACAGAAACGGAGCACCCACGATGACCACCGCGACACAACCGCCGCCCTCCGGGCAGGTCGAACTAGTGATCGGTGGAATGACCTGCGCGTCCTGCGCCGCACGCATCGAGAAGAAACTCAACAAGCTCGACGGTGTCACCGCCACCGTCAACTACGCGACGGAGAAGGCCAGGGTCGAGGTCACCGGCGAGATCTCGCCGGAGGAGCTGATCGCCACCGTCGAACAGGCCGGTTACACCGCCGAGCTGCCCGCCGTGCCGAAGCCGCAGGAAACCGCCGCCCCCGAAGAGGACCCCGCCGCCGCGCTGCGCACTCGCCTGCTGGTCTCGCTGGTGCTGTCGGTGCCGGTGATCGCCATGGCGATGATCCCGGCGCTGCAGTTCACCAATTGGCAGTGGCTCTCGCTCACCCTGGCCGCACCGGTGGTGGTCTGGGGTGCGCTGCCGTTCCACCGCGCGGCGTGGACCAATCTGCGTCACGGCGCCGCGACCATGGACACCCTGATCTCGATGGGGACGCTTGCCGCGCTGGGCTGGTCGCTGTACGCGCTGTTCTGGGGCACCGCGGGCACACCGGGCATGACGCATCCGTTCGAGTTGACCATCTCCCGGATGGACGGCACCGGCAGCATCTACCTCGAGGCCGCGGCGGGCGTCACCACGTTCCTGCTGGCCGGGCGCTTTTTCGAGGCGCGCGCCAAGCGGCGGGCCGGTGCCGCGCTGCGTGCTCTGCTGGAGCTGGGCGCCAAGGAAGTCTCGGTGCTGCGCAACGGGACCGAACGGCGTATCCCGGTGGAGCAGCTGACCGTCGGCGACCGGTTCGTGGTGCGGCCCGGCGAGAAGATCGCCACCGATGGCGTCGTGGTGGAAGGTTCCTCGGCGGTCGACGCCTCCATGCTCACCGGTGAGTCGGTGCCGGTGGAGGTCGGCCCGGACGACGCCGTGGTGGGCGCGACCGTCAACGTGGGCGGACGGCTTGTCGTGCGCGCCACCCGGATCGGCTCGGACACCCAACTGGCGCAGATGGCGAAGCTGGTCGAAGACGCGCAGACCGGCAAGGCGCAGGCACAGCGGCTGGCCGATCGGATCTCCGGGTTCTTCGTGCCGATCGTGATCGCGCTGTCGGTCGCGACGCTCGGCTTCTGGCTCGGCACCGGCGGCTCGGTGGCCGCGGCGTTCACCGCGGCGGTGGCGGTGCTGATCATCGCCTGCCCCTGCGCGCTCGGGCTGGCCACGCCGACCGCGCTGATGGTCGGCACCGGACGCGGCGCGCAGCTGGGCATCTTGATCAAGGGTCCCGAAGTGCTGGAGTCGACCCGGCGAGTGGACACGATCGTGCTGGACAAGACCGGCACGATCACCGCGGGGAAGATGACTCTGCTCGACGTGGTGCCCGCCGAAGGCGAGCAGGTCGCGCGAATTCTGGAACTGGCGGGAGCGCTGGAGGATTCGTCCGAACACCCGATCGCCCAGGCCATCGCCAAAGGCGCCCGGGAGCGAGTGGGCGAGCTGAAGCCGGTCGACGACTTCGCGAACGTGGCGGGTCTCGGCGTGCAGGGCATGGTGGACGGCCACGCGGTGCTCGTCGGCCGCGCCCGGCTGCTCGCCGACTGGTCACAGCACCTCGACGACGAGCTGGCCCAGGCGATCCGCGCGGCCGAAGCCGAAGGCAAGACCGCCGTCGCGGTGGGCTGGGACGGCAAGGCGCGCGGCGTGCTCGTGGTGGCGGACGCGGTGAAACCGACCTCCGCCGAAGCGATCTCCCAGCTGCGTGCCCTCGGCCTCACCCCGATCATGCTGACCGGCGACAACCAGGCGGCCGCCGACGCGATCGCCGCGCAGGTCGGCATCGATGAGGTGATCGCGGAGGTGCTGCCGCAGGACAAGGTCGACACCGTGAAGCGGTTGCAGGCCGAGGGCAAAGTGGTCGCGATGGTGGGCGACGGTGTGAACGACGCCGCGGCGCTGGCCCAGGCCGACCTGGGCCTGGCCATGGGTACCGGCACCGACGTGGCCATCGAGGCCGGCGATCTGACCCTGGTGCGCGGCGACCTGCGGGCGGCGGCCGACGCGATCCGCCTCTCCCGCCGCACTCTCGCGACCATCAAGGGCAATCTGTTCTGGGCCTTCGCCTACAACGTGGCCGCTATCCCGCTGGCCATGGCCGGTCTGCTGAACCCGATGCTCGCGGGCGCGGCGATGGCGTTCTCCTCGGTCTTCGTGGTCAGCAACAGCCTGCGGCTGCGCGGCTTCCGCTCGACGGCGGCGTAACGAGAAAGCACCGAAACACCGGACGGGACCGCACACGGAGTGCCGTCCCGTCCGGGCATCGCCAGGCGGCTCACTCGTCAGCGCACATGCGCATAACGCCATGGGTGAGAGTACCCCCAGCGCAATGAAATCCGAAACAGAGTTTTCCGCTCAGCCGCGCAACGTGGTGACGGTAACCAGTTCGGGCTGGAGGAAACTGCCGTACACCTCGATCGAGACGCCTCCGGTCGGGGACTCACCCGCCCACCGGGCATGTTCGGTGATCCCTTCTCCGAGCATCGCTTTCGCGCCGGGAGACCAGGCGACGGCCACTTGGCTCAGCGCGGGCCCGAGGTTCAGGTTCGCGATCGCCGCGGATTCACCGTTGTCGAAGTAGACCTCCGTGCCACCGGGAAAAGGGTTCACCGCGACCGCGGACGCGCTCGCGCCACCGAACGCGGCGGCCGATCCGCCTGCTACAACCGCCACCAAGACCGTCATGACCCGTTGACGCATCCGAATCCCCTTTTCCTGTAAGCACACCAGCCACCCGGCCGGTCATGTCACCCTTGCCGAGCACGCACCATTCAGCAATTCGATGTGAGGCCAATCACAAACACCCTACGATGCGTTCCCGTCGGCCAGGAACGCATTCGCGTGATCGGTTGCCCATTCGGCGTAAGTCCGAACCCGACCGAGGATTTGCCGCACATCATCGGTGACGATCGCATTGTGCCCGGCGCGCACGTAAGCCTGACCCGCCAGCGCCCCGTCGGCGAATTCGACGGACATTCCGGACGCGAGCATGTATTCGCGCGCCTCGGCTTCCGGGATGTCCGCGACATCCACCGGACGGCCGACGACATCGGACAAGGTGGCGGCCAGATCACGCGTGGTGCGCAGCTCGGGACCTGTGAGGGTGTAGATCCTGCCCGCATGCTCGGCGGACACCAGCGTTTCGACCGCGACTCCCGCGACATCGCGCGGATCGATCACACCCTGCGCGGCATCGCCGGTCATATTCGGCACCGGCTGTCCGGAGCGGATGGCCTCGGCCCAGCTCAACGTATTGGATGCGAAGGAACTGGGGCGCAGAATCGTCCATTCGCCGCCGCTTTCGCGCACGGCTTGTTCGCCAGGCAGATGCCAGCTGCCCACCCGGCCGAGTCCGGCGTCGCCCGTGCCGATAGCGGAGAGCTTGACGATACGTTCGACCCCCGCCTCGCGAGCCGTGACGATCAGCGCGCGGTCGGCCTCCAGGTATTCCGGACCCAGCACGCCGACGACGAACGCGGCTCGAGCGCCGCGCATCGCCGCGGCGATGGACTCGACGTCGGTGTAGTCACCACGCACCACCTCGACGCCCGCCGGAACTCGGGCGCGATCCGGGTTCCTGGTGACGGCCCGTACCCCCTCGCCGCGTTCGGCCAACTGCCGGATGATTTCACTGCCGATGGTGCCCGTCGCACCGGTGATCACGATCATGCCCACCACCGTGCCGGGGCATACGCCGAGGTCTCTAGGAGATTTCGGCACACCTCGCCGGGCGCGCACTGCCTACAGTTGATGCGGTGACCGCCCTGCTGCGCCCGCCCGTCGTGACCGACGATCTGATCGAGGTATCCGAACCGGCGCCGGAGTCGCTGCGACCGTGGATGGCCGAATTCGGCCGGATTCCGACGGTGCTCGACCTGTCCGAGCCGTTCGCGCACTTCCCGCAGACGGCGACCACGATCGTGCTGCGCGCCGAGCACGGCGATGTGGGCGTGGGCCGTGACGCGCGCGGAGATAGCGGCGATACCCGCGTCGCGCTCGTCGTCGGGCCGCAGACCAAGGCGAGCTATTCACGCGCTAGCAAGCCCGCGGGCTGTGTCCGGCTGCGGCTGGCGCCGGGCGCGACCCCCGCACTGCTCGGTGTCTCGGCGGCGGACCTCACCGATCGAGTGCTACGCCTGGACGACCTGCCCGGTCCGGTCGCCCAGCTGGCGGCCGAACTGGTCGAACTCGAGCACGACGAGGTCGTCGCGTACCTCGAGAACGAGCTGCCGCGCCACATCCCCGACAACCCGGCCCTGCGCGCACACCGCAGGTTGCTCGCCACCGCCGTAGCCGCCATCACCGCCGACCATCCCCTTTCCGTCGCCGAGCTGGCCGCGCGCCTGTCGGTGAGCGAGCGGCAGCTGCGCAACCTGTTCACCAGTGGAATCGGCGTCTCGCCCAAGCACTTCGCGCGTATCGATCGAGTGCGCCGGGTCCTGTCCCGTGCCGAGGACATGCCGCTGGCCGATATCGCCACCGGCACGGGCTATTATGACCAGTCGCACATGACGGCCGATTTCCGCAGTCTGATGGGTGTCCCGCCCACGTCGTTCCTCCGTGGTGAGGTGCCCGCCCCTGCTCCGTGCCGCGCCCTCACTCGCCTCCATTGATCGGACGAACCCAACGCTCGCAGTACAAGCGTTCGCACGGTAACCGAGGCAGGCCCTCGGCCCCGTCCACGAAGATCTCCACCGCGTCCGGGTAATGCATGTTCCGCCATTCCCGCGCGAAGGTCATCGCCGCCGTCACGCAGGCGGCGAAATCCAGTCGAAGCCCGTGCAGGAACACGCTCACGTGCACGTCCGTCCGCGACGGATTCGCGGATGAATCGCCGCACATCACGCACCCGATTCCAGTATCGGCATCGAGCACTCGCGTCCCGCCGCATTCGTTTCGGCACGGCGAAAGTATCGGTAGTCCTCACGGCTGACTATCACCGCCGCGACGAGCGTCGTGCAGGACAGATAGTCGCAGTCGTAGTGCAATTCGAGCGCTTGCATCGCGTTGTCGGGAGTGGAGACCGCCCAGTGCGGATTGTCGTGCGCGAGCCGGGACCGCAACTCGTCGGCGCGAAGGAACCGCCGAGCGCGGAATTCGTCATCCGGCATTGTGCGCCACACCCAGGCCGCGCCGAGTACGCGGCATCTGGTCTGCCCACGCTCGAATGGCATCGACCACGACGCCACCAGATGGACGGAAACTGCTGCGTGGTGGCACTATCCAGTGCCGGATCGCACCGACCGACGCCGTGGGAGATGGCAGCGCGATCGTCGCTCCGGACCCCGCTACCGCCACGTCCAGCCGGAACAACTCGGCGAACAGCCGCCCGTCATCGGGCAGGTCAGGTCTGATCAGGAACGTCCAGCGGCCCGAACGCGGATGCCCCACAATCGGACCCAGCGGGACGCCTCCGCTCTGCAAATGCGCCTTGACCGCCTGCCCCAGCCGAGCGGGCATAGTCATCGCCCACACCGACCCGGCCCGCAGCACGATCCGCCCGAGTTCCGGCGGGTCGATCACGGCGGGCAGATCACACTCCCGCCGATAGAACAGACACCGCGATCGTGGAGTGTCGCCACACGTTTCCATCCGTAACCCCCACTCTCATCCGAAGACGTTTGTCATGCGCCCGGTTGGGCCGAGCCACACGGAATAGCCCAGCAATTCCGAGTCTGGCTAGCGGCCTGCCGAGCAGTGCTTCACACCGCCCACTACCAGGTGCTACGTAGTAGTCTCGGTTCAATAGGTTTGGCGGGGAATCGATTTGCCGTCCACAAACGTCCACAGAATCGGGGGTGCGTTGGATCGATGGAAAATCCTGGATTTCTGCTCAGGGCTGCCCGGCGAAGCCGTGGGCTCAGCCTGGCCGCGCTTGCGGCAAAGACGAATTACAGCAAGTCGTTGCTCGGTATGTTGGAGAACGGGCAGCGCGATGTGAAGCAAGAGCACATCATCGGCTACTCCCGCGCATTGAACATTCCGATAAGCGCCCTCATGACGCCGTCGCCAGACCCGATCCGTGTCGCACACGAATGGTTGGTGGCAGACTCCGCGCCCAAGACGCACGCCTCCGCGGGTCGGCGAGTCGGCGAGTCGCTGGCGACCGCTATGGAACAACGTGTGGTCGAACTGCGGCACCTGGACGACAGCGTCGGTGGAGAAAACTCATTTCCACTGGTGCTTCGGGAGTTCGAGAACGCGCGGGAGGTCATCACGGAATGCAGCTACACCGAACGAGTGGGCAAGCGACTTCTGATCGTCGCCGGAGAGCTCGCACAACTCGCTGGATGGGTCGCGAGCGACGCAGGTAGGTACAGTGACGCGCAACGGCTGTACCTGAGTGGCGCGGCGGCGGCTGACGACGCCGGAGACCGCGTTTTGACGGCGCAACTTCTGTCGAGCCTGAGCTATCAGATCGCCAATGTCGGCAATCCGTATGAGGCAGCGCTGCTCGCACGCACCGCGGTCAAGGGTGCGACAGATGCGCCTCCGGTCGTCCGATCGTTACTTACCGATCGCTTGGCATGGGCTTGCGCGCGCTCACGCGACCGCGACGAAGCGAAACGAGCACTCGATGCGGTGGACGAGTCGTACGATCACCGCTCGCCCGATATCCCTGAGCCCGAGTGGGTGTATTGGATGGACCGCACCGAGATAGACGTGATGGCAGGCAGGTGCTTTGTCGAACTGGACGAACCGGCCAGGGCAAGCTCTCTGTTGTCCCGTGCGATCGAACAACTCTCCACCGACCGCGTCCGCGAAGTGGCCCTGTACCGCACTTGGCTCGCGGAGTCGTTCCTGAAGACACGTGAGCTGGATGCGGCACGCGCCACCATCGGAGAGGCACGAACCGCAGCCGCCACCGCGCACTCGGCACGGCTCGACCGGCGCATCGCCGAAATTGAAGGAATGCTGATCTGAACAGAGCGAATCAGCCAGCCACGTCCCGCCGCGCCGAGAATCGTCTCGACTGGGCGGCTCGACCCCGACATAGGCAGAGATGGCGAGCCCAGCGCACGTCAGCGCATCTTGGCCCGGCGTCGCCGTTCCATTTCTTCTCGTTCCAGTACCGCCGCCCGCTCCAGAGTCGGGGCGGTCCCCCCGAGCCGCACGGGGACCCAGCGGGCACCTTCCTGCATCGGGTAGTCGCGTTGCGCGTGGTCCAAAAGCCCGCTCATCCGGACCCGCAGGGTGGCGGTTAGTTCCTCGGCCGGTCCGGCGGGTGGGATCGGGGGACCGATGCGGATGTTGATCGGAAAATTATGGCGGCCGAGCTGCTTCGGGATGTCCTTGGTCCAGACTCGGTGGGCGCCCCAGATGACCAGGGGAACGATCGGGACGTCCGCTTCCACCGCCATTCGCGCCGCGCCGGACTTGAACTCCTTCAGCTCGAAACTGCGGCTGATCGTCGCCTCGGGGTAGACCACGACCAACTCGCCTTCGCGCAGAGCGGTGACCGCGCGGGCGTACGACTCGGCCCCGGCCGTGCGATCGACGCCGATCGCCTTGCAGTGCTTCATGAGAAAGCCCACGAGGCCGTGCTCGAGCTCGGCCTTCATCATGAACCGGACGTTGCGGCCGGACTTGCGCCCGACCAGTCCGACCTCCATGAAATCGAGGTAGGCCGTGTGGTTCACGGCCAGCACCGCGCCGCCGGAGCGGGGAATGTGCTCTTGCCCCTCGATATCGATCCGCAGACCCTGGGCGAAGAAGATGGCGCGTGCCAAGCCGGTGAGGATGTCGTAGACCGGTTCGCGCGCCATCACAGCTCCCGTTACTGCCCCGCCGCGTTCTTGCGCGCGGCCTTGGCCTCCGCTTCGGCGGCATCCATCGCGTCCGCCTCTTCCAGGGTAGGAGCGCTGCCGCCGAGCCGGGCCGGAACCCAGTACGCGCCGGGCTCGTGCACGTAGTCCTTCTGCAAGTCCAGCAGCATGTCCTGCATGGTCGACCGTAGTCGGGCCGTGAGTTCGGCGGCGGGCTCGAACGGCTGGATCGGTTCGCCCACCGCGATCGAGATGGGCGTGTTGGTGCGACCGAGCCGCTTCGGGAAGCCCTTGGTCCAGACCCGCTGCGCACCCCAGATGACGATCGGGATGATCGGCACCTCCGCCTCGATCGCCATGCGCGCCGCGCCGGATTTGAACTCCTTGATCTCGAAGCTGCGGCTGATCGTCGCCTCGGGGTACACGCCGACCAACTCACCGCGGCGCAGATATTCCACGGCGGCCTGGTAGGAGTCCGCGCCCGCCGAACGGTCCACCGGGATGTGCTTGAGCGCGCGCATGATCGGCCCGGAGATCTTGTCGTCGAAGACCTCTTTCTTGGCCATGAACCGGATGTAGCGCTTCGGGGTGCGCACCGGCAGGCCCGCATAGGTGAAGTCCATGTAGCCGGTGTGGTTCACCGCCAGCACGGCGCCACCCTGCGCGGGGATATGTTCATCGCCCTTGACGGTGAACTTCAGACCTTCGATGAAGAAGACGGTACGGGCCAGCCCGATGATCGTCCGATAGACGGGTTCCACAAGTCCGCTAGCGTAGTCGCTGATCGTCCCCACCGGCAGTTCGCCGCCATCGTGCGGCGCACCGGAGCGAGGACACCGTGACCAGCCCCAACCGCACGCCTGAGAGAAGAGGATCGTCGAAGTGGAACGCGCCCGGCCGGCATCGCGTGAATACGACCGCACCGCACGCGATCGGGATCGGGCGGCGGCCACCCGGCGTACTCGCGCCGCGCTGATCGGCGGCCTGGCCCTGGTCGGAGCGGTCGCGGTGACCGGCTGCGACTCGGTCGTCGGCATTCCCGACGAGAGCGCGCCGCAAGCGGCCGTGCGCACCACGCCCCCGGCCGCGGTCCCGGCGGCTGCCTCGCCCAGCACCTCCGCGCTGCCGCCCGTCCCCGCCGACGCGCCACCGGTCGGCGCGGTCGCCGGACTGCCCGCGGCCGCGCCCGCGGTGCAGCGCTGGGCAGCCGACTTGCAGACACGCACCGTCTCGGAGCTGCAGGAGAAGTGCTGGACCATCGCGCCGAAGAACGTCGCCGACATGTACGCCAACCCGCAGGCGATCCTCGCCGCCTTGGCGCAGCCCGGCACGAAGGTCGAGAACACCGTCGTGTGGACGAACGCGACCACCACGGTCGCGGTCGATCGCGCCGAGGTCGCGACCGGCTACGCCTGTCCGCGCGTCGCCACGGCGGGCGCGGAGATCGCCTACAACGACGCCGACGCCCGGCACACCGTGCGCCGGTACCTGTCCCGCTTCGTCGGCACTCCGCTCGACCCCGCCGACAAGGAGGGCGACTACCCTCTGATCTGTAAGGCGTCCCCGGCGACCTGGGACCCCAAAGGCACCGGGCGTCCGAGCCCCGCGCCGCTGGCGAACAACCAGGGCGCGCTCACCGGGGCCACCGAGTTCGCCGACCAGCAGATCCGGTCGGAGCAGGTGAACACCGAGTACATCGCGGTGCTCGTGCCGGTGACCAACTCCTCCGGTGTGACGCAGACCCGCACCTTCACCTTGCGATCCGGCCCGGAGGGCTACTGCATCGGCGACATCTCGCCGTAACTACTACCCTGGTTGGCTGGTAAACAGCAGGAGGAGCAGCTAGTGCAGATCACCAGCGTCGGACACGCCGGATTCCACATCCGCACCGCGGCCGGGTCGATCCTTTGCGATCCCTGGGTGAACCCCGCGTACTTCGCGTCCTGGTTCCCGTTCCCCGACAACACCCAGCTGGACTGGGACGAGCTGGGCGCATGCGACTTCCTGTACGTCTCGCACCTGCACCGCGACCACTTCGACGCGAAGACGCTGACCGAGCACGTCGACAAGAACGCGACCGTGCTGCTGCCGGACTACCCTGTGCCGGACCTGCGACGAGAACTCGAACAGCTGGGCTTCCACAAGTTCTTCGAGACCGAGGACTCGGTCAAGCACACGGTGACCGGACCGGGCGGTGACCTGGACGTCATGATCATCGCGCTGCGCGCCCCCGCCGACGGCCCGATCGGCGACTCCGGCCTGGTCGTCTCCGACGGCGAGACCACCTGCTTCAACATGAACGACGCCCGCCCGGTCGACATGGACGTGCTGCACGACGCCTTCGGCCACGTGGACATCCACTTGCTGCAGTACTCGGGCGCCATCTGGTACCCGATGGTCTACGACATTCCGGCTCGCACCAAGTCGAATTTCGGCAAGCAGAAGCGGCAGCGCGGCATGGACCGGGCCCGCAGCTACATCGAGCAGGTCGACGCGACCTGGGTGGTGCCCTCCGCCGGTCCGCCGGTGTTCCTGGACGACGAGCTGCGCTACCTCAACGACGATCGCGGCGACGAGGGCAACATCTTCCCGGACCAGAAGGTGTTCCTGGAGCAGATGGAGATCCACGGCAACGCGGGCGGAGTCCTGATGATCCCGGGTTCGGTGGCCGACGTGCGCGGCGCCGAGCTGACGCTGACCCATCCGAGCGATCCCAGCGAGATCTACGACCACAAAGCCGAGTACATCGAGCGGATGGCACAGCGCCTCGCGCCGGTGCTGGAGGCCGAGAAGGCGACCTGGGAACGCGGCGAAGGCTCCCTGCTGGAGCCGCTGCGGAAGCTGTTCGAGCCGATCATGGCGCAGAGCAACGTGATCTGCGACGGCATCGGCTACCCGGTCGGCTTGGTGATCGGCGAGGAAACCATCGTGCTGGACTTCCCCAAGCGCGCCGTGCGCGAGCCGGTCGAAGGCGAGGGCCGCTACCGCTACGGCTTCCGCATCGCCCCGGAACTGGTGCGCACCGTGCTGCGCGATCAGGAGCCCGACTGGGTGAACACCATCTTCCTGTCCACCCGCTTCCAAGCCTGGCGCATCGGCGGGTACAACGAGTTCCTCTACACATTCTTCAAATGCCTCACCGACGAGCGGATCGCCTACGCCGACGGCTGGTTCGCCGAGGCGCACGACGATTCCGCTTCCACCGAACTCAGCGGCTGGGAAGTGCAGCGCCGCTGCCCGCACCTGAAGGCTGACCTGTCGAAATTCGGTGTGGTGGAAGGCAACACACTCACCTGCAACCTGCACGGCTGGCAGTGGGATTTGGAATCCGGACGGTGTAAGACGTCCAAGGGCCACGAACTGCGCTCGCGCAAGCTGGACTGAGGCCCCGACTTCCGGCCGGCGTGTCCACACCGACCGGAAGCGGTTGCCACCTGATTGCTACATGTTGTTGACCTCGCGGGTGAGCCTCGACGACCACGGGCACCACATACAACCCGGCAGGAACGCGCCACAGGCCTCGTCCAAGTGGTCGTTGACGTACATGATGCTGGCGTCGCAGACCTCGATCGCCATGGTGAAGAAGGTGATGGTGTCGGGGTCCAGATGGAAGTCCCAGCCCGGGTTGTAGGGCGCTGGCATCTTCCGGATCCGACCCATGACGTGGATCGACATCTGCTCGTCGCCCGACAGGATGCGGCGGGCTTCCTCGATCCGCTGAGGATTGTTCAACTGGATGACGAACTCTTTGCCTGAGTAGTCGGTGAACGCGAACAGCGCCATGTCTTCCCCTCTTGTCGGTGGGTCCTCTGGTCGATGGATGACGAATTCCGCACCGGTGCGACTCGATCCTATCGGCGCGAGGCCGAATATTTGCCAGAAATTTGCTAACCAGCGCATAACGGGTCGCCGGACGGTCTATGCGGTGGGAACAGGTGGACCCGAAACTCAGCGGGAGATCCCTGCCGGAATCCCGTTGTGCGCGGGACTCGGTGTGCGGCGCACCGCCTTCACCGTGCTGATCAACTCCCGGATCGCGATACCGCCCCTGGCTACCGGCGCGGCGACGCGTCCGTCCGGATCGATGAGCACGGCGGACGGGGTGCCGCGCACGCGGTAGCGCAAGGCCGCCTCGTTGCCCTGCTGCACAAGCGACGGGATCTCGCCCAATCCGTTTTCGACGCCCCACGCTGCTTGTTCTGCCGGGTCGCCGTTGCCGACCGCCACTATGGCCAGCGCGTCACCGGTACGCGCGTGCCAGCGGGGCAATTCCCTGGCCAGCGCCGCACACAGCTCGCAACCTGGATGCACGAAGACGAGCAGCACCGAGCGTGCACCGGCCAGCAGGTGCTCGAGCGTGGTCTTCGCTCCCGTGGCGTCGAACAATTCGAACTCGGGCGCCACCGCACCCACCGGCAATCCCTCCGCGCCCAGCGTGGACAGTGCCTGCTGATCCACCCGGCGGCGCAGCGAACGCAACTGCCCCGCCAGCCACACCAGCACCGCCACCAGCGCGGCCACCACCGCACACCCGATCGCGTGGTCGGCCGGCAGGCCCATCGGCACACCCGGATACGTCAGCGCGCCGACATCGACAACCAAGGCCAGCGCAGCGAGCACACCGTTGCGCAGCAGAGTCTTGGGCCCGATCGGCGCGGCACTCGCACCGCCGAAACACGAACACGAGGGCCGCTCGCCGCGTCGCAGCAAACGCACGATCGCTACCGTGAACACGGCGAGCAACGCCAGCGCCGCCACCGCGGCAAGCCCGGAGATCCAGGGAAGCAGCACGGTGACCGCGATCGTCGCCTCGATGACCGGCAACCCCCAGGCCACCGCGGGCACCCAGCGCAGCGGCACCCCGAAATCCGCCACCGCCTGCCGCGTCGCGCTCCGATCCGCCAGCTTGCCCCACGCCGACAGCCCGAACACGACACTCAGACCCAACCGCGAAACCCACACCCCGTATTCGATCAGCATGAGCGCACCATCCCACACTTATGCGCTCAGAACATGACCGACCGGGCGAGTGTCCTCAGGACTGTGATCGCGTAGCGACGGCGACCGCGACGAGGGTCAGCGCGCAGCCGACGATCGCGGTGGTGGTCAGGCCCGCACTGGTCGGGGTGAGCACATCGAGGATCAGGGAGGCCAGCAGCTGCCCCGCCACCGAGGTGAGGCCGAGGAGCAGGACGCCGATCCAGCGGACCGTCAGCGCGGCCAGGGCGATGAACGCGACGCCGATCAGTCCACCGAGATACAGCCACGGCTCGGTGGGAAATGCCTCCGGACCTCCAGAGGTCACGACTATCGCGGCCGTGAGGATCGAGAGCGCGACCAGGCCGACGCAGAAATTGACCATGGCCGCCGAAAAGGCTCCGCCGACCGCGCCGACCTTCCCGTTCACCGCCTGTTGCCAGGCCAGGCCGATTCCGGCCAGCGCGGGCAGGACGATCAGCAGAGCGGCCGGTGTGCCGCGCAGCGCCTCGGGCACGGAGAGACCCCCGGTGGCACGGCTGTGACCGAACCCGGCGACCAGCACCGCGACCACACCGAGCGACGCACCGGCCAGACGGACCCCCGTGATCGGCGTGCGTCCGCTCGGACCGAGACCGAGACGGTCGACGACCAGACTGCTGAGCAGTTGTCCCGCCACGGTCGCCACGGTGAACGCGGTGACGCCGATAGCCGCGACGGTCAGGCCCTGGCACGCGACGAAGAACGCGCCGCACAGGCCCCCGAGCAACTGCCACGGCCGCAGCGCGCCTTCCGACAACGCCCCCCGCACCCGCCGCGCGCCATCCCGCACCCGCCCACTCACCGCAAACACAATCGCCAGCGCAACCAGCCCCGTCCCGAAACTGATCGCCGCCGCCGCAACCCCATCCTCCAACCGAGCCCCGAGCGCACCATTGATCCGCCCCTGCACCGCCACCCCAGCCCCGATCAAAAACCCACAAACCACCCCCACCCGCACCTGCCTACTCACCTCCCGCACGCTACCGGCCACGAGTGGCACATGGTCGCGGCGTTTCCCGAGAAGAGCTCTCCATGGTGTGCCACTCGACTCACGGTCGGTCGGCGCGTTGGGGTAGCCAGCGGGGGGCGAGGGTGGCTATGGCGAGGATGGAGGCGCCGAGGAGGGCGAGGAGGGTGGACATGGAGGACCAGAGCGTCACCAGGGCGGCGAAGCCGAAGACCGCGAGGGCGATCACCTCGCCGAGTAGTCCCGAGACCGAGGTGACGGTGGCTCGGGCAGGACCCTCGATGGCGTCCTGGAGGCGAGCGCCCGCGACGATTCCGGCGTTGTAGACGATGCCATAAGAGACGCCGATCGCGGCGAACCCGAGGCCGGTCAGCGGATACACCGCGTCCGGGCGGCCGGTCGCGAGACCGGCGATCACCGCACCACCGAGGAACAGCAGGCCCGCGGCACCCACCGCGATCGACATCGTCCGGCCCGACATCCCTTCGGTACGGCCCGCCAGCAGCGAACCGGTCAGCGAACCGAGCACGGTGAGACCGACCAGCAGGGGCACCACGGCTGTCGAGACGCCCGATTCCTCCGCCAGCAGGGCGAAATACTCGTCGAACGCCGTGATCCCGAACAGCAGCGCCTCCAGCAGCACGCCATAACGCACGGCCCGAACGCGAACCGCCTCACCCACACCGGCCTTCAGCATGCCGAGGTATCGCGCGAACGGCCGCGGCTGCGCCGCAACGCCTTCCGGCCCGACGCCATCGACCTCCGACGCGACAGCGATACGCGAACCCTCGGCGCGGGCATCGGCATCGCCGTCGCAGGCGGCACGCATGCCCGAGTCCGGTCCGATATTCGCGGAGGGGATGTCGGAGGCGTCCGCCACGGGCTGAGCGTCCGACGGCGACTCTTCTTCCAGGTCGTCCACATCCGCCGCGGACACCGCTTTGGGCGCGGTGGGCAGCGACAGTGCGACCAGCGTATGCACGGCCGCGATCGCCACGCTGGACCAGCCGACCAAGGCATAGCCACCGTAGAGGTACAGGGGTGTCGCGGCGACGATCGCGACGACGACGGCCGCCTCCGCACCGGCACGGGTGTAACCGAGGATGCGCGGGTATGCCCCGGACTCACCGCGGGCGGCCAGGTCGTCGTAGAGCAACGCCTCGAAGGTGCCGGAGGCCAAGGCGCCCGAGGTACCCCACAGCACGAATCCGGCGGCGAAACCCGCGAACGAGGGCGCGGCGGTCCACAGCGCGAACCCGGCCGTGAGCAATACACCGCTGAGCACGAGCAGTCCACGCCGCGACACCGTGTCCGCCCACGCACCGGAGGGCACCTCGAGCAGGAACGCGGTCGTCGACCAGATCGCGAACAGCAACGAGATCTGCCCCGTGCTCATGCCGTGGTCGGCGAAAAGCAGGGCGTACAGCGCGTACAGCGGAATCAGTTCACCGATGCTCTTGAAGAGCACCGCCCGAACCGTCAGCGAGCGCAGGCCGATGGGATGCGCGCTACCCGCCCTACGGGCACGCAGCGCTTCGGCGAATCAACTGCCGTAAATGATCAAACGCATGTCGATCAGCATGCTCACGACCGGTACACGCGTCAAGCGAATTACGGCAGCGGCACCCAGCCGTTGGCCGCCACGGAGTCCCCGTCGCCGAGTTCCCGGTCCGTGACACCCGGGCCGACCCGGCCTTGGTTCTCGTTGAGGTCGCTGATGAGCTCGGAGACCGGGTGCGAGTCACTGTAGTGATAGCCCTGCGCGAGCGCGAAACCGAGCTCGGTGAGCACCGCGGCTTGGTACTCGGTCTCCACGCCCTCGGCGATGACTTGCAGGTCCAGCGCATTGGACAGGGCGGCGATCACGCCGAGCAACGGCGGCGCGGGCGAATCCGAGCGGATCGCGGCGACGAAGGACTGATCGACCTTGAGAATGTCGCTCGGCAGCGTGGCCAGCCTGCTGAGCGAGGAGTATCCGGTGCCGAAGTCATCGATGGCGATGCGCACGCCGCGATCGCGGAGTGTGTGCAGATTCTCGATCGCGGTCTGCGATTCGGCGGCCAGCTCGCTCTCGGTCACCTCGAGCACCAGCTGATCGGCGGGCCACCCCGTGGCGGCCAGGATGCCCGCCACCCGGTCGGCGTACCCGGCCTCGGCCAGCTCCAGCCCGCTGACGTTCACGTTCAGCGTCAGATCCAGCTGCGCGAAGGTGTCCTGCAATCGCGCGGCGTCCGCGCAGGCCCGGCGCAGCACCAGCTCGTCCAGATCGGCGATGAGGTCGTACTCCTCGGCGACGCGGATCAGGCCCTCGGTGGTGACATCCGGCTGTGCGCTGGAGGACCAGCGCAGCAGCGCCTCCACGCCGACCGCCTTGCCGCCGCCTTCGGTGAGGCTGACGATCGGCTGGTAGTGCACGTCGAGCGCGCCGCGGTCGATCGCCTCGCGCAGCTCCACCGCCAGCGGCAGCTGCCGGGAGGACTCCAGCACCGTCCGGTTGCGTCCGGCCTGCTTGGCCCGGTACAGGCCGACGTCGGCGCGGCTGACCAGCAGCGATCCGGATTCGCCCGGCTGCCAGGAGGTCACGCCGGCCGAACAGCCGGTGGTCACCGCCGCGCGCAGTTGCTCGGTGAGCAGGATCGCGGCCTGCTCGGTGGTGTTCGGCAGCAGCAAGGCGAACGCGTCGCCGCCGTAGCGCGCCAGGCGCTGGTCGGGGGCCAGCAGCTTCGACCAGGTGTCGGCCACCCGCTGCAGCACCGCGTCACCGGCGCGGTGCCCGAGATGGTCGTTGATCTTCTGGAAGCGGTCCAGGTCGACCAGCACCAGCGCGAGCCCGTGTCCGGACCTGGTGGCCTGCTGGATCGCGGTGTTCAAGGCGCGGTCGAAGCCGCGGCGGTTGAGCAGACCGGTGAGCACGTCGATGTCGGCTTCGGACGCCATCCTGGTCAGGATCCCGACGACGACGCCGACGCCGAACGTCACACCGGCCGGGATCAGGCCCGACCACCACGGCAGCCCGGGCGTCACCGGCCGCGCGGGCAGCACCCACAGGCACAGCGCCAAGGCGAACGCGATATGGGCGGCGGCCTGCGACCAGGCGAAGAACAGGGCGGCGTCGCACGCGATGAACACGTAGAACGCGGCGAGGCTGATCGCGCCCACCGTGTTCGGGAAGGAGTGCACCGCGATCGTCACCAGCACCGTCGCGATCGCGACGTACACGTGGTGGATCGAATGCGGCAGCCGCGGCCCCCACGCGAGCAGCGTGAGACCGAGCACCAGCGCTATCGCTGCTGCCCCGCCTACCAGCGGCCGATTACCCTCCTCACCAGGGGCGACAGCGGTGATCAGCAGACCGAGCACCCCGCCCATGACGTAGAACGCCCCGGTGGTCCGAGCCATGACCATAGCCGTCGCCAGCGCAGACGCGGCCCGCACCCGGGTTCGGGTATCGCCGCGAGACCCGATTCCTCGCACGATGAATAGCCTAGACACAAGGAATCCCGCCGGTTGCCACATCCCGGGAATCCGGCATGGCGAACCAGTAGCTATTCACCTGAACGTCATTCGCGCGTAGTCAGTTAGACGGTCGGAGCACGTCGGTACCGACGAACGGAACCAGCGCGGGCGGCACGCGGACCGACCCGTCGGCTTGCTGGTGGTTCTCCAGGATGGCCACGATCCAGCGGGTGGTCGCCAGTGTGCCGTTCAGCGTGGCGGCGATCTGCGGCTTTCCGTTCTCGTCCCGATAGCGCACCGAGAGCCTGCGGGCCTGGTACGTGGTGCAGTTGGAGGTCGAGGTCAGCTCCCGATAGGTCTGCTGGGTGGGCACCCACGCCTCGCAATCGAATTTGCGTGCCGCCGAGCTGCCGAGATCGCCCGCCGCGACGTCGATCACCCGGTAGGGCACCTCGACCGCCGCGAGCATCTCCTGTTCCCAGCCGAGCAGGCGCTGGTGCTCGGCCTCGGCCTGGTCCGGGGTGGTGAAGACGAACATCTCCACCTTGTCGAACTGGTGCACCCGGATGATGCCGCGGGTGTCCTTGCCGTAGCTGCCCGCCTCCCTGCGGAAACACGACGACCAGCCCGCATACCGTTTGGGCCCGCCGCTGAGGTCGAGGATCTCGTCCGAGTGGTAGCCCGCCAGCGGCACCTCCGAGGTGCCGACCAGGTAGAGGTCCTCGTCGGCGAGGTGGTAGACCTCGGCCGAGTGCTGGCCGAGGAATCCCGTGCCCGCCATGACCTCGGGGCGCACCAGCACCGGCGGGATCATCATGGTGAAGCCGTTGGCCACGGCCTTCTGCGCGGCCAGTTGCAGCAGACCAAGCTGCAGCAGCGCGCCGTAACCGGTCAGGAAATAGAAGCGGGCGCCGGAAACCTTCGCCCCGCGCTCCATGTCGATCAGGCCGAGCGACTCGCCGAGTTCCAGATGGTCCTTCGGCTCGAAGTCGAATTCCCTTGGCGTGCCGATGGTCTGCAGCACGACGTAATCGTCCTCGCCGCCCGCGGGCGCGCCCTCCTGCACCACGTTCGAGATGGCGCGGTGCGCGGCGTCCAGATCCGCGTCGGCGGCGTGCTGCGCGGCCTCGGCCTCCTTGACCTTGACCGACATCTCCGACGCCTGCGAAAGCAGCGCGGAGCGCTCCTCCTTGCTCGCCTTTCCGATCAGCTTGCCCATCGCCTTGTGCTCGGCGCGCAGGTTGTCCGCGGTGGCCACCGCGGCACGGCGCGCCGCGTCGGCCTCGAGCAGCGCGTCGACGAGGGCGGGGTCTTCGCCGCGGGCGCGCTGCGAGGCGCGGACCGCGTCGGGGTCGTCCCGCAGGAATCGGAGGTCGATCATGGGCCACCAGCCTAGTGGTCGGTGTGTTGCCGTTTCACGCCGATATCCCAGGATGCGGTCCATCGGCCCCGGATCGCGCGCATAGTGGGCTGGTGGGCACTGCTTTCGACGAGACAGCCATCGACAACGCGCTGGCCGACCTGACGGCGGGCGAGAAAGTGTGGGCCACGACCCCGCTGCGCCGCCGCCGCGAACTGCTCGACCGGATCCACGCCAGAACCGGCCGCTTCGCCGAGGACTGGGTGCGGGCCGCATGCGTCGTCAAGGACCTCCCCGAGGACTCCCCGCTGGTCGGCGAGGAATGGATGTCCGGCCCGCTCACCATGCTGCAGGCCACCGAGGCGCTGTCGGCCACCCTCGCGGCGCTGGACACGGGGCGCAGCCCACTCACCGGCATCACGCTGCGGGAGGCGCCGGGCGGACGGGTCGCGGTGCCGATTCTTCCGTTCGGCGTCTACGACCGGCTACTGCTCAACGGTTTCCGCGGCGAGGTGTGGCTGCGGCCCGGCGTCGACGCCGACACCGCGCGCAGGCGAGCCGGACTCGCCCAGCTGGATCCCACCGCGACCGGCGGTATCGGCGCCGTGCTCGGCGCGGGCAACATCACGTCGATTCCACCGCTGGACGCGCTCTACGAGCTGTTCGCGCACAACCGGGTGGTCGCGCTGAAACTCAACCCGATCACCGACCCGCTGTTCACCGTGTTCGAGATGGTGTTCGAGCCGCTGCTGGAACTCGGCGTGCTGCGCATCCTCACCGGCGGCGCGCAGCAGGGCGGCTATTTGGTGCGCCACCCCGATGTCGCCCACGTGCACATGACCGGCAGCGCGCAGACCCACGACGCGATCGTATGGGGTCCCGGCGCGGAGGGCCTGGAGCGCAAGAAGGACAACCGGCCGCTGCTGGACAAGCCGATCACCAGTGAGCTGGGCGGCGTCTCGCCGACCATCGTCGTGCCGGGCGACTGGTCCGCCGCCGACCTGCGCTACCAGGCCGAACATGTGGCGACCCAGCGGCTGCACAACGGCGGCTACAACTGTGTGGCGGCGCAGGCGGTGGTGATCGCCTCCGAGTGGGACCGCAAGGACGAGTTCCTGGCGGAGCTGCGCCTGGCCATGGAGCGGGCGCCACAGCGCACCGCGTACTACCCCGGCAGCGACACGCGCGTCGCCGATGCGCTGGCCTCGTATCCGGAAGCCGAGCGGCTCGGCGCGGGGCGGGTGCTGGTCGACGGGTTGCCGCGAACCGGCACACCGCTGCTGCGCACGGAGTACTTCTCCCCCGTGCTCGGCGTGGTCGAGCTGCCCTACGCGGGCGGCGAGTTCCTGCAGCGTGCGGTGGACTTCGCGAACGCGGAGCTGACCGGGACGCTCGGCGCGAACGTCATCGCCCATCCGACGACCATCCGCAGGCTCGGCATCGCCTTCGACCGCGCGATCGAGCGGCTGCGCTACGGCGCGATCGCGGTGAACACCTGGACCGGCCTCGCCTTCCTCGCGCCGCGGGCCGGCTGGGGCGCCTTCCCCGGGCACACCCTGGACGACGTGCAGAGCGGGATCGGCGTGGTGCACAACGCCCTGCTGCTCGACGACGTGGAACGCACGGTGGTGCGCGGCCCGTTCCGTCCCGCGCCCCGCTCGCTGCTGGGCCGCGAACTCGCCCTTTCCCCGAAGCCACCGTGGTTCGTCGGCAACGAAACGGCCGCCGTCACCGGGCGCAGGCTCACCGAGTTCTATTCCGGAGCCAACCCGGCCCGGCTGCCCGGGGTCTTCCTGTCGGCCCTGCGCGGCTGAACCACCCGCGGCTCGTGCCGCGCCGATCGGGGCAGGTCGTGGCACCACGGCACCGACGCTGCCATGATGGACCGCGATGTCCTCCGAACATGTGTCCCGGTCCCCGAAGGCGCCCAAGCGCGGCGCGTCGTCGCGCGCCGACGCGGTGCGCCGCTCGTTCGACTCGGCCAAGGCGGCGCTCGCCGAGAGCGAACTGCGCGACGTGCGTCTGTCGGCGCGCACATTGCGCTGGGGCCTGCTCGCGGTAGCCGTCGGCGCCGTGGTCGCGGCCCTGGTGACGTTGTTCGTGACCGGCTTCGACAACGAGACGGGCCTCGAGGCCCACAATCCCGGCTCGCCGGCACAGCCCGTGCTGGACAAGGAGTTCGGCACGGCGGCCAAGGGCGACTGCCTGAGCTGGACCAAGCCCGACCGGTCCGACCTGGTCAAGGTCAACTGCGCGAGCAAGCACATGTTCGAGGTCGCGGCCGACATCGACATGAGCAGGTATCCGGGTAAGGAGTTCGGCCCCGGCTCGCGGTTCCCGGACTCGCTGCGGCTCACCGAACTGAAGGAAGAGCACTGCGTGCCAGCCGTGCAGAAGTACATGTCGGGCCGCTTCGACCCGCGCGGCAAGTACATCGTCGGGCTGATGTACCCGAGCCCGGACGGCTGGCAGCACGGAGACCGCACGCTGCGCTGCGGATTGCAGGTCGCGGCCAGCGTCGGCACGCCGCCGTCGGTCGGCAGCGCCACCGAGCACGATCAGTCCAGGGTGTACGAGCCGGGCGTGTGCCTCGGCATCAACCAGAACCTGCCCACCGATCCGGTGGACTGCGCCCAGCCGCACGCCGTGGAGATCGTCGCCACCGTCGACCTCGCCACTCACTTCACCGGCGGCCCGCCCGCGAAAGAGGAGCAGGACAAGTTCGTGGAGGAGGAGTGCTCCCGCACCTCGACCGAGTACCTGGGCGCGCCGGACGTCATCCGCAACAAGACGCTCACGCTGTTCTTCGACTACATCGACGCCCGCAGTTGGATGGCGGGCAGCCGCAAGCTGGACTGCATGATCGGCAAGGGCGCCGATCGGGAGGGCTTCGCGCCGATCACCGGGTCGGCCAAGGGCGACATCCTGATCAACGGCCAGGCTCCGGTGCCGCCGCCGAACAGCGGACGTTCCACGCCCGCACCGCTGCCCGGCGCCGCGCCGCTGCCGCCGCAGCCCCAGCCGAGGTAGCCGAGCGCCGATGCCCGTCTCGATGTCCGACGACCGGTTCGAGGAATTGGTCGGCGACGCACTGGATCTCATTCCGCCCGAGCTGACCCGCGCGATCGACAACGTGGTGGTGCTGATCGAGCCGCGCAATCCGGAAGATCCACATCTGCTGGGCCTGTATCACGGCATCGCTCTCACCGAACGCGACAGTCAGTACGGCGGAGCGCTTCCGGACACGGTGACCATCTACCGCGAAGTCATACTCGAACTCTGTTCCGACGAGGCGGAAGTGGTGGAAGAGGTGGCGATCACCGTGATCCATGAGATCGCACACTATTTCGGCATTGACGAAGACCGCCTGCATCAGCTGGGATGGGGATAGTCTGGACCGAGCTGTATTGCGTACCCCAAGCGGTGGGTGTGTAATCGGCACGGAGATCGAAAAACTGGGGATTCGATGGAACCGATCGCGTTGCTGTCGCGTCCTATCACTCGAAGGGGGAATTCTCGTGGTTCCGCCCCACAGCCACTAGAAGGAGTCGAGTCATGGTTGGACATGTACTGATCGCACCCGAAGCCATTCTCGCCGCCGCGGCCGAACTCGACCTCGTCGCCGAACGCCTGGCCGCCGCCGCGGCGATCACCGCGCCCGCGACGCACGTGCTGCCCTCCGGCGCCGAAGAAGTCTCGTTCCTCGGCGCGAGCCATTTCAACCAGGGCGCGATGTCGCACGACCGGGCGATCGCGCAGGCGATTCTGGAATGCCACCACGCGGCGGCGACGCTGCGCACGCAGCTGGCCCAGCACGTCGCAGGTGATGTGGTGCGCGCCGCGAGCATCAGCGCCATCCAGGTGTAGTTCCGAGACCAGAAAACAACGTTTCAAGCAGGGGAGAAGTCGAACATGGTTGCAGGAGTCACCGGGGTGATCTGGGCTGCGCGCCCATCGGAGATCAATTCGGCCACCCTTCACGCGGGCGCGCACGCGATCCCGATCTCGGCCGCCGCCACCGCATGGGGCGGGCTCACCGCCGCCTGGATCGACGCGACCACGACCGTCGCCCGAGTGATGGCCGAACTCGGCGTCGGAATGCAGGGCATCAACGGTATCGCGGCGCTGGGCAAGCTCACGGGCTTCCTCGGCTGGTCCGAGCAGCAGGGCGTGCAAGCGGCCGCGATGGGGGCGAAGGCCGCGGCCAATGCCACCGCGTACACCGTCGCCGCGCTGGCGATGCCGAGCCCGCCCGAGATCGCGGCCGTCAACACCGCCTTGGCCGCGTCGGCGAACCCGCCGGGCGTGTTGAGCGGCGCGTTCGAGGTCGCGGAAGTCGCCAGGCACGCCATGGACATCCGTGCCGCGCTGGTGATGGAGACCTACGAGGCCGCGACCAGCGCCATGGTCGCGACCCCGGCCGAGTTCGTGCAGCCGCCCCCGATCGCCAAGGGCGCGGGCACGGCTACCCCCGAGCAGGCGGCGGAATCGGCGAGCGAGGTCCCGGCCGATCCGATCCAGGCTGCCGTCGCCGCCACCCAGGCGTTCTTGAGCAACCCCGGTGTGGCGAGCGCGGCCACCCAGGCCGCTCAGGCCGTCGGCTCGATCGCGACCACGGGCGTCTCCACCGTCGGAAATGTGGCAGGCAGCGCGATCGCGGCGGCCACCAGCACCTCCGCGCCCGCCTTCTCCGGTATGGCTCCGATGGCCGTGGGCGTCGGCGCGGCGGCCACCGCGGCCGGCGCCTCGACTCGCGCGGTGTCGTTCTCCGGCCTCGGGTCCGCGGGCATCAGCAACGGCACGCTCAAGCTTCCGGAAGGCTGGGGCTCGAGCGGCACGATCGGTGGCGGCGCCGCTCAGGTGCAGGAGACCGTCGCGGTGAAGGCTCCCGAGGCGGCACCGGTCCGGTCGGCGAACAGCGGCAGCGGCAACCCCCTGCTCGGTAATCAGGCTCGTAGCGACGAGGACGACGAGTCCGAGCACAACGGCCGGGATTACCTGCGGTCGACCGAGCACTTCAACGACGGCCGGTTCACCGCCGACGGCGTCATCGGTGGTGACACCAGCGGGACGGCTAGGTGACCGTACTCGGTGCGGGCCGCGACCCGTCGACGCTCGAGGCGGTCGTGTTGTCGCTCGATGAGATGCAGTTTCTCGTGGAGAAACTGCAGATCGAAGTCCCCGTCGTCCTGAACGCCCGGGCACGCTACGACAACCTGACCGACCACAAGGCGGCGATGGACGCGGCCGTCGAGTCGCTCGCCCAACGCAACCTCCTCATCGACGGTGTCGTGCATCGCGATCTGGAGAATCGGCTGTGCGCGCTGAACCGGCCCCACTGGATCATCGCGCTGCGGTTGGTCGTCGACGGGTGGGTGAGCCGCTTTTGTCTGGCGCAGGGCGTCGACCTTCCGGTCGTCGCCCTGCGGGGGCAGGACTCCTATGTCCTCGATGAGGCGGGAACCGACCTGCCCGGCACTGTTCTCGCAGCACTCGGCTACGCCGAGCCGCTCGAGCTGTACGGCATGAACGCCCCGACCGAAGAGCTGGCCACGATCTTCGGCGACACCGGCGATGCCGCGGCCACCGCGGAGCGGCTGACGAAGGTGGGCAACCCCAGTCAGGATGCGAAGACCTTGGCCGCGGCACTGGTCGAGATCCACTCGTACGCCGAGATCGTCGGCGTGGTGTACGGCGACGGCAGCAGAGACGTGGCGGACAATCACATAGCCGTCTTCAACACGCGCGCAGGGCGATTCATCGCGACGGCGAGCAAGTCCGACGACGGCGTGAAGTGGACGTCACTCAGCAGCGGCACGCCCGCACGCCTGCGCACGGCGGTGCAGGACCTGATCAGCTCCCTGCCGGAACGCGAAGATTTCCCCCGGAATCCGAAGCTCTCCTGACCGCACCGAGCAGGCGACGCTAGCCCATCGGGTCGTCGGAGGTCGGCGCGACGTCGTATCCGAACGGCGGCGTGAACCGGCCCCAGCGAATGCACTCCCAACCGCCGTCCGGCACCGGGACCAACTCGATGGTCTCGGTGTTGTCCAAGTGGTTGTTCGTGGTGAACGGCGGACGTACATCCGCGAGAGTGCGGCCCACGAGCCGCATGGCGGCGCCGTGACTGACCACCATCACGTCGCCATGGCCCTCGTCGTCGGGCGTCAGGTACGTGTTCCGCAATTCCGCGATCACGGGCAGAAACCGGTCCAGGACGTCCTGGGCGGATTCTCCACCGGGCACCCGTAGCGTGAGATCCCCTTCGTGCCAGGCACGGTAGATCTGCTGGAAGGTCCGGTGGGCCTCCTCGCCGTGCTGCCCCTCCAGGGCACCGGCTTGTACCTCGTGTAATCCGTCGAGCACCATGGCGGCCACACCGGTCGCCGCCTCGATGTAGCTCGCGGTCTGCCGCGCGCGCAGCGCCGCCGAGGAGAACAGCACCTTCGGCGGACGGAGCAGGCCCTCACCGAACGTCTTCGCCTGTGCCGCACCGCGTTCGGTCAGGGGTAAACCTGGGATCCTGGTGTCCAGCAGCTTGGCGACGTTGCCTTCGGTCTCGCCGTGCCGGACCAGGATCAACCTTCCGGTCATAGGTCCGCCATCCCCTTTCTCAACTGGATCAACCACTCCGCCGCGGCTTCGTCCGACGGTGGCGGCGCGCCGGTCGCCGAAGTCGCTGGCCAGGATCCGAGAAAGCGGATCCGGGCGGTGCGGTGCAGTGCCTTGAGCGCCTCGGCCACCGCCGTGTCATCGATGTGCCCGACACAGTCGAGATAGAAACGGTAGGTGCCCATGCCGGTTCGGGTGGGACGCGACTCGATCCTGGTGAGATCGATACCGCGCGTCGCGAATTCGGCGAAGGCGCGCATCAGTGAGCCCGGTACGTTCGGCAACTCCAGCACGATCGAGGTGCGGTCGGTTCCGGTGGGGGGCGGCGCCACCGTGGGACGGGTGCACAGCACGAAACGCGTGATCGCCTGCTCGTGGTCGGCGACACCGGATGCGAGTGCGATCAATCCGAGCCGTTCTCCCGCCAGGGCGGTCGACACGGCGGCGTCGGCATGGCCCGCCACCACGTCTTCGGCGGCCGCGGCGTTGGACGCCGAAGTGTAGGACTGCGCCTGCGGGAGGTGCCGCGCCACCCACGTCCGTACCTGCGCGGCGGCGACGGGATACGCGGCGAGGGTGCGCACGTCCGACAGCGCGGCGCCCGGCTTGCCGAGGATCGTGAAGCTCACCTCGAGTTCGGTCTCGGCGACGATCTGTAGACGCGGGCCGATTGCCAGCGAGTCCAGCGTCGCCGAGATCGACCCCTCGACAGAGCTCTCGATCGGCACCACCGCGCCGTCCACGTCGCCGGAGCGGATCAGGTCGAGCGCGGCCCCTTGGCTGGGCGCGGCAATCCGTTCCACGGGTCCTTCGAAGGTCCCCGAGGATTCGAGTTGAGCGAGGGCCATCTCGGTGAAGGTTCCGGACGGCCCGAAGTACGCGATTCGCGGCACGTTTACGAGATTACTTGCGCGCTCGCCCGGCTCCCCACCGATTGCAAGTGCCCGGCCACCGCACGGCCGCTGTTCCACGGCCGCACGAGCACCGTTCAACCTCCGTTGAGCACCCGCAACGCGTCGTTCACCCGGTCGGCGGCCTCGGTTTCCACGGCAAGCAGAACGGATCGCACCGCCTCGACGGCCGGGGGCTTCAGGGAGGTCAGGAAGTCGATATCGGGGTTGCGCAAGGCGGCGCCGATGTCGTCGCCGCACAGGGCGGCCGCCGTGGCCGCGACGATCGCCACCGCACGCTCCGCGGAGGAGGTGCGCGCGACGAAACCGGTATCGGTGTGGGCCACGTGGGCGAGGAAGTCGGCGATCTCGGCATCGGGAGCGTTCAACTCCAAGATCGGCGCGGCAGGGCTTGCGCCGATGTTGCGGACCAAGCCGTCGGCCAAGCCGCGCCGCGGGGGCGCGGACAACGTCACCAGCACCGGTTGCCCGGATTCCATCCCTTCCGCCACGCCCTCACCGTAACAAGCCCGATCGGTCCGGAATCCAGTCAGTTCCCTTCGCTCGACTCGATCGAAACGCTTGCGGAACAAGACTTCGTCACTTAGCTTAGGGTAACCTAAATCAGCACGCTGAAGCACCGCCCGCTCCACGGAGGTTTGTATGCCGCGTCCGTCCCTGACCGTCGCACCGTCCACCGCCGAGCGGGTGCGCAGCGCGTGCGCCCACGCGGAGGAAGCGGTGCTGGCCATGCCGGGTATCGATCCGGCGCCCGCGTCCGTGCACCACGTACGGCAGTGCGGCGACGCCGTGATCGCGGTACCCACCGCGTCGGTCGCCGCGGTACTGGCGGGCAACTCCGGGGAGCACGGCGCGCCCGCGGTGCTCGAGCTCACCGACCACGCCCCGCTGCCGCTGCGCGAGCCGGTGCGCGCACTGGTCTGGCTGCGCGGCTGGGTGCGCGCGGTGCCCACGCAGGCGCAGCGCGCGCTGGCCACCGAGGTGGCCAAGGAGAACCCCCATCCCGGGCTGCTCGACATCGGCTTCGGCGCCACCCTGCTGCGGCTGGTGATCAACTCCGCGGTGGTGGCCGACTCGACCGGCGCCGAGTCGGTGAGCAGCGAGGAGCTGCGGCTGGCTCAGCCGGATCCGTTCTGCGCCATGGAATCCGCGTGGCTGCA
Source organism: Nocardia abscessus NBRC 100374 (assembly GCF_000308455.1). Classification (GTDB taxonomy): domain Bacteria; phylum Actinomycetota; class Actinomycetes; order Mycobacteriales; family Mycobacteriaceae; genus Nocardia; species Nocardia abscessus. Next base: position 19,315 of record NZ_BAFP01000003.1, on the reverse strand, counting down.
GCACATGCAGGCCGACCACGCCGACGTCGTCGCCCAGCTGGCCAGGCACCTGCCGCCGCGCCTGCAACGCGGCATCGTGCACCCGCTGGCCATCGACCGCTACGGACTCACCCTGCGGGTGGAGGGACACGACGGCGACCACGACTTCCGCCTGCCGTTCAGCGCGCCGGCCGATGACATCGAGGCGCTCAGCCGGGCGGTGCGCATGTTGGCGGGCTGCCCGTTCCTCAACGGCCTGCGCCGCATCTGATCCGGTCCAGCGACGCGATCAGTTCCCACCCACTGCCGTCGTTTGTCGACTGGCCGCCCGCGAGCAACCGCACGCTGACAAACTCTGGTGCGCACAGTCTTTCGCCGATTTCCGTGGTTCCGCAGCCCGCTCGCGCGGTGACCTGCGCCGCACCGGGTGAAAACGCGCAAGCTCCGACCGGGTGCGCGCCCGCGTTGAGCGACCACGACGCGAAGCGTGGCGCCGCGCCGAAGATGGGCGACATCGACGCCGAGTTAGTACGCAGTGCGCGCGGCCACGCGGAGCACGCAGTGTCGGTTAATACCCGGCACCGATCCGACGCCCGCGTCCGTGCACCACGTGTGGCAGTGCGGCGACGCCGTGATCGCGGTGCCCACCACATCCGTCGCCGAGGTCCCGGCAGGCAGCTGCGGGGAGCACGGCGCCCCGCTTAGGTGGGCGGTATCGACGCCGGTTGCGGCCCGTCAGCGGGTCCGACGCCGATGCCCCGCGTGCCGGGCCGAGCGAGCGCAATAGATTCGACCCATGCGTGCGGAGTCCGGTGCCCAGTGGGACGAGGCCGAGCCGACCGATCAGGAGCGGCTGGCGATCAAACTCGAGATCACCGTGGTGCTGCTCGTCACGTTCGGGCTCAGCGGGCTCAGCGCCGCGCTCTCGCTGGTGGAAAGTGCGCTCGCCCCGGGCGGGATCGGTGGCCGAACCGTCGCGCTGAACCCGTCGCGATCCACGCAATCCACCATCGACCTGCTGTTTCAGCTGCTCAGCGTGCTGCGACTGGTCGGATGGGCGGCGCTGGGGCTGTATCTGCTGTGGCGCGGCGGCATCGGGCCACGCCTGATCGGGCTGGCGAACCGGGTCCGGTGGCGCGCGGACGTGCTGCCGGGCCTGGCGCTGGCGGCGATCATCGGGCTGCCGGGGCTGGGGCTGTATCTCGCCGCACACGCGTTGGGCTTCAGCGTGACGATCGTGCCCGCCTCGCTGGGCGATTATTGGTGGCGGCTGCCCGCGCTCATCCTGTCGGCCTGCGCGAACGCGGTGGCCGAAGAGGTCATCGTGGTGGCGTTCCTGCTCACCCGGTTACGCAGGCTCGGTTGGTCGGCGAACTCGGCATTGCTCACCTCCGCGCTGCTGCGTGGTAGCTATCACTTGTACCAGGGATTGGGCGGCGGGCTCGGAAATTTTGTGATGGGCGTCATATTCGGCCGCTACTGGCAGCGCACCAACCGGCTCTGGCCGCTGGTTCTCGCCCACGCGACCATCGACGCGGTCGCGTACATCGGCTACACCGTTCTGCGCGGCCATGTTTCATGGCTTCCGTGACGCAACTGTGCTCCTCGCAGCGCTAACAGCGCGGCGCCCCTGGCGAATTACGAAGCAGCGCCGCTTCCGCGTGCGCGGTGTCCGCATGCGGCACCTCACACTCGCCTGATAAGTAGAGTTTCAGTGATGAACGGCGACGACCCCCAGCGCAACGCGCGTCCGCGCCGGATGCCGCCGCCCGGCAGGTCCGGCGAACCTCCGATGGGCCGGCGCATGCCCCCTCCTGGACCGGGCGCCCCGCCGCCGATAGAGCCCACCCAGGTGATGCGCCGCGGTGGAACGGCCGACCCGCACGCCCAGCCGTTGGCGTATTCGCAGATCCCGCCGGAACACGCACGGCGCACACCGCCGCCTCCGCCCGCGCCTCGCAGGCACGCCCCCACCCAGCGCCCCGTCCCACATCACGAAGGCCCGGCGCACGCGCCCACGCAACGACCGGTCCCGTACAACGAGGGGCCGCCCCAAGCGCCGCCGCACCAGCCGCGCCGCTCTCGCCAAGGTCCCCCTCCGGTGCCGCCGCGTGGCGAACGCCCGCCCCGGGCGCCGCGACCGCGCCGCAAGCGCCACCCCTTCCGCTGGTTCCTGGTGCTCCTGCTGGTTCTGGTGCTCGCCGCCGTCGGGGCCGTCATCCAGCTGGACAACTCGCTCAACCGCATCCCCGCGCTGGCGAACTACGCCAAGCGGGTCGGCGACACCCCCGGCACGAACTGGCTGCTGGTCGGCTCCGACGGCCGCAGTGGCCTGACCCCCGAGCAGGAGCAGGAACTCGCCACCGGCGGCGAGGTCGGCCCCGAGCGCACCGACACGATCATGCTCGTGCACGTGCCGGAGTCGGGCAAGACCACCCTGGTCAGCCTGCCGCGCGACTCGTACGTCAGCATTCCGGGCCAGGGCAAGGACAAGCTGAACGCCGCGTTCGCCATCGGCGGGCCCGCACTGCTGGTGCAGACCGTGGAGATCGCCACCGGCCTGCGCATCGACCACTACGCGCAGATCGGTTTCGGTGGCTTCGCCAGCGTGGTGGACACGCTCGGCGGCATCGATGTCTGCGTGCCGAAGCCGATCGACGACCCGCTCGCGGGCATCGACCTGCCCGCAGGCTGCCAGCGCCTGAACGGACCGCAGGCGCTGGGCTTCGTCCGCAGCCGCGCGACCTCACTCGCCGACCTGGACCGGATGAACAACCAGCGGATCTTCATGGCCGCCCTGCTGAAGAAGGCGACCAGCGGCGCCACCCTGGCCAACCCGTTCAAGCTCTGGCCGCTGGCCTCCGACACCGCCGAGTCGCTGAAGGTCGACAACGGCGACCACATCTGGGACCTCGGTAGGTTGGGCTGGGCACTGCGGGGCGAAACCATCGCCACGGCAGTACCGGTCGGCGGATTCGACGACACCGACAGCGGCAATGTCCTGCTGTGGGACAAGGACAAGGCGAGCCGGTTCTTCGACGCGCTGGCCGACGACCGCGCCATCCCGGAGGACCTGCTGACACGGTAGCGTCGATGCCATGCCGGACACCGACGATGCCGACGAGTCCTTCCCCGACTTGCTGCGCACGCAGATCCGCCATGGATTCACCACTGCCCAGCAGTATCTCGCCGCCGCCGTGTACTTCGACGCCCGCAGACTGCCGCAGTTGGCCGGGCACGCCTACGGCCGCTCGCGCGAGCATTACGGCAATGCGCTGCGCATGGTGCAGTATCTGCTGGACCGGGATCTCCCGGTGCAGATCGGCGGGCTGGAGCCGATCGACTCGACGTTCGAAAGCCCGCGTGCGGCAACGGCTCAACTGCTCGAGATCGAGCAGATCCGCAGCGCCCAGATCAGTGGTCTGGCCCGCGCGGCCCGCAGCTCCGGTGACTATCTGGGCGAACGATTCGTCCGGTGGTTCCTCGAGGAACAGGTGAAGAACGTCGCCGGGATGACGACGTTGCTGTCGGTGATCGACCGCGCCGAAGGCCAGTTGTTCGACGTCGAGGAGTTCGTCGCCCGCGAACTGCGGGGCCGGTCGCGTACCGATATCCCGGCACCGAAAATGGCAGGCGCAGCGAAGAATTAATTAGGCAACACTAGCCTCAATAAGGCTGTACTTGGATGACACGCAACCTGACCAGCGCTAATGTCGATGCTATGTCAAGCCATCCGGAATCCCCCCGCAGCAAATTTCACAGCCTGTTGCACGATCAGATCCGGCATGAATTCAATGCCGAGCATCAGTACATCGCGATTGCGGTCTGGTTCGACAATGCCGACCTGCCGCAACTGGCCAAGCGCTTCTACAAGCAGGCGGTCGAAGAACGCAATCACGCGATGATGATCGTGCAGTACTTCCTGGACCGGGATATCAGCATCGAGATCTCCGGCATCGATGCCGCGAAATCGCGGTTCGAGCATGCCAGGGAGCCGATCGCGCTGGCGCTCGCCCAGGAGAAGACGGTCACCGAGCAGATCATCCAACTGGCGAGCACGGCCCGAGAAGAGGGCGACTACCTCGGCGAACAGTTCATGCAGTGGTTCCTGAAGGAACAGGTCGAGGAAGTCGCGAACATGACCACCCTGCTCACCATCGCCGATCGCGCCGGGTCGAACCTGTTCGACCTGGAGGAATTCGTGGCCCGGGAAATGAGCGGCCCGAGCGACACCTCCGGCGCGCCTTCCGTGGCAGGCGGCTCCGTCTGAGACGCTTGCCGGAAAAGATGAGCAGGCCCGGTTCCGCAAGAGGAACCGGGCCTGTCGCCGTTCTTGGTTCTTACCCGCCGAGTTGTCCCCGAACACCTGCCCGAATTCGGCATAGACGCCGGTTCGGTGAGATTTTCCTAACCTCAGCATGTCGGCGGCTATCGAAGCTGACTACCGGCGGAAATCGTTTCTCCCGAATTCCCCGCCGATTCCGGTTCAGCGCAATGTGACCTGACGTGACCGCAGACCGTCGCGGGAGCGCCGCTCCTCGGCCGTCAACGGGGCGTCGACGGCCAGCGCCTCCGACAGGCGCGCGCCGAATTCGGCTGCGGGCTTCACCCATTCGTCGGGGTGCCGCTCGCGGTCCAGGTCGAACACCGGAACCAGCACGCCGTGCGTGCGGAACGACCCCGCGAAGCGGGAACCTTCGCCGAGGTTCAGGCCGCCCGAGGCGTGCACGCGGGCCAGCGCCAGCATGAGCGCGTCCTCGTCCTCGGGTCGCACCCAGCGGATGTGCGCCTTCTCGCCCGCATCCACCCACCAGGCGGCGCCGATCGCGTCCGCGTCCAGCCCCAGCCGCGCCGACGGCATGATCGCCTGCTTGGCCTGCTCGATGGTGGCGGCGACCTGCGGGTCGGGTTCGACACCCTCGGGCACCCACCAGTCGAAGTCCTGGTACACGGTCAACTCCAGGCTCGCGGCGGGATCGATGACGTCGGCCAGCCGCGGCCCGCCCGCGACACTTTCCACCGAGGTCAGCGAGTCACCGGGCTCGGCGGATTGCGTCCACAGGATCGCCGCGGCCAGATCGGCGCCCGGATCCGCGCCCTGGAACTGCACCTGCGCGCCGACATAGCCGTTCGGCTCGTCACCGGCGCGCACCAGCGCGGCCACCGCACCGGGCAGCACCGTGGCGAGGACGACCGGCCGTTCGGCCGCGACCGAGGGCGACAGCGTCAACCGCGCCGTGGCCGACGGTACGAATTCGCGCAGCGCGACCAGATCGCACTCCGCGGCCAGGCCCTCGAACGGACGCGTCGCGGCCTGCGCCGCCTGCTCCTGCGCCGCCCGCCGCTCGGCGAGACGTTGCGCCCGGTTCCCGCCGGGCTTCGGACTGTTGCGCTTGCTCTTACCCACGAGGGGTCAACCTACACAGTGTTGGTCTGGCCGCGCCTGCGGCGCGGCGTGTTCGCGGCCCCTTTGTGGCTCGCGTCCGAGCGACCGCCGCTGGCGACTGCGTCGCGGACGCGGCGGCCGCTCGGACGCGAGCCGGGCCGCGAACGGCGGATGCTCGGTCTCGCTTCGCTCGAAACCTGGAGCCGGGGTGAGCCGGTGACGCAGGGCGCCGAGCCGCGCTACTCGTATTTCGAGGTAGTTCCGCGGCAGGATCGAGATACCGCACACGGTCTCCCCCGCTGAGACCGCAGCCACTCGGGTGCGGTCCGGGGGTATGAACTGCGGGACTCACGCTCACTCAGCCGCGGTTTCATCGCAGCGTGTTCGCGCGCCCTCGATAGTTTCCCGGCCGCCAACGGGCAATGCTCGGTCTATTCCTTCAGAACCCTGTGGTTGTGCCGGTGTCGTGGCGCTGGGCCGTAACCACGCGACTGCGGTGCATCGGGTTCGCGGACAGCGCGGACTGTGCCGCCGCCGAGTTGCTCGTTGCCGTGACAGCGAGCCGGACACAGCCGCGAGGGGTGAGCGCCAGGAACCTCTGCTCGTTCACCCGCGAGTCCGTCGCAGCACGTGCAGGCGGCTCTCAGCACGCGCCCGAGCAGCCCCATCGCCCGGCCGGACCGGTTCAGGCGGCGGGGAGCAGGGACTTGGTTCGGCCGGGATGGTTGGTGGCGACCCAGCTGACACCGAGGTCGGCGCACAGTTGGACGTCGTCCGGATCGTCGACGGTCCAGCAGTACGTGGCGCGGCCCGCGGCGGCGGCCTTGTCGACCAGCTCGGGGTGGTCGCGCAGGGTCTTCACCGATGGGCCGACGGCGGTGGCGCCGACCGTCGTGGCCGCCGAACCGCCCAGGTAGCGCGACGATTCACCGAGCAGAACGGTGGGCAGTAGCGGCGCGGCGCGGCGGATGCGCCAGACGGCGGTGGCCGCGAACGACATCACGACCGCCCGGGAATGGTCGGCCGAGGCCGGGGTGGCGATACCGAAGCGCTGCAACTCGGCGAGCAGCTTGTTCTCCACCAGCGCGCCGTAGCGCACCGGGTGCTTGGTCTCGATGAACAGCTTGGTCGGCCTGCTGCGCCAGTCCAGCACCAGGCTGATCAGCTCGCTGAGGGTCAGCACCGAGGCGGGCGATCCGTCGGCGCCGAAATCGAGCGCTTGCAGTTCCTCCAGCGTCATCTCGCTGACCAGCCCGCTGCCCGAGGAGGTGCGGTCGACGGTGCGATCGTGCACGCACACCAGATGCCCGTCCCTGGTCAACCGGACGTCGCATTCGACGCCGTCGGCGCCCTCCTGCAGCGCCAGCTCGTAGGCGGCGAGCGTGTGCTCGGGGCGCGCCGCCGAGGCGCCTCGATGCGCGACGACGAATGGCGCGCGACTGCCGTGGCTCACTTGGCCATAACCTCCTTCTGCTCACGGTCCTCAGCACCGTTGTCCTCGTGCGCCGTGGCCGGCTCGGCGTGCGCCGGTTCTGCCGCGGGTTCGCGTCCGCCGGGATGCACCGGCTCGATCACCGGCACGGCGGGGTCGACGGCGATCAGCCAGCGGCGCGCGGTGCGGCTGCGACCGAGCAGATCGCGCCCCTCGATGGTGCGCAGGACCCAGAGGGTCACCAGCGCGACCGCGGCGGCGACCGCGTCGGTGAACGCGGTGAACAGCACCGCGTCCGCTTTGGCCTGCAACGAGTCCGCGGTCCGCCACAGCAGCGCGGCCGCCGTGACGAGGCCGCCGAACACCCACGCGGCCCACCAGATCCGCGCCGCGCGCCGCGCCCGGGGGTCACCCTGCAGCGTGGCGACTTCGCTCAGGTAGACCCCCGGCCACAGCAGGTTGACCACCGGAACCAGGCAACCGAGCGCGAGCACTCGCGGCGATCGCGGGTCGCGCCGCCCCGCCGCGGCGTAAGCCGACCGCCTGATCGCGATCAGCCTTCCGATCGTGGCCAACGCCGCCGCCAGCGCGACCGCGATCGCGAGCACCCCGGTGCCGATGACGAACGCGTCGGAGGCGAAGAGTACGGCGGGGTGGATCAGACGTGTCCGGTTGCGCAGCAGAACCGCGTAGCGCGCCAGCTCGGCGACGGAGGCGAGCGCGAAGACGCACGCCGTCGCGACGAGCACTGTGGCCACCGCGTCGGTCAATCTGCCGAGCGGACGGCGTACCGCGCCCTCGGCCTGCGGTGGCGGGTCGACCAGGCCCCAGCGCGGCATCTGCGCGTATCGAGGCGTCCGGCTCTGCGTGGCCGGGCGGGCGCGCGGCTGCCCCCGGCGGACGCGGTGGTCGGGTTTGCGCGCCACCCAGCGGTAGTTGCGGCGCTCGGCGGGCGCGTCGATCGGCGCCGGCGAGAGGAGCACGCCGCGACAGCGCGGGCACCAGTGCATCGGGGCCCCTTGCACGGCCCAGCGCGCGCCGCAGCGCGCACAAGGTTGCACCACCGTACTCACCCGCGCACCTCGTTCTTTCGTCAGTAGATCTTCGCCTCGTGGTCGCCCTCCGCGACCAGCGGCCGGCCGGCCCGCTGCCAGGCCACCATGCCGCCGCGGACCTGGATGGCCTCGTAGCCGATATGCGTGAGGTACTCCACCACCTGGAGGGAGCGGCCGCCCTGCCTGCAGACGACGTACAGTTCCGCGTCGTAGGAAAGCTCGTCGATCCGGGCGGGCACGTCGACCATCGGGATGTGCAGCGCGCCCGGGGCGTGGCCGAGTTGCCACTCGTCGTCCTCGCGGACGTCGAGCAGGATCGGTCGCGGCGTGTCGGCCGACGCGGGCGTGCTGCCGTCGAATTCGGCAGGCACGTCCTCCACCGTGACCGACGGAACGTGGGGGCTCGTCACAGATTCGATCCTGCCATGGGCGGCGGGCGGCCGCGCAGTTCCATGCCCGGGGAGGAGCCTCGACAGCGAGCTACGACTTCAGGTATGTTCTCCCCTCCGGAACTCGACCGCGCCCCCGCTCGATGCTGGTTGTGCATAACTCGGTCGAAGTTATCCACATAATCCACAGCCTGATCCACAAGGTGCGCCCGTCGACGGCGTTTTGCCGGAAGTGTCGGGCAATCGAGCAACCGCTCGGCTATCTTTCCGGGGAGATACCAGACTTTTGGTCTGTACTCCGCGTCTTTTCGGGGTGGACGACTGATCAACTCCCGGGCCGAGCGATGCGAATGGCCGATCCGGGACTCCCCTCCATATCCATCCCGGAGCGGCCATTCGTCGCCGACATCGGAATCTGCGGCCGAAGCGGTTCCGATATCTACTTGGACGGAGCGCGGACGCGTTCGGTTCCATCGAATTTCGGAACGCCGCCGAAATACCGCGATCCGGCAGTGCCGATCGGTAGCCTGGGCGCATGAACGTGAGCAGGGGGCTACGCCACGGAATGGACACCGCAGGTCTGAACGTCGCGCTGTCCGAGGCCACGTGCCTCGGCCTCGCGGTGGACGAGACCGCCAACGAACTGCGACTCGACCTCGAAGTGCTGACCCTCCCCGAGGAAGGGACGGCGGCCGAGGACTACCGGGTGCAGGTGACGTTCACCGGCGTGAGCCGGGTCGCCGCGTCACTGCGCACGCAGCACTGGGACGACTTGGAACCCCAGGTGCTGCCGCTGCAACTGGACGGACTGGACGAGGCCATCCGCAGTTTCGGCGGCGGGCGGCTGCACGGCTGGGAGTTCATCGATCTCGACGACAGCGGGTGGGCGCTGTGGAGCGAGCTGCTCAGCTTCGATACCCGGATCGATGATCACGCATCCACGCACGTTCTGGAGTTCTCCCAGGAGGAGGGCATCGATCCGCGCGAGCTGGATGTCCGCGTGTGGTTCGACGACATCGTCGTGCACGATTCGCGCGGCAAGCAGATCCCGCTGACGGACTTCGTGGCGGGCGGCGCGCGATGGTGGCGGGCGCACGATGCGGGCGATCCACGGGCAACCCGTCCGGGTATCGCTCCGCCGCTGTGATCGGGACCTAGGGAGCACAGCGCGATCGCCGCACGCCCGCCGGAAGCGGCCGTGCGGTTTCGCGGCAGGTCAGGCGTCCAGGCCGACCGGGCAGCTCACTCCGGTGGCGTGCACCGGGCAATATCCGCCGGGGTTCTTCGCGAGGTACTGCTGGTGGTACCCCTCGGCGTAGTAGAAGGCTGCCAACCCCGCCAGCGGCGCGATCTCCGTGGTGATCCGGCCGTATCCCGCCCCGGCGAGGCGTTTGCCGTATGCCTCGGCCGTGGAGCGGACCAGAGCTGCCTGTTCGGCGCCGAAGGTGAAGACGGCGGAACGGTATTGGGTGCCACGATCGTTGCCCTGGCGCATGCCCTGGGTGGGATCGTGGTTCTCCCAGAAGTGCCGCAGGATGCCCGCATAGCCGATCACCGCCGGATCGAACGCGACGAGCACCGCTTCGGTGTGACCCGTCCGCCCGCTGCAGACCTCTTCGTAGGTGGGGTTCGGCGTGAACCCGCCGACGTAGCCGACCGCGGTGGTGTAGACGCCGTCGAGTTCCCAGAAAGCCTTCTCCGCGCCCCAGAAACACCCCATCGCGACAACCGCGAGCTGCAGCCCGCCGGGAAACGGCGGGCGGATCGGGTGACCGTTGACGTAGTGGGTATCCGGCACGTCGAGCGGCTCCGCCCGGCCAGGGAGAGCCTGCTCGGGCGCGACCATGACGGATTCGGGAAGGCTGAGCCGCCCGACTAGTTCGTCGTACCACGACATGGTTCGATGCTACGCGTGCGTTTCCAGTGGTGCCGATGTGCGTGATGTGACGGGACGCGAGCCGTCCCGTGTGAGCGGCGTCACCGGAATGTGCGGAGGTCGGCTCAGGTTGGAATCGACCGGGTGTACGAATGATGGTTGGCTGTGCACGGAACAACGGGCACAACCAGCCCGACATAGGAAGGGACATCGTGGCTGAGTACACGCTGCCAGATCTGGATTACGACTACAGCGCCCTGGAGCCCCACATCTCCGGGCAGATCAACGAGCTTCATCATTCCAAGCACCACGCCGCGTACGTCGCCGGTGCGAACACCGCGTTGGAGAAGCTGGAAGCCGCTCGCGAGTCGGGCGATCACAGCGCCATCTTCCTGCACGAGAAGAACCTCGCATTCCACCTGGGTGGGCACGTCAACCACACGATCTGGTGGAAGAACCTCTCCCCCAACGGCGGTGACAAGCCGGTCGGCGAGCTGGCCGCGGCGATCGACGACCAGTTCGGTTCGTTCGACAAGTTCCGCGCGCAGTTCACCGCGGCGGCCAACGGTCTGCAGGGCTCCGGCTGGGCGGTGCTCGGCTTCGACACCCTCGGCCAGAAGCTGCTGACCTTCCAGCTCTACGACCAGCAGGCCAACGTCCCGCTGGGCATCATCCCGCTGCTGCAGGTCGACATGTGGGAGCACGCCTTCTACCTGCAGTACAAGAACGTCAAGGCGGACTACGTCACCGCGTTCTGGAACGTGGTCAACTGGGCCGACGTCCAGGAGCGCTTCGCCAAGGCGACGTCGCAGGCCAAGGGCCTCATCTTCGGCTGAGCCGACTCGGCACATCGGAACCGGGTCCGCGAATCCGTCGCGCTACGCGCGGCTGGAGTCGCGGGCCCGTTCTGTTCTCCGGGGACGCGGACGCTTTGCCGAGAACCCGGCCCACTCGCCGCGAAATCGGACCCGGGGAGGTCGTGCCCGATTCGCCGCGTGCGCAGCCCCGTTTGCTTCCCGCCCGGCCTCCGGCTGTCCGATTGGCACTCTTTGGTACTTGTGTGCCAGGTGACTCGTGGTTCATATTCGGGAAATCCACACCAAAGGGACGGGCAAGGTCGCCCCCGGGTTCGACAAACGGGAGGCAGAAATGCGCACGAACGAACCGATCGGCATCACGCCGTTTCATTCGCGCGGATCGCTGCGGGGCTTCGTGATCTCCGGACGCTGGCCGGAGACCACGAAGGAATGGGCCCAGGTCCTCGTGCTCGCGGTGCGCGTGGCCACGCTACCCGGGCTACTGACGACCTCGACGGTGTTCGGCGTCCGTGAGGACCTGCCCGACGATCCCGCCCCGGGCACAGTCGGCCTGGTGCTGGCCGAAGGCCCCGTACTGGGCGAGGAAGCGGTGGAGCCGGGCCGTTTCGCCGAACATGTGCCACCCGCGTTGCTGATGCTGCATCCTCCGTCGGAAACCCGCCCGTCGCTACCCGAGTGCACCGGCGCGGCATCCGGGTGCGTCCTGCTGCCCGGCGTGCCCCATCTGGGGCTCGAGCACCGCGCCGCCTGGGTCGAGGCGGAGTCGGACGGAACGGTCACGTCGCTGGTCAGCCGGGTCGGACTCGACCCGATCAGCGATCCCGACACCGCGGTTCTGGCCATGCTGCTGGCCGCGTGAGGGTAACCGAAATTCGCCGGTTGGATTGCCAAACTTATTGTGCGCATTGCTATTTCGATTACAGCGGGTTGGCAAGCGCCGACCCGGCGGGGTAGAGTCGGCTGCAGCGAAGGGGAGTAGCCCCCAATCGCACAGTCGACATACTGACCCACCGGTCCATCCGGGCTCGGGTCCGGCTGTGTGAACCGGCATCCGCCGGTGGGCGAGACCTTCGGCCTGGACAACCATTTCGTTGTCGGCCGGAGGCTGCCCGTATCTCCGACCGGCAGGCCGGAGACTTGGGAGCCGCCACACATGATCGCCACCGTATTGCTGAGTATCGGCATCGTCTTTCTCGCCGAACTGGGCGACAAGTCCCAGCTGATGGCGCTGACGTTCGCGCTGCGCTATCGCTGGTGGGTGGTGCTCGGCGGCATCGCGACGGCCTCCGCCGCGGTACACCTGATCTCGGTCGGCGTGGGCCATTTCCTCGGTGCGGCGCTACCCACCAGGGCGATCTCGCTGATCGCCGCGATCACCTTCCTGGCCGTCGGCCTGTGGACCCTGCGTGAGCACTTCGGTCCCGGCGACGACGATCCCGCGCCGAAGACGCCGAGGGCCGCCGGCGCGCCGTTCTTCGTGGTGCTGTCCGCGTTCCTGCTCGCCGAGCTGGGCGACCGGACCATGTTCGCGACCGCCGCGCTGGCCACCGACTACGACTGGGTAGGCGTGTGGCTGGGCTCGACGATCGGCATGGTCGCCGCCGACGCGCTCGCCATCGCGGCGGGCATCCTGGTGGGCAAACACCTGCCGGAACACGCGATCGGCATCGGCTCGGGCCTGCTGTTCCTCTATTTCGGTGCGGCCACCCTGCTGGGCGCGGCCACACCGGCGCTCGGCGGCGCTGCCGTCGCCGCGATCGCGACGATCGCTCCCGCACTTGCCGGTGCGGCGCTGTTGCTCACGCGGATGGCTCGCCGGACGAGCCCAGAGCGGCCCCATACAGTCCGCCACCCCGCCGCAACAGATCCAGCAGCGGTTCCCGCAGCGCGAGCAGACCGGCCGAGTCCCCCGCCGCGATCCGAGCGGTGACCATCGAACCCACCGCGGCGGCCAGGGCCTGACAGGCGAAGCGCTGCTGGTGGGTCCGCGCGTCGAGCACGGCGGCGATCAGCTCGACGAACCGTTCTTGCAGCTGGGCGCGGCGCGCGATGGCCGCGGATCCCACCGCGAAGACCTCGACCAAGAACAGTCGCGCGCTGGCCGGGTCGTCCACCAGATATTGGAGGTAGGCGCGGAAGATCCGATCCATTCGAGCCATGGGATCCGTGTCGTCCGGCACGCCGTCTTCGGTCTCGGTGGCCTCGGCGATCCGGTCGAGCAACAACTGCACCGCACGCTCGTACGCGGCCTCGAAGCAGTCCTCCTTGGAACGGAACTGCTCGTAGAAGGTCTCCCGCGACACGCCCGCCCGCTTCAGGATCGCCGCGACCGACGTCCCGATGTAACCGTTTTCGGCCATGGCCTCCGCCGTCGCGACGAGGATTCGCTCGCGCTGTGAGGCGATCACCTGCTCTCGCGGGAGTCCGTGCCTCCCCCGGGGGAGGCGTGCGCTGATGGCCGATTCGGTCATACGGTGACTCCGGTGTTCGGTCGAGCTGACTGGGCTGCTCCATTCTGCGCGGTCGGTTCTGTGGATCCGGTGCACAGGGTGTGCGGCTGGGCGGGCTCTCGCGCCCGGACGGCGCAGCGCCCATGGTGTGACCGTACCACCGGAGAACAGTCGCGTTCGCAAATAGTTTGCCAGCGGGCAACGGGGCGAGGGAGCCGTGCGGGGCCGCGCGCCCGGCACCGGTTAGGGTGCAATTGACGAAGGGCCAACTGGCTGTCACGAACGAGAGGACCATCGTGGAGATTTCGGGTTCCGCCGCCATTGTCACCGGAGGCGCATCGGGCCTCGGCGCCGCCACCGCCAAGCGTTTCGCCGATCTCGGCGCCACCGTCTTCGGACTCGACGTACCGCAGTCGATCGAGCGCGCCGGCGACAGCGTGCCGGACGGGGTCACCCTCATTCCCGCCGATGTCACCAGCAACGACGAGGTCAGCGCCGCTGTGGCGCAGGTCGTCGAATCGGGTGCGCCGCTGCGCATCGTGGTCAACTGCGCCGGTGTCGGCTGGGCGGGCCGCATCCTGTCCAAGAACGGCCCGCACGATCTGGAGCTGTTCCGCACGGTCATCACGGTGAACCTGCTCGGCACCTTCAACGTCATGCGGTTGGCCGCCGACGCGATCGCCAAGACCGACGCCGTGGACGAGTACGGCCAGCGTGGCGTCATCATCAACACCGCCTCGGTCGCCGCGTTCGAGGGCCAGGTCGGCCAGATCGCCTACTCGGCCTCCAAGGGTGGCGTGCACGGCATGACCGTTCCGGCCGCACGCGACCTGGCCCAGTTCGGCATCCGGGTGAACACCATCGCTCCCGGCATCATCGACACCCCGATGCTGGCCGGCGTCACCGAGGAGTACCGCAAGGGCCTGGAGGCGGGCGTGCCCTTCCCGTCGCGCCTGGGCCGTCCGGACGAGTACGCGCAGCTGTCGCAGTACATCGTCGAGCACGACTACCTCAACGGCGAGACCATCCGCATGGACGGCGCGCTGCGCATGGCCCCGCGCTGATTCCGCCGCACTGCCCCGGCCGCGCGCGGTCCTTCCCCGGAAGGGCCGCGCGCCGCTGTCTCTCAGCCCTGCGGCTTGTGCCCGATGCCCAGGTACGCCGTAGTGGACAGCGGATAGTTCGGCCGGTACTTCTCGGCCAGAAACGCCTTCATGACCGCGGCGCGCCGAGCCCAGACCTCCGCGCTCACGCTGTGGCGCATGAGCTCCAGCGGGGCGCTGCTGCGCACCATGGCCTCCCACATCTGCTCCGGGCTGTCGAAGGTGAGCGCGATCGAATGCCGCTGGATGGACACGGCTTCGAAACCCGCTCCGCGCATCTCGGATTCGAAGACCTCTGGATTCTCCAGGCTCAGGAAGTTCGGTTGCGGCTCCTGGATGTTCGGGTCGGCCGCGGTCAAGGCGCCGAACATCATCCGCATCAGCGGCGAGTCCGCGATCGGCGCCCAGCTCGACACCACCGCCGTGCCGCCCGGCCGCAACACCCGGAACAACTCGGCGAACCCCCGGGCGCGCTCGGGGAAGAACATCAGGCCGAACATGGAGAACCCGGCGTCGAACCGGTCGGATTCGTACGGCAGATCCTGTCCGTCACCCACCCGCGCGCGGACATTCGTCCACCCGGCGGCAGCGGCGTCCTTCGCCAGCCGCGCGATCATCGGCTCGGAGAAATCGATCGCCTCGACCTCGGCCACATAGCCCGCGGCCAGCAGACTGAGGGTGCCCGGCCCCGCCGCGACGTCCACGATGCGCGCCTGCGGCGACAGCGAGGCGAACTCCAGCGCCCGCGCCGAGAACGGTCGCATGATGGCGGGTGCGAACTCGGCGTATCCGTCGGCTACGAGATTCCACGGCTCGGCGACGGCAAGCGGGTTTGCGGACATGTTGTGACGATCCTTTCAGGCATCCACATCTAACCGCGCCATCCAGGGGCGAACTCCCCAGTCCTGCGAATATGCCACCTCGGCGGTCCTTGTAACCGGGAAATGGCCGAAACGTCGCGCCGCCGCAGCCGCCGCGACCGGAGGACGCGTGGCCCTCCGGTCGCGGACGGTTCACAACGTGCGCGTGAGCCGATCGGTCAGGATGTGCGCGAAGTGCGCCGGATCCTTCAGCTCACCGCCCTCGGCGAGAACCGCCGTGCCGAACAGCAGTTCGGCGGTTTCCGACAGCTCGGTCGCGGTCCCCGCGTCGGCCTGCTCTTTCTCGGCCGCGTAGGCGTCGCGCAGACCGGTGACCAGCGGGTGGGCCGGGTTGAGCTCCAGAATCCGCTTGCTCTCCGGCAGCGCCTGACCCGAGGCCCGGTACATCCGCTCCAGCATCGGCGTGAAGTCGAAGACGTCGCCGACCAGGCAGGCCGGAGAGGTGGTGAGCCGGTTGGTCAGGCGCACCTCCTTGACGTTCTGCTCGAGCGTCTTGCCCAGCCACGCCAGCACGTCGGCGAAGTCCTTGTCCTGCTGCTCACGCAGCGCCTCGGAGGCTTTCTTCTCCTCCTCGGTCTCCAGGTCGACCTCGCCCTTGGCGATGGACTGGAACGCCTTGCCGTCGAACTCGGGCACCGAACCGACCCACATCTCGTCGACCGGGTCGGTCAGGATCAGCACCTCGCGGCCCTTGGCCTTGAACGCCTCCAGATGCGGGGAGCTCTCGACCTGCTGACGGGTCTCGCCCGTCATGTAGTAGATCGTGTCCTGCCCCTCGGGCATCCGCTCCACGTACCGGTCCAGCGTGGTCAGCTCGGTCTCGGAGTTCGTCGAGGCGAACGAGGACACCCGCAGGATGGTCTCGCGGTTGTCGAAGTCCGAGAGCAGACCCTCCTTCAGGACGCGGCCGAACTCCTTCCAGAACGTCTGGTAGCTGGTCTGGTCCTCGGCGCCCTGCAGATCCTTGACCGTGGACAGCACCTTCTTCACCAGCCGCTTGCGGATCATCTGGATCTGCCGGTCCTGCTGCAGGATCTCGCGGGAGACGTTGAGCGACAAGTCCTGCGCGTCCACCACGCCCTTGACGAAGCGCAGGTACTCCGGCATGAGCTCTTCGCAGTTGTCCATGATGAACACCCGCTTGACGTAGAGCTGCACACCGCGCTTGTGCTCGCGGGTGAACAGGTCGAACGGCGCGTGCGAGGGGATGAACAGCAGCGCTTGGTATTCGAACGTGCCCTCGGCCTTCATCGGGATGATCTCCAACGGATCGTCCCAGCCGTGGCTGACGTGCTTGTAGAACTCCTTGTACTCCTCGTCGGAGACCTCGCTCTTGGGGCGCGTCCACAGCGCCTTCATGGAGTTGAGCGTCTGGTCCTCGAGGATCGTCGTCTCCTTGGCGTCCTCGCCCTCGCCTTCGGTGACGGTCCGCTCGACCTGCATGCGGATCGGCCAGGCGATGAAGTCGGAGTACTTCTTGACGATCTCCCGCAGTTTCCACTCCAGGGTGTAGTCGAAGAGGTGATCCTCCTCGTCCACCGCCTTCAGCTGCAGTGCGACCGACGTGCCCTGCGGGGCCTCGTCGAGTTCTTCGATCGAGTAGGTGGAACTGCCCGCGCTGGACTGCCACCTGGTGCCGGTGGTCTCCCCCGCGCGCCGGGTGGTCAGCGTGACCGTGTCCGCGACCATGAAGGTCGAGTAGAAACCGATGCCGAACTGGCCGATCAGCTCCTCGGCCGCCGCTTCGGACTTGGCCTCGTTCAGCTTCTTGCGCAGTTCGGCGGTGCCGGACTTGGCGAGGGTGCCGATCAGGTCGACGACCTCGGCGCGCGACATGCCGATGCCGTTGTCCCGGACGGTCAGGATCCGATTGTCCTTGTCGACCTCCAGCTCGATGTGCAGGTCGGAGGTGTCGACGTGCAGATCCTTGTCCCGGAAGGACTCCAGCCGCAGCTTGTCCAGCGCGTCGGAGGAATTCGAGATCAGCTCCCGCAGGAAGGTGTCCTTGTTGGAGTAGACGGAATGGATCATCAGCTCGAGCAGCTGATGGGTCTCTGCCTGGAACTCGAGTTGTTCGACGTGCTCTGTCACGACGCGATGGTACCGCCGCGCGGGACTACGGAGCCGAAGGAGGCACCACCGCGTAACCCGGAACGCCTCCGGCCGCTCGCGAATCGGCAACCGACCGGAAGTCGGCGAGGCCGGGGACCTCTTCGTCGGCGCGGGTGGTCATCCATTCGCGCAGCACCTGGGTGGCGCGGACGTCGTCCTCGTTGTACTCCAGCAACCGGGTGCGCTGGGTCTTGTCCGGCGCGGCGCCGTCGTACCCGACGGCGAGCCGATACCAGCTCATCGACGCCTCGCCGCCCGCCTCGGGATCGCGCCAGGAGAACCCGGCGACCGGCGCGATCTTCTTGAGCCCCTTGCCGTTCGGGCAGATGAACTGGTCGGAGACGGCCTGGAACATGTCCACCCATTGCGGCCCGTCCACGAACGCGCGCACCTGCTCCACCGTCGGTACGCCGGGGCGGCCCGCGAACCGGCGCGCCGATTCGTACAGCCACTTGTCCTCGGCGGTGCGCGAATAGCAGTAAGCGGCAAACGTTTTGCCCGCCGCGGCCGCCTCCGCGCGCACTCGCATCAGCCAGGTCCAGAACTCGCCGAAGGAACGACCCTCGTCCTCGGTGGGCAACGGGTCCCAAGTGACGAACGGGCGGTACACACCGTTCAGCAACGTCCCCCACAGGTACGCGCCGTACTCCTGGAAGCTCTCCAGGTCGACGTCGACCTCCACGTCGGCCCGCCGCACCCGCACGCGCTCGACCCGCCGCACCAGCGGCGCCCCCGCGATCCACGCGCGCGCCGTGACCACGGCCTCGTCGAACGGGCCGTGCTGCCAGTCCTCGGGCTCGTCGCCCACCCAGGCGGCGAGCTCGTCGATGGTCTCCACGTTGTGCCTGCGCAGCACCTCGGCGCGCGAACCCGGCGCCACCAGGCTGACGTCGCGATGTTCGATCAGCCAGCCCTCGCAGCCCGGCCCGTCGATCCCCCGCGTCCACCACGGGCACTGCCTGCACTCGGGCACCTTCGAGGGGATGGTCGGCAACTCGCCGCGCACCACCGCGATCCGGTCGGCGTAGCGGCGGTCGTAATCGGCCAGCAGCGGCGCCAGATCGTGCACCAGAACCCGATCGAAGTCGAAGCCGATCACGCCGCCGACCAGCGCGGGGCTGGCCAGACCGTGCCGTTGCAGCATCCGGTGCAGATGCGCGAGCCGCTGCTGGTCGCGGGGCTGCTGGCGTAGCTTGCGATGCGGATCGGGTTGCGGATTCCAGTGATGGGGGTCCGTGGTGGTGGGGTGGAAGTCGGCCGGCTCCGGTTGGCGCGGGTCGGTCACCTTGTGGTTCACCACGATGATCGGGATGTAGCCACCGCGGTCGGCGTCGCGCAGCAAGATCTCCGAACCCCCGCGCCTGCCGGTGTCCGGCTCCTGCGGCAGCAGTCCGCCCCAGATGTGCCGCGCACCCTCTTCGCACGCGCGCATCGTCGCCTCGGCGCGCTCGGCGGCGCGCAGCCCGGGATCGATCACCACCCAGGCGTCGGGAGCCGCGCCGACCAGTGCGTCGCGCACCCGGCCGCGGTGCGCCGCGGCGGCATCGCGGCGCTGGCGCACGCCCGCGTCCTCGGTGATTCCCACCAGTGCCTCGGGGTGCGTCGCGTCCAGATGCAGGCGATGACGACAGCCGATCAGCGCCCTGGCGTCGATGAAGGCGGTCGGCACGCCGGAGGCCCGATCCACGGCCGTTCCGTTGCGCTTGCGACCGTCTTGGTCACCGATGTCCGAATCCACGCTAAGCAGTATGGTCCCTGCCCCCGACAGTGTTGAATTCTGTGCTTGTTTGTCCAGCGCCTGCGGCGCTGGGTGTTCGCGGCCCTCTTGTGGCTC
>NZ_BAFP01000004.1 GCF_000308455.1 Nocardia abscessus NBRC 100374 | reverse complement strand
CGCGCCGGGCCGAGCGAAGGCGAGGCAGCCGCATGACAAGCGCTGCCGGACGCAGTCCGTCCACAGCCCGCGCCGGGCCGAGCGAAGGCGAGGCAGCCGCATAACAAGCGCTGCCGGACGCAGTCCGTCCACAGCCCGCGCCGGGCCGAGCGAAGGCGAGGCAGCCGCATAACAAGCGCTGCCGGACGCAGTCCGTCCACAGCCCGCGCCGGGCCGAGCGAAGGCGAGGCAGCCGCATAACAAGCGCCGCCACCCGGTACGGTGGCGGCGCTCGGCGGTTCCGCGGTCAGGCGACGAGTTCCAGCTCCTTCGCCTCCTCCGCCGTCCGCTCCTGGGCACGGAAGCGCGGCGCGAAGGCCAGCAGGGCGACGAGGGCACCGACGATGGACACGCCCGCGGCGAACTCCAGGCCCGGCCGGTAGGTGTCGAGCATCCCGGCGGCCGAGATATCGGCGTGCGCGCCGGAGGAGATGATCGCCGTGGTCACCGCGAGCACGATGGCCGCGCCGACCTGCATGGAGGTTTGCAGCACACCGGCGGCGAGACCCTGCTCCTCGTCCTCGATGCCGTTGGTGGCCTGGATGTTGATGGCCGGGAAACCGACCCAGCCGATGCCGATGAGCAGCACCGCGGGCAGCAGCATCGTCAGGTAGGAGGGCGCGGTGTCCAGCCGCAGGAACAGCAGGTAACCGACGGCCATCACGACCAGGGTGACCGCGATCACCGGCCCGGTGCCGAAACGATCCACCAGCTTGTCGGAGAAGAACGCCGACAGCACGACGAGCAGACCGACCGGCAGCAGTGCCATGGACAGCTTCAGCGGCGACCAGCCGAGCGTGTCCTGCATGTACAGCGTCACGATGAACTGCCAGCTGAAGTAGGAGCCCGCCACCGCGACGATCGCGAGGCTGGCGCGGACCAGCGAGGACTTGCGCAGAATGCCGAGGCGCACCAGCGGGTAGCGCACCCGCTTCTCCACCGCGACGAATCCGGCGAACAGCGCGACGACCGCGACGAACGAGCCGAGGGTGCGCGCCGACGTCCAGCCCGCTTCGGGCGCGGCGACCACGGTGTACACCAGCAGCAGCATGGCCACGGTGGACAGCAGCGCACCCAGCAGGTCGTGTCCGCCTTCCTCGGCGGGCTTGTCCTTGGGCACCAGCACGTAGGCGGCGGCCAGCGCGGCGAGCGCGATCGGCACCGGGAGCAGGAACGTCCAGCGCCAGCCGACTCCGGTCATCAGGCCGCCGAACAGCAGGCCCATGGAGTAGCCGCCCGCGCCGAAGACCGTGTAGATGGACAGCGCCTTGTTCCTGGCCGGTCCCTCGGCGAAGTTCGTGGTGATGATGGACAGGCCGGTCGGCGCGGTGAACGCGGCGGCGAGGCCCTTGACGAATCGGGTGAGGATCAGCAGCGGACCGGAGCTGACCAGACCACCGGCGAGCGAGGCGACCGCGAAGACCGCGAGCGCGATCAGGAAGACCTTGCGCCGCCCGAGCAGGTCGGCGGTGCGGCCGCCGAGCAGCAAGAGACCGCCGTATCCGAGCACGTATCCGCTGACCAGCCACTGCAGGGTGGAGGTGGACAGATCGAGTTCCGCGCCGATGGACGGGAGCGCGACACCGATCATCGAAACGTCGAGACCGTCGAGGAACAGCACGATGCACAGCGTGATCAGCATGCCCCAGAGCCGGACTGACCATCTGGTCGGATCGGTCGCCGCGGCGGCCGAGAGCGTGGCTGGTGAAGTCATGCGGGGAACATTACATGCGCGTGCATTAAATGCCAACACATTTAATGCAGTTGCATGGACATCCCGGGGCCACTAAGATGGGGCCATGTCGAAGCCGACCACCGTGAGCACGGCCCGGCGCGCCCTCGCGCCCACCGGGCTGGTTGGAGAGTGGCGCGCGCTGCTCGACCGGCACGCGACGGTGAGTTGCGCGCTCGAGAAAGCGCTGCAGAACGGCCATCACATCGGGCTCAGCGAATTCGAGACGCTGGACCGGCTGGTGGACGCGGACTGCGGCGACTACCGCATGAGCGACCTGGCCAACGACATCTACCTGAGTCAGAGCGCGCTGTCACGGGCCGTGGCCCGGCTGGAACGCGACGGTCTCGTCCGGCGCACCATGTGCGCGGAGGATCGCCGCGCCGTGTTCGTCTGCCTCACCGAGAAGGGCCGCGAGGTCTACGAACAGGCCCTGCCCACCCACCGGGCCGTCCTGAGCGACACCTGGGAGTTGCCGGGCCCGCCGAAGTGCTGATCAGCGCGAGAAAGCCCGCAGGTCACAGGGCCTGGCGGGCAGCCTCGATGCCTGCGCGCGCGTCGACCGCCACCGCCTCGATGTTCGCGAATGCCCCGCGGAAGCGTGCGATCTCCTGCTCTTTGTCCACGTAGATCGGTCCGGTGAACGCCTCCACATAGACCACCGGCGGTTCGGACGGCTCGCCGGAAGGCGCCTCCGGGAAATCCAGCAGCACGAACCGGCCTGAGGTCATCCCGTCGTGATAGCGGGAAGCCATCGGCACCAGCCGGATCCGGACGTTCGGCAACTCGGCCCTGCGGAGCAGCTGATCGAGTTGCTCGGCGATCACGACCGGGTCGCCGATCCGCCGCCGCAGCACCCCCTCGCCGATCAGCGCGTCCAGCCGCAGCGGTGCGTCGTTCCGCAAGACCAGCCCCTGCCTGGCCTGCCGTAAACGGACTCTGCGGTCGAGTTCGTCGGCGGACAACTCCGGGTCCGCCGCGGCGAACACCGCGCGGGTGTAAGCCTCGGTCTGCAGCAGTCCCGGGACGAGTTCGTTCTCGTAGGTGGACAGCCGGGTGGCCGCCTCTTCCAGTCCGATGTAGACGTCGAAGCCCTCCGGGATCACGTCGCCGTAGGCGGTCCACCACCCCTTCGCCTTGGTGTCGCGGGCCAACGCACGCAACGGTTCGAGCAGATCGGGCGGCGCGCCGTAGACCTTGCACATCGCCTCGACATCGAGACCGCGCAGCGAGGTCTGCCCGGTCTCGATCCGCCAGATCTTCGCCTCCGACCACTCCAGCTGCTGCGCGGCCACCCGCGTGGTCATCCCCGCCCGGTTGCGCAGATCGCGCAGCTGCCTGCCGAGCTGCCGTCGCGGCATTGTCGATCCGGTCGTCCCCTGTGGTAGCGCCATGCTTCCCCCCTGTTTCGCCGTACACCGGCCGCATCGTGATCCGTGCTGTCTGCGACGCGGCCGCCTCTCCGGACACCCCTGGTGGATGTGCGGGGTACCCGAACAGCATTGTTCACAGTGAAACTCACACCGGTCACGGTGCGTGTCTCAGCTAGGCCGATGGCCGCAGGGAGTCAAACTACTTCCCCCCGCCATGTTTTCGTCCCCTACCTGCGCGGGTTTCGCTTGCGGAAGCGCCAGAACTGCACCGCCCGAACGTCTTCGGACAGCTGGTTGACCGGCTCGGCCACGTCCGACAGCGCCTGGAACAGGTCGTCGGCCAGCTCGCTGATGTGCTCCACCCTGGTCGCCAGGCGCGAGGCGTTCACCAGGAACTCGAGCATCAGGCGGACGGCGGCCGCGATGGTCAGGCCGAGCGGGACGCCCAGCACCGCGGCGAGCACGCCGAGCACCGCCGACACCCGCCACGCCGACACCGTCAGCGCGATGGGCACGGCGAAGGCGAACACCAGCCCCAGGATGTAGGCCAGCGGCAACAGCGTGCGGGTCGCCGGGCGGTGGAACTGCACGTCGAGCAGGGCACGCGCGGCCGCGGCGCTCCACTGCGCGAACGCACGCGGGCTACGGAACGGCTCGGCGGGCTGATCCTCGTCGGCGGCGGCCCCGGACAACCGCTTGGCCGCCGAATCCTTCCACTCGATCCAGCGCGATTCGGCCTCGTACTCCTCCTCGTCCGCAGGCGCACCGGCGGGCGTGCCGGTTCCGTTGGATTCGTCGTCA
>NZ_BAFP01000005.1 GCF_000308455.1 Nocardia abscessus NBRC 100374 | reverse complement strand
GCGCGCCACGGCCGCCGAGTTCGAAGTGCACGACGACCTGCACGGCCGCTACCGCGGCCCGGTCGACGACGTGGTGCTGCGGCGCGGCGACGGCATCCCGGCCTACAACCTCGCCGTCGTGGTGGACGACGCGGCACAGGGCGTCGACCAGGTGGTGCGCGGCGACGACCTGCTGCCGTCGACCCCGCGCCAGGCATACCTCGCGACCCTGCTCGACCTGCCGGTGCCGCGTTACGCCCACGTGCCGCTCGTACTCAACACCGAAGGGCGGCGACTGGCGAAACGGGATGGGGCCGTAACACTCCGCGAACGCTTGGCGCTCGGCAACACGCCGGAGGAAGTAGTCTCGGCACTGGCCGCTTCGCTCGGCTGCGCCGCGACATCGTCGTCCGAGCTACTCGCGCGTTTCGACACCCGGCGGCTACCCCGCGAACCGTGGATACTCGATGTTCATGGGTTGTTGCGAAGCAGCCCATGTCCGTAACGTACGCATCGTCCAACTACTGATCAATCGACGAGGACAAACAACTATGACAAGCGGTGGGTACGACCCCAACCAGTATCCGCAGGGCGGGCAGCCGTACGGGCAGCCGTACCCCCAGGGCGGCGACCAGTACGGGCAGCAGCCCCAGTACGGACAGCAGCCGCAATACGGACAGCAGCCCCAGTACGGACAGCAGCCCCAGTACGGCGGCCAGCAGCCCCAGTACGGGCAGGATCCCTACGGTCAGTACCCGCAGCAGCCCGGGTTCAACAACTACGGCGGCCAGCCGGGCGACCTCGGCACCCGTATCGGCGCCCGCGTGATCGACGCGATCATCCTGATGATCCCGTACTTCATCCTGTATCTCCTGGTCAACAACTCGGTGGGCCTGACCATCGGTCTCGGCCTGGTCTGGACCCTGGTCCAGCTCGGCTACTTCGTCGGCATGGAGACCTCGCAGGGCACCACGCTCGGCAAGAAGATCCTCGGCCTGAAGGTGCTCGCCCCGGGCGGCGCCGCCAAGATCGACCCGGTCACCTCGCTGAAGCGCAACCTGTTCGTCGCGGCGAACATCATCCCGTGCGTCGGCGGCCTCGTGTCGCTCGGCCTGGCGATCTACATCATGATCACCATCTCGCAGGACCCGAACAAGCAGGGCTGGCACGACAAGTTCGCCGGCGGCACCCAGGTCGTCAAGGCCTGATCCGCCACGGCGGCATCGAACGCGCAGGGGCGCACCCGATTCGGGTGCGCCCCTGGTGCTTTCCCGGCCCCGCCGCTACGCGCTGGTCGCCCCCGCGATGATCACCACGACGAACCACAGGATGCCGAGCACGATCGCGCCCACACCGATCCAGATGCCGGCCAGCGCCATGCCGCGCCCTTCCTGGCCGCTCTGCTTGATCTGGTTCAGCGCGACCACCCCGAGGATGATCCCGACGATCGAGCCGATCCCGCAGGTGACGAATCCGACCAGTGACGAGATCAGCGCACCGATCGCCATGCCGTTGGTGCCCTGCGCCGGAACTCCATAGGGCTGGTACGGACTCTGGTAGCCGTAGTTCGGCTGCGGATACGGCTGTGCGGGCTGCTGGTAGGACGGATACTGCGGTTGCGGAGGCGGCGTCATCGGCTGCGAGGGCGGCTGAACCGGGTACTGCGGCGCCGAGGGGTAGCCCGACGGCTGCTGCTCAGGGCTCGGGTACTGCGGGACCGAACTCTGCCCACCGGACTCCGGCGACACGCCTTGGCCGCCGTACTGCTTCCACCACTCGTCGGAATCGCCGGGATTCGTCATTGCTACAGCGTATTCCACAACCTGGTTGGATGATGCGGGTGAGTGAGTCGAAAACCACCCAAGAGCACAACGGGCCTGGGCGCCCCGCGGACCATGCGGCATTTGCCCAGGTGGCGCGGGGGTACTACGCACCGATCGTGGCCCTGTTCACCGCGACCTTGATCATTTCCAACATCTGCGCAGGCAAGGGGGTGGAGTTCCTCGGCGATCGGTCGGTGTCGCTGGGGCCGCTGCAAATCCTGCCGATCGCCACCGACGGCGCCTTCTTCCTCTTCCCGCTGGCCTACATCCTCGGCGACGTGCTGAGCGAGGTGTACGGCTTCCGCGCCACCCGGCGCGCCATCTACTACGGCTTCGGCGCCCTGCTGCTGACGGTCGCGTGCTTCGCCATCGCGATCCGGCTGCCCGCCGCGAGCTTCTACGAGAACCAGGAGGCGTTCCGCACCGTCCTCGGGACGACGCCGCGACTCGTCGCCGCGGGTCTGGCCGGATACTTCGTCGGCCAGCTGCTCAATTCCGCGACGCTGGTGCTGATCAAGGAGCGGACGAAGGAAAAGTATCTGTGGGCCAGGCTGATCGGATCGACCATCGTCGGGGAGTTCGCCGACACGCTGATCTTCTGCTCGATCGCCGCCGGCGCGATCGGCATCGACACCTGGCAGCAGTTCGTCAACTACGTGATCGTCGGCTTCATCTGGAAGACCCTCTGCGAGGTGATCGTGCTCCCGATCACGTACCGGGTGATCGCATTCCTCAAGAAGAACGAACCCACCTACGCGCCAACCGAAGTCGATCCACTGCGCACCTGACGAACTCCCTGACCACACACCGGAGGGCGCGGGTCACCCGAGACGATCGCGGCCGCTGTCGAGCTACTGATCGTCCCTGCGGTCCGCGCCCTCTTTTGCTCGGCCGACCCTTCCACCTCCCCAGCGGCCGAGTGTCTCGGCCTTGTGCTCGTCGAAGTACCCGCCTTCGATGCTGTCGCGGATGCGGTCGACCAGACGGATCGTGAACCGCTCGTTGTGGATCGTGCACAGCGTGGACGCGAGCATCTCCTTGGCCTTGAACAGGTGATGGATGTAGGCGCGCGTGTAGTTGGCGCAGGTGTAGCAGTCGCAGTTCTCGTCGATCGGGGTGAAGTCGCGTCGGAAGCGGCTGGTGTTGATGTTGAACCGGCCGGTGTCGGAGTAGATCGCGGCGTTGCGGGCGACCCGGGACGGATTCACGCAGTCGAAGGTGTCGGCGCCGTTCTCGATGGCGGTGAAGACGTCCTCCGGTTCGCTGATGCCCAGCATGTGCCGCGGTTTGTCCTCGGGCAGCTCGTCACAGCACCAACCGACGATGGCTCCCAGATTGTGTTTCTCCAGCGCGCCGCCGATGCCGTAACCGTCGAACCCCGTTCCCGCGCTGCCGCGAATCGATTCGAGCCCGCGGCATGCCTTGCGGCGCAGATCCTCGTACTGCGCGCCTTGGACGACGGCGAACAGCGCCTGGTACGGACGGTGCGTGCGGGCGGCGCTCAGCCGCTCGTGCTCGGCGATGCAGCGCTGCGCCCACTCGTGCGTGCGTTGCACCGATCGCTCCTGGTAGGCGCGGGTATTGAGCAGCGTGGTGAGCTCGTCGAAGGCGAACATGATGTCGGCGCCGAGCTGGTGCTGGATGCCCATCGACACCTCCGGGGTGAACCGGTGCGTAGAGCCGTCGAGGTGTGAGCGGAACGTGACACCGTCGTCGTCCACGGTGGCCAGCCGTTCTTTGCCGGGCGCGATCACCTCGTCGCTGCGGACGTCGACCGCCTCCATCGCCAGCACCTTCTTGAAGCCGACGCCCAGCGACATCACCTGGAATCCGCCGCTGTCGGTGAAGGTGGGTCCCGGCCAGTTCATGAACGCGCCGAGCCCGCCCGCCTCGTCCACGATGTCGGCGCCCGGCTGCAGGTAGAGGTGGTAGGCGTTGGCCAGCAGCGCCTGGGCGCCGAGTTCGCGCATGGTTTCCGGCAGCACCGCCTTGACCGTCGCCTTGGTGCCCACCGGAACGAAGGCCGGCGTGGCGATCGACCCGTGCGGCGTGGTGATCAGCCCCGACCGGCCGTGCCGCCCGTCCAGACGCGCACCGACAGTGAAGGAGAAGGATTCGGGACCGGACACCCCGATATCCTCGCAGTTCGACAGAACCCGCCCGAACCAGGCCACCGCTCACCGGCCCACACCGCATTCACGAACCACACCCCCGCACCCAAGCGAGCCACGCCTCTCCCGTCGACCGAACCCCGCCGCTGCCTGCCGTCAACGACGGACCCAGTCGATTCGACCTTCAACGGTCCCGGGTTGTGCGCACGTCGTCCGCAACCAGCAACGCCGACGCGCCCAGGGCTCCGAGCGAAGCGAGTTCGAGCACGCACCGTTCGCGGCCCGGCTCACGTCCAAGCGGCCGCCGTACACCACGAACACCGATCGACCCGACGATCAACCGCCCCGAGCCACGTGCACTTCATCCAGACACTCGAATGCCGACGCGCCCAGCGCACCCCAACCCCGGTTTCGAGCGAAGCGAGACCGAGCATCCGCCGTTCGCGGCCCGGCTCACATCCGAGCGACCGCCGTACACCACGAACACCGATCGACCCGACGATCAACCGCCCCGAGCCACGTGCACTTCATCCAGACACTCCAATGCCGACGCGCCCAGCGCACCCCAACCCCCGGTTTCGAGCGAAGCGAGACCGAGCATGCGCCGTTCGCGGCCCGGCTCGCGTCCGAGCGGCCGCCGCGTCCGCGACGCAGTCGCCAGCGGCGGTCGCTCGGACGCGAGCCACAAAGGGGCCGCGAACACGCCGCGCCGAAGGCGCGGCCAAACTACACAGCCCCAGCGAACTGGGCGTTGTAGAGGCGGTAGTACGCCCCGCGCTCCCCGAGCAAGCGTTCGTGCGAGCCGTGTTCCACGATCCGGCCCGCTTCCATGACGACGATGAGGTCGGCGTCGCGGATGGTGGACAGGCGGTGGGCGATGACGAAGCTGGTCCGGTCGCGGCGCAGTGCGGCGGTGGCGTGCTGTACCAGCGATTCGGTGCGTGTGTCCACCGAGCTGGTCGCCTCGTCCAGGATGAGGATGGACGGCTGGGCGAGGAACGCGCGCGCGATGGTGATCAGCTGCTTCTCGCCCGCGCTGACGCCGGAGCCCTCCTCATCGATGATCGTGTCGTAGCCGTCGGGCAGCGCGTGCACGAAACGGTCGACGTAGGCGGCGCGCGCCGCGGCGAGGATGTCCTTCTCGCTCGCGTTCGGGTTGCCGTAGGCGATGTTCTCCCGGATGGTGCCGCGGAACAGCCAGGTGTCCTGCAGGACCATGCCGATGCGCGAGCGCAGATGGTCGCGGGTGATCTCGGTGATGTCGACGCCGTCGACGGTGATCGTGCCCGCGTCCAGTTCGTAGAACCGCATGAGCAGGTTCACCAGGGTGGTCTTGCCCGCGCCGGTCGGGCCGACGATGGCTACGACGTGTCCGGGCTCGGCCACCAGGGAGAGCCGCTCGATCACCGGCTTGTCGGGTTCGTAGCGGAACGAGACGGCCTCGAACTCCACCCGGCCGCGGTCGACCGGACGCGCGACAGCCATCACCGGGTCCGCGCTCTGCTCTTCGGCGTCGAGGATCTCGAAGATCCGCTCGGCCGAGGCGACACCGGATTGCAGCAGGTTGGCCATCGCGCCGAGCTGGGTCAGCGGCTGACTGAACTGGCGGGAGTACTGGATGAACGCCTGCACCTCGCCGAGCGAGAGGCTGCCTGTGGCCACTTTGAGTCCGCCGACCAGCGCGACCAGCACGAAGTTCACGTTCCCGAGGAACATGATCGCCGGCATGATCAGGCCCGAGATGAACTGCGCTTTGAAGCTGGCTTGGTAGAGCTCCTCGTTGCGCTCATCGAATTCCTTGCCGACCTCGCGGTTGCGGCCGAACGCGGTGACCACCTCGTGCCCGGTGAAGGCCTCCTCGACCTGCGCGTTGACCAGGCCGGTGTACTTCCACTGGTTGACGAAGTGCGGCTTGGACCGTTTCGCGATCTGCGCGGTGACCACGATGGCGGCCGGCACGGTGAGCAGCGCGATCACCGCGAGCACCCACGAGATCCAGAACATCATGACCAGGATGCCCAGCACCGAGAACACCGAGATGAGCAGCTGGCTCATGGTCTGCTGGAGGCTCTGGGAGACGTTGTCCACGTCGTTGGTCACCCGGCTGAGCACGTCACCGCGGGGCGCGGTGTCGAAATAACGCAGTGGAAGCCGATGGATCTTGTCCTCGACGTCGCTGCGCAGCCGTTTCACCGTGCGGTTGATCACGATGTTGAGCAGGTGCCCCTGCAGCCATCCGAAGACGGCGGCGCCGATGTACAGCACGAGCACCAGAGCGAGCACCCGGCCCACCGCACCGAAGTCCACGCCGACTCCGGGCACCACGTCCATGGCGCCGAGCATGTCGGCGAAGGTGTCGTCGCCTTCGGCCCGCAGGGCTTCGATCGCCTGATCCTTGGTCACGCCGGGCGGCAGCTGTTTGCCGACCACGCCGTCGAAGACCAGGTTGGTGGCCTTGCCGAGGATGTAGGGGCCGACGGTATTCAGCACCACCGAGACGATGACCAGCGCGATGATCAGCCCGACATAGAACCGCTCCGGCGTGAGCCTGCGCAACAACCGCTTCAGGGACGGCCCGAACGACTTCGCCTTCGCGTCCGGCGCGCCGGGACTCGGCATTCCGGGTCTCATCGTGCCTCCTGCTCGCCGCGGGACATCCGCGCTCGGTCCGCGCGGTCGTTGTTCATCGCGCCTCCTCGGCACTCAGCTGCGACTCGACGATCTCCCGGTACTCCGCGCAGTCGCGCATGAGCTGCTCGTGGGTGCCGATACCCGCCATCGCGCCGTCTTCGAGCACCACGATCTGATCCGCGTCCCGGATGGTGGCGATGCGCTGCGCGACGATGAGGACCGAGGCGTCGGCGGTCACCGGCTTCAGCGCCTCGCGCAGCCTGGCGTCGGTCGCGACGTCGAGCGCCGAGAACGAGTCGTCGAACAGGTACACCCTCGGCTTCTTCACCAGCGCACGCGCGATGGCCAGCCGCTGACGCTGGCCTCCGGACACGGTGGTGCCGCCCTGGGCGACGGGGGTCTGCAGCCGGTGTGGCATCTCCCGGACGAAATCGTCCGCCTGCGCGATCTCCAGCGCACGCCAGAGCTCCTCGTCGGTGGCGTGCGGATTGCCGTAGCGCAGGTTGCTCGCGATGGTGCCGGAGAAGAGGTACCCCTTCTGCGGGACGAGCCCGATCTGCGCGCGCAGCACCTCCAGGTCGATGTGGCGGACATCCGTACCGCCGATGTAGACCGCGCCGTCGGTGACGTCCATCAGCCGCGGAATGAGGTTGATCAGCGTGGTCTTGCCCGCGCCGGTGGAGCCGACTATCGCGGTGGTGGTGCCTGGACGCGCTTGGAACCGGATGGCTTTCAGCACCGGCTTCTCCGCGCCGGGGAAAGCGAACTCGGCGAACTGGATGTCCACGACGGCCGGGTCGTCGGTGAACGGCTGTGGCAGTCGTGGCGGGTGGACCGAGGATTCGGTGTCGAGCACCTCGCCGATCCGGTCGGCGGACACCGCGGCGCGCGGCGCCATCATGGCCAGGAAGGAGGCCATCATCACGGCCATCAGGATCTGCATGATGTAGGACAGCAGCGCGGTGAGCGAACCGATCTGCATGTGCCCCGCGTCGATCGCGCGCCCGCCGAACCAGATCACCGCGACCGCGGTGACATTGCTGATCAGCATGACCGCCGGGAACATCAGCGCCATCAACCGGCCGACGCGCAGCGCGGTGTCGGTGAGTTCGGTATTGGCCAGGCCGAACCGCCAGGTCTCCTGCCGTTCCCGCACGAAGGCCCGGACCACGCGGATACCGGTGATCTGCTCACGCAGCACCCGATTCACCTCGTCGATCCTGGTCTGCATGTCGCGGAAGCCGGGCACCATCTTGGAGATCAGCACCCCCATGGACAGCCCCAGCGCGGGCACCGCGATCAGCAGCAGCCAGGACAGGCCGAGATCCTCGCGCAACGCCATGATGATCCCGCCCACGCACATGATCGGCGCCATCACCAGGATGGTCGCCGACATCACGATGAGCAGCTGGACCTGCTGAATGTCGTTGGTATTGCGGGTGATCAGCGACGGCGCGCCGAACATCCCCACTTCGCGTGCCGAGAACGTGCCCACGCGGTGCAGCAACGCGCCGCGCAGGTCGCGACCCGCGCCCATGGCCGCCTGCGCGCCGAGATAGACCGAGATGGCGGAGGCGACGATCTGGACGCCGGTGACCACGAGCATCCACAGCCCGGTGGTCCAGATGTAGCCGAGATCACCTTTGGTGACGCCGTTGTCGATCAGGTCGGCGTTCAGGCTCGGCAGATACAGCATCGCGATGACGGAAATCAGCTGAAGCACAACGACCCCCGCCAGCTGGGCGCGGTAAGGCTGGAGATGCGTGCGGAGCAGTCTGGTCAGCATGATGAATCGCAGGCTACCGGCTGTCGCCGCGATACGTCGTGGGGTTTGTTGACCTGCATGAATGCTCTCCCGTCGGGGGTGCGCGGAGCTAGCGGCGCGCCCAGGCGCCCGGGTCTTCGGTGAGCGCGTCGACGAAGCCGGGCAGCTGATCGCTCGCGATGTCGGCGATGGTGACGTTTTCCAGGACCGCACGGATATTGACCCGCAGCGCGATCCACACCCGCTGCAACGGCCGCGCCGCGCCGGGATAGTGGACGTCCTCCGGCCGCGCGCCGCGCACCGAGGCGAGAGGGCCTTCGATCGCGCGGATCACGTCGGCGATGGAGATCTCGGCGGCGGGCCTGGCCAGCCAGTAGCCGCCGTCCGGACCGCGCCTGCTGATCACCAGTTCGGCGCGGCGCAGTTCGCCGAGCACCGACTCGAGCACCTTGGGTGGAATCCGCTGGGCGGTGGCGATCGCTTCGGCTTTGACCGCAGGGGCGACCTGCACGAGGGGTGCGCCCAGCCCGGCCACGGATTGGTCCAGCCGCGGCGCACTGGCGATTTCGAGCAGCGTCCGCACCGCGTAATCGACCTTCGCGGTGATGTGCACAGCGGTGACTCCTGGCGTCGAGATGGGATGACTCGAATCTACGCGGCGCCGCCGCCTGCCAGCACGCAGGTTGCGGCGTCCAGCAGTGACGATTCCACCAGCGAGTCGTCGGCACCAGGCACGAGTTCCTTGGACACCAGCGCCACACCGATCACCTCCAGCGCCGCGCAAGCGCGCAGCTGCGCCTCCTCGGTGGCGTCCGGCCCGGCCAGCCACTCGCGCAGTGCCCGGCTGGCGTTGACCAGATCCGGATAGCGGTCGGCCATGGCGTTGATGATCGCCACGGTGTCGCGCACGACCAGGGCCCCCGCGTCGCGGTGATGGATCAGGCCGCGCAGATACGCTCGCAGAACCTGACGGATGCTCTCGGCGTCGTGCGGCACCTGGTCGAGATCGTCCACGACCGAACGCATGTGATCGACGATCGGATCGATGATCGCCAATAGCAGATCGAGCTTCGACGCGTAGTGATAGTAGAGGGACGCCTTTGTGATTCCTACCGCATCCGCGACCTCGCGCAGGCTGGTCTGCTCGAATCCTTTGGCTCCGAACAGCTTCACCGCAGCGTCTCGAATCGCGCTTTTAGTGCCTCCACCTGCGGCGACAGCGCCGGGTGTGTCACGCACAGCCATCCGATGATCCTCTCATCACCTTCGCATCGAGCGAAGTTCGCACGCAGAATAGAGGTTGTACCTCCGCTTAGCTCCTGGGTAGTCTACCTACCGCACGGTAGGCAGAAAGCGTCAGTGGAGGCGGGGCCAGGCAGGGCATCCCCGCGAGTGCTGTCTACACGCAGAACCAGCACGGTCCCAGTCATCGCTAGGAGTAACCACTCGTGTCCGTTTATCTGTATAGATGGGGAAAGTTCGCTTTCCGCCGGAAATGGATAGTCCTTCCCGTCTGGCTCGTCTTGTTCGTGCTCCTCGGTGGCCTGGGGGCACAGCTCAGCAAGCCGATGACCGACGACTTCAGCTTGCCGAACCTGCCTTCCGAACGTGCCAACGAGATCCTCGACAGGCACTTCCCCGGCGCCTCCGCCGCGTTCAAGTTCGACGCGGTCACCGGCACCTACGTCGCCGCTACGCCCGATGGGCAGAAGCTGACCGACCCGGCGAACCGTGCCGCGCTGGACGCGTTCATCGCGAAACTCGGCCAGCTCGACATCGTCGATCACAGCAAGCCGATCGTCGATCCGATCGAAGCGGCCGAGAAGATGGGCTGCTTGGCCAACCCTGACCCGGCGCAGTGCAGTGGCGCGCCGCTGAACGTGCTCAGCAAGACCGCCCCCGAGACCGTGGCGGTGATCAACGTCCCGTTCACGATCAAGACGTTCTCCGACGTGACCGATGAGGATCGCGCGGCGGCCTACGACGTGGCCGCCGACGCGCGCAACGCCGGGCTCACGGTCGAGATGAGCGGCTCGATCGCGCAGAAGCAGGAAGCGCCCAGCGGTAAGTCCGAGATGATCGGCATGGCCGTCGCGCTGGTCGTGATGATCGTGGCGTTCGGTGCGATCGTCGCCGCGTTCGTGCCGATCGTCACCGCCATCGTCGGCCTCGGCGCGGCCACCTCGCTGATCATGGTCGGCACCTCGATGATCGAGGTGCCCAGCTTCACCACGTTCCTCGCCTCGATGATCGGTATCGCGTTGTCCATCGACTACGCGCTGTTCATCGTGTCCAGGTACAAGCACGAACTGGCGGTGCAGGACTCGCCGGAAGAGGCCGTGGGCGCCGCGCTCGGCACGGCGGGCTCCGCGGTGGTGTTCGCCGGCCTGACCGTCATCATCGCGCTCGGCGGCCTGAGCGTCGTCGGTGTGAAGTTCATGACCTTCATGGGTCTGGGTGGCGCGATCGCCGCCGCGTTCGCGGTGCTCACCGCGATCACGCTGATGCCGGCGCTGATCGGCGCGTTCGGCCGCTTCCTGTTCAAGCCGAAGCTGCCACTGGTGGCACAGCACGACCCCGAGGACGACAACTCGGTCACCAACGGCATGCGCTTCGGCAAGCTGATCGGCAAGGCGCCGTGGGCCGCCCTGGTCCTCAGCGTCGTGGTGCTCGGCGCGCTCGCCGCGCCCGCCGCCGGCCTGAACCTCGGCCTGCCCGGCGAGGACAGCATGCCGAAGACCTCTACCGTCCGCAAAGCCTATGAGCTGCGCACCGAAGGCTTCGGCGAAGGCAGCAACGGCATTCTGAACGTGGCCGTCGATCTGACCAACGTCCCCGCCGACAACCGGGAGGCGGCGGTCGACGCTCTGCGCGCCAAGCTCGCGTCCTACCCGGGCATGGATTACGTGACCGCACCGCAGTGGAGCGAGGACAAGGCGGGCGCGCTGCTGGACGGTGTGCCGAAGTCGGGCCCGAACAACCAGGACACCAAGGACCTGGTGCAAGACGCCCGAGAGGCCGAAGGGGCGCTGAAGGCCGAGTACGGCATCGAGTACGGAGTCACCGGCACCACGGCGATCTACGCGGACATCGACCACGTGCTGCTCAGCAAGATCGTGCCCTACCTGGCGCTCGTGGCCGGCGCCGCGTTCGTCCTGCTGATCCTGGTGTTCCGGTCGATCCTGGTGCCGCTCACCGCGGCCCTCGGGTTCCTGCTGTCGATGGCCGCTACCTTCGGCGCGACCGTGCTGATCTTCCAGGAGGGCGCGCTCGGCCTGATCGAGGATCCGCATCCGCTGGTCAGCTTCCTGCCGATCATGCTGATCGGCCTGGTGTTCGGCCTGGCGATGGACTACCAGGTGTTCCTGGTGACCCGGATGCGCGAAGAGTTCGTGCACGGCAAGTCGCCGACGGAGGCGGTGGTCGCCGGTTACCACCACGGCGCACGCGTCGTGACCGCGGCGGCGATCATCATGATCTCGGTGTTCGGCTCCTTCCTGATGGAGACCGACGTGACGGCCAAGTCCATGGGCTTCGCGCTGGCGGCCGGTGTGCTGCTGGACGCGTTCGTGGTCCGGATGGTGCTGATTCCGTCGCTGCTGGTGATCATGGGCAAGTGGTCGTGGTGGATGCCGAAGTGGCTCGACCGCATCCTGCCCGACATCGACGTCGAGGGCGCGAAGCTGCGTGAGCTGCAGCAGCGTTCGTCCGACACGGCGAAGGAGCCGGTCGGCGTCAGCTGACCGGGGAACCGTCGCTCGGCCCCGCACCCCGACCCGGGGTGCGGGGCCGAGTGCTTCTCACCGGCTCGGTTGCGGGATGTCGCAGGCTCCCACCCGCGGATTCACGCCGGCGTAGTTGAGCGGGCCCGCCAGGGCGGTGAGGGCGATCGTGCCCCAACCGGCGCAGTTGATCGGGGGGCCGCTGTCGAAATAGTGCCGCTGACCGGCCGCTAGCAATCCGATCGCCAGCCAGGCCATCAGCAGGAACCCCAGCAGCCTGGACCCGGCGCTCGGGCCACGTCTGGCACGCGCACGAGATTCGTAATCACGCATCTCATCGGTTCCTTCCGTGCTCCCCCGTGCGCGGGAGATACCCGGCTTCCCCGCGGTTATCCAATCGGTCCCACACAGATCGGACCGACCGGTCGCGCGGCGCGCTCGAGCGCACGAAAACGGACGGCCGGGTGGCGCACGTACCCGGCCGTCCGTCGTGACCCGCCTCTAATTACGGGCTCGGTTGCGGGACATTGCAATCGGCGACCTTCGGGTTCACGCCCATGTAGTTGAGCGGGCCCGAGACGACCGTGACCACGATGGTTCCGAAACCGGCGCAGTTGACCGGTCCGCTGTCGAAATAGTGGCGTTGTGCCGCGGCGATCACGCCGATCAGCAACCAGATCAAGACGATTACACTTCCGATTCTCATGTTTCTCTCGCGCATCGTTCCCGCGCGGATTGTCCGACGGCGCATTTGGCATCGCGTCCTTCCCGCACTTTCCGTATCGGGCGTATACCCCGGATTCCGCCGGTTACCCGCGGTGAAACGGGCAGTTTTCGGATTCGTTCGGCGCGGCGCGATGGGGGTCCGCTGCTAGCGTCGGGGTATGGCGTCGGTGTTGCAGTGGTCGGTCCCCGGATGGGTGATCCTGCTCATGCTGGTGGCGGTCTACGAACTGACCGTGAACAAGCGCCGCAAACGCCGCCGTACCCCGATCTCCGGCACGTTCACCGACGAGTTCACCGCACTGTTCCACTCGACCAAACGAATGGAGCTGGATCATCGCGAATCGGTGTCCATGCTGCGTGACGAGCAGGACCAGGGCGCGCCGCCTCTGCTCGGCGTCGACTTGGAGCGCCGCACGGTCGTGCTGCGCAAGGACGGGGACCGGTAGCGAGTTCCGCTGCGCGCTCGCGATACTCGGCGAAGGCGGCGCGGCTCGGCCAGAATGGGCCCATGGGCGGCTCGATGAGTGAGAAGTGGCAGCGGTTCGGCGAGCACCTCGAATCCGCGCCGGGACGGCTGGCGAGCGGGGTCCGCCGGAGCCTGCGAGCCAGATCCGACGGCACGGCCGGCTCGGACGGCGACGTCCCGCCCGAGCTCGCCGCCTTCGCCGACCTGGTGGCCGACCGGTCCTACCGGGTCACCGAGGACCGGATCGCGGCGCTGCGGGCGGCCGGGCACACCGACGACGAGATCTTCGAGGCGACCGCGCTCGCCGCCTACGGCGCGGCCGACCGGCGTCTGCGCGCCGCGCGACTGGCTTGGGAGGCGTACTGAAATGTGGCTCGAGGCAGTCCGATCCGGGCACGACCGGCCGACCAAGCTCGTGTTGTGGACCATGCGGCGCTTCAGCGGCGTCGAAGTTCCCTCCGTGCTCAAAGTGCTGTTCTACCGGCACAGATTCTTCGGCTCGCCGCTGTCGGAACTGATCCAGGACGCCATGCGCGGACCGTCGTACTGGACCGTGGCCGAACGCGAGATCTTCGCGACGCGGACGTCCCAGGCCAACGAGTGCCCGTTCTGCGCCACCTCGCACGAGGCGATCGCGGGCGCGTACGTCGACTCCGACGTGGTGACTCGCGCGCTGGCCGACGGCGCGGACTCCCCGCTGCGTCCCGAAGCGCGCGTCATGCTCGGATTCCTCGTGAAGATGGCCCGCGACCCGGACGGCTTGACGCCGGAGGACGCCGCGGTGGTCCGCCTGGCGGGTGTCTCCCGGGAAGCGTTCGACGAGGCGGTCTGGGTGGGCACCTGCTTCAACGTGATCAACCGGATGATGAACACCGTCGGAGCGGGCCCGCTGGAGGACAGACAGCGCAGCGTGGGCGCGCGGTTCATCAAACTCGCCGGGTACCGCATGCCGCCGCCGGTGACGTTGTTCTCCCGCGGCGTCTGATTCCATTTCGATCGATCCGCTCGCTTAACGGGTGGATTTGTGTTCTCCTCGAATGGTGAGCCAAGTCCACTTGGGGCACATTTTCCACATCGCCGGAAGTCCTGCTACCGGCGATGCGGCCGACGCATTGGTCGAGGTACCGGACGGTGCTCTGATAATCGATGCCGGCGGCCGCGTCGCATACTGCGGCGCCGGATCCGATATCCCGGCCGCGTATCGCGACGAAGAAGTGTTCGATCACCGGCCCGGATTCCTGCTGCCCGGGTTCGTCGACACACATATCCATTTTCCGCAGACTTTCGCCGGGGACGCCTACGGCGGCGGTCAGCTGCTGGAGTGGCTGGAATTATGTATCTATCCCGCCGAATCCCGCTACGCCGAGCCGGAATTCGCGCGGCTGGCGGCCACCGAATTCTGCGCGCGACGCATCGCGGCGGGTACAACGGCGGCGATGGTCTTCGGATCGGCCTTTCCGCACGCGCAGGACGCACTGTTCACCGAGACCCGGCGGCGTGGTCTTCGGATGGTCAGCGGGCGCGGTATCCAGACGACGGGCGAGCCTTCGGCGACGCCACTGATCACCAGCGAGGACGACGCCATACGCCTGACTAGCGAAGAGATCGACAAATGGCATGCCACTGACACCGGTGATGTGGATACGGCGTTACTGCACGTGGCGATAGTTCCGCGCTTTTCCCTGGCGGTGACTCGGCGGACCTTGAAAAACCTTGGCGACCTGTACGATTCGGTGCGCGACCGCGGAGTATATTTCCACAGTCACCTGAACGAGAACAATCGCCCGGGAACCGGCGAAGTCGACGCCACCAAACAGGCATACGGCGTAGCCACCTATCTCGACACCTACGACGGCAAGTTCCTGCCGGGCTCGGCGGTGGGCGGCAAGAGCCTGCTCGGCAGGCGCAGCATCCTCGCGCACTGCGTGCACTGCCAGGACGCCGAACTGCGGCGGATGGCCGAAACCGGCACGTCGGTCGCACACTGCCCGGTCTCGCAGCAGTTCCTGGGCTCCGGCACCATGCCGTGGCAGCGAACGCTCGCTTCGGGCGTCACGGTGGCCGCGGGCACCGATTACGGCGGCGGCGACGAATGGCTGATTCCGCAAGTGCTGTCGGCCGCGTTCAAGGTGCATATTTCCGAGCCCGGTGAGCACGGCGTCTCGATGCACCCGGCGGAAATGCTGTTCACCGGCACGCTGGCCGGTGCGCGTGCCTTGGACATGGAAAACCGGTTCGGAAATTTCGACGTCGGCAAGGAAGCCGATTTCCTCGTGGTCGAACCGGCGCGCGATCCGGCGCTGAACGGCACACTGGCACACGGCATTCGCTCCGAAGACCCCGCCTTGGCCCGGGCGCAGACGCTGTTCGCGCTGCTGATGGGTATTCGCGAATCCGCGATTGCCGAGGTATACGTGCAGGGCCGCCGCATCGACGTAAGCTGACGCCGTCGATGGACGCGACCGCCACCGCAGTCACGGTCTTTCACCGGCCTGCGGACGAGTCGGCTTTTCGCACCTGGTTGGCGCGAATGACCGAAATTGCCGGCGACAAACGAGGATTCGCGCACTCATCGGTAGCGGTAACCGAAGACCCGCTCCTCGAACCGGGATTGAGCGTTACTTTCCGATCCGAGCCGTTGCTGCACGAGTTCCTGGACTCGACCGAACGCGCGGAAGCGTTGTCCGAGGGCGAAACGCTCGGCTTCCATTGCAAGAGTTCCGATCTGGTCGTCATCGAAGGCGAGCTTCCACCGCCGGGTATCGGCGTATTCCGGCATCATGTCGCACACGAAAAGGAGGCCGAGTTCACGGCGACGGAGGCGCGCCTGATCGCGGCGAGTTCCCGGTTCCCGGGATTCGAGGGCGCCGCGCTTTTTCCGTCCCAGGGCGGGCGCTGGTTCTCGGTGCTCCGCTTCCGCACGGCACGGCAATTGTCGGAATGGATGCGCTCGGACGAACGCGCGGCCGCTCTGCCGGAACTGCGCTCGAAGCTGACCGAGGATTTCACCGTGGACGCGCACACCACGCCGTTCGGCTCCACGGTGCGAACGGTCGGCGGCGAGACCCGGATGACGCCGACGTGGAAGATCGCCATGTTGGTGCTGCTGGTGCTGTATCCGACGGTGATGGTGCTGTCGCGCTTCCTCGGCCCGGTACTGGACCGGCTGGGAGCGCAACCGTGGCTGGCGATGTGGCTGAGCCAGATCGTGAGCGTGGGCTTGATGAGCTACTTCCTGTCGCCCGCGGTCGCGAGCTACTTCCGGCGGTGGCTCGACCCGATCGACGGCGCGGGGCGGCGGATCAGCATCGTGGGGGCAGCGGTCGTCGTCGTGCTCTACGCGGTGACGCTGCTGCTTTTCGCGTCCGTGCGATGGCTGCAGTACTGGGACTACAACGACTGAGCGGCTAGGACAGATCGAGATGCCGATTCATCGACATCGCCGCCTCGGCCAATTCGGGAAGCTCCACCACCGTGACCCCCGCCTGCCGGAGTTTCTCCACTCCGACGCAGTTCACCACGAAGGTCGACGGCTCCCGCCACGCGATCACCACGACCGGGATACCGGCCCGCAGGATCCGATCGGTGCACGGCACCCGATCCTTCGTCCCACGCTCCGAACAGGGCTCCAACGTGCTGTAGAGCGTTGCCTGTGCCAGCCGCGGATCCGACGGTTCGAGCTTGCCGAGCGCGGCCTCCTCGGCATGCTCCTTGGGATCGGACTCGCGGGAATATCCCGTCGCGATCTCCGCACCGTCGGCGACGATCACCGCGCCCACCGAGAACGCGCCCTCGGCCACCGGGCACAACCGCGCGAGCTCGATGGCCCGGTTCATCCAATAGTGATGGTCGGGACCGGTCATCGGGTCGACCTCCTTCCACTGGCGGCGAACTCGCCCTGCACGAGAAGAGAAAAGCCCCTCACCTGCGCTGACAGGTAAGGGGCTGTGGCGGTGGCGGAGGGATTTGAACCCTCGGAGGGGGGTTACCCCTCACACGCTTTCGAGGCGTGCTCCTTAGGCCGCTCGGACACGCCACCGCCGACAACCATACCGGACCCTCGCCGGATCACTAAATCGCCAAGAGACCCGCGGAAACGCGACTTCAGCGCTGGGTGCGGAAGAACTCGTCGAGCATGGCCGCGCATTCGTCCTCGAGCACTCCGCCGCGGACCTGGGGCCGGTGGTTGAGACGACGGTCACGGACCACGTCCCACAGTGACCCGACGGCGCCGGTCTTCGGCTCCCACGCACCGAAGACCAGGCGGCCGACCCGCGCGAGCACCAGCGCGCCCGCGCACATCGTGCACGGCTCCAGCGTGACGGCCAAGGTCGCGCCCTCCAGCCGCCACCCGTCGCCGTGCACCGCGGCGGCACCGCGCAACGCCAGGATCTCCGCATGCGCGGTGGGATCGCCGAGCGCTTCGCGCGCGTTCGCGGCGCGGGCGAGTTCCCTGCCTGCGGAGTCGAATACGACCGCGCCGACCGGCACGTCACGATCCCCGGCGGCTGCCGCGGCGTCGAGGGCAGCCCGCACCATGTCGGCGTCCGAGCGGATCGGGACGTTCGGTAGGGCAGCCACGTCAGCGCGGCAGCTTGTCCAGCACCGCGGAGAGTTCGTTGGCGAAGCCGAGACGCTGGGCGATCATGCCGAGCTGCTCGTCCGGATAGAGATCGGTCTCGGCGAGGATGACGCTCAGCACCGGTTCGGGCAACCCGAGGTCGGCGAGTACACCGAGGTCGCCCTCCTCCCACGGCTCGACGTCGTCCAATTCGTCCGGATCGATATCGGGGATTTCCACGTTCAGGGCTTCCAGGACATCGGCGGCGATGTCGTAATCAATCGCGGCCGTGGCGTCCGACACCAGCATCCGGGTCCCGCTCGGCGCGGGCCGTAGCACGATGAAGAACTCGTCGTCGATGTCGAGCAATCCGAACACCGCCCCGGAACTGCGCAAAGCCTTCAGTTCGGTTTCCGCGGCGGACAAATCGGTGAGCGCGTCCCGGCTCAGCGGACTGCACCGCCATTTGCCTTCTTCGCGGACAACCGCCACTGCGAACCCTTCCACGTCGTCGTAATCGTCCGACGCCGCCCTGTTCGTGCCCGAGCGCTGTGCTGCCATGGCCGCAACGGTAGTCTGCTCGAGCTGAAATGTTGAAGTCGTATGCCAATCTGTTCCGGTGACTTCGACGGAGAAAGCGCCCGTATGCGTCCTTGGGACCGGGTTGATCGGCGGGTCGCTATTGCGCGCGGCCGTTGCCGCGGGCTACGACGGCTGGGGATACAACCGGTCCGCGGCCGGGGCGCAGGCCGCTCGCACCGACGGATTCGACGTCACCGAAGACCTGCCCGCCGGGCTGCGCCGCGCCGCGCGAACCGGCGCGCTGATCGTCGTGGCGGTGCCGATGCCCGCGGTGGACCATATGCTCTCCGCGATCGCGACCTACGCACCGGAGTGCGCGCTCACCGATGTGGTGAGCGTGAAGGCGCCGGTCGCGGCGGCCGTGCGTGGGCACGGTCTCGCCGACCGGTACGTCGGCGGTCATCCGATGACGGGTACGTCCGAATCCGGCTGGGCACCGACCGATCCGGAGTTGTTCCGCGGCGCGGTGTGGGCGGTGGGCGTGGACGAGGGCACTCGGGTCGACCCGTGGACCCGCGTGGTGCGGCTCGCGCTGGACTGCGGCTCGGTGGTGGTACCGGTGGTGGCCGAGGAGCACGATCGTGCCGTCGCGCGCATCTCCCATCTCCCGCACGTGCTGGCCGAGGCACTGGCCCTGGCGGGCGCCGCAGGGGGTGACCTCGCGCTGGGACTGGCGGCGGGGTCGTTCCGGGACGGCACCCGGGTGGCGGGCACAGCCCCCGATCTGGTTCGCGCGATCTGCGAACCGAATTCCGCCGCGCTACTGGAAGTCCTCGACGAAACGCTCACCGTCCTCGGCTCGGCTCGCGACAGTCTGCACGCCGAGCGGTCCCTCGCGGATCTGGCCGAGGCCGGGCACGATGCGCGCCGACGCTACGAATCCGCGCGGCGCTGGGAGATCACGGATGTCCGCCCGGGCGACCGCGATTGGCTGGAAAACTTGCGCGCCGCGGGTGCGCGCGGCGGCGTCATCACCCGGCTGAGCTGAACTCGCGGCGCCCGCCGAACTCGACGTCATCGCAGGTCCGCCTTCAATGGCAGCCGTGGCCCCAGCCGGTCCGGCAGTGCGCGCCACACGGGTCCCCACTGAGACCCGAAAACCACCCCCGGCGTGGACGCGACGATCCGGCCCTCCGCGCGACAGCTCGGCGCAACAGCGTCACGCCTCGTATGACGCCGTTGCGAGTGGCGCCGTGTCAGATCCGTTCGGCCAGGCCCGGGTAGTCCAGCAGGAAGCCGTCGGCGTCCACCGTGACCGTGGCGCTGGAGACCGGCGAGAGCACGCTGATGCCGTCGGCGGCGCTGCTGTAGATCAGCGTGGCCTCCTGGACCAGCAGATCGGGCAGGCGCACGTAGACCACCGGCACCTGCACGTCCTCGACCGCGTGCTGCAGGTCGTAGCGGCGGATGGGCAGGGTGTTGAAGAACGGGCTGAGCACCACATCCACGTCGAGGGCGCCGGCGAAGGTGGAGCGCACGTGGTTGCCGCCCGCGTCGACGAGCCAGTAGTTCTCCTCGTCGCGGGCGATCGAGGCGTGCCGCTCACCGGCGGCCGTCGTGGTCCGCAGCGACAGCCGCTTCGTCACGCCGTTCTCGTCGGTGACCAGGTCGTAGGACGCGCTGAACGCCGGGTGCTCCCCGCTCGCGCCGCCGATCATGCGCCCGGCGGCGCGGATGCGGTTGCCGTTGAGCTGCACCCGCACCGACTCCATCCGGGTCGCGTCGTGGGCGCGCCAGGTGAGGATCGCCGGCCACCGGGATTCCTGCGTGCTCGCGGCGGGGCTCTCGGGGTCGGGGGCTGGGGTTGTCACGTATCTACCGTAAGCGACACCCAGCCCCCGCCCGCACAACCGCCGCTCATCACACGAGCGACTCTCGCCATGCCGCGTGCAGGTCGGCGAACCGGCCGGTCTCCGCGATCAGGGCTTCGGGACTGCCGTCCTCGACGATCCGGCCGGACTCCAGCACCAGCACCCGGTCCGCGATCGCCACCGTGGACAAGCGGTGCGCGATGATCACCGCCGTGCGGCCGCGCAGCACGGTCTCCAGGGCATGCTGCACGAGCCGCTCGCTGGGGATGTCCAGGCTCGAGGTGGCCTCG
The DNA here is from genome assembly GCF_000308455.1 of Nocardia abscessus NBRC 100374. Classification (GTDB taxonomy): domain Bacteria; phylum Actinomycetota; class Actinomycetes; order Mycobacteriales; family Mycobacteriaceae; genus Nocardia; species Nocardia abscessus. Next base: position 49,322 of record NZ_BAFP01000005.1, on the reverse strand, counting down.
TCCAGCACGATCACGGCGGGATCGGCGAGGAACACCCGCGCGAACGCGACCAGCTGCCGCTGGCCCGCCGAGAGCCTGCCGCCGCGCTTGCGCACATCGGTGGCGAAGCCCTCGGGCAGCGCTTGCACGAAGTCGTACAGACCGACGGCGCGCGCCGCGGCGAACACCTCGGCGTCGGTGGCCTCCGGCCTGCCGAGCCGGATGTTGTCGGCCACCGAACCGGAGAACAGGTAGGACTCCTGGGTGACCATGACCACGTTGCGACGCAGGTCGGCGTCGGACAGGTCGCGCAGGTCGACGCCGTCCAGGGTGACCACGCCGCCGGAGGGGTCGTAGAACCGCGTCAGCAGCTTCGCCAGCGTCGACTTGCCCGCGCCGGTCGCACCCACCAGCGCGATCACCTGCCCGGCCGGGATGTCCAGGGTGAATTCCGGCAGCACCGGCCGTGCCCGGCGATCGGAACGGCCGGAGGGGGAGCCGGCGAAGTCTCCGGAGGACGCGCCTGCCGGAGCGTCGGCCGGCGAACCAGCCCCGTAGCCGAACCACACCTTCGCCATCCGCACCGCGCCGGAGGCCTTCTCCAGCGCCACCGGGTGGGCGGGCTCGGGCACCGACGGCTCCTCCTCGAGCACGCCCGAGATCTTCTCCAGCGCCGCCGCCGCGGACTGGTAGGCGTTGAACACCTGCGCCAGCTCGTCCAGCGGCCCGTAGAACTCGTTGAGGTACAGCAGGTAGGCCGCGAGCACGCCGACCGCGAGATCGCCCTCGATCACCCGCCAGGCGCCGACCACGATGATGATCACCGTGGTCAGGTTGCCGAGCAGTTTGGTCAGTCCCGCGTAGTCACCCATGCCGCGCATGGCCGCGGTGGTCGCGTGCCGATATTCGGCGTCCTCGACCGCGAGCACCGACTCGTTGCGCTGCTCACGGCGGAACGCCTGCACCGCCCGCATGCCGCCCATCGACTCGACGAACTGCACCACCACCTTGGCGATCGCGGCGCGAGTGCGGCGGTAGCCCGCCCGCTGCCTGCGCTGCGCCCAGCGGGTGACCACCACCAGCGGGACGAATCCGGCCAGCACGATCGCGGCGAGGGTCTGGTCCAGGTAGATCAGCAGCGCCGCGATGGTGAGCACCGACAGGATCGCGCTCAGCGCCTGGTTGAGCGCGCTTTCCAGCAGTTCCTGCAGGGTCTCGATGTCGCCGGTGAGCCGGGCCACCACCTTGCCGGAGGTGTACTTCTCGTGGAAGGCGACGCTGAGCCGCTGCACATGCGTGAACGCGCGCACACGCAGGTCGAACAGCACGCTCTGGCTGAGCCTGCCGGACACCCGCAGGAAGGAGAACGTGCAGACCACGCCGAGCAGGACCGAGCCGAGGTAACCGGCCACGGTCCAGGCCAGCGGCGCCCAGTTTCCCTCGACACCGCGCGCGATGCCGGTGTCGAGTGCGTGCGCGATGAACAGCGGCGCCGACACCATCGCGATGTTGTCCAGCACGATGAGCACCAGCGCGAGGACGGCGAGCTTGCGGTAGGGCTTCACCAGGTCGAGCAGCAGCCGCCGGGAGCGGCCGGCCAGCACCAGGTTTCCGGTCTCGGTGACCTCCTTGTCCTCACCCGCGATGCCGCGCCAGTCGGCCGCCGCTTCCTCGCGTGTCGAAACATCTTCCGGCGCATCATCTTTCGAGACCGTGGTCGTACTCATCGCTACTCACCTCCCATCAGTTCGCGGTAGCTTCTGCTGGTACGCAGCAAGTGATCGTGGGTTCCCTCGGCGACGATCCGGCCCTCGGCGAGCACCGCCACCCGGTCGGCCAGCGCCGCCGTGGACGGACGATGCGCGACGAGCAGCGTGGTCGCGTCGGCCAGCACGGTGCGCAGGCGGGCCTGCACCCGCTCCTCGGTCTCCACGTCCAGCGCGGACAGCGGGTCGTCGAGCACCATGATCCGGCTGTGCTTGCCCCCGCCCGCGCCGGTGAGCACCGCGCGGGCCAGCGCGAGGCGCTGCCGCTGACCGCCCGACAGGCTCAGGCCCTGCTCGCCGATCCTGGTGTCCAGCCCCCAGGGCAGGTCGTCCACGAATTCGGTGGCCTGCGCGACCTCCAGCGCGCGGCGCACGTCGGCGTCCGTGGCGGCCGGATCGCCGAGCGCGACGTTCTCCCGCACGCTGGCGGAGAACAACACCGGGTCCTCGAACGCCGCCGACACCAGCGAGCGCAGGTCGGCGACCCGCATCGCCGCGATGTCGATGCCGTCGATGGTGATCGCGCCACCCGTCACGTCGTACAGGCGCGGGATCAGATTCAGCAGTGCCGTCTTGCCGCTGCCCGTCGCCCCGACCAGCGCCACCGTCTCGCCGGGCCGCACGCGCAGCGACACATCCCGCAGTACCTCGCCTTCGGCGTCGGGGAAGGCGAAACGCACGCCCTCCAACCGCAATTCGCCGCGAACCTGCTCCGGAAGATCCACCGGGCGGGCCGGGTCGGTGATGTCGACCGGGGTGTCGATGATCTCCCAGTACCGATCGGCCGCGGTGCGCGCGTCGTTCAGTTCGGCGAGCAGGAAGCCGGTCCAGATGATCGGCCACTGCAGGAAGGTCGCCAGCGTGATGCTCGCGATCAAGGTGCCGAGCGTCATCGTGCCGTGCGCCACCGCGTAACCGCCGTAGCCGAGCGCGAACGCGATGGCCAGCCGCGGCAGGCTCACCATGCTCGACCACAAGGTGGCGTCCAGGCGTGCTTTCAACAACTCGGTCTGCCGCAGCTCGTGCGCCTGGGTGGTGAAACGGCGGCCGAAGAACACGCCCCGCCCGAACGCCTTGAGCACCCGCACGCCCTGCGCGGACTCCTCGGCCGTGGTGGCCAGGTCGCCGGACTGGTCCTGGGAACGCCGCGAGGCCACCGAATACCGGCGCTCGAAGCGAACGCAGATGATCGTCAGCGGGATCGAGATCACGCCGAAGATCAGGCCGATCGGCGGGTTCAGCCCGATCAGCACGAGCAGGCCGACCGGGATGATCACGGTGTGGATGAGCAGGAACGGTCCCGCGAAGGAGACGAACCGGCGCATGGTGGCCAGGTCGTCGATCGCACGCGACAGCAGCTGACCCGATTCCCACGCGTCGTGCCTGCCGATCGACAGCGCTTGGAGCTTGCGAAAAACTTTGGCGCGCAGCGAAATCTCGAAGCGAGTGGCGGGCGCGGCGATCAGCCAGCGGCGGCCCCACACCCCACCGGCTTCCAGCAGGCCGAGCGCCACGACCACGACCACCGGCCCGAGCACGCCCGCGAAATCGCGGTGGGCGACCGGGCCGTCGATGATCCGCGCGATCATCAGCGGGATCACGACGGCGGTCAGCCCGGCGAGCAGCGCGAGGCCGCTGGCGGCGAGCAGGATGCCGACATGCGGACGCAGATACGGCCAGAATCGGCGCAAGGAATGCAGGCGGCCTGTGGCGGCGGGCCGCTCCGTTCTGTCGGCCTCCGGTTCGGCCGACGAAACGTCCAGTGCGACAGACAAAACTCCCCCTCGAGGTATGTGACTGGCGGCGGAGAGCAAGACCTCCGGTGATGTTCGCATCGGGGTCCGACATTCCAGGGTCGCACCGCGGCGTGCGTCGGCCAACCGATTTTTCGGCCGCTGTGACGCATCCGTGCTGGACAGCGCGCGCGGCGCGACAAAGGGTTTCGGCACTCACGCACCCAGAGAACAACCTCGAGCGACCTCGAGGTCAAGCCCGCCGGATCTGGACTCCGTCACATGCTGATCGGCGCCGGATATTTGCGCGTCACCGATCGCGACCGCTACCTCGACCATTGCCGGGAGGCGGTGGCGCTCGCCCGCGCCACCGAAGACTGCCTGGACTTCACGCTCGGCGCCGACCTGCTCGAACCCGGTCGGGCGAACGTCTACGAGCGCGCGGGACGACCCGTGCCGCGGTGGAACGCTTCCGCGGCACGGGCACCTCGAGCGACCTCGACGCCCAGATCGTGGGCGCGCTGCGCTAGCCCGCCACCACCGTTTCGGAATCCCAGTCCTGCGCCTCGTCCGGGAACGCCTGCTGCTGGTGGCCCCCGCGCAGCGTGCCCTCCGAGTAGGCCGCCCGGCACGCGCGGCGGGCGATCTTGCCGCTGGACGTGCGCGGAATCGAACCCGCGGGCACCAGCAGCACGTCACGGACCATGACACCGTGGCGCCGCGCGATCGCGGCCCGCACCGTGTCGGCGATCGACTCCGACTCGAGCTTGCCCGCGCCGGTATTGCGCTCGGCGACGATCACCAACTGCTCGGAGGTGTCCTCGGCGTCGAACGTCAGGCCGGAGTGGCTGCTCCGCTCGAAGACCAGCGCGGGCAGTTCGTTGGCAGGCACCGAGAACGCCGCGACGAAGCCGGGGCGCAGCGCCGTGCTGGATTCCTGAGCGGAGAACTCCAGATCCTGCGGATAGTGGTTGCGACCGTCGACGATGACCAGATCCTTGACCCGTCCGGTGATGTACAGCTCGCCGTCGAGATACGCGCCGAAATCGCCGGTGCGCATCCAGTTGGCGTCCTGCGGTGTGCCCTCCGCGTGACTGCCCTCGGGCAGGCGCGCGGTCAGCTGGGCGCGGAAGGTGGCCTCGGTCTCCTCGGGCCGCCCCCAGTACCCGATGCCCATGTTCTCGCCGTGCAGCCAGATCTCACCGACTTCGCCGTCTCCGCGCTCGGTGCCGTGCTCCGGGTCGACGATCACCGCCCACTGCGACCGCGCGACGTATCCGCAGGACACCTGCGCGATGGCGTTGTCGGCGTCCGGGTCCACCTCGACCATCCGCCCGGCGTTCAACTCGGTCCGGTCGACATACACGACCTTCGCCTTGTCCTCGGCCCGGGTGGCGGAGACGAACACCGTGGCCTCGGCCATGCCGTAGCAGGGCTTGATCGCCGTCTCCGGCAACCCGTACGGCGCGAACGCCTCGTTGAACTTCTTCATCGACGACACCGAGACCGGCTCACTGCCATTGATCAGCCCGATCACATTGGACAGATCCAATTCCTCCCCCGGCTTGGGCTTGCCGCGCGCCGCGGCGTGCTCGAACGCGAAGTTCGGCGCGGCGGCGAAGGTTCCGGCGCCGTCGGAGGCCGCGGCCAGTTCCTTGATCCAGCGATAGGGGCGGCGTACGAAGGCGCTCGGCGACATGATCGTGATGAACCCGCCGCCGACCGTCGGCAGGATCACGCAGAGCAGGCCCATGTCGTGGAACAGCGGCAACCAGGTGACCCCGCGCGAATGCTCGGTGACTCCGATGGCGTCGATCATCTGCAGCAGATTCGTGCCCACCGCGCGATGGGTGATCTCCACGCCCGCGGGCGTCCGCGTGGATCCCGAGGTGTATTGCAGGTAGGCGACACTGTCGATGTTGACGTCCGGGCGCACCCAGGAGGCGCCGACGCTGTCCGGGATCGCCTCCACCGCGATGATCCGCGGACGCTGCGACGGCGGCAGGTGCCGGAAGAATTTCCGCACGCCACTCGCCGCGGAGCCCACCGTGAGGATCGCGGCGGGCGCGCAGTCGCCCAGCACCGCGTGCAGGCGGTCGGTGTGGCCCTGCTCCTCCGGATCGAACAGCGGAACCGCGATATTGCCCGCGTACACCGCGGCGAACAGGGAAACGACGTAGTCGAGCCCTTGCGGAGCGAGAATCGCCACCCGGTCGCCCCGCCCCGTGACCTGTTGCAGCCGGGCCGCCACCGCGCGCAGGCGCACACCGAACTGCTGCCAGGTGAGTTCGTGGTATTCGCCGTCCCGTTCCCGGGAGTAGTCGATGAAGCGGTAGGCGAGGCCGTCGCCGTTCTCCGCGCTGTGTTTGTCGACGAAGTCGATCAGGGTCTTGTCCCCGCGGATTTCGATATTGCCCTGATCGTCCAGATAGTCGTCGAAGGTTTCGTCGATCATCGCCTTATCCTTTTCCAGCGCACAGACACTCAGGCCGTGCAATGACACCGAACACAGGTCGATAACGAAGCGTCGGGAAGGCTAGCAGGTGTCCCGGCCACCTGCCGGTCAGTACCGGCCGAAGGCGAGCGCCACATTGTGCCCGCCGAATCCGAAAGAGTTGTTCAGGGCGTAATCGATACGGCCGGGCCTGGCGCTACCGCGCACCACGTCGAGATCGATCTCGGGGTCCAGCGTGTCCAAATTCAGCGTGGGTGGAACGATTTCGTCTCGCACGCTGAGCACCGTGAGCACCGATTCGAGCGCACCGACCGCGCCGATGGAATGACCGAGGGCCGATTTGGGCGCGTAGACCGACGCGTGGTCACCCACTGCCTGGCGGATCGCGCGCGCCTCCGCCGTGTCGCCGATCGGAGTGGCGGTCGCGTGCGCGTTGACGTGCGTGACATCGTCCTTGGCCAGACCGGCCGTCCGCATCGCCCGCGTCATCGCGCGCGCGGCCCCGACGCCCTCGGGGTCCGGCGCGACCAGGTGGAAGCCGTCGGAGGTGATGCCGGCGCCCATCAGGCGGGCGTGGATGCTCGCGCCGCGCGCCTTGGCGTGCTCCTCGGTCTCCAGCACCATCAGCGCGCCCGCCTCACCGAAGACGAATCCGTCCCGGTCGGCGTCGAACGGACGCGAGGCGCTCTTCGGCGCGTCGTTGCGGGTGCTCATGGCGCGCATCATGGTGAACGCCGCGATCGCGAGGGCCTGGATCGAACCCTCCACACCGCCGGTGACCACCACGTCGGCGTCGCCCATGACGATCGTCCGCCACGCGTTCGCGATCGCCTCCGCACCGGAGGAACACGCCGACACCGGCGTCGTCACACCGGCTCGCGCACCGATCTCCAGCGCGACGCAGGCCGCGGCGCCGTTCGGCATCACGGCCTGGACGGTGTAGGGCGACACCTTGCGGTAGCCCCCGTTGCGCAGCTTGTCCCGAGCGTGGATCATCGCCTCCGCGCCGCCGAGCCCCGTGCCGATGGCCACCCCGAGACGGTGCTTGTCCACTTCGGGGCTGCCCGCGTTGCGCCAGACCTCACGCCCGAGCACGAGGGCCAGCTGCTCCACGTAGGAGAGCCTGCGGGCCTCCGCCACGTCCAGATACGTGGCGGGCGCGACCTCGAGGTGCCCGCCGATACGGACCGGCAGCTCGAATTCATCGATGAAATCGTCCTCCAGGACGTCGATGCCGCTGTCGCCGTTGAGCAGGCCCTTCCACGTGGAATCCACGTCACCCGCGATGGACGTGGTCGCCGCGAGGCTGGTCACCACCACAGAGGGGAACTGTCCGTTTTTCGTGGAAGGCATCTGCATGTTTCGCTCACTTTCCCTAGCGTCGCTCTGGAACTTCGTCGAGCAAAAGCAATGCGCGAACGCGCGCCACCAGGATCGTGGGCGGCCCGCACGGATGGCACTGGAGCGCAGGCGGAACGGCCGGTCATCACGTCCGTGTGCGACCACCCCTGTGCATTATTGGAAATTCGCACCGATCGCACTGCGTGACACGCGGACGCTACCAGGTGCCGAAGACGATGGTCGCGTACTTCGGGGATCACCCCGACGACTCGAGTAACCTGCTCCCCGGGCACGGGACGCGCGGGCGGCGTCCGGTGTGGACGCGAGAAAGGGAAGGTCGTTGACGGGCGCGCGGATGGTCGGGCTGTTCGCCGGGATCGGCGGGCTCGAGCTCGGCCTCGGCAGGCACGGCTGGCACACCGAGCTGCTGTGCGAGATCGAGCCCGGCGCCCAAGGCGTGCTCGCCGCCCGTTTCCCGGATGTGCCCCTGCACGCCGACATCACCCGGCTGCGCGCGATCCCGGCGGGGACGGAGCTGGTCGCGGCCGGATTCCCGTGCCAGGACCTATCCCAGGCCGGGCGCACCGCGGGCATCACCGGCACCCGCTCGGGTCTGGTCGATGAGGTGTTCCGGCTGGTGCGCCGCAAGCGCGGCCCACGCTGGCTGCTGATCGAGAACGTGCCGTTCATGCTGCAACTGGGCCGCGGCGCGGCCATGCGGCACATCACCGGCGCGCTCGACGAACTCGGCTACACCTGGGCCTACCGGGTGGTGGACGCCCGCGCGTTCGGTCTGCCTCAGCGCAGGCAGCGGGTACTGATGCTGGCTTCTCGCACCGAGGACCCGCGCGCGGTGCTGTTCGGCGAGGACGCCGGTCCCCGCACGACCGGCGATCCCGACATCGATCCGTGCGGCTTCTACTGGACCGAGGGGGTGCGCGGGCTCGGCTGGGCGGTGAACGCGGTACCGACGCTGAAAGGCGGCTCCGCGCTCGGCATCGCCAGCCCACCCGCGGTGCGGCTGCCCTCCGGGGAGATCGTCACGCCCGGCATCGCCGACGCCGAACGCCTGCAGGGCTTCGACGCGGGCTGGACGGCGCCCGCGACCGAGGTGCCGGGCGTGCGGAAGGGCCACCGCTGGAAGCTGGTGGGCAACGCGGTGAGCGTGCGGATGGCGGCCTGGGTCGGCTCGCGACTGGCCGCCCCGCTCGATCCGATCTCCGGCGATCAACCGCTGGCGCCGGGTACGCCGTGGCCGGTCGCCGCGTGGGGGCACGGCGGTGTGGCCTATCGGGTGCCGGTCTCCACCTGGCCGGTGCACGAGCCGTACGAGGACTTGACCCACTTCCTCACCGAGGCGCAGTTGCTCTCCGCCCGCGCGACAGCCGGCTTCCTGCGCCGCACCACCATGGGCAGTCTGCGTTTCCCGCCCGGCTTCCTCGCCGACGTGGAATGCCATCTGGACCGGATGGGCGGTTGGGCGGCATGAACCGGCGGCCCCTCACCGATGCGGTCACCAGTGCGCGGATGGCGCGCCAACGGCGCAGCGGAACCGATCCCGAGCTCGCTCTGCGCCGGGAACTGCATCGGCGCGGGCTGCGGTATTTCGTCGACCGCGCACCGATCCGCGGGCAGCGCCGACGCGCCGACCTGGTGTTTCCGCGGCGGCGGGTCGCGGTCTACGTGGACGGCTGTTTCTGGCACCGTTGCCCGCAGCACGCCACCGATCCGAAGAACAACGCCGAATGGTGGGCCGCCAAGCTGGCCGGCAACGTCGCGAGGGATCGAGCCACCGACGCGGCGCTGATCGCGGCGGGATGGCACGTGGTCCGCATCTGGGAGCACGAGGATCCCGTCAGCGCGGCCGACCGCGTCCAAGCGACGCTGTCAGCGGTGTCGAACCCGCACGAGTGAACGGGGGGCGTGAGCGGCCAGGTAGCCGGACACCACCATCACCGTGATGACCGCGATTCCGGCAGCGGCAGTCGCGAAACCGAGCATGGGACCTCCTCGAGTTGCAGCTGTCGTCCAGCGTGCCGGGCGAAGCTGACAAGACCCTGTGTCCCGGATGGTAATGATGTGTGCGGCCTGCCGCTGCCCGGCACGCTCTAGCAACCAGCACAATGAGGACGTGACGGGTGGCCCGGAGATCGCCGTTCGGCGCGTGCGACCGGCAACGGTGCTGGTCGCCGCGGCCATCGCGATCGCCGGGCTCTGCTACTCGTCCTGGGTGCTCCAATTCGTGCTGCCGATCGACGTCGACCCGGTCGACACATTCCTCAGCGAACTGGACGCGCAGGGCAAGCCGTACCGGGAGGTGTTCGCGACCGCGGACCTGATCGTCGGGGCACTGCTCATGCCCGCCGCGATCGCCGGACTTGTGTTGTCGCCGCGCCGCAGGTTGACCACGATCGGCTGGATCGCGCTGTTCTGCTTCGGCGCGGCGACCATCGCCGACGTCCTGCTACCGCTGCGCGACTGCACTCCGGGCGAGAGCGGGTGCGGCGGCCCGCGCGAACTGTTCCCGCAGCTGCATCAGCCGCACGCCCTGACGAGCACGCTGGCGGTCACCTCGATCGCGGTCGCCGCCTCCGCCTTCAGCGTTGCCGCGTTCCGCTATGGGCGCCGGCGGGTGCTCCGCGAATTCGGTCTCGTCGTTTTGCTGATCGGCGCGCTGGCGACGGTGTGGATGCTGGTGGCCGAGAACCTGCCAGGGAACTACGCCCTCGGGATCGCCCAGCGGATTCAGGTGGGGGCGATGTCGCTGTGGTTGATCGCGCTGGCCGCGGCGGTGGTCGTGGAGGGGCACGAGCGGGGCGAACCGAGCTAGTCGGCCAGGCGAAAACGGCAGTGCCATCGGGGCGGCACCCGGCTGTCCGCCACCTGGCCGCGCCGGCGCCCGTGCGATGCTTTCGCGCATGAGTGATCGCGTGAACATCTCCTCGGGTTCGGAGTTCGAAGACATCGTCGGCTACTCGCGGGCGGTCCGGCTCGGCAATGTCATCGCGGTCAGCGGAACGACCGCCTCGGCGCCCGGCGGGACGGCCGTCGGCGGCGACGACATCGGCGAGCAGACCAGGGAAACCCTGCGGCGCATCGGCTCCGCGCTGGAGGAGGCGGGCGCGAGCCTGTCCGACGTGGTGCGCACCCGCATCTTCGTCACCGATATCGCGCGCTGGCCCGAGGTCGCCGAGGCGCACGCCGAGGTGTTCGGCGAAATCCGTCCCGCGACGGCCATGTACGAGATCAAAGCCCTGATCAACCCGGCCCTGCTGGTCGAGATCGAAGCCGACGCGATCGTCGGCGGATAGGGCGGATAACGGACCGGCGCAAGCCTTTCGGGCTGCCCGGGCGGGACATTCGAGTCGCGGCCATCGCGGCAGGCCTTCAGGGCTGTTCCGGCGACCTTCTGATCACCCGGCCCGTCGTTCGCGGCGAGCCGGGTTCTGCCTCGCTAGGGTCGAAGCCGTGACCACCGCCGCCTCGCAGACCCCCGTGCAGCTCGACACTGTCGCCGAGGCGACCACCCGCCTGCTCGACACCATCCGCGGCCTCGATGAACGCGCCGTCACCGAACCCTCCGCACTGCCCGGCTGGACCCGCGGCCACGTCCTGGCCCACCTCGCCCGCAACGCCGACAGCCTGGTCAACCTGCTGCTGTGGGCCCACACCGGCGTCGAAATCCCGCAATACGCCAGCTCTTTCCTGCGCGACCACGACATCGAAGCCGGCGCGCCCCGCCCATTCCCCGAACACCTCGCCGACAACGAGGCGGCCACTACCCGTTTCCTCGCCCTCGCCCGCTCACTCACCGACGACGCTTGGCGAGCACAGGTCCGCACCCGCCAGGGCCGCCCGATTCCTGCGACCGAAGTCCTGTGGATGCGCTTGCAGGAGGTCGAAATCCACCACGTCGACCTGAATGCGGGCTACCACCCGTCCGATTGGCCCACCCCCTTCGTCGCCCGCATCCTCCCCCAAGCCACCGCCGACCTCACCCGTCTCACCGCAGACAACCCCCTCGAGCCGTTCACCCTCCGAGCCACGGACTCCGACTTCACCGCCACCATCGGCACCGACCCCACCGCCCACACCATCTCCGGCCCGGCCTCCTCCCTAGCCGCCTGGCTACTCGGCCGCGGCACCGGCTCCGACCTCACCGGCGACCTGCCGCCCCTTCCGGCCTGGAAGTAACCCCGCGAGTGGCACGCCGCCGCGACATCGGCCGGCACGCCGCTCCGTCGTGGCCACTCGCGTAGGTCAGACCCCGGCTCTCCGACAGCGGCACCGGTTACGGGCGCAGGTTCGCTTCCACCTGCTCGGCTGACTCTTGCTCGCCGCCACCTTCATCCCGGTCGGTGACGCGCCGATCGTGCTACGCAGCGAGAGTCACAAGGCGGCTGTCTACGGCGTTCATGCGGCCCCCATCGCCTTCACGCTCACCACGAGGAGTTCCTGCCGGCGTCCTGAACACCGCACCGCCGAATGATGGCCTACCCGCCGGGCGACGCAAGGCGAGACGCGGCCGGCAGTCGCTCGGCGAACCTGGATCGGTCGCCGATCAACAGCGCCAGCCGGAGCCGAGTCACCGTTCATGTCGGTTTCAGTACCAAATCTGTCGTTTCCGACAGTATGTTCGGCCGCCCGGGGCAACTAGCGTGATGTTTGCAACGAAGGCCCGGAGAAGTCGGCGCGCGTGACTCACCACGTACCTGCGCTCACCGATCACCCTCGCCGGATTCCTGTTCCCTCGCCTGGAGTCACCTCTATGACCACAGCCAACTCCTCGATACCCGCGCCCCGCCCTACCGCTTCCCAAACCTGCCCGGTCCAGGGATCACCTATCAATACCGACACGCCTCAAGTCTGTTTGCGTAGCCGGAAGTTCGCCGCTGATCCGCACAGCGGCTACCGCCAGATGCGTCAGCAGCACGGCTCGCTGGTTCCGATGGAGTTGGCACCGAATGTGCCCGCGACCTTGGTGATCGGATATCGCACCGCACTGCGCATCCTCCACGACCCCGACCGTTTTCCGGCCGATCCGCGGACCTGGCAGCAAAGTATTCCCCACGACTCCCCCATCAAGCCGATGCTGGAGTGGCATCCGAACGCGTTGCGCAACACCGGAGCAGCACATGCTCGCTACCGCCAGACGTATACCGCGAGCATCGACGGGATCGACCTACACGCTCTGCATGCCACGGTCGAGAAGATCGCGATCCCGCTGATCGACAGCTTCTGTGCGGCCGGTTCCGCCGACCTGGTGTCTCAGTACGCGTTTCCCCTCGTCTTCGAGGCCCTCAACCAGATGGTCGGCTGCTCGGCGGAACTGGGGCGGCGGGTCGCGACCGGCATGGCCGCGCTCTTCGACACTGTCGAGGCTGCCCGGGGCATGCAGATGCTCAGCGAGGCGCTGATGGAGTTGATTCAGCTGCGACGCGCGGAGCCGGCGGACGACGTCACCTCGCGGCTGGCGCATCATCCGGCCGGCCTCGATGACACGGAAATGCTCTCCCAGCTGATCAGCTTCTACGGTGCGGGTATCGAGCCGCAGCAGAATCTGATCACCAATACCCTGTTGCTGATGCTGACCGACGACCGGTTCGGCGGCGACATGCTCGGCGGGAGTATGTCGACGCGCGACGCGCTCGATGAGGTGCTGTTCAACGACCCGCCGTTGGCCAACTTCTGCGCGACGTACCCACGGCAGCCGATCCTGATCGACAACACCTGGTTGCCTGCGCATCAGCCGGTGCTCATCAGCCTGGCCGGGTGCAACAACGACCCCGAGATCCGTGGCGGGGATCGGACCGGTAATCGCTCGCATCTGGCGTGGAGCACCGGACCACATGCCTGCCCGGCCAAGTCCGTGGCCTACCTCATCGTGCAGGAGGCCATCGACCAGCTTCTCGACGCCCTCCCGGAGCTGCGACTGGCTGTGCCACCCGAGCAGCTGGTGTGGCGGCCCGGCCCGTTCCACCGGGCTCTGACAGAGCTGCCGGTCGTCTTCCCCGTGTCCTCTCCGTTGACCATCACGGAAGCGGCCGCCGGAAGAAGCACGAACCGATAGGCCGATACCGGACGCGACGTAACCATCTCGGCCGTGGCACCACACATCGGCCACCCCGCGGCTGGTTCACACGAGATTCACGAGCCAGCAGCAGAGTACCTAGCCGCCAGTGGGAAGTAGGACAAGGTCGTATGACAGACGAAGTGTTCGAGGTAGCGCCCGTTGCCCATGTCAGTCGCCGTGAAGCTACCGACGATCACTGGGGTACCGAGGCGATCATCCGTATAGATGATCGCCGGTTCACCGTGAAGTCGGTGCAAGGCTTGGAGGAGTTCAGCCATCTCGAGATCGTGTTCCGGTTCCGCTTGACCAACCCAACGGATTTGGGTTTCGGTGGTTCCAGTGCACGGGATAATCCCACATGGCCGGAGGTCGGCATCTTCGCGCATCGGGACATGCCGCGCATCAACTGGCTCGGGGTCTCCCGTGCTCGACTGCTCCGAGTGGACGGGCTGGACCTGCACGTAGCCGAGCTGGACGCGGTAGACGGCACACCCGTGTTGGACATCAAGCCATGGTTCGCGCAGTGCGGTCCACGGGGAGAGATTCGGCAAGCTCGGTGGTCCACCGAGATGCTGGACAACTATTCCTAGACCGTCCGCGAAAATGCGCCGCACCCGTCCACATCGGGCAGGCGGGCGCAGATCCGTGGGATCGGGTCCGCTTCATACAGAAGCCCGCCCCTTCGTGGAGACAAGGTGGCGGGGCTGCGGGCGCTGGTCGGTCACAGTGACGACGGGAATGCCAGAAGCCCCTCCGTTGGTACCGGAGGAGCCTTCTACCTGGGTGCACCCGAAGGGATTCGAACCCCTAACTCTCTGATCCGTAGGTACAGGCGACGAGCGAGACTCCGCGCAGTACAGCGCGATCTCCACGTTGCGAATGTGGCCGAGGTACGCGGTTGTCGTCAGCAGTGTCGTCGTACAGCTCAGCGGACCAACTTAACCCCAGGTTGGGCCGGGGCGACGAATTGCCTAGTCGCAGGCGGTTTTTGATAGTGCGCGGTAAGTCAATCACGTGGGGTTTGTTTGCCTGCGTTCCTATCGTGTGGTCCCGTTCTGGTCCCGCTAGCCAGCTGGGAAAACACTCCCTCAGCTCCGCACTGCCAGGCACGCACGGGTCATCTGTCGGCGTGCCGGACGCTACCTCCTTCCCCACATCATCTCGGGCCGCGGCTACCGTGCCGAGAAGCTAGATGGGCTCGCCCCATCTACTCTTCGTCTGGAGAGCGGCATCGAGAGCACGTCCTCCCCAGCGCACTTAAATCCCAAGTACGCCACGCTTTTTGATGGTAACGGCGGCCAGTGAAACGACGATGCAGCAGGCGAAGCGGATCCGCGACGACAGGACATTGAAGATCATGCCACTGCATACGTACACGGGAATATGGTGGAAACCGGATGATCCCGAAGTTCAGTTTCCGGGAACATTGGCGATCTCAGCGGATGGCGAAGCCACTCTGGATCTACTCGGCGGTTTCCCATTGATGGTATGGGAGAAGATAGGCCAAGGTGCATACGGTTACGGCGGAGACCGCCTCCGCCTACCTATTGTGCATGGAAACTCTGCCGGTACCGAAATAACGCTACTTGATTGCCGCGAGAGCGATGCTGTCTATCCTTGGGCTTCCAACGGGCCTCGTGCACAGCAGCTTTCTTCCTATCGGACGATAGTAGGAGTCCACCTCCAAGCTGCCAGCGATGCGATATTTATCGCCGCGACGCTCCGTTTCGAAAATCTCCAACAATGGCTGGGTCTCGGAAATATAAACCATACATTTGACCGAGACGGTAAGGTTCGCCGCGCGGAGATTAATATGCCCGAACCACTATCTGTTGACGTCGACGGCCTCGCATTTCGAGTAGCGATGCATTCCAGCACATTCGGGTTTGACGTACGACGAGGCGAAATGGATGTTATCGCCAAAACCTCCACCACCTTGGAGATACGTTCATCTGTGCCGCGGACCCACGATGGGTTCAACGAGATTGCAATATCAATGGGGGACCTTCTGACGCTGGCATCAGGAGAGTCATGCGCGATCCTGAGTTACTCTCTCGAATTGGATAAAAAGCGAATAGATGAATTCCCTGATGTGCAGAAGGATGGCACCGTTGGGACACGCATGATCGAACGCACCATCACAACCATAGTTCATGCACCGCAGATCGCAGATCTTCAACCCGAAGAAAAGCCCATAATCCCAAAACAGAGATTTCTCTTCACTTGCGCCGATATGGACTTTGAGAGGCTGATTCCCTCCTGGCTACCCCTTTACCAAAAACTCAAGCCTGCGACGGATATTCTTTTCAGCCTCACTTACGGGCCGCCCAGATTTATTCAGGTTCAAGCCTTGACAGCGGGAGTTGCCCTAGAAGCAATGCATCGGTTCCTGTATCCCGAGGCATTGACTATGCTGCCCCACGATTTCGAGCAATTGCAAAATGCTGCACTATCGGGGCTTGTTGACGAAGAAGATAGAGAGCGCCTCCAGAAGACGATGAGGAATGAGCCGTCCTACAAGCAGCGGATCGAAGAACTCGCTTCAATACCTGACACGGCGGCTGTATCCTCCATTATCCCAGACATCAAAAAATGGGCTTCGAAGCAAACCCGAATTAGGAATGGTATAGCGCATGCCCTCGATGATAAAGCAGGGGGCGATGTCACGGAAATGTTTATCACTTATGAACGCGCTCGCAAGCTGCTCTACCTGATCCTCATGCACGAATTGGGTTTGCCTGCTGCGGTTCAGGTCCGCTCGATGGAACGTCACGAGTATCTGTCCAAGTAGGATTGAACCCGGATTTTGTGACGTAACTCTCGCTTCTAGGTACTCGTGTCAGCGTCGACCACTTGCGGGCACAGATCAGCCGGGTCGATAGCTGCCCTTTGGTGAGTTGACGCTGTAATTCACCCGGCACGTTAGCCCTGCTGGGTGGTGGTCTGCGCATATCGGGGCTAGCTTCCCAGCCAGGACATGCCTCTAGACTTGGCTCCTGAGCGGCGAAAATCGGTTGCAGCCATACCGGAACCTCCGGCTAACCGGGGCAGGGAACACCGGGGCTGTGAGCAGCGGCGGGAGTCGGTTAGTGGTCGCGCGATATGCCGCGTGAGCGTTCTTGCCCTTGTCCGGTGCCGCCACGCACAACGCCCGGCGCATGACCAGGCGGCTCCCGCACCGCTGCTGAAGGTGGTTGCGCCTGCCCGAGCCCGAGAATCTTCACTACTTCCGGGGGCACTCCCCTCGCTTGGAGTCGCGCCAGTTCTTCGGCGCGTTCCTTCTCTGCCGCCTCGCGTGCTTTGCGCGCTTTCTCCTCTGCCGTGCGGGCGTCGGCTGCTGACCGCTCCGCCCTGGCAGCGTCGGCCGCCTCTCGGGCCGCCTGTCCCCCAGCATCGGCGGACTCCCGTTCCCGCGACTGGTTGGGCACCGTAAATTGCTGCGCCACCCGTTCGGCGGCCTCACGCTCGACCCGCGCACGCTGCGTCTCCGACGTTTGGTGTGCTTGTCTGGATCGCTCGGCTTCTTCCCGCACTTGTCGATCGTGCTCGACTCGTTGGGGGGCTTCGGCCCGGCCACGCGTAGCACCGTCGCGGAGTCTCAGCATGTTCCGGAACTTTTCGGCTCGCTCGCGCGCTCTTGCTAGCTCAGCAATTTTCTCCCGACGATTCTGTAGCGCCTGCGCTTTTCCCTCCCGCGCCCTATCACGGACGCCGGGTAATTCGATCTGCTGACCGGCTTCTCGTTGCAGCCCTTGAGCCCAAATCTCTCGGGCAACCTCTCGCGAAATTTCCAGATGCGTAAACCGATCTTTAAAGTCCCGTTTCAGACCATCGATCAGCTTCTGCGCTTCCTGTGACCTGTATTCTCCCTCTACGGAGCGTAAGAGATGGCGATGATTTTCGTTCTTTTCCAATAGAGCGCGCAGCACCCTCAGTTGGTTCAGGTCCTTATCTCCATCGATTCTGCCCGACTTGTCTTCGATGGACAGTGTTTGCCCCTGGTCCTCCTTGATCTTGTCGAACCGGATTCCACCCTCGATGGTCTTGAATATGCGAGACTGCTGGACATAACCGTTTTCGCGGTCACGGAAGTATAGGTACGTGCCGTTCTCGAAGATCCTGCCGCGTTCGTGGGGCTTGTACTTCTCGCGGTCGTTGTCGTATCCGTCCGACATTCGTACCCAACCCCCGAATTGCGAAGATTAACGCGGCCATCTCCTGCAGCTAATTGCCATCCGACTGGCCGGCCATATCTTCACGCTTCTCCTCGTGGTAGCTCGCGTATTCGCGCAACGCTGCGGCCAAGTATGAAAACATTCCGGCGTGGTCGCTGGTGTTGTAATTGGTAATGTCTTTCACCAGCCGCCAGGCCACGATTTCATCCTCGTCGTGGGTGTCGCAGAGCAGGGCTGGATTCACCTGATCGTAGAGCGAATACTCTCGGCCGAACCATTCGTAATCTACCCAATCGGCACCCGCGAATCTGATGAAGCATTCCCCGATAAAGCAAACGAAAGCGTCGACCATGTCGGCGTTCTCGGGAGCCATCGCGGTAGCCATATCCGGGAACAACTCCGCGACAATGGGGTTGAGCCATTTCACCTCCGCCGAGTCTTCCGGCCATGGTTCCGAAGGAATCTCACGTATGCCCGCATAGTCCATGAACTTCTGGGCTTGCGCCTTGCGGCGGGCCGGATCAACCCATTTCCCCCATTCGGTCTGCTCGACGGGTACGCCGAGATCCATGGTCAACTGCTCGTCATTCCCCACGTCTACCTCGCTTCTCGTCATGGTCCGAACAGGTCAGTGTCGCGCGTGCACGGTCACCGGGCAAGGAACCATCATCGCTCGACATACAGCCGTTCACACGGCAGCCTGGGCCAGCCCTCAGCGCTATCAGGGAGCACGTTCACGGCGTCGACGTAGTGCCGTTTTCGATGATCTTGAACGAACATCAGAGCGGCAGTGAGGCAGGCAGCGAAGTCGAACCGTGCGCCGTGCAGGAACACCGACAGGTGCACATCCGGATCGTCCGGGAGCGGAGAAGTCATCGCGCATTCCTCCGGTCATCAACCACCCGGAACCCGATCCACGGACAGTCACCGCCGATGTTGCGTTCGTGCTCGCTGATCGTGCCGTCGACAAGCGGGACCAGGCGCAGGCAATGTCGGCTGTCCGGGCATCTGACATGCGTCACGAAACCACGCTGCCCGTTGGGTGCGCCGTCTGCTGTCTTCCACCATCGGCACCGCGACAGCGGAACCGTGCAGTCAGACATGAGCGACCGCCCAACGCCTACCCGGACCGCCACACGCCCGGATGCACTCGACCACAACCATTCCAGACGGACGGAACCTATCCCGGGGTGTCTCGATCCAATGCCGGACAGCGCCGGACTCGGCCGTGGGCGACGGCAACGCGACCGTCCCACCTTCCCGGACAATTGACACGTTGATCCGGAACAGCTCCGCGAAGAGCTTCGTGTCCTCAGGAAGATCGGGCCTGATCAGATACGTCCACCTGTTCGATCGAGGATGCGCCACGATCGGCCCTAACGCGTCTCTACGCCGCCGCATCACGTCTCTCACAGCGCGGCCCAACGGCGCAGGCATGGTCAGTGCCCCCACGTGCGACGAGCGCATGATGATGCGTCCCAGCTCGGGCGGGTCGATCACCGCAGGCAGATCGCACACACGCCGGTAGAAGTGACATCGGGACACCGGGGTGTCCCCAAACGCTGTGTGGCCCATGAAGACCTCTGCTCGTGTCGAAGGGGCATAGGGTGCGCCCGGCCCCGACAACCCCCTGATGGGTACCCGAGAACGGGAGCGGATGCGTTGAGGGACTTGCGGTTCCGCACTCCCTACCGGGCGCACATCCAGAACACACCCGTGACCGTCGAACTGGAATCCCCAATCGCACGAATTCAATTGACAGATGCCGTACTTTTACGGCGGACGCCGCCAGGTGGATGCTGCCAGTTGACGGCTTCCAAATCCGGGCCACTCGATAGTGAGGCTAACGACATGAGCGTTAACGGAAGCACCTTGGCGCGACGGGCTCTTGGCCGTGAACTCCGCAGGCTTCGTACGGCCAAGGGCATGACCCAGGCCGAAGCCGCGAGGACCGGCGAGACTTCCCCGCAATCAATCGGCCGCATCGAGGAGGGCCAGTCCACGCGCGTGACCAACATGATGGTCAACGCTCTCTGTGATGCGTTCAGTGCAAGCGACGTGGAGCGGAAAACCCTTCTCGGCCTGGTGCAAGAAGTTCGCGCAGCCCGTGAGCGTGGCGGAGGCTGGTGGAGGGC
This sequence comes from Nocardia abscessus NBRC 100374, assembly GCF_000308455.1. Taxonomy (GTDB): domain Bacteria; phylum Actinomycetota; class Actinomycetes; order Mycobacteriales; family Mycobacteriaceae; genus Nocardia; species Nocardia abscessus. The sequence goes on along the minus strand of NZ_BAFP01000005.1, from coordinate 29,665 downwards.
GTACGCGGACCAGATAGCTACGGACTTTGATCACTATCTGGCTCTGGAGGAGTCCGCGCGCCGGTTGACTGCCTGGAAGGTAACGATCGTTCCAGGACTGCTTCAGACTCCGGAGTATCGACGGGAAATTGCCTGGGCAGAGTCACCAGATGCACCCTCCGATGTGATCGAGAAGCGAATCGAGTGGGCCACGCGAAGGCAAACACGCCTCGAAGATCCTCACTTCACGCTCGATGTCATCTTGTCGGAGGCAGTACTCCGTGATCAGGTCGGAGGATCAGCCGTCATGGATCGACAGCTTCACCATCTGGCTGGAGTGTCTGAACTGCCGAACGTTTCCGTGCGCGTGGTGCCGTTCGGTGCACGGAGCATTCTCGGGTCCTACGTTGGATCATTCAGCCTGCTGGAGTTCCCGCAGTTGCCACAGTCCAAGCTTGCAGAGCCTCCGATCGTCTACGTAGAGGAGTACGCGGGCGATCTGTACCTGGAACGGGAAGCGGAGGTGGAGCGCTATCGCCATGCGTTGCGGGAGATAGACCGAGTAGCGTTGGACCAAGACAAGTCCAGGAGCTTGATCTTGGCTGTAGCAGCAAAGGAGTATGCCGCGTGAACATCGACCTGTCCGGGGCCGAATGGTTCAAGTCCATCCGTAGCGGCTCGACAAAGGATTGCGTGGAGGTAGCGCACCTGGACGGCGGACTGGTCGGCGTCCGTGACAGCAAGAACCCGACGGGCCCGGCGCTGGTGTTTACCCCCGGCGAGTGGGATGCCTTCGTTGCGGGTGCGCGTGACGGCGAGTTCGATCGGCCGTAGTGCAGGCAGCAAAAGCCCCGCGCCTCATATGGAGGTTGGCGGGGCTTTCGCGTTGTCGGGGCTATGCGCCGTCGGGCGTGACGGGTTCTCCGCTGCCGAGCCAGTGACCACCTGCGCGCCGTGTGTGCGGGGCAGGTACGCGTTCGGACTTGTCCGGGTTGTGCCCGGTCCTGATCGTCGGGCCGATACAACATCGCCGGGATCAGCTCCAAGATCGCCGGATCGCGGAGGCGAACAAGCTCGGGCTGGTGTTCACCTCGACCCGGAGCACTCCCCTGGAACCGCGGAACGTGAATCGGGGCCTTCGCTCAGCTGGTGAAGAAGGCCGGCGCCCGGCCGATTCGGTTGCACGATCTGCGGCACTCGTGCGCGACGCTGTTGTTCACGATGGGTGTGGAGGCGGCGACGGTGCAGCGGATCTTGCGGCACAGCTCGATCACCGTGACGACGGGCACCTACATGGACGTGATCGACGCCGTGCAGCGCGACGCCGTGACCGGAATGGACGCGCTGTTCGAGTGACATTGTCGTCAAATGGTGTCGTCAGAGATGCCAGAAGGCCCCTCCGTTGGTACCGGAGGGGCCTTCTACCTGCGTGCGCCCGAAGGGATTCGAACCCCTAACCTTCTGATCCGTAGTCAGATGCTCTATCCGTTGAGCTACGGGCGCATGTGTTATTCAGTTGTACCCGGTTACCCGGGCGTGGCGGAGGCGAGAGGATTTGAACCTCCGGTCCCCGTGAAGGGACAACTCATTAGCAGTGAGTCCCATTCGGCCGCTCTGGCACGCCTCCTGGAGCCTTCTCTTCGAGGGCACCGGTCCTTTCGAACCGCCGAGCCAAAAGGTTACAGGAGCTACCGTCCAGATCACAAAACGGCTGGTCAGCGTAGGTTACTGTCGAACCAATCGAAGATTCTGGTCTGCGAATCGACCGTATCGCCGTCGTCCGACTCCGAGGTGTCGGCGCGGTGGTGCGAGCCGGGGTAGGTGACCACCAGGCTGGCGACCGCGGCGCGGGCGGTGGCGTCACGCAGCTGGTCGACCTGGGCGGGCGGAGTGGCCGGGTCGTCCACGCCGAACAGGCCGAGCCACGGCGCCTGTAGGTGCGGAGCGGCGCGCACCAAGGCGTCGGCCTGGTCGGTGAGCGGCTCGACGATGCCGGGCGACGCGACGCTCACCGCGGCTCCGATCGGACGATTCGTCGCGACCAGGAACGCGGCGGTGCCCGCGGAATCGAAGCCGAGCACGCCGATAGTGTCGGGGAACACTCCGCGCCGGGTGAGCCAGTCGAAGCAGGCGTCGAAGTCGTCGAACAGTTCGTCGCCGAAGACTCCGCCGCCGGTTGGGCCGCCCCCGCGATGGAAGAGTTTGGGCGCTACAACCGTCCAACCCTCGCCTGCCAGCGCGTCCATCAGGTCGCGTAATGCGCCGGTGAACTCGCCGGACTCGTGCAGCAGCACGATTCCGCCGCGAGCATTTCCTTCTGGCTCCACCACCGTGATGGGCACCTGCCCACCGCTGGTCGGCCGCACGTCTTCCTGGTCGCTACCCCGCAGCGGGGCCATATCGTCGTAGGTGCCCGACATGAAACCAGCGTAGGGCGAGTTGCTGATCTTCGGTAGAAATTGCACGTGAGGGCCTATCGCCCTGATAATTTCCGGTACGCCGATCGGGCCGGCCACGGCGCGGATTAGGGTTGGAGTGTGACAGCGCAGATCCGGCCGGACCTCGAATCGATCCCGGCGTACACCCCCGGCCGCAGCAATCCAGGCGCGGTCAAGCTGGCCAGTAACGAGACGACTGTCCCTCCGCTGCCCGCCGCGGCCAAGGCCATCGCCGAGGCGGCCGAGCTGGCCCACCGGTATCCGGACAACCAGGTCACCGAGCTGCGCACGGCGCTGGCCGAGTTCCTCGGGGTGGGCTTCGAGAATGTCGCGGTCGGTTGCGGCAGCGTCGCGCTGTGCCAGGAGCTGGTGCAGATCACCTGCGCGTCCCCGTCCGACGAGGTGCTGTTCGCTTGGCGCTCGTTCGAGGCGTATCCGATCATCACCAAGGTGGGCAACGCCACCGCCGTGCAGGTACCGCTCACGGCGGGGCAGGTCCACGATCTGGACGCGCTGGCCGCCGCTGTCACCGAGCGGACCAAGTTGATCTTCGTCTGCAACCCGAACAACCCCACCGGCACCGCCGTCGGCAAGGCCGAGCTGGTCCGGTTCCTGGACGCGGTGCCGTCGCACGTGCTGGTGGTGCTGGACGAGGCGTACTACGAATACGTGCGGCTGGCCGACCACCCCGACGGCGTCGAGATCCGCCGCACCAGGCCCAATGTGGTTGTGCTGCGTACCTTCTCCAAGGCGTACGGCCTGGCCGGGCTGCGGGTGGGCTACGCGGTGGGCGACCCGGCCGTGATCACGGCACTGCTGAAGGTGCACATCCCGTTCAGCGTCAACCGGCTCGCGCAGGCGGCGGCGATCGCGTCGCTGGAGGCCCGTCACGAATTGCTGGATCGCACCGACGTTCTGGTCACCGAACGCGAACGGGTGCGCGACGCGCTGGTGGCCGCCGGGTACGCGGTGCCGCCGAGCGAAGCCAACTTCGTCTGGCTGCCCTTGGGCGCGCACAGCGCGGAGTTCGGCGAGGCGAGCGCGGCCGCAGGCGTGCTGGTGCGGCCGTACGGGGCCGACGGGGTGCGCGTCACCATCGGCGACCCACACGAGAACGATCTGTTCCTGAGCTTCGCCAGGGAGCCGGAGGTGCTCGCGCGGTTCCTCGGTTAGCGGACGCCGATCGCGGGCGCGATGGTGGGCCAGGAGAGGGCCAGTTCGTCCTCCCAGTACGGCCAGGAGTGCGTGCCGGTGGCCCGGAAGTGCGCGGTGACCGGGATGCCGAGGGACCGCAGCCGGTCGGTGAGCCGCCGGGTGCAGGCGTTGGTCGCGGCCTCCAGCGGGCCGCCGAAGGTGATGGCGCTGGGGAGATCGACGTTCGGGGTTCCTGGCACGTCGTGCACGCCGGGCAGGCCGCTGCCGACCGACAGATAGATCGTCTTGCCCCGCAACGCGTCCGCGTGCAGGGTGACGTCGTGCGCCAGCCAGGCCGGATCGTCCTGCTTGCCGAACATGTTGTCCGGCTCGCCCATGTAGGTGGCCACCACGGCCCGCGCCTGCGCCTGGCCGATGTCGGTGCCCATCGAGAAGCAGCCGCTGTGCGCCGCGATCGCCCGGTAGAGGGTCGGCTGGCGGAACGCGAGCATCATCGCGGCCTCCGCGCCCATCGAGACGCCCATGACCGCGTTGGTGCCGTTGCCCTCGAACTTCGCGTCGATCAGCGGGGGCAGTTCCTTGGCCAGGAACGTCTCCCACTTGTTGGTGCCGAGCACCGGGTCGGGGTGCTGCCAGTCGGTGTAGAAGCTGGCCGGACCGCCGACGGTGAGCACCACGTTGACGTCCTTGTCCGCGTAGAAGCGGTCGGCGTGCCCGAGTTCGGTCCAGTTGTTGCTGTCAGGGCTCGCGCTGCGTCCGTCGAGCATGTACACGGTCGGACGCGGGCGCGACCGGTCGCGCGGCAGCAGGACCTGCACCTCGACCACACGGCTCATCGCGGGTGAGGCGACGAAGACCCGCAGCCACCGATCGTTGATCGGTTCCACGCCCTCGATCCGGGGGGTCGAGGGTTGCTTACTGGTCGGCTCGGCAGGGCCGGGACCGTCCGAGGACCCGGTGTTCACCGGCGGAGGATTGCCGGGCGCGGCCGTGACCTGTGGAGCGCCGAACCCCACCGCACCGGAGACAAGTGCGGCGCTTATCAAAGCGCTGGAGACCCAACGCCGCACGCCCCGCCGAGACAGCATGCGACCCATCCTGCCAGAGCCCCCGAGGGTGGGTAGCAGGCCGTTACCGTGTCCAGGTCGGTACGCGGCGCTCACCGTGCGGCCAGACCGTCTTGCCAGCGGCGCTCCACTCCGGCGAAACGCCATACCGCGATGGCGACCGCCCAGGTGAGCACGAACAGCCCGACGATGATGTAGCCGAGATCACCCAGATCGAGGTTCCCGATCCAGGCCACGATGCCCGATTCGACCTCGAGTTTCTCGGCGAAGATCGAGACGATCTCCTGCCCGCCGATCAGCAGCGCCACCGCGACCGACAGCCCGGTGATCACCAGGTTGTAGTAGATCTTGCGCACCGGCTCGGCGAAGGCCCAGTCGTAGGCGAAGCTCATGAACGAACCGTCCAGCGAGTCGAACAGCGCCATGCCCGCCGAGAACAGCACGGGCAGAACCAGGATCGAGTACCAGGGCAGCCCGGTCGCCGCCGCGCCGCCCGCGATGACCAGCAGCCCGACCTCGGTGACAGTGTCGAATCCGAGCCCGAACAGCACGCCCACCGGATACATGTGCCTCGGCCTGCGCACCAGGCCGATCACCGGCCGCAGCACCCGGTTGAGCAGGCCCCGGCTGTCCAGCTGCCGTTCCAGCTGCGCCTCGTCGTACTCGCCCCGGCGCATCTGCCGGAACACCCGCCAGATGCCCACCAGCGACGCCAGATTCAGCAGGCCGATCAGGATGAGGAACGTGCCCGACACGCTGGTGCCCCACAGGCCCGTCCAGCGTTGCAGGGCCGAATCCTCGTCTTCCAAGTCGGACGCCAGCGCCCGCACGCCGAACGCGAGCAACGCCACCAGCACGAACACCACGGTGGAGTGGCCGAGCGCGAACCAGAAACCGACGGTCTGGACATTTCGCTTCCCGTTCTCCGCCACCAGTTTCCGCGTGGTGTTATCGATCGCGGCGATATGGTCGGCGTCGAACGCGTGCCGCATGCCGAGCGTGTACGCCGTCACGCCGAGACCGACACCGAAGACGGAGCCCTCGATCACATAGTGCCCCGGCGCGACGAACAGCAGGAGCGTGCCCCAGCCGAGGATATGCAGCGCGACGACGGCGACCGACATACCGATGACACTGCGCACGAGCGAACCCCTCAACCCTCGAAAAGCAGATCGGGTCAACGATACTCGACAGCGCCGATTCCGTTCCGCGTCTTCGGGCGATCCAGCAAATCCAGCAAATCATGGCACACCGTCAGCACACCCGCCGTACGCTGAGCGTCGGTCCTTTCCGGGTATCGAACTAGGACGGGCATGATCGCGTATTCACCGCACTGGCGTCGAGGTCACCGCACTGGGCTTCGGCGCGCAGAGCGGACCGGCCGCTCGGTTCGCAGTCGCGACAGCCCGTCCGGTGTTCGGACAATTATCGGGCGGAGGCTATTTCTTAGCATCTGCCCCTCGCGCCTGCGCGGGCCGCCGCGACACAGCCGGTGCCAGCTGCGCTCGCGCGCGAATTCTCTGCTCGACTCGCCTGTTTCATCGCAGCACCTATGCCCGACCGGAGAAAACCGTGAATCCAGTGTCACCAGTCGCCTCGATCGAGAACGAATCGGATAGGAAGCCTTTCCTGCCCGATCTGCAACGCCGGATGCAGGAGTGCGACGAGTTCTTCCGGCTGCCCGAATTGGGGCACCTGAACGCCCAGCGCAGGCGCGGCGCGCTGGAGCAGCTCGAACAGACCGGCGCGTATCTGCAGACCGCCGAGGAGATCCTCATCGGAGCCAAACTCGCCTGGCGTAATCACGCCCGATGCGTGGGCCGGAAACATTGGCGCTCCCTGAAATTGCTCGACGCCCGGCGCGTGCGCTCGGCCCGCGACCTGGCCGAGGTCTGCTGGCAGCACCTGCACATGGCCACCAACGGCGGCGCCATCCAGTCGATGATCACCGTCGGCCCGCCGCGGCAGCCGGACGGTCGCGAGTTCCGCATCGTCAGTCCGCAGATCATCCGCTACGCGGGATATCGCAACGGGGACGGCACGGTCACCGGCGACGCCGCCAATATCGAGCTCACCGCATTAGCGACCGAGCTCGGGTGGCGCGGCGCAGGAACGCCTTTCGACATTCTTCCGCTGTTGATCAGCACGCCCGACGAGCCGATTCGCTGGTTCGACATTCCGCCCGAGCTGGCGCGCGAGGTGGAACTCGAGCACCCCGAGTTCGAATGGTTCGCCGGACTGGGCCTGCGCTGGCACGCGCTGCCCGCGGTGTCCGATATGAACCTCGAGATCGGCGGCATGACGTATCCGTTCGCGCCGTTCAACGGCTGGTACCTGGGAGCGGAGATCGGCGCGCGCAACCTCAGCGATGCCAACCGCTACAACATGCTGCCGCTGATCGCCGAGATGATGTGCCTGGACACCAGGTCCGAGCGCAGCCTGTGGCGGGATCAAGCCTTGGTCGAACTCAACCGCGCGGTGCTGCACAGCTTCCGGAAGGCGGGCGTGTACATCGTCGACCACCACACCGTGGCCAAGCAGTTCTGCGATCACGTCAAGCGCGAGGAGGCCGCGGGCCGGGCCTGCCCCACCGACTGGTCCTGGATCAACCCGCCCATTTCCTCCGGGCTGACCCCGACCTTCCACCGCTACTACGACCCGCCCGACCTGGACATCCGGCCCAACTTCGTCCGAAGGGAGTTCGGTGCGGACGGGGCACTGTGACCCGATCTACCGTTGGCGAAAAGCCGAGCGGAGGAAACGGCACGGCTTGTCCGGAACCGCCTGCCCAGCGCCGGCCGTTCCGGACAAGCCAGCGGGCTATGTGCGCTGCCAGTGCCAGCCTTCTCGGTCGTTGTAGGTGCACACCCATCCTTGACCGCTGGTTCCGGGGCCATCGTAGGCCGTCCAGTTCGCAGTCTCCTTGGTGCAGGCGATGTGAGTGGGATACGCGTTGGCACTCGGCGCCGCGAGCGCCAACGACCCGGTGACGACCGCCGCAGCGGCAATGACGAATGAAACCTTCTTGCGAAGGGTGGTCATGATTCCTCCCCAGAACATACGAGTTATATCAATGCGAATCAGGCACTTGCCACAGTGACCGCCGGTTCGACTGACCAGCGAAAGACCGCCGATTGCCCAGAGGCAATCCGCCCCCACCGCAACTGCCTGGAACAGTCCCGACTTCTCATCGGGGACCGATAGCAATCCCCTCTGTGACAGCCGACCGATCGTGAATACAGTTGCCTTAATCCCCCTTTCCCCGGCGACCATCTTATGCATGGACGATCGAAATAGCCAGTGGCACCAGCCTGCCCGCACCAAAGCAACCCGGAATCGAGGGAACCGCTCGCGGCCGGCATTCAGTCGACAAGGACGCCGATCGAAACAAGTAGCGGAAACCGCTGGCAGGCACCTAATTTTCGGTTCCTGCCAGCGGTTTTCAGTTGCGGAGACGGAGGGATTTGAACCCCCGGTCGCTCTCGCGACGCTCGCTTTCAAGGCGAGTGCATTCGGCCGCTCTGCCACGTCTCCAGGGACCTGATCGTAGCGGACGCCTCAGCCGGAGTGCTTGCCGATTTCCTCGTCGACGCGTTCGAAGACCTCGCCGATCACCTCGAGCTGGGCCGGGGCCAGCAGGTCGATGAAGTGGCGGCGGACGGCTTCGACGTGGCCGGGGGCCGCGGCTTCCAGGCGGCGGATGCCCTCCTCGGTGAGTTCGGCGAGCACGCCGCGGCCGTCCTCCAGGCAGGTGTTGCGCCGGACCATCTGCTGGGCCTCCAGCCGACGGATCTGATGGGTCAGCTTGCTACGCGAGGACAGCACGCCGTCGGCCAGCTCGCTCATCCGCAGCGAGTGGTCGGGTGCCTCGGAGAGCAGGACCAGGATCCGGTATTCGGCGACGGTCAGGTCGCTGTCGCGCTGCAGTTGACGATTCAGCGCCGTCATCAGGCGCTGGTGGCCGTCCATGTAGGCGCGCCAGGCGCGCTGCTGCGCCGGGGTGAGCCAGCGGGGCTCGGCCACGACGCGACCGCTCGGTTCGGGATGCACGATGGTCATTCTAAGCGCGGCGAACTGCGGAAATGGGCAGGCATCGCAGGTCAGCGCACCGTGGACAAGAGTGCCCGACTCACCGCGGCCGGGTTCGCGCACCCGGACAAGCCCAGCGCGGAGTCGAAATCGGCGAGCAGCGCCCGCAGTGCGTGCCGGGCGCCGGCCGCGCCCGCGAGACCGAGGCCGTAGGCCCACGGCCGCCCGTAGAGCACCGCCTTCGCGCCCAAGGCCAGCGCGACGAGCACGTCCGAACCGGTGCGCACACCGGAGTCGAACAGCACGTCGGCGCGGTCGCCGATGGTGGCGACCACCGTGGGTAGCGCGTCCAGCGCCGCGATGGAGCCGTCCACCTGGCGGCCGCCGTGGTTGCTCACCACCACCGCGTCGGCGCCGGCATCGACCACCTGGCGTGCGTCGTCGGGATGCAGGATGCCTTTCACCGCGATCGGCAGATCGGTCCATTCGCGCAGACGTGCCAGGTCGGCGGGCCGCAGCGTGTGGTTGCCGAACAGTCCGGCCCAGGTGAGGATGGCCGTGCGCATCGCCTCTTCGCTCTCCTCCGGCGCCGCGGGCAGCTTGGCCAGGAACACCGGATCGGACAGGTAGTTGGCGAGGCCCTTGCCGTGCAGGAACGGCAGGTGCGCCTGCTCCAGATCGCGCGGCCGCCACCCGAGGGTCGGGGTGTCGGCGGTGACCACGATCGCCGAAGCCCCGGCCCGCTCGGCGCGCTGGACGAAGGAGCAGGCCAGTTCGTCGTCCGCGGGCCAATACAGCTGGTACCACCACGCCCCGGCCGCCGCGCCGACGTCTTCGATGGTCGAAGAGGCCGCGGTGGACAGCACCGTGCCGATGCCGAGTCCCTTGGTCACCTCGGCCACGATCACCTCGCCGCCCTCGTGCAGCAGTTCGAGGACACCGATCGGCGCGGTGAGCACGGGTGCGGCCAGCTTCGTGCCGAGCACCTCCACCGACAGATCGCGAGCGCCGGGCCCGGTGGAGCCGCGCAGCACGCGCGGCAGGAGGCGGTAGCGCTCGAAGGCGGACCGGTTGGCGGCGGCGGTGCGCTCCGCGGACGCGCTCCCCGCGACGTAGGCGAAGGCGGCCGGATCCAGCCGCTCCCGCGCCAGCGACTCCAAACCCTCGGCGGTCATGGGCAATTCGGGTCGCACACCACCCAGGCCACCCAGGTAGATCTCGTTCTGGAAATCGATGAAGCCGCCGTTCACCACCGGAACGGTAGTCCGTGCCGCCGGTCACCGCAGGCGGCTGGCCAGATTGCTCGGCGCACCTGCGGCCCCGAGACCGACTCGAGGGGGGGCAGCGCGCAGCCGTCCGTCCGGGCGGAGCACTATGGCACGGTGCGTGCGATAGATCTGAACGGTTTCGGCGGACCCGAGGTCATGTCCTTGGCCGAGGTGCCGGATCTGAAGCCCGGACACGGCGAAGTGCTGATCGAGGTGGCCGCGGCGGGCGTCAACCGCGCCGATCTGTTGCAGCGTCAGGGCTATTACCCGCCCCCGCAGGGAGCCAGCCCGCTCCTGGGACTCGAATGCTCGGGTGTCATCGCCGAACTCGGCGACGGAGTGCGGGAGTGGGCGGTCGGCGATCGGGTGTGCGCGCTGCTGTCCGGCGGAGGTTACGCCGAACGGGTCGCGGTGCCCGCGACCCAGGTGCTTCCGGTCCCGGACGGCCTCGACCTGGGCGCGGCGGCCGGGCTGCCCGAAGTGGCGGCCACCGTGTGGTCGAACCTGGTGATGACCGCCGATCTGCGGGCCGGTCAGCTGCTGCTGATCCACGGCGGCGGCAGCGGGATCGGCACACACGCCATCCAGGTCGCCAAAGCCCTCGGCGCGCGCGTCGCGGTGACCGCCGGATCGGCCGAGAAGCTGGCGCGCTGCGCGGAGCTCGGGGCGGACGTGCTGATCAACTACAAAGAGGACGACTTCGTCGCCGTCGTGCGCGCCGAGCGATCGGCGGCGGGCAGCCCCGGCGCGAACGTGATCCTCGACAACATGGGCGCGGCCTACCTGGGACGTAACGTCGAGGCGCTGGCCGAGCACGGCCGCCTCGTGGTGATCGGCATGCAGGGTGGACTGACCGCCGAACTGAATCTGGGCGCCCTGCTGCGCAAGTGGGGCACGGTGCACGCCACCAACGTGCGTGCGCGGCCCGCGACCGGCGCGGGCAGCAAGGCCGAGATCGTCGCCGAGGTGCGCGGACGGCTGTGGCCGTTGCTCGGCGACGGCACGGTGGCGCCGATCATCGCCGCCGAACTGCCGATCGAGGAGGCCGCCGAGGCGCACCGGTTGCTGGACTCCGGCGAGGTGTTCGGCAAGGTGGTGCTGCGGGTGCGGGAACTCTGAGCACGACCGCGCCGGTCACTCCAGCGCCAGCAGGGCCCTGCCGAGTTGATCGATCTCGAACTTCGTGGTGTAGGGCGCGAGGCCGATGGTCACCGCGCCGCCCTCGTCGTTGACGCCCAGCGCGTCCAGCAGCCTGCTGCCGCCGTGTACGCCACTCACCGTGCCGATCCGGTTGTCTGCGAGCTTGGCCGCGACCTTCTCCGCCTGCATGCCCGCGAGCGTGAAGCTGACCGTGGGAATGCGGGTGGACGCGCGGCCGATCACGGTGAGGCCGGGGATCGAGTCCAGCACGCTCATCAAGTGCTCGAACAGCTGGTCGTGGTAGTCCTGCAGCGAGGTGATCGACATCTCCAGGCGCTCACGCCGGGTACCGTGCGCCCGCTCGTCCAGCCCGGCCAGGAAGTCGATCGAGGTGGTCAGGCCCGCCAGCAGCGCGTACTGGTGCCCGCCGACCTCCAGTCGCTCGGCGCCCTTCGCATAGGGGTTCAACGACATGGACGGGATCCGGTCCAGGAACGCCGGGTCACGGAAGACGAGCGCGCCGATCTGCGGCCCGCCCCATGCCGGTGCACTGAGCGCGACGACGTCGGCGTTCAGTTCATCGATGTCGATCAGGGCGTAGGGCGCGGCGCCGAACGCGTCGGCCACCAGGAGGCCGCCCACCTCGTGTACCCGGTCCGCGGCCACCCGTACGGCAGGCGCCGAGCCGACGATCGGCGAGGCGGCGGTGAGCGCGACCAGGCGCGCGGTGGGCCCGATCAGCTCCTCGAACTGCCAAGACGGCATCTCGCAGGTCTCGATCTCCACCTCGGCCCAGCGCACGTGCGCGCCGTAGCGGTTGGCGATGCGCAGCCAGGGCGCGACGTTGGCCTCGTCGTCCAGCCGGGACAGCACGATGCCGGTGCCGAGGCCGAGCCGGGAGCTCAGCGATTCGGCGAGCCAGGCCAGCAGGACCGCGCGGTCGGGGCCGAGCACGACACCCGCCGGGTCACCGCCGACCAGGTCGGCCACCGCCTCGCGGGCCGCGTCCAGAATCGCCGCGCTGCGCACGGCGGCGCCGTTGCGGCCGATATGGGAAAAGGAAGAGGTTCGAAAACCCGTTGATACGGCGCGGGATACCGCGTCCGGAACCAGCATGCCCGCTTGCGGGTCGAGATGGATCCAGCCGTCGCCCAGGGACGGTATCAGGCCCCGAACCCTCGCGACGTCGTAAGTCATGCTGGCCACTCTAAGGGCAGCGGGCGAGCCTGTGTAACCGCGTTCCCCTCCACATTGTGGCGGGAGCACAGCGACCTGGGACTCAGCATGGTGACCGACTTTCGACAAATCCGAACCACACGACCCGAACAGAATAGAACGCCGACCCCATCCGGCGGCGGGGACCGGCGGCGCGCGCCCTACCCGGCCTCGGACCACCGGCTTAGCGCGTTCGAACCGAACACGACATGATAGGGACCATGACGCACTCGGATGAGGCACCGGACCACATCGTCGTTGTCGGACCCGACGGCAGGCCGTTGGCCATTCCGGCGGCAGCCGGCTCGGAGGCGCCCTTCACCGCGCAGGTGGTGACCGACGACGATAATAAGGACAAGTCGGACGACCGCGACGACTCCGGCGAATCGCTCGCCGACATGGTCGAGCAGCCCGCGAAGGTGATGCGGATCGGCACCATGATCAAGCAGCTGCTCGAGGAGGTGCGGGCGGCTCCGCTGGACGAAGCCAGCCGCAACCGCCTGAAGGAGATCCACAAGTCCTCGGTGCGGGAGCTGGAGCAGGGTCTCGCCCCCGAACTGCGGGAGGAGCTCGAACGGCTCACTCTGCCGTTCACCGACGACGGTGTTCCGACCGACGCCGAGCTGCGGATCGCGCAGGCACAGCTGGTCGGCTGGCTGGAGGGCCTGTTCCACGGCATCCAGACCGCGCTGTTCGCCCAGCAGATGGCCGCACGCGCCCAGCTCGAACAGATGCGTCAGGGCGCGTTGCCGCCCGGCATCCACGCCGCCGACCCGCGCGGCGGCCAGACGAGTCACGTCACCGGCGGTTCCGGCCAGTACCTGTGAGACGGTCGACGCGCGTGTGCCACACGGCGCCGGGAAGCCGCAGGGGTAGTCTCGTGCACCGTGCCCGCCGCTGCCGCTCGCTCCGACTCGGTCTCCGAACCGAGTGCGGTGCGTCCTGAAGAGAGCTCAGTTGGTTCCGATGACCAAGCGCGTTCAGATGACAGCTCACCGACCTCACCGGCCGAGCACACGGAGCCTTCCGGCGACGACTCGCAGGAGCGTCCGGTGAGCGCGGCCACGCCGGAGGCGCAGACCCTGCACTCCGGCGCCACCGTGGCGAAGATCGTGCCGGACTCCCAGACGTTCCGGCGCGCGTTCCAGGACTTCGCGGTCGGGTTCGCCCAGCGCGAGCTGTGGCTGTCGCTGGGCTGGCAGGACATCAAGCAGCGGTACCGCCGCTCGGTGCTCGGCCCGTTCTGGATCACCATCGCCACCGGCTTGCAGGCCGTCGCGATGGGCGTGCTGTACGCGGCCCTGCTCGGCCAGCCGCTGCTCGAGTACCTGCCCTACGTGACGGTCGGGCTGATCATCTGGAACGTGATCAGCGCGAGCATCCTGGAGGGCTCGGAGGTCTTCATCGCCAACGAGGGCCTGATCAAACAGCTTCCCTCCGCGCTGAGCGTGCACGTCTACCGGCTGGTGTGGCGGCAACTGCTGTTCTTCGCCCACAACATGGTCATCTACCTGGTGATGCTCGCCGCGTTCGGCGTCTGGCGCCACCTCGGCGTGGCCAGCCTGATGGCGATACCGGCGATCGCGCTGATCTTCCTGAATTCCATGTGGGTGTCGATCGTGTTCGGCATTTTCAGCACCCGCTACCGCGATATCGCGCCGATTCTCGGCAGCACCACGCTGATGCTGTTCGTGCTCACCCCGGTGATGTGGACGACCAAGACCCTGGAATCACAGGTCGGCACCGGCGACCGCGCGAAACTGGCCGAACTCGTGCCGACGTTCCACTATCTCGAAATCGTCCGGGCGCCGCTGCTCGGCGAGCCGCAGGAACTGCGCCACTGGGTGATCGTCGGCACGATCACCCTGGTCGGCTGGATCGTGGCGATCTTCGCCATGAAGCAGTACCGTTCGCGCGTACCGTACTGGGTATAGGAGCGCCCCGATGAGTCGTGTGAGTATCGAGACCCAGGAGGCGTGGGTCGAATTCCCGATCTTCGACGCCAAATCCCGGTCGTTGAAAAAAGCGTTCCTCGGTAAAGCGGGCGGCGCGATCGGGCGCAACCAGTCCGACGTCGTCGTGGTCGAGGCACTGCGGGACATCAATCTCTCGCTGAAAGAAGGCGACCGGGTCGGCCTGGTCGGGCACAACGGCGCGGGCAAGTCGACGCTGCTGCGCCTGCTCTCCGGTATCTACGAACCCTCGCGCGGCAGTGCCCGCATCCGCGGGCGGGTGGCGCCGGTGTTCGATCTCGGCGTCGGCATGGATCCGGAGATCTCCGGCTACGAGAACATCATCATCCGCGGCCTGTTCCTCGGGCAGACGCGCAAGCAGATGCTGGCGAAGATCGATGAGATCGCTGATTTCACCGAACTCGGCGAATACCTGTCCATGCCGTTGCGCACCTATTCCACCGGTATGCGGGTGCGCCTGGCGATGGGCGTGGTCACCTCGATCGATCCGGAGATCCTGCTGCTCGACGAGGGCATCGGCGCGGTGGACGCGGAATTCATGAAGAAGGCCCGGCTGCGGTTGCAGTCCTTGGTGGCGCGTTCGGGCATCCTGGTTTTCGCCAGCCATTCCAACGAATTCCTCGCGCAACTGTGCGACACGGCGCTGTGGATCGACCACGGCCAGATCCGCTTGCGTGGCGGCATCGAAGAAGTGGTGCGAGCCTATGAGGGCCCGGATGCGGGGAATCACGTCGCGACGGTGCTGCGCGAAATGGAAGCCGAACGGGCCGGGGCAACCGAACGAGAATTGGAGCGGAATCAGGCATGAGTGAGCCGACCGGGCAGGACACCCCGATCGACGAAGGGGCGAAGGCCCGGATCGGCTCCGTGCCGGAGGAGGCCGTCGAGCTCGACGCCCCCGCCGCCTCGCTCGCGGCGAAATCCACCGCGGCGGACTCCGATTCGCAGCCGCGCGTCGTGGCCGTCGTCGTCACGCACAAGCGCCGCGAACTGCTCGCCGAGTCGCTGAAAGTCGTCACCTCCCAGTCGCGGCCGGTGGATCACTTGATCGTGGTCGACAACGGCAACGAGCAGGAGGTCGCCGACCTGGTGCGCGACCAGCCGGTGGAAGCCACCTACCTGGGCTCGGCGCACAACCTCGGCGGCGCGGGCGGGTTCGCGCTCGGCATGCTGCACGCGCTGAGCATGGGCGCGGACTGGGTGTGGCTCGCCGACGACGACGGCAGGCCCGAAGGTCCCGACGTGCTGTCCATCCTGCTGGACTGCGCGAACCGCCACGGCCTGGTCGAGGTATCGCCCGTGGTCTGCGATATCGATGAACCCGACCGCCTGGCCTTCCCGCTGCGCCGGGGCGTGGTCTGGCGCAGGCTGCGCTCGGAACTGGGCGACGAGGACTTCCTGCCCGGCATCGCCTCGCTGTTCAACGGCGCGCTGATCTCCGCGCAGGCGGTCGACGTGATCGGCGTGCCGGACCTGCGCCTGTTCGTGCGCGGCGACGAGGTCGAGGTGCATCGCAGGCTGGTGCGCTCCGGGCTGCCGTTCGGCACCTGCCTGCAGACGGCGTACCTGCATCCCAACGGCGCGGCGGAATTCAAGCCGATCCTCGGCGGCCGGATGCATACCCAGTACCCCGACGATCCGGTGAAGCGCTACTTCACCTACCGAAACCGTGGCTACCTGATGTCCCAGCCGGGCATGCGGAAACTGCTTCCCCAGGAATGGATTCGCTTCTCCTGGTTCTTCTTGGTCACCCGCCGCGACCCGGCCGGCCTGCGCGAATGGTTCCACCTACGCTCCCTGGGCCGCCACGAACAGTTCGGCAAACCCGACTAGTCACAGCTGGTTCGTCCTCGCAGAGGCGGGCGCCGCGCGCGTCCGAACCTGCGAGGGCGGAAATTCGGTTGTGCGCCGGCGGGGGCAAGTGCGAGGGTGGACTGCGAGAGCGGAAGGAGGTGTGGACCGTGACGAGGAACGTGCGGATTGCCGTGTCCGGGCGAGCTGACATCAGTCGCGCCGCCACACGAAACTCCACCTCATTCTCCGCTCGCTGAACCCCTGGTCGGGTTCGGCGCCCGACGAAGGATTCCATCCCCCATGGTCGACCACGACCTGCTCGTCCCTTACGGCTGGACCGAAGCCGTTTCCGCCCGTTACGCCTCGATGATCGAGGAAGGCTGTGTGCCCGCGCGAGTGATCCGCATGGATCGCAGTGAATGCGACGTGGCCACGCCGAACGGGCTCGCCCGCGCCCGCTGCCCCCGCCCCGATACCGAAGTCAGCGGTTTGTGCACCGGCGACTGGGTGACCGTCGACGCCGCCTCCGCGGTGCGCAGCCTGCTTCCGCGGCGATCGGCGATCGTGCGGTCGTCGGCCTCCGGCCGCTCGCGCGGCCAGGTGCTCGCCGCCAACGTCGACACCGTCCTGATCTGCACCGCCGCCGACGGCGATGTGGACCTCGGGCGCATCGAGCGCATGCTCACGCTGGTCTGGGAGAGCAACGCCCAGCCGATCGTGCTGCTCACCAAGGCCGACTCGGCGACCGATCTCCCGCTCGACGAGGTGCGCGCCGTCGCGCCGGGCGCTGCCGTACTCGAGGTGAGCGCGAACACCGGCCTGGGACTCGAGGTGCTCACCGCGATGCTCGACGGCACCGTCGCGCTGCTCGGACCCTCCGGTGCTGGGAAGTCCACCCTCGCCAACGCGCTGCTCGGCGCGGAGATCTTCGCCACCAATGCGGTCCGCGACGCGGACAAGAAAGGCAGGCACACCACGGTGCACCGGGAACTGCGCCCACTGCCAGGGGGCGGCACCCTGATCGATACGCCAGGGCTGCGCGGCATCGGGCTGTGGGATGCCACCGAAGGCATCGAGAAAACCTTCAGCGACATCGAATCCCTTGCCGCGCAGTGCCGTTTCGGCGACTGCGCGCACCGCGGCGAACCGGGCTGCGCGGTGCGGGCGGCGATCGAGGACGGCGAACTCACCCAACGCAGGCTCGACAGCTACAACAAGCTGGCGCGGGAGAACGAGTGGATGCAGGCGCGCACCGACAAACGGCTGCAGGCCGAACGGGAACGGGCCTGGCGGGACATCACCAAGCAGCACCGCAAGATGTTCCGGGAAAAGAACTCGCGACGCTGACCGAACGGGGGCACGGTAGGGTGCCCCTCGCATCGTTCGCTATCTGGGAGGGATAGATGAGTCATCCAGGCGGGTATCCGCCACACGGCCAGCAGCCCGGGCAATGGCCTGGGCAGCCGGCGTTCGGTCAGCAGCCGCCCGTCGGGCAGTACCCGCCTCCGCAGGCGCCCGCGCAGTACGCGCCGCCCGCGGGGCAGCATCCGAGCCAACCGCATCTCGCCCAACCCCAGGTCGGCCAGCAGCCGTACGGGCAGCCCCAGTTCGGCCAGCCCGCACCGCAACACGGCCAGCCGCAGCCATATGGTGCGCCGCAGCAGTTCGGGCAGCCGCAACCGTACGGGCAGCCGCAGCAGTTCGCTCCGCAGCAGGGTTACGGCCAGCCCACCGACCCGCCTGGCATCACCATCGATGCCTCGTACTCGGTCTGGGCGTTCCTGCTCGCGCTGACCAAGCCGAAGATCCTGGTCAACGGCCAGCGGGTGCCCAACACCCGCTGGGGAGCCAACCACATCCCGGTCGGCCCCGGGCAGTACCACGTCCGGGTCACCACTCCGTGGTTGTTCGACATGGGTCCGGCGAACGTGACCGTGCCGATCGCCGACGGACAGGCCACCCGGTTCTACTACAAGGCCCCCGTGGTGATCTTCCTCAACGGCGCGATCGGACCGGTTCCACAGAAGGCGCCGGGCATGCTGTTCCTGTACATCGTCTGGGCCCTGGTCGGACTGATGTTCCTGCTGAACATCCTGCTCATCGCCACGATCTGAGTCGGGAGGAGGGCACCGGCACGCCGGTGCCCTCTCTTCGCACACCCTATGCAACTGGTTGCATAGGGACGAGGTTTACGCTTAGTCTGCAAGCGCGTACAGCCGCGGGCTGCCGCCTGTGGCGGAAACGAAGGAGCAGGTCACATGACGGAACCGGGATCCAAGCCGCTAGCGGGCCGGACGATGATCATGTCCGGCGGCAGTCGCGGCATCGGGCTGGAGATCGCCAAACGGGCCGCGGCCGACGGCGCGAACGTCACCCTGATCGCGAAGACCGACCAACCGCACCCCAAGCTGCCCGGCACGATTCACACCGCCGCCGCGGAACTCGAGGCGGCGGGCGGGCAGGTATTGCCGTTCGTGGGCGATGTCCGCATCGACGAGTCGGTGGCCGAGGCGGTGCGCCGGACGGTCGAGCGCTTCGGCGGCATCGACATCGTGGTGAACAACGCCTCCGCGATCGACCTGTCCCCCACCGACGCACTGCCGATGAAGAAGTACGACCTGATGCAGGACATCAACTGCCGGGGCAGCTTCCTGCTGTCCAAGCTGAGCATCCCGCATCTGCGCGAATCGGCGAAGGCCGGGCGCAATCCGCACATCCTCACCCTGTCCCCGCCGTTGAACCTCGACCCGAAGTGGGCGGGCATGGCGCTGGGCTACACCATCGCCAAGTACGGCATGTCGCTGACCACGCTGGGACTGGCCGAGGAACTCAAGGGCGACGGCATCGGCGTCAACTCGCTGTGGCCGCGCACCACCATCGCCACGGCCGCGGTGAAGAACCTGCTCGGTGGCGAGGAGATGATCTCCACCTCGCGCACCCCCGACATCTACGCCGACGCCGCCTACTTGGTGCTCACCTCACCCGCCAAGGAGACAAGCGGCAATTTCTTCATCGATGACGACGTGCTGGCCGCCCACGGCATCACCGATCTGGACAAGTACCGCGTCACGCCCGGCGACGGCGAACTGACCACTGACCTGTTTCTGTAGGCCTCTGCGCGTCTTCAGGCCGGACTCCGGTGCCGCGACGGCAGCGTTGGCGGCTGGAAGTGGGGGACGGGCCAGTTGGCCCGTCCCCCATGAGTTACCCATGTACCAACGAAATCAGCTGTCGCGCTTAAAATCCTCGATCCCGTACAACCGCTCCCAGTTCTCGCGGCTGGTCAGTTCCGGGATGGCGGCGCGGTACTGCGCCTGCAAGGCGGGCAGTTCCCGGCGCAGTCGGCGCAGCACCCGCACCATCCGGCGCAGCAGCTGACGCGCGCGGGCCTTGTCGCGCCTGCGCACCCGGACGCCGGACTGCGAGGCGTCGGTGACTACCACGTGGTCGAACAGCGAGACGTGCCACCAGTAGGCGTCTTCCCTGGTGACGCCGATGATGCCGTGCTGGGTGCGGCCCAGCCACTGATTGATCGCGCGCTTGATCAGCACCAGTAGCACGCGGCTGGGCTCCCCACCGGCGCGGCGCAATTGGATGTCCGCCGAGCGGACCGGCGGCGTCGCCGCGGGGTGCTTGATCGTCTCGGGGTAGTCGGCCCGGCTGGTGCGCGCGGCGGCCAGCGCTTCGATACCGCCGTCCCGCAATACCTGCGGACCCTTCAAGAAGTCCTCGATGCCCTGCAAAGTGGTGTGCACCAGGCCGTACTGCATCGCGACCAGCTGTTCGGACATCTCCCGGAACAGTTTGCGGGTGATCTCCTTCCCGTCCAGCTCCGCGTGCAGTGAACCGACGATCAGCGAATTACGCGTGCTGAAGTAGCGCGCCCAGTCGTCGTAGTCCTTCCAGTAGAAGTCGGCGTGCCACACCGCGGCGTTGGGCAGCGTGACGGTGACGAAACCGTGCTCGCGCGCCCGGATGCCGTACTCCACGTCGTCCCACTGGAAGAAGATCGGGATCGGCAGGCCGATCTTCGCGACCACCTCGGCCGGGATCAGGCAGGTCCACCAGGCGTTGTAGCCCGCGTCCACGCGGCGCTCCTGGTTCTTCTTCAACATGCTCGTGTTGCGCAGCGCCTTCGACACCTTCTGGCCGTGCCGCAGCCGGTGCAGGTGCACCTCCTCGGCGCCGACGTTCAGGTAGTCGGGGTTGAGCAGGAACAGCATCTGCGCGCCGACCAGGGTCGGTTCCACCGTCAGGTTGGCGAACGCGTTGAGCCGCAGCACGGTCTCCGGTTCGCACAGAATGTCGTCGTCCATCAGGATGACGTCGGCGTGCTCGTTCACCGCGGACACCTCGTAGAGCCCGCGGGTGAAACCGCCCGCACCGCCGAGGTTCGGCTGGCGCAGATAGCGCAGCTTCTCGCCGAAGACCGGGGCGACCTCCTGGTAGCGCGGCCGGTTCTCCACCAGATCGGTGCCCTGGTCGACGACGTACACCGCGTCGATCGCGGCCAGCACGGTCGGATCGGAGGCCAGCGCCGCGACAGTCTCGGCGCAGTCCGCGGCGCGGTTGAAGGTGCAGATGGCGATGGCGACCGGGCGCACCCGCTCCGGCGCGACGGCGGTCCAGGTCAGCTCCGCGATGCCGAGCGCGCCGCCGATGGCGTCGAATTCCAGCCACAGCGCGCCGCCGTCGACGTACTGGTCGAGCGGGGCGGACAGCGTCACCGAGCCGCCGGTGTCGACCCGCGCGGTATCGATGATCCGCCGGTGACCCGCGATGTCGGAGGCCACCAGCCGAATCTTCGCCTTGGCGACCACGTCGAGCACCATGGTGACCCGAACTTCGGTGACCGTGGTCCAGCGCTGCCAGTAACTGGCGGCGAACCGGCCGAAGTAGGTGTTGGTGTGCGCGGTCGCGCCCTTGTCCAACCGCAGCGTCTGGCGCTCCCGGTGCGCGCCACCCTTCACCACGGCGTACAGCTCGTCGCTCACCTTCGCCGACGGGCCGGTGAAGATGCCGCGCTGTAAGACGAGCCGGTCCGGCGCCCGATGGTCGGCGCGCAGCGCGGCAGGCGCCTCAGCGGCCGTCGAGCGATCGTTTGTTTCGGTAACGGCCTCGATAGCCGACTGATCCATGAAATCCTCGAAATTCTCATTGTGCCGGACGGGACGGACACGCCCCTCGATGCCTTCACGGCGGGGGTGAGGATATCAACCGCTGTGCGCGCTTGCCCGCCGTGCGGCCACGCCGACGTGTGGTCGAACCATTGCTAAACGTTCGCCGATTCGTTGTCGGTGGTGCTGCCAGTGCCCGCGCGCGCCCCGGTGAAGACGAATTTGTCGTAGGCCCAGTACCGGAACACCACGGCCACGATCTGCCCGATCAACGTACCGGAGATGTTGTCCGACAGTGGGCTGGACAGGTCGAGCAGGTAGCGGGAAAAGCCGAGACAGCCCAGTTGCAGGCCGATCGCCACGACATTGAACACGGCGTAGAGGAGGTACTCGCGCCCGGGATTGTCGGTCTGTTTGTGCGCGAAGGTCCACCATTTGTTGCCGAAATAGGTCACCACCGTCGCCACCGCGATCGCGATGATCTTGGCCGGTAGTGGGTAGTGATAGAGCACGCCCTCGCCACCCCAGAAGACCAGGAGGTTGTACGTGCCCGCGTCCACCAGGAACCCGATCGCGCCGACCACCAGGAAAGCCCCGCCTCTGCGCAGCGCGGTGAGCACTCTGCGAACGACCGTTCCGGTCTCCGGCGTCACTGACTCGCCCGCGGATGCGGTGGACTCACTGGATGGCACCGCCCGACGGTACCGCAGGCTCGGGGAACCGCCCACGACGGGAAAAACCGCTCCCGCGCACGGTGAGGTCGGCCACGCACAGGCTGTGAGTTCCCTGTACCCTCCCCGTGTTCCCACATTCACCGATCGCGAGGATTGACCCGGGTGGACTCCACCGAGCTCCGTATTGCCGCCGTGGTTCCGTGTCACAACGAAGAGGCTTCGGTCGCCAAGGTCGTGGCCGATCTGCAGGCCGCCGTGCCGGGAATCGTCGTCTACGTCTACGACAATCTGAGCACGGACACGACCGCCGAGCGTGCCCGCGAGGCCGGAGCGATCGTGCGTCACGAGCACACCAAGGGCAAGGGCAATGTGGTGCGCCGCGCCTTCGCCGACATCGAGGCCGACGTGTACTTGATGATCGACGGCGACGACACCTACGAGGCGTCCGCCGCGCCGCTGATGATCAAGACGCTGTTGGACG
Organism: Nocardia abscessus NBRC 100374; assembly: GCF_000308455.1. GTDB lineage: Bacteria > Actinomycetota > Actinomycetes > Mycobacteriales > Mycobacteriaceae > Nocardia > Nocardia abscessus. The sequence continues at coordinate 7,335 of NZ_BAFP01000005.1, read as the reverse complement.
GGCCCTACGATCACGTGCTCGGCGTGCGCAAGCAGGACGAGAGCGGCTCGGCCTATCGCGCGGGACACGAAACCGGCAACAAGGTGCTCAACGGCGTGGTCGGGAAAGTGTTCGGCGAGAACGTCGAGGACATGCTCTCCGGCTTCCGGGTGTTCTCCCGCCGTTTCGTGAAGAGCTTTCCCGCCGTGTCCCGCGAGTTCGAGATCGAGACCGAGCTCACTGTGCACTCGCTGCATCTGCGGGTGCCGAAGACGGCGGTGCCCGTCGGCTTCCGGGATCGCCCCGCGGGCAGCGAGAGCAAGCTGCGCACCTACCACGACGGGTTCAAGATCCTGGCCCTGATCGTCGGGCTGGCCCGGCACGAGCGGCCGGTCGCGTTCTACGGTCTGTTCGGCACGCTGAGCTGGCTGGTCTCGATCATCCTGACCATCCCGATCGTCGTCGAGTTCTACAACACCCATGAGGTGCCCCGCTTCCCGACGCTGTTCCTCGGCTTCACACTGCTGCTGCTGGGCAGCCTCGCCTGGACCGCGGGCCTGATCCTCGACGGCATCCGGCGCTCCCGCCACGAGGCCGCGCGCCTGGTCTACCTGCGCTACACCGCGGTGGGCGCGGACGACCCGCGGATCACCGGCAACGGCGCCGCCCGTGACGCCGAGGCCGGGCGTTGACGACATCGGCGGATCCGACCGCGACGCCGGACAAGGATCTGGACGAGCCCACTGATACGGCGCCGCTACCCGCGACCGACACCGCACCGCTACCCGCGGTCGACGCCGAGGCGGCGACCGCTCCCGGCACGGACCGGTCCGCGAAAGGCTTCGCGGGCCGCATGGTGGCGCGGCTGGGCGGGGCGACGATCGCCTTCACCCTGCTGGCGACGATCTTCGGCGCGCTGTTCACCGTCCTCACCCCACCGTTCTGGGGCCACGACGAGATCACCCAGTTCGGCCGCGCCTACCAGGTCGCGCACGGCGGGTTCCTGCCCCAGCGGATCCACGACGATCGCGGCATCGCCTACGGCGGCGACGTCCCGTCCAGCATCACCGCGCTGATGGGCTACGCGCTGAAGGACTACACCACCAACCCGGACGAGCCGGACCCGATGGTGGGCGACCCGGCCCGCTACGACCAGTTGACCGGCACCGCGGTCTCGGACGCCACCGAACCCGTCTGGTTCACCAACACCGCCGCCTACTCGCCGGTCCCCTATATCCCGGCGGCCATCGGCATCCGGCTCGGCGAACTCTTCGGGCTCGACGTGGGCGGTCTGCTCCTGCTCACCCGGCTCGCCGGACTTCTCGCCTACCTCACGGTGGTCGGGTTCGGCCTGTACGCACTGCGCGCGCACCGGGTGCAGTGGCTGGCGTTCACCGTCGCCGTGCTGCCGATCGCGGTGTTCCAGGCCGGCACCGTCACCGCCGACACGATGACCAACGCACTGGCCATCCTGGTCTCCGCGCTGCTGGTGAAAGCCATGTTCCTCGGCGAGCGCCTGGGCCGGCTGGAGATCGGCGCGCTGCTGGCCGCGACGATCCTGCTGCCGGTGAGCAAGCCGACCTACGTGCTGCTCGCACTGCTGGTGGCCCTGGTGCCCGCGGACCGGTTCGGGTTCAGCGGCTGGCGGCGCGGGATTCCCTGGGTCATCGCCGCGACGGGTGCGCTCGCCTTCGCGGTGTGGATGAAGATCGCGTCGCCGACCGGCGACGGCATGGGCCTGATGCGGCCGCCGCACCAGTGGCACTCGGTGCGTCCCGGCGATCAGCTCAGCGGCATCCTGCGTGATCCGCCGGAGTTCGTGCACGTGTTCGGCGAGAGCATCGCGCTGCGCGACCAGCGTTGGTTCAGCCAGTTCTTCGGTGAACTCGGCTTCGCTTACGTCGACGTGCCCGCCCTCTCGATGCTGGCCTGCCTGCTGGCGTTCGCGGTGAGCCTCGGCGTCGCCGAGCGGATGACCGCCCCGGCTTTCCGTCGCACGCTGATCGTCGCGCTCACCATGGCCGCGAGCGTCGCGATGATCTACGTGACGCTCTACATGTCGTTCACGCCGGTCGGCTACTACATCGTCGACGGCGTGCAGGGCCGCTACTTCGTGCCGCTGGCGATGGTCACGCTCGCGGTGCTGCTGCGCTGGATGCCCTTGCGGCTCACCGATTCCGCGGGGAAGACCCCGTCGGTGGGCCCGGCCGTCACCGTGCTGGTGGCGTCGAGTGTGGCCCTGGTCGCGGCGGCGGCGAAGTACTACACCGTCGTGTGGGGTTGAGCGAGAAGGAATTCGATCGCGGCGCCGCGGGGCTGGTACCCGGGGCGCCGCCGCCGTCTCAGTCCCCCGCCGCGCTGAGCGTCCGCTCGCCGGCCGCGAGGTAGGCCCGCTCGGTGTCGGCCTTGTACGGGCGCCACCAGTCTTCGTTGTCCCGGTACCACTGGACGGTCGCCGCCAGTCCGGCGCGGAAGTCGGCGTAGCGCGGGCGCCAGCCGAGTTCGGCGCGCAGCAAGGTCGCGTCGATCGCGTAGCGCTGGTCGTGACCGGGCCGGTCGGTGACGTGGTCGAAATCGTCGGGGTCGCGGCCGAACTCCGCGAGGATCATCCGCACCACGGACTTGTTGTCGAGTTCACCGTCGGCGCCGATCAGGTAGGTCTGCCCGATCCGGCCGCGCCGCAGGATCTCCCACACGGCGCGATTGTGGTCCTCGACGTGAATCCAGTCGCGCACCTGGTGTCCCGCGCCGTAGAGCCGGGGGCGCATCCCGTCGATCAGGTTGGTGATCTGACGCGGGATGAACTTCTCAACATGCTGGTAGGGACCGTAGTTATTGCTGCAATTGGAGAGGGTGGCCCGCACGCCGAACGAGCGGGTCCAGGCACGCACCAGCAGATCGCTCGAGGCCTTGGTGGCCGAGTAGGGGCTGGACGGGTTGTACGGGGTGGTCTCGGTGAACGCCGGGTCGTCCGGGGTCAGGTCGCCGTAGACCTCGTCGGTCGAGACGTGGTGGTAGCGCACGTCGTGCCTGCGCACGGCCTGCAGCAGCGAATAGGTGCCGACGATATTGGTCTGCACGAACGGCCACGGCTCGGCGAGGGAGTTGTCGTTGTGCGACTCGGCGGCGAAGTGCACCACCGCGTCCACGCCGCTGACCAGTTCGTCGACCAGGTCCAGGTCGGCGATGTCCCCGTGCACGAAGTCGACGCGGTCGGCCACCGGGGCCAGCGAGGCCCGGTTCCCCGCATAGGTCAGAGCGTCGAGGACGGTGACGGTCGTATCCGGATGGTCGGACACGGTCTGCTGGACGAAGTTCGCGCCGATGAAACCGGCGCCACCGGTGACGAGCAATCGCACCCCATGACTCTACGTGGGTCCGGTGCGCCCCGGCGACGGACTCGAAATCCGATGCGGCCGAGGGCCACTCCAGATTTTCGATCTGTGACCTTCGTCTCATTGACTTCCCAGCCAGAAGAACTTCCGGATTGATTTGTCGGGGAAAACCCCGGTCATCGCCCACATTTCCGCGACCCCACCAAGCCGCAAGTCTCGACGGTGAACAAAATTTGAATAAATAGTCACAACGGGTTCACCACGCGTTAGCTGCTCTAGATTTTGCTCATCTAGTCCCCTCCGAACGTCCCAATCGAGGTTCCAAACAAAATGCTGATGAGGAAATTCGCCGCGACGTCGGCACTGCTGATCGCCGCTCTTGGCGTCACCGCCGGCACCGTGAACGCGGCTCCGGCCCCCGAGGCCGATGGCGCGGTGAACTTCACCGCCCACGCGACCGACACCCAGTCCATCATCACGACCGATGCCGGTTCCATGGTCGTCGAGGATGGCACCTTCAAGGTCAAGGCCGCCAACGGCGACGTGCTGACCGGCATGCCGCTGACCTTCCGTGTGGACGACTTCGAGTTCCCGATCGCTGCCGAGATCGCGGACCGCACCGCCACCCTGACCCCGCAGTTCGACATGGCGCACGCGACCTACAAGCCGGTCGCCCTCCCCTTCGAGGACAAGGCGCCGTGGAAGACCGAGTACGACCGTGAGACGGCCGCCTTCAACCGCATGAAGGACACCATCTCGACCGGCGCCTCCATCGGCACCCTGGTCGGCGGCCTCAGCGGCGCCGCAGTGGGCTGCGTGCTCGGCGGCATCGCCGGCGCCACCGTCGCCTCGGCGGCCATCATCGGCCTGTTCGGCGCGTTCATCCCGGCCGCGGCCATCGGCTGCCTCGGCGGCATCATCGCCGTCGGCGCCCTGGGCACCCTCGCGGGCCAGCTGCTGGTCACCGCTCCGGTCGCGATCGGCGCTGCGATCCAGTACTTCACCACCATCAACCAGCCGTTCAACCCGCCCGCCAAGTAGTCGGCACTGAACGCATACAACTGAATCGAAAATCGGAAGCCCCGCCCGCGCTGCTGCGTGGGCGGGGCTTCCGTTGTTTACCCCCTCCGGATAGTGAACAAATGCTGAACTATATGGAACTAATAAGCGTTGCCCACCGCTGAGCTGCACTATCAAGGCCAGATAACTTCGGATCGGAATTAATAGCGGTCGCGCACCGGAGCCGTCGCCCGCAGCGACAGCATCGAAACCGCGGAGCCCACACAGGACGCGAGCCCCGTCCCGGCTGATGCGGAACGAGGCTCGCCTCGAAGGGCCGGACGGTCAAGCCGTCCGTGCCTGCTGGTCGTCCTCGATACGGGCCCGCACGAACCGCGAAACCCGCGCCAGCGCCGCCCTGCTCTCCGGCAGGCCCGGCGCGATGCTCATGAAGGCGTGCACCTGGCCGCGCCACAGCTCCAGCGCGTTCGGGACGCCCGCCGCGGTGAGCCGCTGTGCCATCAACTCGGAGTCGAACCGCAACACCTCGTCCTCGGCGGCGATCAACAGCACCGGAGGCAGCCCGGCGAGGACCGCGTTGACCGGCGACAGGCTCGGATCGAGCATCCCGTCGACCTCGGCGCCGATGCGCACCACCGCCTCCAACGCCGACAGCGGGATGTACGGATCGCGCGTGACGTTCACATAGTCCCGCTTCGCTCCGTAGTCCAGGTCCAGCAGCGGGCTCAGACCGACCAACCCGGCCGGCGCGGGCAGTCCCGACTCCAGGGCCAGCAGGGCGGTCGCGAAGGCGAGGAATCCGCCCGCGGAGTCGCCCGCGAAGACGATCCGCGCCGGATCCGCGCCGTGGCGCAGCAGCCAGCGGTAGGCCGACAGACAGTCCTGCACCGACTCCGTGATGCGGGAGCCGGGCAGCTGGCGGTACTCGACGTTGATCACCGGCAGCCCGGTACGGCGGGCCAGGCTCGCCGCGACCGGACGGTGGCTGCAGGTGTCGCAGATCGCGAAGCCACCGCCGTGCATGTACAGCACCGCGCCGTGACGCAGCGCCCGCCCCGCACCGGCCGGACGGAGGATCTCCAGGCGGATACCGTGCAGCGAAACCTGCTCCCGATCGATGCCGTGCGGCCGCGGACGCAACCGCGCCAGCCCGTTCACTGTGGCGGCGCCGAGAGGAATGGTCGTCCTGGTGACCGGGAACGTGCGCAGCACCGGCCGCACCACGCCCATACAGGTGGCCAGCAGCAGGCGCGATTGCGCGCTGGGGCCCTTCGGATTCATCACCACGCCGGGCTCGCCGTGTCTGGTCGCCATCGCGCACCTACCTCAACCTGGCGCGCCGATTCACGACCGGACCGAGATCGCCCAGGCGAGGTGTCGGCGCTGACATCTCACACAGTGTCTTTTCAGAACACCATGAGCATCGTGACCTATGCAACAGAATCGCCCGATACCGGCCGTAGCGAAACGCCCGTGACCGAATCGAGGACTAGTCGGAACCTCACCGAATCCCGGCGCCGGGAAACTGGCAGACTCCATGCATGCGCGGAATCATCTTGGCGGGCGGCACCGGCTCCCGGTTGCACCCGATCACGCGCGGGGTGAGCAAGCAGCTGGTCCCGGTCTACGACAAACCCATGGTCTACTACCCCCTCTCCACGCTGATGCTCGCGGGGATCAGGGACATCCTGGTGATCACCACGCCCGAGGACGCGGCGGCGTTCCGGCGGCTGCTCGGCGACGGCGCGCAGTTCGGCCTGTCGCTCAGCTACGTGGTTCAGCCCGAGCCGGACGGCTTGGCCAGGGCATTCGTCCTCGGCGCCGACCACATCGGCACCGATTGCGCCGCCTTGGTGCTCGGCGACAACATCTTTCACGGGCCCGGCCTCGGCACCAGTCTGCACCGCTTCCACGAGATCGACGGCGGCGCGGTGTTCGCCTACTGGGTGTCGGACCCGACCGCCTACGGCGTCGTGGAGTTCACCGAGGGGCGCGCGGTGTCCATCGAGGAGAAGCCCAAGGCGCCGCGGTCCAATTACGCCATTCCCGGGCTGTACTTCTACGACAACGACGTGGTGGAGATCGCCCGCTCGCTGCAACCCTCGGCGCGCGGCGAATACGAGATCACCGACATCAATCGCGCCTACCTGCAACAGGATCGGCTGAGCGTGGACGTGCTGGCCCGCGGCACGGCCTGGCTGGACACCGGCACCTTCGATTCGCTGCTGGACGCGGCCAATTACGTACGCACGATCGAAGAGCGACAGGGCCTGAAGATCGGCGTCCCCGAGGAGGTGGCCTGGCGGATGGGCTACATCGACGACGAGCAGCTGTGCGCGCTCGCCGAACCGCTTGTCCGCTCCGGTTACGGCCGCTACCTGCTCGATCTGCTCGAACGCGGACGGGACTGGTGAGCATGGAGTTCCGGGAACTCGCCGTGCCCGGCGCCTGGGTGATCACCCCGCGTCAGCACGGCGACGATCGCGGCATGTTCCTCGAGGGGTTCAAGGCCTCGGAGTTCGAGAAGGCGACCGGGCGGGCGTTCGACCTGCGGCAGGTGAACTGCTCGGTCTCGGCGGCCGGTGTGCTGCGCGGCATCCACTACACCGAGGACCCGCCCGGTCAGGCCAAGTACGTGACCTGCGTGCGTGGCGCGTTCCTCGACGTGGTGGTGGACCTGCGCCCCGGCTCGCCGACCTACGGGCGCTGGGACAGCGTGCTGCTCGACGACGTCGACCGGCGCTCGGTCTTCCTGTCCGAAGGACTGGGCCACGCGATCCTCTCCCTGGAGGACGGATCGACGGTCACCTACCTGTGCTCGCTGGAATACCAGCCCGAATTCGACCACGACGTCGATGCGTTCGATCCCACGCTGGGCATCGAATGGCCGCGGGTGGGGCGAGACGGCAGCGAACTCACCTTCGTCCGTTCCGCGAAGGACACCGCGGCCCCGCCGTTCTCCCGATCCGTATAGGCAACACCGGACGGAGTCCCTCCAGCC
>NZ_BAFP01000006.1 GCF_000308455.1 Nocardia abscessus NBRC 100374 | reverse complement strand
CCCCGAATTCACCCGACGAGCATCGGCATTTCGAGATCATCGAAAAGTACGGCGTCACCATCTATTACACGGCGCCCACCCTGGTGCGCACGTTCATGAAATGGGGCAGGCACATCCCGGATGCCCATGATCTGTCGTCGCTACGGCTGCTCGGTTCGGTGGGCGAGCCCATCAACCCCGAAGCCTGGCGCTGGTACCGCGAGGTCATCGGCGGCAATCGCACGCCCATCGTGGACACCTGGTGGCAGACCGAGACCGGCGCCATCATGATCTCCCCGCTACCCGGCGTCACCGCCGCCAAACCCGGCGCAGCCATGACCCCCCTGCCGGGCATCTCGGCGCGAGTGGTGGACGAGGACGGCGGCGAACTCGGCTCCGACAGCACGGGATTGCTGGTGCTCGACCAGCCGTGGCCGTCCATGCTGCGCGGCATCTGGGGCGACCCGCAGCGGTTCCAGGAGACCTACTGGGAACGTTTCGCCGAACAAGGCTGGTACTTCGCAGGCGACGGCGCCAAACTCGACACCGACGGCGACCTGTGGGTCCTCGGCCGCGTCGACGACGTCATGAACGTCTCCGGCCACCGAATCTCCACCGCCGAAGTCGAATCCGCCCTCGTCGGCCACCACACCGTCGCCGAAGCCGCCGTCGTCGGCGCCACCGACCCCACCACCGGCCAAGGCATCGTCGCCTTCGTCATCCTCACCGCCCAAGCCCACAACACCGGAACCACACTGATCGACGACCTCAAAACCGAAGTCGCCCGCGAAATCAGCCCCATCGCCCGACCCCGAGAAATCCACATCGTCCCCGAACTCCCCAAAACCCGCAGCGGCAAAATCATGCGCCGCCTCCTGCGCGACGTCGCCGAAGGACGCGAACTCGGCGACACCTCCACCCTGGTGGACCCGAGCGTCTTCGAGGCGATCCGAGCGGGCAAGGACTGACCGCCAGACACCGAGCGCGGCCGGTGGCGGGATCCGTCACCGGCCGCACCCGTTAAGATTGCGTACGGTGTGCCGGGAAGTCTGGTCGGCGAGCGGTCGCGCATCCGTAGAGCCGATTCCGGTGGGTGCCGCCTCCGCGCCGGCTGCCCACCGCCCGAAAGGTTTCCCGTGATCACGCAAGTGCGCTCGGAACTAACCCGCTACCTCCGCACGGAAACCGTCGGCGGCGCACTGCTTCTGATCGCGGCCGCGACCGCGTTGCTGTGGGTGAACTCGCCATGGGGAGCGAGTTATCTGTCGATGACCCGAACGGTCGTCGCGATCCCGCCGTTGCACCTGCAGCTGACCCTGGCCGAATGGGCCGCCGACGGTCTGCTCGCGGTGTTCTTCTTCGTCGCCGGGCTGGAACTCAAACGCGAACTGGTCGTCGGCGAGCTGGCCGACCGCAGACGCGCAACGCTGCCCGTCATCGCGGCGATCGGCGGTGTGGTGACCCCCGCGCTGATCGCGGCGGTCGTCGGGTTCGGCATACCTGGCATGGACCGCGGCTGGGCCATTCCCGTCGCCACCGACATCGCGTTCGCGCTCGCCGTGCTCGCGCTGACCGGTTCGCGCATCCCAGCGGGTGCGCGAGTGTTCCTGCTCAGCCTCGCCGTAGTCGACGACCTGATGGCGATCGTCCTGATCGCCGTGCTGTTCACCACCGCGGTATCGCTGCTGTGGCTGCTCGTCGCCGCCGGATGCTTCGCGGGGTGGGCGCTGGCGCAACACGCGCGAATCCGCACGCCGTTGCTCTACGTCCCGCTGGCGTTGGTGTCCTGGTACGCGCTGCACGAGGCGGGCATCCATCCGACCTTGGCCGGTGTCACGCTCGGCCTGCTCACGCGGGTGCGCCCGGATCCCGGCGAACGTGTAGCGCCCGCCGCCCGGCTCGAGCACCTCTTCCAGCCGGTCTCCGCCGGACTGTGCGTCCCGCTCTTCGCCCTGTTCGCCTCCGGAGTGCCGTTGAATCCCACGGTCTTCGGCGAGTTGTTCACCGATCGGCTCGCGCTCGCGGTGATTCTCGGGCTCCTGGTGGGCAAGCCTCTCGGGATCTTCGGAATGAGCTGGGTGGCAATCCGGTTGGGCATCGCGACGCGCCCCGGCGGACTCGGCTGGCGGGACATGTTCGCCCTGTCGGTGCTCGGCGCGATCGGCTTCACGGTTAGCCTTCTGGTGGCGGAACTCGCGCTCGCCGACGTCGCGGACGCCTCTGCCGTCGAGTTGGCGAAAGCCGCTGTGTTGGTGACATCAATGGCGGCGTCGCTCGCCGGTTCGGCGCTACTGTTGCGGCGTGGGCGTGTCCACCAGGCTCGGCGGGACGCCCGTGCGCTACAACGTGAACAGCACGGCGGCGCGAGCGATCCGTCCGGAGGCGGTAGCCTGCGTGACCACGGAGGGCACCGGGAACGCCGCCGATCGAACGGGAGTTGAAGCAGTGCCGGGACAGGGAGAAGGGTCGACCAAGTGAGTTTCAACCACGGCGGTAACGGGAACGACGCGGAGCGCGGTCGTACGGTCACCTCCATTCCCCTCACGGACGCCGATCCACTCGGCTCCGCGAGCTTCGGGACCCTGGTCCGCGACGCCGCCGAGCAGATGTCGACCCTGGTCCGCGCCGAGGTCGAACTGGCCAAGGCCGAGGTCACCGGTGAGATCAAGAAGGGCCTGCAGGGCAGCGTCTACTTCATCCTCGCGCTCACCGTGCTGCTGTTCAGCACGTTTTTCTTTTTCTTCTTCCTCGGCGAGTTGCTCGACGTGTGGCTGGCGCGCTGGGCGGCCTTCCTGATCGTCTTCCTGCTGATGATCGTGGCCACCGCGGCGCTGGCGTTCCTGGGATACCGGCGGGTGAAGAAACTGCGCGCGCCGGAGAAGACGATCGACTCGCTCAAGCAGGCGCGCACGGTGCTGCCGCACAGCCTGGGCGCGGCCGCGCACGACGACCGTCTCGCGCTGCAGAAGCAAACTTCCTAGGCGCGCTTTCGCGAGCCGGTACGGCGGCTACTAGGCTCGGTCGCCGTGTCGGCGAACTTGCTTCCGGATCCGTCCAGCGTCCGTTACGACGGACCGTGGACACATCGGGACGTGCACGCCAACGGCATTCGATTCCATGTCGTGGACGCGGCGCCCGAGCGGTCCGATGCCCCGCTGGTCGTGCTGCTGCACGGCTTCGCGGACTTCTGGTGGTCGTGGCGGCACCAATTGACCGGCCTGGCGGAACTCGGCTATCGCACCGTGGCCGTCGACCTGCGCGGTTACGGCGACAGCGACAAGCCGCCGCGTGGTTACGACGGCTGGACGCTCGCCGGTGACGTCGCCGGGCTCATCCGGGCGCTCGGCTACACCGAGGCCACGCTGGTCGGGCACGCCGACGGCGGACTGGTCTGCTGGACCACCGCGGTGCTGCACCCGCGGCTGGTTCGCTCCATCGCGCTGGTCGGCTCGCCGCATCCGTCGGCGCTGAAGAGTTCGGTACTGCGCAACCGCCGCCAGCGCTCGGCCTGGCTGCCGAACTTCCTTCGCTATCAGCTGCCCCGGTACGGCGAGCGTCTGCTGACCACCGCCGACGGCTTCGAAGTGGAACGGTTGCTGCGGCAGCGGGTGAGCATGGGCTGGTCCGGCTCCGCCGAATTCGTGGACACGGCGCGGCGGATGCGCTCGGCCATCCAGATCCCCGGCGCCGCGCATTGCGCGCTGGAGTACCAGCGCTGGGCCTTCCGCAGCCAGTGGCGGCCGGACGGCCGCCGCTTCATGGCGACCATGCGCGACCCCGTCCACATCCCGGTCCTCGCCATGCGCGGCGACCTGGACCCCTACATCCTGCCCGCCACGTTCCGTCGCGGGCACGAATGGTCACCGCAACGACGCTTGGTCCGGGTCCCCGGCGCGGCCCATTTCGCGCACCAGGAGAACCCGGACGTGGTCACGGCAGAACTCGCGAAGCTCCTGACCTGAATCGAGGAGCACGGCGAGATCAGCTGAGCACACATGCTCCGGTGGCGACCGGGCCTGCGGAACGCTCCGAAGCCTCGAGTTCGGAACGGACCTCGTTGAGCGTCAGGACATAGCCGGTGTCGTTGTCGGTCACCGCGGCGCCGAAGACGACTCCGAGCACCTGTCCCTGCGTATCCACCAGCGGCCCACCGGAATTGCCCGCTTGAACGAGTCCGCGCACCGTGTACACCTCGCGCTTCACCGTTCCGTCCCGGTAGATGTTCGGCCCGGTCAGATCGAGGGTCTCGCGGATCCGTGCCGCGCTCGCCGTGTACCGGCCACCGCCCGGGTAGCCGAGCACGATGGCGCTCTCGCCGGAACGGGCGGGCGCGGGCGCCTGGGGAACGACCGGAGCGGTGAGCCCGGGCACCGAGAGCACCGCGACGTCGGTGAACGGGTCGAACAGCACCACCGAAGCGGGCAGCGAGCCGGATGCCGTGTCGACATCGATGCTCGTGGTGCCCGCGACGACGTGCGCGTTGGTCATCACGCGCTCCGGCGCGATCACGAACCCGGAACCTTCCAGCGCACGCTGGCAACTCGGGGCGACCCCGCGGATGCGCAGCACGCTCTGCTGCAGCGACGCGGCGACCGGGCTGGCCAGCACACTCGGATCAGGCGGTTCGACGGCCGCGATCGGCGCCCGCCCGAACGGCCCGATCACGTCCGGCAAGCCGGAGGTGTTGAGCAGCTTGGAGAATTCGTTGGGCAGCCTGCGCAACCAATTCGGCGCGACGTCGTTGACGTCGGCGAGCACCCGCGAGCCGTTGATCGCGGTCGCGATGGCCGGCTGCGACGAGGTGGCCAGCGGCAGCGCCAGCAGCCACGCGGTGACCAGCACGGCGACCGCCTGCAGCACCGCGCCGACCACGCTGTCCACGCTGCGGGTGAACGGATGACGCATGCCGCTGCGCGCGGCGCGTCCGAGCACCATGCCCGCGACCTCGCCGACGATCACCAGCACCACGATCAGCAGCACACCGGTGAGCACTCTGGTGCGGCCCTCGTCGACGTGCACCAGGATGTGCGGCGCGATCAGGATGCCCGCGACGGCGCCGAGCACCACGCCGAGAAAGGCCAGCGCGGAGGCCACCGCGCCCTGCCGCCACCCCGAGGAGGCGGCCAGCAGCGCGAGCAGCACGACGGCGATGTCGAGCCAGGCCGACGAGCTCATAACGTCATCCCCACGGCGGCGAGTGCGGTCTCCAGGTCACGAACGTCCTCGTGGTCCCACTCACGATCCCAGCCCGACGCCTTGCTGATCCCGGCCAGGATGCCGCCGGTCAGACCCCAGACCAGCATTCCGTCCACCTGGAACGCCGGGCTCTGATAGCCGAGGGTGCTGCGGACCAGGAAGCGATTCGCCGGATCGAGCAGCTGGGCCAGCGGGACGCGCACGACCCGTTCGGTCTCACTCTCGTTCACCACCCGCACCGCTCCCGGCGTGCGCCAGTACGCGATGACGGGTGTCACGTCGAACCGGGAGGGCGGCACGAACAGTTTCGGCAGCATCGCGAACGGCTCGACGCCCGAACGGTCCAGGCCGGTCTCCTCGCACGCCTCGCGCAGCGCGGTGTCGATCGGCCCGGCGTCCTCCGGGTCCACCGCGCCGCCGGGGAACGCGACCTGTCCGCGATGCTGGCGCATCGTGGACGCGCGCTGGGTGAGCAGCACTTCGGCGTCGGCGGGCAGTCCGCCCGGAGCGTCCGTGTCCGCCTCCGGTGAGCCGCCGAACAAGACGAGCACGGCGGCTTGGCGCGGTTTCGAGGTCACGGTCAGGGCGCGGCGCAACGCACGCGCCCTGGTCAACGTGTCGGCACCATCGGCGGCCGGTTCCGCCGAGCGGGCCAGCCACGCCGGAAGATCTCGCGGCAGCTCGATCGTCAACGCACACCTCCCCCGCGCATGCGTCCCCGACTGACCGCCCGCACCGACACCTCCACCATTGATTTGTCCATCCGCATCGTCATGCGGCCACTCCGAGCTTGCCCGCGACCGTGTTCGCGATGTCATCCACCCCCTCGAAAGCGCGCACCACGACCTCGGCGACCGAGCCGTCGGCCCGCACCAGCACCGAGATCGGCAGCACGGCGGGGGCGCCGACGGCCGTGCGCACCCGCGCGTCGGCGTCGAGCACGCCGGGCAGCTGGACGTCCAGTCCGCGCAGCCGGGACAGGGCCTTTGCCTCATCAGGGTCGCTGTGCACGGTCAGCACCGTAATCGCGTTTCCGGCGCGTTGGGCGTATTGCTGCAAATACGGCAACTCCTGGGCGCACGGTGCGCACCAGTAGGCCCACAGGTTCAGCAGGGCCGGCTTGCCCGCCAGCGCGGCGGCCAGGTCGACCGGCCTGCCGTTCGCCAGGCACTCGAGCGTTATCCCGGCCAGCGGGCCGTTCCCGGTCGCGGCGGCGCTCGGGCAATCGGGCAGACCGGCGGCCGCGCGCAGGTCATCGGGAACGCCGGTGGCGAGGGAGGTGGACCGCGGTCCCGTCGTCTCGCCGTCGTCGCCGCGCGGCCACACCGCGACCGCCAGCGCCAGCACCGCGATCAGCCCGGCAAGAGCCCAACGCCACGCATGACCCGTACTCCTTCGGCCCGAGGGCTCCGAACTCACCGGCCCACCAGCTCGAGCAGATGCTCCCGCTCCGGCCCTTTCACCAGTTTGGCCGCGGCCTCCGGATCGGTCGGCCCGATCCCGAACGACGGGCAGTCTTTGGCCAGCACGCACGTGCCGCAGGCGGGCTTGCGGGAGTGGCAGACCCGCCGGCCGTGGAAGATCACGCGGTGCGAGAGCATCGTCCAGTCCTTGCGCTCGATCAGCGCACCGACGATGTGCTCGACCTTCACCGGATCTTCCTCGTCGGTCCATCCCCAGCGGCGCACCAAGCGGCCGAAATGGGTGTCGACTGTGATGCCCGGCACCCCGAACGCGTTACCGAGGATGACGTTCGCGGTCTTGCGTCCGATGCCGGGCAGCTGGACCAGTTCGGTCAGTGTGTGAGGCAATTCACCGTCGTACCGCTCCAGCAGTGCCTGGCCGAGTCCGATCAGTGAGGCGGCCTTGTTCCGGAAGAACCCGGTCGGGCGGATGTATTCCTCCAGCTCCGCCCGGTTGGCCTCGGCATATGCGCGGGCATCCGGGTAGCGGGCGAACAGCGCGGGGGTGGTGAGATTCACTCGCTCGTCGGTGCACTGCGCGGAAAGTATTGTCGCGACCGCCAATTCGAGCGGAGTGGTGAAATCGAGCTCGCAGTGCGCATCGGGGAAAGCGGCCGCCAATTCGCGGTTCATCCGGCGTGCCCTGCGGACCAGCCCGAGCCGGGTTTCCGCCTGTCGAGCCCTGGTTTTCCGTCTCGGAGCCGCAGCGGTGGCCGGCGGCGTTTCGGAGGGCTCGGAGCCGGCCGGAAGCCCGTTCCCGGCGGCGGTGGAGGGGGAGACGCGCACGCGTCCACCATACGGAATCGGCGGACAACGTTGCCCTTCCAGTTCAGTTGCCGTGTTCCATCTGAGACCTCGACGGTGTTTACTGCTCGTCATGCAAGGACTCGCTGTGGTGCTCTTCCCAGTGGTGTTGATGCTGTTCGCACTGGGTATGGAGCGGGTCGAGAACCGGCTCCGCAAGCTTCTCGAACCCGACGAAGAGGTTCAGCAGTACCTGGACAAGGCAAGCAACGCCGAGGTGAAGGAGCTGACGAAGCTCGGCCTCCCCGCCGCCGTGGCCCGTATGCGCAGGCGCCGCTCCCGCGGCGAGGAGCTGGACGTGGCTCGCGCGAGCTGACGCGGCGCGAGCGTCGCGCAATCCACTCGTTACGTGGTGTCCGTCACTACCCTGTAGGCACGCCGCGTAGACTGCGCTGTTGGCCGAGTCGCTTCGGTCCAGTACAGAGCCATTTCCCATAAGGAGCACATTCGTGGACGAGGCCCTCGCCAGAGCAGGCATCTTCCAGGGCGTCGAGCCCACTGCGGTGGCCGCCCTCGCCAAGCAACTTCAACCGGTGGATTTCCCGCGTGGCCACGTCATCTTCAACGAGGGCGAGCCGGGCGACCGGCTGTACATCATCACCTCCGGCAAGGTGAAGATCGGACGTCGTTCGCCCGACGGGCGCGAGAACCTGCTGACCATCATGGGCCCGTCCGACATGTTCGGCGAACTGTCGATCTTCGACCCGGGGCCGCGCACCTCCACCGCCACCACGGTGACCGAGGTGCGTGCGGTGACGATGGATCGCGACGCCCTCAAGGCCTGGATCGATCAGCGACCCGAGATCGCCGAGCAGTTGCTGCGCGTTCTCGCGCGCCGCCTGCGCCGGACCAACAACAACCTGGCCGATCTGATCTTCACCGACGTCCCCGGCCGGGTCGCCAAGGCGCTGCTGCAGCTCGCGCAGCGCTTCGGCACCCAGGAGGCGGGCGCGCTGCGGGTCACCCACGACCTCACCCAGGAGGAGATCGCACAGCTGGTCGGCGCCTCCCGCGAGACCGTGAACAAGGCGCTCGCCGACTTCGCGCATCGCGGCTGGCTGCGTCTGGAGGGCAAGAGCGTGCTCATCTCCGACTCCGAGCGCCTCGCCCGCCGCGCGCGGTAACGGACCTCATACGGCGAACGCCGGGTTCAGCGCTCCACTGAACCCGGCGTTGTGTCGTTCCGTCTAGCCGTGCACGCGCAGGTACTCCAGCTGCGCCTGCACCGAACTACGCGCGGCCGGCCACAACCGCTTGTCCACGTCGGAGTACACCTTCCGCACCACCGCCATCGCACCCGCATTCGGGCCGAGCGTCCGCAGTGCGTCCCGCACCTGACCGAGACGCTCGTGCCGATGCGCGATGTAGTAGCGGGCGACCGGCTGGAGGTCCGGATGGTCCGGGCCGTGCGCGGGCAGCAAAGCTTTGCCCTTGCCCGCCTCGACCAACCGGTCCAGCGAGGACAGATAGTCGGCCAGCGTGCCGTCGGTGGAGTCGAGCACCGTGGTGCCCGAGCCGAGGATGGTGTCACCGGTCAGCACCGCGTCGTCGAGGACGAAACTGACCGAGTCGCCGGTGTGGCCCGGTGTGTCCAGCACGGTGATCCGCAGGCCCGCGGCCTCGATCACCTCGCCGTCGGCGAGCGGGACATCCGAGCCGCGCAGGAAAGCGGAATCCTTGGCCCGCACCGGTGTTCCGGTCAGCTCGACCAGGCGGTCGATGCCGCCGGTGTGGTCGTGATGACGGTGGGTGACCAAAGTGAGGGCGATCCGGCCGCCGGTGGCTTCGGCGATCGCGGCGCAGTGCGATTTGTCCTTGGGCCCCGGGTCCACCACCACACAGTCCGTGCCTCCGGGCGCGCGCAGGATCCAGGTGTTGGTTCCCTCCAAGGTCATCTGGCCCGGATTGTCGGCGAGTAGCACCGCCGCCGTCTCGGTGACCTGCCGGAGCTGCCCATAGGCGGGGTGTGTCAATGTCATCGCATAACCTCGGATAGAAGCGGAGCCGGTATTTCCGGTCTAGCGCACCTCGGCGATCAGTTCGACCTCGACGGGGGTGTCGCGGGGGAGTTCGGCGACGCCGACGGCTGAGCGCGCGTGCCTGCCCGCGTCACCGAAGACCTGACCGAGGAACTCCGACGCACCGTTGATCACCACCGGCTGATCGCCGAATCCCGGTGCCGAGGCGACGAATCCGACCACCTTCACAATGCGCACCACCGCGTCCAACCCGACCAGGTCGTGCACCGCGGCCAGCGCGTTCAGCGCGCACAGCCGGGCCGCCTCCTTGGCCGCCTCGACCGAAACCTCCGCGCCGACCTTGCCGACCGCGGACAACTGGCCGTTCACGAACGGCAGCTGCCCGGAGGTGTAGACGAGCGACCCGGTCCGGATCGCGGGAATGTAAGCCGCGACCGGAGCAACGACCGGCGGCAGGGTGATGCCGAGTTCGGCGAGGTTCTTCTCCCACTGGGTCACTGCCCCACCCTCCTCTACTTGGGCCGCTTGAGATAGGCGACGTGCTGCTCACCGGTCGGGCCGGGCAGCACGGTGACCAGCTCCCAGCCGTCGGCTCCCCACTGGTCGAGAATCTGCTTCGTCGCGTGCGTCAGCAGCGGCACGGTCGCGTACTCCCACAGGGTCGTATCACTCATGTGCGAGAGCGTAGCTGTGTTCGATTTGCAGCGCCTTCGGCGCTGCGTGTTCGCGGCCCCTTGGTGGCTCGCGTTTGCGCGGCCGCCGCTGGCGACTTCGTCGCGGACGCGGCGGCCACGCAAACGCGAGCCGGGCCGCGAACGGCGCGTGCTCGGTCTCACTTCGCTCGAAACCGGTAGTTGGGCCGATGTGGTTGCACAGGTGCTGGGCCACGGCACTCGGGGTTCGGTTCTTCAGCCGCACCGCGGGGGATGTCGCTGGCGCGCGCGGCCGGTCGGAGGCGAGGCGGGTCAGGAACGGGCAGTGCGCCATCTCACTTCGCTCGAAGCCGTGGTTGGGCCGGTGTGGTGGCTTGGGGCGATCACCGCGTCAGCTGGATTTCGCGGTTGATCGCTGGTGTGGCCGGGACGGCGTCCGCGCTTGCGGACGCGGACACCACGAAAGACGCGGGCCAGGGCCGCAATGGCAATGCGGTCTTGCCTACCGTGGAAGCCGAGGGCTGTCTGGCCGGGGCCGCTGGAGGCAACGAAGGCCTGGGCCGCATCACGGCCGGTCCGGTCGGCGCAGGGCGGATTTCGTACGGGCATCGGCGACTCGCCGGGTGCGGGTAGCACCCCAGGTATGGCCTGTGACCAGGCGTTCATCGGCCCGTCTGGTACGGCCGGTGACTCGTAGTGGCGGACCAGTTATAGGCTCGCGAGCGTGGGAGTACCAACAGCAGTGCCGCTTTCGGCGGAGCCGGGACTGGACACAGGGTGGCCGAAGCGCGCTGAGCAGGCCCGCTTGCACTACGTCTCCGGTAAGGGGGGCACGGGCAAGTCGACGGTCGCCGCCGCGCTGGCGCTGGCGCTCGCCGCGGGCGGACGGCGCGTGCTGTTGGTCGAGGTGGAGAGCAGGCAATCGATCGCGCAGCTGTTCGATCTGCCGCCGCTGCCGCCGACCGAGACACGGATCGCCACCGCGGACGGCGGCGGCGAAGTCGTCGCGCTGGCGCTGGACATCGAGCACGCTTTCCTCGAATACCTCGACATGTTCTACAACCTCGGCTTCGCGGGACGGGCGATGCGCCGGATGGGCGCCATCGAGTTCGTCACCACGATCGCGCCCGGTCTGCGCGACGTCATCCTGACCGGCAAGATCAAGGAGTGCGCGGTTCGCGCGGACAAGTCCTGCAAACGGGTCTACGACGAAATCGTGGTCGACGCCCCGCCCACCGGCCGGATCGCGGGCTTCCTCGACGTCACCAAGGCCATGGCCGAGGTGGCCAAGGGCGGGCCGATCGCCTCGCAGGCCGAGGGCGTCTCGCAGTTGCTGCACTCCGACCAGACGTTGATCCATCTGGTCACGCTGCTGGAGGCGCTGCCCGTCCAGGAAACGGCCGACGCGGTCGCCGAGCTCACCGCCGCCGACCTGCGCATCGGCACCGTCATCGTGAACCGCGCGACCGAAGGCCAGCTCCCGCCCGAGCTGCGCGTCCGGGCCGCCCGGGGCGATCTGGACGCCGACGCCGTTCGCGCCGGCCTCGCCTCCGCCGGGATCACCCTCTCCGACAGCGACTTCCAGGGCCTGCTCACCGAAACGATCGAGCACTCCGCCACGCTGCAAGCACAGGACGACAGCGCCGAGGAACTGGCCAAGGTCGACATCTCCCGGCTCTACCTGCCCGCCCTGCCCGATGGGATGGATCTGGGCGGGCTGTACGAACTAGCCGAACACCTCACCGCACAGGGAGTCCGATGAGCACGCCGACCCACCCCACGGCTGCCCCGCTGGATGTCTCGCGGATCATCGCCGATCCCTCCGCCCGCGTGGTGGTCTGCTGCGGCTCCGGTGGCGTCGGCAAGACCACCACCGCCGCCGCCATCGCGCTGCGCGCCGCCGAGGAGGGACGCAAGGTCGTGGTGCTCACCATCGACCCCGCGCGCAGGCTGGCCCAGTCACTGGGCGTCGCCGACCTCGGCAACAACCCGCAGCGGGTGGCGCTCGGTCCGGAGGTCAAAGGCGAGCTGTACGCGATGATGCTCAACATGCGTCGCACGTTCGACGACATGGTGCTCGAGCACACCAGCGGGGACAAAGCCGACCAGATCTTCGCCAATCCCTTCTATCAGACGGTCGCCTCGTCCTTCGGCGGCACACAGGAGTACATGGCGATGGAGAAGCTGGGCCAGTTGGCCCACCGCGGCGAATGGGACCTGATCGTGGTCGACACGCCGCCTTCGCGCAACGCGCTCGACTTCCTGGACGCTCCCAAGCGGCTGGGCAACTTCCTCAACGGCCGGATGATCCGGGTGATCATGGCTCCCGGCCGCGGCGTGACCCGGTTGGTGACCGGCGCGATGAGCCTGGCCGTGCGTGGCGTGTCCACCGTCGTGGGCGGGCAGATGCTCAAGGACGCGTCGAACTTCCTGCAGTCTCTGGAATCGCTGTTCGGCGGCTTCCAGGAGCGGGCCGAGCGGACCTTCGCGATGCTGTCGAAGCCGGGCACGCATTTCCTCGTGGTGGCGGCGCCGGAACCGGACGCGCTGCGGGAGGCTTCGTTCTTCGTCGACCGCCTCTCCACCGAGCGCATGCCGCTGGCGGGACTGGTGCTCAACCGCACGCATCCGGTGCTGAGCTCGCTGTCGGCCGATCACGCGCTCACCGCCGCCGACCAGGTGGCCGAATCCGATCCGCTCACCGCGGCGGTGTTGCGAGTGCACGCCCGCCGGGTCGCCACCGACAAGCGAGAGCAGCATCTGCTGCACCGCTTCACGGGCGCGCACCCACGCGTGCCGATCGTCTCGGTCACCGCGCTACCGTTCGAGGTGTCCGATCTCGACGCGCTGCGCGTGGTCGGCGATCAGCTCACCGGCACGGCGCGCGCGACCGCTGATACTTAGGCGTATCCGCTATTGCTTCGAACAAAATATCGGTCCTGAAACGAAACTGAGCCCGCTCGCGCGGGCTCCGTTTCGGTTTGAGCGGGACTACATCGCCACTTGATGCTGGCGCTGGGCCTGGAAGAAATCGGCCCACGAGGTCACTTCCGGGTGCTGCTTCAACAGGGCGCGGCGCTGCCGCTCCGTCATGCCGCCCCACACACCGAACTCGACGCGGTTGTCCAGGGCGTCGGCACCACACTGCATGAGCACCGGGCAGTGCCTGCAGATCGTCGCCGCTTTGCGCTGCGCCGCGCCGCGGACGAACAACTGATCGGGATCCACTTCCTTGCATCGGGCCTGGGCTACCCAGGCGATCCTTGCTTCGGCCTGCTCCACGTCCAATCGAGCGATGGGGGTTGTCATGTGCATTTGGTGTGCCCCTTTGCAGTCCGAACACCGGGTCAACGGCGCTCCAGAATCGCGTTGTCACCGCGCAGCACCCAAACCCCGCTGCGAAGTGCACCACATTCCACTTTGAGTGTTAGCTCTATCACACTGGGTTCTCAATCTAGGTAAAGGTATGGCGCTTGCGCAAGACCACCTCGAGATTTTTTGGTACGTCCGTCCCTGCAAAGCCGGGCGCGCACAGGACGGGCAGGCAGATTGCGTGCGGGCCCTTGCGCGACACGCCGGGTGCGATCGCGCGACACGCCCATTCCGGTTCGCGAACAACCAGTTCCGGGCTTCGGACAAATGCCGCCAAGAAGGCCCGAATGGCAACCCGTAGTCTTGATTGGTGCCGATCACACATACGCTCGCGCGCCTGGCCGGCAGCTGCGTGCTGGCCTCCGTGCTCGTCGCCGGGTTGTTGTTCCCGCTCGCCGGCGGCTTCGGGTTCGTCTCCAACCGCGCCGCCGACGCCGTGGACAACGTCTCCGCGGAGCTGGTCGAGGGAACGGTGCCCGCGGTCTCGACCATGGTCGACGCGGCGGGCAATCCGATCGCCTGGCTGTACGAGCAGCGCCGATTCGAGGTCCCCAGCGACCGGATCTCCAATGACATGAAACTTGCGATCGTGTCCATCGAGGACCGCCGCTTCGCCGAGCACGAGGGCGTCGACTGGCAGGGCACGCTGCGCGCATTCCTCACCAACACCACCAGCGGCGAGGTGCAGCAGGGCGCGTCGACGCTGGATCAGCAGTACGTGAAGAATTTCCAGCTGCTGGTGGTCGCCAAGACCGACGCCGAACGCCGCGCCGCCATCGAGACCACCCCGGCCCGCAAGATCCGCGAGATCCGGATGGCGCTCACGCTGGACCGTGAGCTGACCAAGGACGAGATCCTCACCAGGTACCTCAACCTCGTCCCGTTCGGAAACTCCTCCTACGGCATCCAGGACGCCGCGAAGACCTACTTCGGCGTCGACGCGGCCGAGCTGAACGTGTCGCAGGCCGCGATGCTGGCGGGCATGGTGCAGAGTTCGTCCAAGCTGAACCCCTACACCAACCCGGACGGCGTGCTGGCCCGGCGCAACACGGTGCTGGACACCATGATCCAGAACATTCCCAGCCGCGCCGAGGAGTTCCGCGAGGCCAAGACCAAGCCGCTGGGCGTGCTGCCGGAGCCCAAGGGCCTGCCGCGCGGTTGCATCGCGGCCAACGACCGCGGCTTCTTCTGCGACTACGCGCTGCAGTACCTGGCCAATTCGGGCATCAGCCGCGAGCAGATCGAAAAAGGCGGCTACCTGATCAAGACCACCCTCGACCCGGCCGTGCAGGACTCGGTGAAGCGCGCGGTGACCGATGCGGCGAACCCGAACCTGGACAACATCGCGGAGGTCATGTCCGTGGTCGCGCCGGGGCAGGATTCGCATCCGGTACTCGCGATGGCCAGCAGTCGCACCTACGGCCTCAACCGGGACGCGAGCGAGACGGTGCAGCCGCAGCCGTACTCGATGGTCGGTGACGGCGCGGGTTCGATCTTCAAGGTCTTCACGACCGCGGCGGCCATGGAGAAGGGGCTCGGCATCGACGCCCAGCTGGAAGTGCCCGGCCGGTTCGAGGCAAGGGGCATGGGTAACGGTGGTGCGCGCGGATGCCCGCCCGCCACCTACTGCGTCGAGAACGCGGGCCGGTACAAGTCGCCGATGTCGGTGACCGAGGCGCTGGCCACGTCGCCGAACACCGCGTTCGTCAAGCTGATCCAGGCCGTCGGGGTCACCCCGACCGTCGACATGGCGGTCCGGCTCGGCATGCGCTCGTTCACCGAAGCGGGCTCCTCGGGCCACGGCAACCAGAGCCTGGCCGACATGATCAAGGACCAGAACCTCGGCTCGTTCACCCTCGGCCCCGTCGCGATCAACCCGCTGGAGCTGTCCAACGTCGCCGCGACGCTGGGTTCGGGCGGCCGGTGGTGCCCGCCGAACCCGATCAAGGAGGTCATCGACCGCCAGGGCAAGCAGGTGCCGCTGACCCAGCAGGCCTGCGAGCAGGTCGTCGAACCCGGTCTGGCGAACACCCTCGCCAACGCGATGAGCAAGGACGACACCGCGGGTACTGCGGCGGCCGCGGCCCAGTCGGTGGGCTGGAACCTCCCGATGGCGGGCAAGACCGGTACCACCGAGAGCCACCGGTCCTCGGCCTTCCTCGGGTTCACCAACTCGCTCGCCTCCGCGGTCTACGTCTACGGCGACAGCCCCACTCCCGGGGAGATCTGCTCGTTCCCGCTGCGCAACTGTGGCGACGGCAACCTGTTCGGCGGTAACGAACCGGCGCGCACCTGGTTCAACGCGATCAAACCGGTGATACCGCTGTTCCCGCCGCCCGCGCTGCCGCCGCTGGACGACAAGTACGTGCGCGGCGCGAACAACGCCCAGGTACCCGACGTCGTCGGCATGACCCAGGGTGAGGCGACCGCCAAGCTGGTGGCGGCCGGCTTCCAGGTGTCGCCGGTGACCGGGGCGGGCGATCGGCCCAAGGGCACCGTGATGGGCACCGCGCCGAACGGCTCGGCGATCCCCGGTTCGGTGATCACGCTGTACATCAGCGACGGCACCGTCCGGGCCGCGCCGCCGCCGGGGCCGCCCCCACCGGCGCCGGGCATTCCGGGGCTGCCGCTACCGCCGCGGCTGCCACCGATCCCGATTCCGATCCCGATCCCGCGCTGAACAGCAGAAAGGGGCCGCGAACCACGGTTCGCGGCCCCTTTCGCGTCGCTGCCCTACAACCGCGCCTTCACCGCGGCCGATATGCGCGAGCCGTCGGCTTTGCCCGCGGCGAGCCCGGTGGCGATCTTCATGACCTGGCCCATCTGGCGCATGCCGGGACGCTCTCCGATCTCCTCGGCGACCTGCGCGATGGCGGTGTCGGCGAGATCGGCGACCTCGGCGTCGGTCAGCTGGGTCGGCAGATACTCGTCGATGATGCGCGCCTCGGCATGCTCGTTCGCCGCCAGCTCGCCGCGCCCGGCCTGCGTGTACACCTCGGCGGATTCGTTGCGCTTCTTCGACTCCTTCTGCAATACGGAGACGACTTCGGCGTCGGTGAGCTCACGGGCCTGCGAACCGGCGACCTCGGCGTTCTGGATCGCCGACAGCAGCATCCGCAACGTGGAAAGGCGCAGCGTGTCCTTGGCTTTCATCGCGGCGGTCAGATCCGCCCGCAGCTGCGATTTGAGTTCCGACATGCCGATCACGGTAGCCGCTGCGGCGCGCCGGTCCCACTACATTTGCCGCGTCGCCCGTTTCTCACCCGATAAAGGGGCGCTTGTGCGGAAACACACTCGGCGCTCCTGAGCGAGGTCACCTATGCTGGGCAAATGCCCGTGATCTCGACCTCTGCTGTACGCACGACCGCGCTGGGAGCCGCCGGGGCCGCGGTGGCCGGAATCGGCTACGCCTCGCTGGTCGAACGCAACGCCTTCGTCCTGCGGGAGGCGACCATGCCTGTCCTGGCGCCGGGGTCGTCGTCGCTGCGGGTGCTGCACCTGAGTGACCTGCACATGATGCCCGGCCAGAAGCTCAAACAGCAGTGGCTACGGGAGCTGGACCGGCTGGAGCCGGACTTGGTGATCAACACCGGCGACAACCTCTCGCATCAGAAGTCGGTACCCGCGGTGGTCCAGGCCCTCGGCGGATTGCTCTCCCGCCCGGGCCTTTTCGTTTTCGGCAGCAACGACTATTTCGCGCCGGTGGCGAAGAACCCGCTGAACTACTTCAAGAAGGACCATCGCCGCACCTATGGCGCGCCGCTGCCGTGGAAGGACCTGCGCGCGGCCTTCAACGAGCGCGGCTGGCTCGACCTGACGCACGTGCGCCGCGACCTGGAGGTGGCCGGTATCCGCATCGCCACCGCCGGCGTCGACGATCCGCACCTGCAGCGCGACCGCTATGACACCATCGCGGGCGCCCCGAACCCGCTGGCCGACCTGCGGATCGGCCTCACCCACTCGCCCGAGCCCCGGGTGCTCGACCGCTTCGCCGAGGACGGCTACGACCTGGTGCTGGCCGGGCACACCCACGGCGGCCAGTTGTGCCTGCCCGGCTACGGCGCCCTGGTCACCAACTGCGGGATCGACCGGTCCCGGGTGAAGGGTGCGTCGAAGTGGGGTGAGCACACCCAGTTGCACGTCTCCGCGGGCATCGGCACCTCCCCCTGGGCGCCGTACCGATTCTGCTGCCGCCCGGAGGCGACCTTGTTGAGCCTGGTGCCCGCGTCGCCGAAGCGGCCGGGAGCCGACACGGGCCATGGTGTGTCGGCATCGGAGGCCGTCGCCCGCTAAGGTCCCCTGCCGAGACATGTGTCAGGTAGGGGAAAACTGTGAATGGATTCGACGACCGGCGCGACGACCCGACGACTCCGGGACGGCCCGCCGGGCCGCCGACTCCTCGGCAACAGCCTTTCGGCGCACCGCGTTTCGCCTCTGCCCCGTCCGGTGACGACGCCGACGGCGCTCGCAGGCCGAACGCCGTGGCAGGGCCGGGAACTCCGCGACAGTCGTCACCGTGGCAGCCGTCCGGGGTCGACGAAGCCGGACGCCCCGCGGTCACCCCTTGGCAGCGCGGCGCGGAAGATCAGTCCTCCGGCCACGCTTCGGGATGGCGGCCGCTGAATTCGAACGAGCCCGCGCCGACGTCGCAGTTGCCGGGCACCGGTGACGGGGGCGCATCGCCCTATCCGTGGCAGCCCGACCCCGCCATGCAATGGCCGCCGAACGAAGAGCCCGCGCCGACGCTCCCATGGCAACCGGGCGGGCAGAGCGATCCCGCCACGTCCTGGATGCCGGACACCGGTTCGGCGGCGAACCCGCCCGCACTGACCGATC
Source organism: Nocardia abscessus NBRC 100374 (assembly GCF_000308455.1). Lineage (GTDB taxonomy): Bacteria > Actinomycetota > Actinomycetes > Mycobacteriales > Mycobacteriaceae > Nocardia > Nocardia abscessus. Next base: position 99,103 of record NZ_BAFP01000006.1, on the reverse strand, counting down.
CGACCCTGCTCGGCCCGGCGCTGGGCGGCCGGCAGCCGGATTTCGCGCCACCTGACCAGGGCGGCCGGAACGATCCGACGATGCTGGCCCGGTCCCTCGGGCAGCCACCGTCGGGTCAGTGGCCGCCGCAGGCCGAGCCGGTTCCCGGCGCCCACGGGCGCAACGACCCGACCATGCTCGGACAACCGCTCGGCGCGCTCGACCAGCGCGGTCCCTTCGGCGGCCGGGGGCCGAGTCCCGCACCGAGCGACTCCGCGCCCACCCTGCTCGGCTATTCGAACGCAGGCAGCTTCGGCCCACCGGCGCAGATCTCGCAGTGGCAACCGGGCGGCGGACCCGGGCAGTACGGCGCGGCGCCCGACGGCCGGTATCAGCCCGGACCGCAGGGCGGGTTCGCGGCGCCGCCACCGCAGCAGAACGGTCCGAACGGAAAGTTGATCCTGTCGGCCGGGCTCGTGGCACTGCTGGTGGCCGGTCTCGTCGCCGGGGCAGTCGCCTTGACCACAATGAAGTCGGAGGATTCGGCGCAGGACACCCCGCCGTCGATGGTGAATGCGCTCACCACCACCACCGCCGCCGCGAACTCGACCGCCCCTGCGACGACCAAGCCCGCGCCGACGACGACCGCGCGCGGGCCAGCCGACAAGACCCCGCTCATCCCCGGCTACCAGGTCGTCAAGGCGCCCGACAGCGGCGCCGCCTACGACGTGCCCGCCGACTGGACCATCGCCCCGCAAGGCACCATCGGCGGATTCGGCGAACCGCCGAACGCCGTCGCGGGTAAGGGCTTGTCCAGCGAGGGCAAGGGCTACTGCCCCGGCTCGACCCGGACCGTCGCTTTCCTCACCGGCTCGAACACCTCCGACCCGGGCAAGGCGGCAACCGAACTCGGCACGAAGACCGCCACGCTCGCCTACAAGGCGACCTCCGGCGGCACACCCGGCCTGCCCATGCCGCTGGCCTCGCTGGACGGCTCCCAGCACGGCATGTTCGTGGAGACCAAAGGCACCGTCGCCGACGCCAAGCCCGGGTGCGCGAAGGCGTACTCCATCTACACCGCCGCGTTCCCCAACGAGAACGGGAACTTCGTCATGGTGATCGCCGCCGACACCGGCGTCCCGCACGCACTCGACGCCGAGACAGCCAAGCGCATCTTCACCAGCATCCGACCCGTCGAAGGCTGACTGACCTGCCGGTTTAACGTCTCGCGCCACCCTGTTGTAAGCTACTCCAGGTTCGCTTCACGGGGTGTGGCGCAGCTTGGTAGCGCGCTTCGTTCGGGACGAAGAGGTCGCAGGTTCAAATCCTGTCACCCCGACTCGTGGTTGAGACGACGGGAAGGCCCCTGACCGGTATCCGGTCGGGGGCCTTCTCCGTTGTCAGGGACAGCCGGAGTGATGCCGAGGCAGGTAGGCAGCATCAATCCCCCACCCGACGCACGTAGTACTGCATCGTCGTAGTGGCGTTCTCGTGGCCGAGCGAGGTAGTTCCCCTCCCAACTCCTCCAGACGAGCCTGGGCGATATCGAGAACGGCAACGGCGCCCCATAAGCGGCATGGAAGCTACTGAACGACGGTCGGTTCGAGAAGCAGGAAAGGGATAAAGGGTGGCCAAGAGCCCGTACATCGCCATCACACTGTTCAAGTTCACCTCCGACGCCGAGGGTTACGTACCCCTGTACCGGGAGGATGTGACCCTCATCTACGCGGAATCCGAAGAGGAAGCGCGTGAGCTCGCAGAAACGAATTTCCGGAGTGACGAGGGGACCTATAAGAACGAAGCGGGCGACAACATCACCATCACACCCACAGCAGTGATAGACGTCGCCGCAGCGCTGACCGACGACCTGTCCGAGGGCGGCGACCTGTATTCACGCCACTTCCGTGACTTCGAGGCTTACTCGAAGATGGAGACGCTGCTCGACGAATAGGTCATCGGCAACCACGCTATCGGTCGTGGCTGCTGCTGCGGATTCGCTTCCGGCGCAGTCCATGACCGTCGCATCGTGAGCCACCGGGGACGCCGGGTGTCCTCACAGCCACGGTGGCCGACGAATGGGCGTTGGCCGCACCGGCGGGGCTGCGGGCCTCGGCAGCGATTCGAGAAGCCGAAGCCCAGATGAGCGGCCTTACCGGACTGGCCTTTATGCGCCTGGGCGACCACCGGACGGCGACCACCTACCTGCGGTCAGCCGTCAACGAAGAAACCCGGCTGCGGAGCTTTCCGTATCGCAGCCGGGTGCTTTCGTACGAGAGGCGATACTCGCGAGTCGAGGAGTATCGACCCCGCTTTTCTGTCGGCTTCGTGAATATCGTCCCCTGCGGGAACTGCTGCCGAGTCAGGTCGATCGTTGCCGTATACGATATGAAGTAGTGCGACACTATTTCATTATTCGGCAGGGTAGCGACCGTGTTTAGAATATACCCGCCAAGGTAATCGTGCACCACACACGCCGTGACGGCGCACTGCCCCTTGGCGCCGTTAGCTTCCGTCCAGCGGGGAGCACTACCGGTATCTGCGGACCAGGATTTGCGGAGCGCATTTGCCAAAGCTTCCAGCATTCCAATATCCACGCGCCCAACATACCGCCCCGGGTACTTACTTCACCGAGAAGAAGTACCCGGGCCGCTCGATGCGCTAGTCGTTCGCTTTCTTGTACGCCTCAGCCACTTCCGCGGAGATCCGCCCTCGGCTGGATACGTCCAGTCCCTTCTTGCGCGCCCACTCCCTGATTGCCTGAGTCTGTTCCCGGTCGCTCGTCGGCCGGGACTCGCTCTTCCCCCGTCGAACGCGGCCGACCCTACGGGCGTGCGGCGTCCACTGCTCGAACAGTCCGCGCAGCTGGCTGGCGTTGAGCACCGACAGGTCCATCTCGTAGGCCGCACCGTCGAGGGCGAACGTCACCGTTTCTTCGGCCGGGGACTTGCCGTCGTAGTCGTCGACAAGTTCGACGGTGACCTTGCGCGCCATAGAGCTTCCTCCGTGTTCAGGGGTAGAAGGTGATGAAACGTCATCATAATCCGGACCATCGAGGTGATTGTTCAACCGGGGTCGGTAACGCCCGGTCATGCTACGCCTCTATTTCGCCTTTTCGGCCTGTTCCAGGCTCGGCCGTTTGAAACTACAACGTGAATTACACGGCACTTGTCGGGGACATGGGCCGCCATTTTCCGCTTTGCCTCCTTGTCCGATCGGCAGTCGCCGGACCGACTCGTCGCCCAATCGGACGACTCGTGGCACTCGGCGGGGGCGGCCGAACCGCTCCCGCTCGCCCCGAACGCCGGTTAGCCTCGGAGCACGATCGACCCGAATCCGAAGGGCAGCAGCAGCTATGCACGGATCCACTACCCACGCGGCAGTCGAGGGCCTGCTCACCGGCAAGACCGCGGTGATCACCGGAGCCAGCCGGGGCATCGGCCTGGCGATCGCGATCAGGTTCGCGGCGGAGGGCGCGAACGTCGCGATGATCGCCCGTACTCAGGAGCCGCACCCCAAGCTGCCGGGCACCATCCACACCGCTGCGGCTCGAGCCGAGGCGGCGGGCGGCGACGTACTGCCGCTGGTGGCGGATGTCCGCGACGACAAGGCGATGGCAGGGGCGGTCGCGCAGGTCGTGGAGCGGTTCGGCGGCATCGACATCCTGGTCAACAACGCCGGATCGGTCGACCTGACCGGTGCCGAGCAGATCGGTATGCAGCGCTACGACCACATGCAAGCCGTGAACCTGCGCGCCCCGTTCCTGCTGTCGAAGCTGGCGCTCCCGCATCTGCGCGTCTCGGCCCGAGCCGGACGGAACCCGCATATCGTCACGCTCTCACCACCGCTCAATATGAACCCCGAGTGGGTGGGCAACGGCGTGGCCTACACCGTCTCCAAATACGGCGTCAGTGTCGCCACCATCGGTTTGGCGCACGAGTTCCGGCCTTACGGGATCGCCGTGAACTCGCTGTGGCCGCGCACCAAGATCGACACCGCGGCGGTGCGAAACCTGCTCGGCGGCGCGGATGCCGTCGCGGCCTCCCGCACCGCGCACATCTGCGCCGACGCCGCCTTGCTCATGGTGACCAGCCCCGCTGCGACCTACACCGGCCAACTGCTGCTGGACGAGGATGTACTGACCGCGAACGGTGTGACGGATCTGGACCGATACCGCGTCGTCCCGGGTGACGGCGCGCTGGCCAACGACCTGTTCGTCGACGCGTAGGAAGACGGGCTTCTGCGCGTGGTGACGATCGCGCGCCGGATCGCCGCCGCCCGTGCCGGTTTCGAAGCGAAGGACGCGCCGCCCGATTCGATCGATCAACTCTGGTCGGCCGGACACGGGTTCGAGACGGCCGTGCGCAAAGATCAGGGCTTGCACCAGATGCCCGCACACCGGATGCGAACAACGGTCGCTCGTTCCGACACGTGGGTAACTTGCCCCTTTTAACGGGTAATCGGATCGAATGCGGGAATATCATCGCTGAAGCCCCACTCCCGCAATCGAGGAAAGGTCGGCAGATGAGCAAGCCCGTCGATGGCGTGCGCGCAGACGAACCGCTGTCCGGCAAGACCGCGCTGGTGACGGCGGCCTACACCGGAATCGGCAGGTCGATCGCGAAAACGCTTGCCGCGCAAGGCGTCCAGGTCGTGATCCAGCATCCGCACTTCCCGGAGCCCGCCGCCGAGGTGGTCAAGGAGATCACCGAGGCAGGCGGCAAGGCGCTGGCGCTCGCGGCGGACATCGCCGATCGCACCGAGTACGAGGAACTGGTGCAGGTGCTGCTGGAGGAATGCGGCGGATGGCACCTGCTGGTCAACACCGCGGCGGTGCCGGAGTCCGAGCCGTTCCCCAAGCTCAGCTCGGAGGGGTTCGACAGCGGTGTCGCGGCGCCGGTGAAGGGGGTGTTCCACGGCCTCCAGCTGGCCCTCGCGCACCTGGCCGACGAAGGCCGGGTCATCAACGTCTGCGATCCCGCGGAGCCGGGCAGCGCGGTGCACGACGCGACGCGTGGCGCGGTCGAGCAGCTCGGCCAAGCCGTGGCGCCGGACTTCGTGCCGCGGCGGATCACTGTCAACACGGTCAGTTACGGCGCGGGCACGACCGACAACGCGGAGCTCGAGGTCGCCCTCGCCGCGATCAGCCCGGCCGAGCCCGCGGCGGTGGTCGCCTACCTGGCGAGCGACGCGGCGAGCACGGTGAATGCGCAAGTCATCAGGCTCGACGGCACGGGCAAGCCGCCGCAATAGACCCGGCAGCGCCCGCCGAACTCAGCGGGCGCCCCGGAACGATCACGCCACGATCGTTCCGCCGTAGGTGGTGAATCCCCGGCCCAACGCCTGGCATCCGAAGCTGCCGTGGAAGCCCACCTGGCACGTGGCCCCCGCGTGCTCGATGATCGGCCCCCACTGCCCCGAGCCGGTCTTCACGTCGTGGATGCTGGGATTGCCGCCCGGCAGCGTGTAGGGCGTGGCCGGGTCGAACGTGGGATGCGCGGGCAGCCAAGGCTGGTCGATCACGATTTCGTTCACCCGCACCGGCACCGGCACGTAGGTTTCGCCGACGTAGTAGCTCAGGTGCAGCGGAGAGCCGAAATCACACCCGACGGAGCCGTTGCCGAAGATCGCGCAGTTCGTGCTGCCCACCGAGAAGTAGACCGTGCCCGGGTCGGCCTGTGCGTTACCGGCCGCGATGATCGGCGCCACCGCCGCGGCGGCGAGTGCTCCGGCGAACTTCGTGCTGCGCTTCATACCGTCTCCTTGGTGATTCACTCAGGGACAACCGACTCGACAACTCTGTCGGGTCCGCGCCGGATTCCGTTTCGCCCCGCGTCATCCGCCCACGTCGGGGCACTTCGCCAAGCCCGGCGCGGTGAGCAGACGCTAACGCGGCGATAACTTACGGACACGCCACTGAAATGCGAGGTCAATAGCGTATACAGCCATGTCGACACGGATTGCCACCTTGGCGGACGCGGCGGGCAAACCGCTGCGCGACGTGGTGTACGCGGCGCTGCGCAGCGAACTCATGAACGGGGACATCAAGTTCGGCGAACGCCTGACCGAGCCGAAACTATCGGCGCGATTCGGCATCTCGCGAACACCGATCCGCGAAGCGCTGACCGTGCTGTGCTCGGACGGACTGCTGCAACGCGAAGAATACGGCTTCAGTCCGGTGCGCCCGAGCATCCCCCTGATCCGTGACCTGTACGAGCTGCGAATCACTTTGGAAATGGGCGGCCTCCAGCGCGCCATGACCAACCCGGCCGTCACGCACGATCGGGAACTGCTGGAAGCCGAGCGCGCCGCCTGGCTGGAATTGCGCGCCGATCCGCCCGAACAGGAACCCGGATTCGTGGTGCGCGACGAGGAATTCCACGTCACGCTGCTCACCGCGGCGGGCAACACCGAGATGGTGCGCGCGCTCAAAGCGGTGAACTCCCGCATCCGTCATGTGCGCATGTACGACTTCATGGTCAACAACCGGATCGAGACCACCATCGCCGAGCATCTAGGCATCCTGGACGCCGTACTGGCGGACGATCTCCCGCTGGCCTACCGGCTGCTGCACACGCACATCGGTGAATCGCTGGACGTGGTACTCGAACGGGTCACCCGCGCCATCACGGCGATGTCGCTGGCCACGGATTAGCAGGGAGCGGTTGTGGGGCTGGAATTCGATACGGTGCTCGTCGCCAACCGTGGCGAGATCGCCTGCCGCATCATGCGTACCGCACGGACGCTCGGGTTGAAGACGGTCGCGGTGTACTCCGACGCCGACGTGGCCGCCGCCCATGTCGAAATGGCCGATGTGGCGGTGCATCTGGGTGCGGGTCCGGCGGCGGAGTCCTATCTGCGCGCCGACCTGGTGGTCGAGGCGGCGTTGGAGACCGGCGCCGGGGCGATCCATCCGGGCTACGGATTCCTTTCGGAGAACGCGGTTTTCGCCACCGCGGTGTCGGACGCGGGAATCGCGTTCGTCGGACCGACCCCCGAGCAGCTGCGCGTCTTCGGTGACAAACACACCGCCCGCACGGCGGCACGCGCGGTCGGCGTACCGCTCATTCCGGGCAGCGATCTGCTCGAATCGGCCGATCACGCGGTGGCGGAGGCGGAGCGGATCGGCTTCCCCGTGATGCTGAAGGCGGTCGGCGGCGGTGGCGGCATCGGTATGCAGGCTTGCTTCGGCCCGGACAAGGTGCGCGCGGCCTACGAGCGCGTGCAGCGCATCGCGGCGTCGAACTTCGGTTCGACGGGCGTCTTCCTGGAACGCTTCGTGGCACGCGCCAGGCACGTCGAGGTGCAGCTGTTCGGCGACGGCCACGGTCGCGTCGTCAGCCTCGGCACCAGGGACTGCTCGCTGCAACGCCGGAACCAGAAGGTGATCGAGGAGGCGCCCGCGCCGGGACTCACCACGGCGTTGTCGGAGCATCTGCTGGCCGCGTCCCGCGAACTCGCCCGCTCGGTCGGGTACCGCTCGGCCGGGACGGTGGAGTTCGTGTACGACACCGACGACGGCACCGCGTCGTTCCTGGAGATGAACACCCGCCTTCAGGTCGAACATCCGGTCACCGAGGCGGTCACCGGCGTCGACCTGGTGGAATGGATGTTGCGCCTGGCCGGCGGCGACAGCTCGATGGTGGACGAACTGCCCGAGAGCGGACCGGCGATCAAAGGCCATGCGGTGGAGGCGCGCGTCTACGCGGAGGACCCCGGCCACGATTACCGCCCGAGCGCCGGTCTGGTCACAGCCGCGCACTTCCCGGCCGACGTCCGGGTCGACACCTGGGTCGCCACCGGCTCGGAGGTCAGTCCGTACTACGACCCGCTGCTGGCCAAGGTGATCAGTTCGGGCGAGAGCCGGACGGACACGTTCGCCGCATTACGCACCGCGCTCGTCGCGACGCGGATCTACGGCGTGCAGACGAATCTGCCCCAACTGCGCCAAGCGACGGGTGACGCGCGGGTGCTGGCCACCGAGCACACCACCACGACGCTGGCCGAGATTCGCCCGGTCGGGCGGCGCATCGATGTGCTGCGCGGCGGGACCATGACCACGGTGCAGGACTATCCCGGCCGAATCGGCCTGTGGCAGGTCGGTATTCCACCGTCCGGTCCGATGGACGACCTCTCCTTCACCCTGGCCAACACCGCGGTTGGCAATCCGGTCGGCGTCCCCGCGCTCGAATGCACCTTGCAGGGCCCGCAATTACGTTTCTCCGACACCACCGTGGTCTGCGTGACCGGCGCACCGACCCCCGTGCTGGTGGACGGCCACCCGGTGGCCATGTGGGAACCGATCACCGTGGCCGCGGGCGCGGTGCTGGATATCGGCGCACCCACCGACACCGGACTGCGCACCTATCTCGCGGTGCGCGGTGGTCTCGATGCCCCGCTCTATCACGGCAGCGCGGCCACCTTCACCCTCGGCGGATTCGGCGGGGTGACCGGAAAGGCCGTCGCCACCGGTGACGTACTCGGCATCGCCCCCACCGCCGACGCCCTCGGCACGCCCGCCGCGGTGCCGCCGCGTGACCGGCCGGAATTCACCCACGACTGGCAGCTCGCGGTCGGGGTGGGTCCGCAGACCGCGCCCGCGTACTTCACCGACGCCGACATGACCCAGTTCTGCACGCACCCGTGGCGGGTCGCCAGTCATGCCAACCGCACCGGCATCCGCCTGGAGGGGCCGAAACCGGCCTGGTCGCGGACCGACGGCGGCGACGCCGGACTGCACCCGTCCAACCTGCACGACAACCCCTACAGCGTGGGCGCGTTGAACGTCTCCGGTGACACGCCCATCCTGCTCGGGCCGGACGGCCCCAGCCTCGGCGGCTTCGCCTGCCCGCTCACCGTGGTGTCCGCGCATCGCTGGCGGATGGGCCAGCTGCGTCCCGGCGACTCGGTGCGCTTCGTGCCGGTCGACGACGAGAAGGCGGCCGCGTTGCGCGCGTCCGACAGCAGCCGCGTGCCGGATCTGCTCCCCGCTTCTGCTACGGCCCTGCGTGATCGCGGCGTCCTCGGCGGCGTCGAGGCGGCGCAGGGCAGGCCGGGTGTGCGGTACCTGCGCGGCGGTGACGACAACGTCCTGGTCGAATACGGCGAGATGGTGCTCGATCTCGGACTGCGCATGCGGGTGCACGCACTGGCCGAGGCACTCGCGGGCGCCCGCTTGCCCGGCATTCTCGACGTGACCCCCGGCGTCCGATCCCTGCACATCCACTTCGATCCCGAGGTGCTGCCGCAGTACCGATTGCTCGGCACGCTGGCCGAACTCGAACTCGAGCTGCCCGCCACGACCGACCTGGTGGTGGCGAGCCGCACCATCCGGCTGCCGCTGTCGTTCGACGACCCGTCCATCGCCGAGGCGATCGACCGCTATCGCAGCGGCGTGCGCGACACCGCGCCCTGGCTGCCGTCGAACATCGAGTTCATTCGCCGCATCAACGGGCTCGACAGCGTCGAGGACGTGCGCACCACCGTGTTCGACGCCGAATACCTGGTCCTCGGCCTCGGTGACGTGTATCTCGGTGCGCCGCTGGCGGTTCCGCTCGATCCGCGACACCGCCTTGTCACCACCAAGTACAACCCGGCGCGCACCTGGACCCCATCCGACGCCGTCGGCATCGGCGGCAAGTACCTGTGCGTCTACGGAATGGCCTCCCCCGGCGGCTACCAGCTGATCGGCCGCACCGTGCCGATCTGGTCGAGCTATCGGCAGTCCGCGCCGTTCGAAGCGGGCACACCCTGGCTGTTCCGGTTCTTCGATCGCATCGTCTGGGAGCCGGTCGGCGCCGAGCAGTTGCTCGAATACCGTGCGGCGGCCGAGGCGGGCAGGTTCGACGCGGAGGTGAGCGAGGGCAGTTTCGCCCTGGCCGACCATATGCGGCTGCTGCGCACCGAGGCCGACTCCATCGCCGAGTTCGAGACCAGGCAGGCAGCCGCGTTCGACGCGGAGAAGCAAGCGTGGCGTGCGGCGGGCGAATTCGAACGCACCACCGTCGCGCCGGTCGCCGCACCGGTCGAGGACCCGCTGGCCGGACTACCCGCCGACGCGGGCGTGGTGACCGCGCCGATGGTCGGCAACGTCTGGCGGGTGGAAGTGGAACCGGGACAACACGTCACGGCCGGTGCGCCGGTCGCCGTCCTGGAGGCGATGAAACTCGAACTACCTGTGCACAGCCCAGCCGATGGCACCGTGCTGAAGGTCCTGACCACCCCCGGCGCCAAGGTGGAGCCGGGTACTCCCCTAGTCGTGATCGGAGTCGACTGAATGACCCCAGGCGTCCTAGGCAACACGGCCGGCCCCGTCGAACGCGTCGCGGCCGCCTATCGGCGGATCGCCGAGGTCGATCGGCCGGAGGTGTGGATCACGCTGCGACCGGAACCCGAGGTCGCCGCCGAAGCGGCCGCGATCGCGCAGCGGCTCGCCGCCGGGGAGACCTTGCCGCTGGCCGGACTGCTGGTGGCGGTCAAGGACAACATCGATGTGGCCGGGCTGCCGACCACCGCGGCCTGCCCGGAGTTCGCCTACCTGCCGGAGGTGACCGCGGCGGCGATCGAGCGATTGACCGCGGCGGGCGCGCTGGTGCTGGGCAAGACGAACCTGGACCAGTTCGCCACGGGGCTGGTCGGGACGCGCAGCCCGTACGGCGCGGTGCGCAACGCCCTGGACCCGGAGCTGGTGTCGGGCGGGTCGAGTTCCGGTTCCGCCGTGGCGGTCGCGCTCGGCGTCGCCGACATCGGCATCGGCACCGACACCGCCGGATCCGGTCGCGTGCCCGCGGCGCTGCACGGGATCGTCGGCATCAAGGCCACGCTGGGTGTGATCCCGGCGCACGGGACCGTGCCCGCCTGCGCCGATTACGACGCCGTGACGGTCTTCGCCGCCGACCTCGACCTGGCGGTGACCGCCGCCGCGGTGATGGCCGGCCCGGAGCCGCGCGACCCGCGCAGCCGGAACTGGCCCGCCGATGTCCGGCTGGCCGCCCCGCTCGCGCCGCGCATCGCCGTGCCGCGCGCGGAAGATCTGGCCGCGCTCAGCGAGCCGTATCGAGAAGCTTTCGCTCGCACCGTCGCCGGAGTCGCCGACACGGGCGCGAAAACCGAGGAGATCGACATCTCCGCCCTGCTCGACGCCGCGCTGCTGCTCTACGACGGCGCACTCGTCGCCGAACGCTATGCCGCGGTCGGCGCGTTCCTGGACACCGCCCCCGCGAGCGCCGATCCCACGGTCGCCGCCATCATCGGCGCCGCGCGAGCGAAGACCGGCCCGGCGTTCGCCACCGATCTCGACACGCTGGCCCGCGCGAAAGCGACGGCCGCCGAATTGCTGCACGGCTTCGACGCACTGCTGTTGCCGACCACCACCGAGCACCCGACTATCGCCGCGGTGCATGCCGATCCGATCGGGATCAACCGGCGGATGGGCACCTACACCAACTTCTGCAATCTGCTGGATATGGCCGCAGTCGCCGTCCCCGGCGCATCGACCGCCGACGGCGCGCCGTTCGGCGTCATGCTGGTCACCCCGGCATTCGCCGATCAGGTGGCGATCGACCTCGCCGCCCGCCTGCTCGGACTCGACCGCGCGCCACTACTGGTCGATCGTGGTGTCGACCTGGCCGTCTTCGGGGCGCACCTGCGTGGACAACCGCTGCACTGGCAGCTCGAGCAGCTCGGCGCCCGCTTTCTCGGCGGCATCAGAACCACCGACGCCTACCGCCTCACGGCACTGGACACCACGCCGCCCAAGCCGGGACTGGTGCGTCACGGGCCGGGTCGCGGCGCTCCGATCGAAGGCGAACTCTTTCGCGTCTCCGCGGCCGGACTGGGCGGCTTCCTCGCCGAACTTCCTGCTCCCATGGCCCTGACCAGCATCGAGCTCGCCGACGGCCGCGACGTTGTCGGCTTCACCTGCACCCACGAGGCCGCGAGCACCGCCACCGACATCACCCACCACGCGAGCTGGCGCACGTACTTGCAACATCGCTCCTAGCTCCGGCAATCCGCCAATGGGCCGTGGTCGCGAGAATCCCTCGCCACCACGGCCATTCTTCGGCCGACGTACTTAGACATTTGTACTAGACACTTGTGCCAGACTGTGTTAGACATATGTCTGAGACATTTGGTCAACCCAGTGGGAGTCGAGGCAAGTCATGAGCGCCAAGTCCGTCAGCAGTCAGCTCCGCGTGCTCGTCGCAGGCGGCGGCATCGGCGGCAATGCCGTCGCGCTACAACTGCTCCGGTCCGGTATCCGGGCCACCGTGGTGGAGCGCGCCGCGGCGCCACGGCCGGGCGGGCAGGCCGTCGACCTGCGCGGACCGAGCCGGGAAGTGGCCGAGCGCATGGGCATGATGCCCGGCATCCGCGAATACCAGCTCGACGAGCGCGGTATGAAGTACGTCGACGACGCGGGCCGGGAGATCCTCCGCATGTCCGCCGAACTCTTCGACGGCAAGGGCGCGGTCGCCGAAATCGAGATCACCCGTGGCGATCTCAACCAGGTGCTGCTCGACCTTCTCGCCGCGGAAGGCGGGGTCGATTACCGGTACGGGGAGTGGATCACCGAGATCCGGCAGGACGACGCGGGCGTCGACGTCACGTTCGCCTCCGGCGTCGCCGAGCGATTCGACCTCGTGATCGGCGCGGACGGCCTGCACTCCGCCACGCGCCGGATGGTTTTCGGCACCGAGGAGGAGTTCGCGACGTACCTGGGCGGATACATGTCGTTCTTCACGCTGGCGCGTCCGCAAGACCTGGAGCCGCACTGGTTCACAATGCATTCGCTGGTCGGAGCAACGGGATTGGGCATGCGGCCCGACGCCGACCCCAGCACCTGCAAGGCGCTCGTCGTGATCCGCGCCGCGGCGGATCCCGCGCTGCGCCGGGATGTCGCGGCACAGCAGCAGTTCATCCGTGCGCGCCTGGCCGGCGGCGGCTGGGAGTCGGCCCGCATCGCGGCGGCCGTGTCGGAGGCGCCGGACTTCTACTTCGACGAGCTGGCCAGGATCGACATGCCGAGCTGGGTTCAGGGCCGGGTGGTCCTGCTCGGTGATGCGGGATACTGCGGCTCACCGCTCACGGGGCAGGGAACCGCCATGGCGCTGGTGGGCGCGTACGTCCTCGCCGGTGAGCTCGCCGCGCACGCCGACAACCCCGGAGCGGGGCTGGCCCGCTACGAAGAGGTGCTGCGCCCCTTCGTGAAGAAGGCCCAGCAGTTGCAGCCGGGCGGTTTGAGCGCCATGACGCCCAAGTCGCGCTTCGGCATTCGCGCCGGACACGCACTCAGCAGGTTGATGATGTCGAAGGCGATGCGTCCGGTCATGATGCGGATGCTCAGCAAGACCGAGACCTACGATCTGCCGGACTACGCGACGGTGACCGTCGGCAACTGAGCCCGTGAGCCGTCGGCGCGTGCTGCGACCGGGGTTTCGGCGCGCCTGGCTGGGAGCACGGTACGCCAGAGCTCGGCTGCGGATGCGACCGGACTCGGTCAGGCTGCTCGCGGTCGATGACGTGCCGAGATCATTCGATCACGGTGCGCCCGTCGAGCAGGAACGGCAGCACGAAATTGCGCAACATCGCCCGCTCCTCATCCTCGCCCGCTCCGGGCAGCGTCAGCAGCGACACCATCGCCCGCACCACCCACTGACCGACCCGCTTGGCGGCGAGCGCGGACAGCCCGGGGCGGAATCCGGCGACGAAATCCGTGGCGAGCGCGTCGACAACGCCCGGCGAATTCGCCAGCTGGGCGACGATCCCCGCGTTGGACGGTTCGAACCACACCGCCAGGTGCGGCGTTTTGCGCACCTCGGCGAGCAACGCCGTCAAGGTGCCGAGCAACTGCTCCCCCGGCTCCGAGCTCGCAGGCACCGCCCGGTCGCGCCAGACCCGCTCGACCAGCTGACGCGCCTCCCGGCCCGCGAACCCTACGTAGAGCGCCTGGCGATTCTCGAAGTAGCGATACAGCGTCGCCCTGGAACAGCCCGCGGCGTCGGCGACTTCGGCCATGCCGACACCGCTGACGCCCTTGTCGATGAACAGCGCGCGCACCGCGTCGAGGATGCGCTCACCGGCCAGCTCGGCGCGGCCGTCGGCGAGCCAATCGCCACTCATACTGTGTCCCTTCCGGCACGATCGAGGCACTCCGCGGTCACGCCGTGCACCGGAACGGCACAGTAGTCGGCCTGCGGACATACGGACCGTTCGCATACTCGACCGCGTCGATGTCGACCACGTACTCGGGGAACCGATCGATCAACTCCTCGAGTGCCACTCGGGCCTGCATCCGCGCGGCGGCCGCGCCGAGACAGTGGTGCGGGCCGTGCCCGAAGGTGAGGATGCGCTGCGGATTCCGGTCGATGTCGAGGTCGGCGGCGTCCGCGCCGAACGCCTGCTCGTCCCGGTTGGCGGACCCGAACACCAGCAACACCTTGCGTCCGGCGGGCACCGTCTTCCCGGCCAGTTCGACATCGCGCGTCGTCGTGCGGGCCAGCCCCTGCACCGGCGAGGTGAGCCGGGCGAACTCTTGCACCGCGACGCGAATCCGGTCCGGTTCCGCCGCGAGCGCGGCGCGCTGGTCCGGATGCCGTTGCAGCAGTTGGACCGCGCCGCCCAGCAGGCCCGTGGTGGTGTCGTTGCCGCCCGCCACCATGGTCCAGGTGTAGGCGAGGATCTGCACCAGGCCGCGCACGTCCGTATCGTCGGCGGCCATCCCGGCTTGGACGAGCAGTGACACGGTGTCGTCGCCGGGATCGGTGCGCCTGCGTTTGATCAGCTCCGCGAAGTACGCCATCATCTCCGCCGACGCCGCCTGCGCTTTGGTATTCGTCCGATCGATGCTGCCCGCGACGACGGCGTCGGTCCACCCGTCGAACCTCGCCCGATCCTCTTCGGGCACCCCGAGGTAGTACGCGACCACCATGCTCGGCAGCGGCTTGAACAGCTCTTCGACGATGTCGCCGCCGCCGTGGGCCGTGATGTCGTCCAGCCGGTCGCGCACGAACCGGCGGACCACCGGCTCGACCTCCTCGACCTGGCGCGGCGTGAACCCGCGCGCGACCAGTTTGCGAAAGTCGCTGTGCTGCGGCGGGTCCTGCATCACCAGTGGCGGGTTGTCGGACAGGCCGAGTTCGTCGAGTTCCCCGTATTCCACCGTCAGGCCGTCGCGTGAGGAGTACGTGTCGCTGTCGCGCGCCGCCGCGTAGACGTGCTCGTGCCGGGTGAGCACCCAATAGTCGTTCTCCGGGCGCGCGGGCGGTACGACGTGCTGCACCGGATCGTGCTCGCGCAGCGCCGCGTACATCTCCCACGGCGAGGCCCACGTGGGCCCGGAGCGAAGTTCGAAGACCGGAGCCGACTGATACGCAGCGTTCACCATGTGTCGACCGTAAGACAAAATAAGCGAAGTGTCTAGAACGGGTTTCAGTTGCGCGGGCCGGTCACCCTTACCACCGGCCCGGCCGCGCTTCTCGAGTCGGACACGGCGCCGCACACTCGTCGGTTACCTTCGGCAGCGGCAACGACCGTCTCGTTGCCGGTCAGCTCCGGGAAGAGCCGGCGCGAGCGATCGCCGCGCGTCCCCCGTCCACCGGGCCGGCCACCCCTCGTAGACCGGCCCGGCGGACTGCACCCCCGAGAGCCCGACCTGTCACCCCTCGAGACAGGTCGTTCCCCGGTTCGCACCTCCGGCGGAGGCTTGTCCTCCCTGCGGTACAAACAATGCAGGCGCGGGCTTGGCGCGCACTTAAGAACACCTTGCAAGATCAAAACCGCAGGTGAACGGGCTTTACCAAGTGGTGACCAGGCAAGCGCCTACCACCGGCCCCGGATCGCGGGATGATGGTGACAAGTGCGCCAAGGAGATTGGGAGCGACGATGGAAACCGTGGTGGTCTGGATTCTGGCCAGCCTGCTCTACTGGTGGGGCCTGCTGTAGGCGTCCGAACCTGGCCGCCTACCCGGCCAGGTCTACTACAGCACGTCGCAGAACCCCTCTGTTCGAAGTCTCGCCGATCGGAGCCTCGGCACAGCCGGTGCGACCGCCCGCCGTGACGGAATCCGTCATATAGACCGCGGTGCGTGTCGGATCCCGGCGTACTACCCGGCAGAGCGGGCCTCGGCGCACGGCGTCACTCCATACTCGGACCAGTTGTTCGGAGAAGGAGTGAAGATGCTTACTGTCCTGCCCATCAGGTACGTCGCGGACGTGGAAGCGTGCCGAAAGTTCTACGCCGGTCTCGGGCTCGCGCTCGACCCCCATGCGAGTCTCGATGTCTGGGCGCAACTCTCGGGCGACGCGGGCGCGGTCGGGATCCACGACTTCAGGGTGTCGAAAGGGCGCCCGGCCGGATCGGTCGAACTCGGTTTCGCGACCGACGAGAAGTTGGAAGTGGTCGCCGACCGACTGCGGGCTCGCGGCTACGACTACGAGATCCACGACGAGGACTTCGGCCGCAGCCTGCGGGTCGTCGATCCGGACGGCGTGACGCTCCAGATCCAGGAGATCGATATGGAGGTCGCGAGGACCTCCGAGTCCGCCTTGCCGGGGCACACGCGCAACGGGTGACACCCAGCTGTCACCGCAGACGGTCTACGACTGCCTTCGTCACTTCCGCCAGCAGGGCGTTGTTCACCTCGGCGTCCACGTCTGCCTTGCGGCTCTGGATCGCGATCACGATCGGCGCCCGGCCACCCTCCGGCCAGACGACCGCGACGTCGTTGGCGCAACCGTAAGAGCCGGTGCCCGTCTTGTCGCCGGTGACCCAGCCCGCGGGCAGACCGGCGCGGATGCGCTCGGCGCCGGTGGTGTTCGCCCTCAGCCAGGTGATCAGCTGATCCCGTTCCCGTGCACCGAGCGCGTCGCCCAGCACCAAGGCGCTGTAGTCCGCGGCCAGTGCGGCGGGAGTGGTGGTGTCCCGCTCGTCACCGGGGATCGCGGTGTTGAGTTCCGTTTCCCAGCGGTCGAGCCTGCTCGTCGGATCGCCGAGCGTGCGCAGGAACGCCGTGAGCGCCTCCGGTCCACCGAGTTCGCGCAGCAGCAGGTTGCCCGCGGTGTTGTCACTCCGGGTGATCGCGGCCTCCGCCACTTGGGCCAAGGTCATCCCGTCGGCCACCGCGGCGCCGGTCACCGGCGAGTGCTCGACCAGATCCGCCTCGTGGAATCGGATCACCCGGTCGAAGTATCCCGTGTCGAGCGGATGCGCGTGCAGCAGTGCGGCGGCCGCGAGCGTTTTGAAGGTGGACAGGAACGGGAAACGCTCGTCGGCGCGATGGGTCACCGTCGCGCCGGTACCGGTGTCTACGGCGAACAGCCCTACCTGCGCGCCGTAGCGAGCCTCCACCTCGGCCAGGCTCGCGTTCGCGGCGGGACCGGCCTCGACGCTCGAGGTGACCGAACCGAGCTGCGCCGCATCGGTTTCCGCACCGCAACCGGTCAGTAGCGCCAATGCGGCGGCCAGTGCCACCCGGTAGTCGCGTGTCAGCCGAGACATGCCATCACTCTGACATCCCGGCACTCACCGGGCAAACAGGATCGGCCGGACACGCCGAAGGCAGGTGCACGGCGTCACGCGCACCTGCCTTCGATCGGAAATCAGCCGGCGAGCCCGGCGCGCACGCCCTCCTCGACCCGCTTGCCGAGGTCGGCGTCCACGTTCTTCCAATACTCGAAGACCCGGCTGAGCACCGGCTCCCGCACGCCACCGAGCACGTGGCCGACGATATTGTCCACCAGCCGCTCGCGCTGCGCGTCATCGAGCACCTCGCGCACAAGGGTGCCCGCCTGGGTGAAGTCACCGTCCTGCTCGTGCTGGATGTAGCCCGCCCGGACGATGGTCGGGTCGAAGTCCCAGATGCCGCCGTCGGGCGCCCGCTCCGGGTCGGCGTGCGGGCCGCCGAACGAATTCGGCGCGTAGACGGGGACATTCGGGTCGTTGTAGTGGTAGCGCATGCCGCCCTCCTTGGAATAGGAGTTCACCTCCGCCGCCCTGGCCTGATTCGGCGGCAGCTGCGCGTAGTTCGTGCCGATGCGGTAGCGGTGCGCGTCCGCGTAGGCGAAGACGCGGCCGAGCAGCATCTTGTCCGGCGAGAAGCCGATGCCGGGAACGACATTCGACGGCTCGAACGCGGCCTGCTCGATGTCGACGAAGTAGTTGCGCGGGTTGCGGTTCAGCGTCCACTTGCCGACCTCGATCAGCGGGTAGTCCCGATGCGACCACACCTTGGTCAGATCGAACGGGTTGAACCGGTAGCCCTCGGCCTCCGCCACCGGCATGACCTGCACGTACACCGTCCAGCTCGGGAACTCGCCGTGCTCGATCGCCTCCCACAGATCCTTGCGGTGGTAATCGGCGTCCTCGCCCGCGATCCGGTCGGCATCGGCCTGGGTCAGGAACTCGATACCCTGGTCGGTCTTGAAGTGGTACTTGACCCAGAAGCGCTCGCCGGCGGCATTGATCCACTGGTAGGTGTGCGAACCGTAGCCGTTCATGTGACGGTAGGTCTTCGGGATGCCGCGGTCGCCCATCAGCCAGGTCACCTGATGGGCGGTCTCCGGACGCAGGGTCCAGAAATCCCACTGCATGTTGTGGTCGCGAAGACCGTTGCCGGGCAGGCGCTTCTGCGACCGGATGAAGTCGGGGAACTTGATCGGGTCCTTGATGAAGAAGATCGGCGTGTTGTTGCCGACGAGGTCGTAGTTGCCGTCCTCGGTGTAGAACTTCACCGCGAAACCGCGCGGGTCTCGCCACGTGTCCGGACTGCCCTGCTCACCCGCCACGGTGGAGAACCGAGCCAGCGATTCCGTGCGCGCACCCGGCTGGAACAGCTTCGCCTTGGTGTACTTGCTGACGTCGTTGGTCACGACCAGCTCACCGTAGGCACCCGCGCCCTTCGCGTGCACGATGCGTTCGGGCACCCGTTCGCGGTTGAACTGGGCCAGCTTCTCGATGAGGTAGTGGTCGTGCAGCAGGATCGGGCCTTGCGCGCCCGCGGTGAGCGATTCGTCGTCGCTTTCGACCGGGATTCCGGTGTTCGTGGTCGTCGGTTCGGTCATGGAGTCTCCTCGGCTGGTGAAGATCGTCCCGGGAGGGCTGCCCGGGCATGAGGGGTGGACCGCTACTCGGAACGGCACGTCGGGCACAGTCCCCAGAAGACGACCTCGGCTTCATCGATCACGAATCCGTGAGCGTCCGAGGGGTCCAGGCAGGGGGCCGCGCCCACAGCGCAGTCGACGTCGGCGACCGCACCGCAGCTTCGGCACACCAGATGGTGGTGGTTGTCGCCGATCCGGGTCTCGTACAACGCGGACGAGCCCGCGGGCTCGATCCGGCGCAGGATCCCGGCGCGCACGCAAGCGTGCAAGACGTCGTAGACCGCCTGCGTCGATACCGAACCCAGCGCTTCCCGGACGGTGGCGGCGACCGTGTCGGCATCCGAATGCGGCCGAGCGACGACCGCGTTCAGCACCGCGAGCCGCGGGGCGGTGACCCGCAGACCCGCTGATCGCAACCACTCGCGTGGGGCGGTGCCGTTGGTGCGCATGCTTCGAGTCTGACCCTTTTCTGGAATAAGTCAAGAAAATGAATTGGAATCATTCAAGAAAAGGTTGGGCGCCGAGAGGCGCGCCTACCGGCCGCGACGCGCCGATCACTGCCTCCAACAGACCCGGAAAAAGTGGCGAGCGTCACAAAATTTCGGCGGAATAGGTTGCGCGGGCCGGTGGTTGAAACCCCTGTCGGCGTCCGGACAGCCCCGGGCCGCACCCTTCGTCGCTACGAGCGACCACCCGCCGAGAGGCGCTTGTGGGACGTCGACACCCAACGTCGGCGTCCGGACAGCCCCGGGCCGCACCCCTTTGTCGCTACGAGCGACCACCCGCCGAGAGGCGCTTGTGGGACGTCGACCACGGATGTGACACCGGCATGGTGTCCGAGCTCGCACCGCCGCTTCGATGACGAGTGGCACATGGCCGAGAGGGCTTCTCGTGTTTCGCCGCAGCCATGTGCCACTGGCGCGGACTTATCCGTAGACGTTGCGGTGGAGGTATCGGCAGGGGCATGCCGGGTCGTAGTCGGAGCCGTTGGAGTGCTCTGTGAGGTGGACGGTCGCGTGGGTGCCATCGGGGCGTGTGAGGGTCCACAACCACGGCTGGGGCTCGTCGCCGAAGCCGCAGAGGATATCGCCGGCGGTGTGGGCTGCTAGCAGGCCGGCGAGTTCTCGGCCGTCCATTGCATTCTGTTCGGGCAGCGGCAGATCCGCGCTGACCGAGAACGTTGCGGCGAAATCTCCGCCGACCTGACCGTGTGTGCAGAAGACCACGAAGGGGCTGTCCCGCTGGTCTTCCCGGAGCGCCGCTTCGACAAGGTCGTCGCTACTGACGAAGATCTCCGACTCACGGACCCCGAAGCACTCCCGTAGGAAAATGCGCAGATCAGTCGTGTCGAGCGGCCGAGTGCACAGCCCGTCGCACGCGATCATTCGCCGAGCGTACTCGGCTGAACGCGCCCCGTCGTTTCATCGAGCCCCGTGATCTTCACCGAGGCGTATCCGCGCTGCGGCGGCGGGGATGGTGCGGAAGGATGCACCTCATGGCGTCGCAGGACGGAACCTTGCACCGTAGGCTCGGGCTCACCGATTCGGTGGTGATCGGCTTAGGGGCCATGGTGGGGGCGGGGATATTCGCGGCGCTGGCGCCCGCGGCGGCTTCGGCCGGGAGTTGGTTGCTGGTGGCGCTCGCGGTGGCGGCGCTGTTGGCGTACTGCAATGCGATGTCGTCGGCGCGGCTGGCAGCGCTGTATCCCGTGTCCGGTGGAACGTATGTGTACGGCCGGGAGCGGCTCGGACGGTTCTGGGGATATCTCGCGGGGTGGGGATTCGTCGCGGGGAAGACGGCCTCGTGTGCGGCGATGGCGCTGACAGTCGGTAGTTACGCCTGGCCCGAGCAGGCGCATGCCGTGGCGGTCGGAGCGGTGGTGGCGATCACTGCCGTCAACTACACGGGGGTGCAGAAGTCGGCGTTCGCGACCCGGGTGCTCGTCGCGGTGGTGCTCGCGGTGCTGGCCGTGGTGATCGTGATCGGGCTGGCCGGAACGCACTCGGCGGCAACGGTCTTGCCCGACCGGATCGGTCCGCGCGATGTGCTCACGGCAGCGGGACTGCTGTTCTTCGCTTTCGCGGGATACGCCCGCATCGCCACGCTCGGCGAAGAGGTGCGCGAACCGCGACGCACCATCCCCCGCGCCGTCATGATCGCACTCGGACTCGCCCTCGCGGTCTACACGCTGGTGGCGGTCGCGGCGCTGAGCGTGCTCGGTTCGGGCGGCCTGGCCCAGGCCGCCGACCCGCTGGCGCGCGTGGTCAGTGCGGCGGGCGTTCCGGCGGCCGCTCCTGTGGTGCGGATCGGCGCGGTGCTCGCGGCGGCCGGATCGCTGCTCGCGTTGATCCTCGGCGTATCGCGCACGGCGCTCGCCATGGCGCGGGACCGATATCTACCGGGAGCGCTCGCCGCCGTGCATCCGAAGTTCGGGGTGCCGCATCGCGCGGAACTGGTGGTCGGCGCGATCGTCGCCGTGGTCGCCGCGCTTTTCGATCTGCGCGCGGCCATCGGGTTCTCCTCGTTCACCGTGCTCTTCTACTACTTGATCGCCAATATCTGCGCCGCCACGTTGACCGCCGAGGAGAATCGCCCGCCCCGGTGGATACCCGTGGTCGGCGCGGTGGGCTGCGTCGTCGTGGGGTTCTCGCTGCCCCTCGACTCCGTGCTCGCCGGGCTCGGCGCACTCACGCTCGGCGGTGCGTTGTATGCGTTGGGCAAGCGCTACCGCCGATAGCGGCCGGAACCCGGTGCACCCGATGACTCGATTCCTGCCGAACGCCATGCACATCGAGCACTGCCCGTTGCGCTGGTTCGACAACCGCTCCTCGCACCCGACCACCCGGGGTTCGCCGGGCAAGCGCCTGATTCCGACCATCGGCCCGATGCCGATATCGAACGTCCAGTTCCCCGCCAAACACCCTGCCTATTGACCGCGTGATCAGGCCGAAGAGCGCTAGCCTTTGCGCATGGGGCGTTTCGGTGGATTCCTGGCGGGAGTCGCGGCGGTTTCGCTGGTGGCGGGCAACCTCTTCGCCGGGAATGCGGTCGCCGCGCCCGGTGATCAGGTGCGCTGCGCGGTCACCTCGGGACGTGATCTGGAGCGGGCGGCACCGGAACAGGTCGGGCTGGATTCGGTGAAGCTGCAGGACGCGTTGACGTTCGCGGCCGGGCGAAATCGATTCAACGTGCAGATATTCCGGCACAACTGCCTCATCGGCGAGGGGCTGACGAACAACCAGACCGGCAATGTGGCATGGAACATCTGGAGTTCGACCAAGAGCGTCGTCTCCTTGCTCGCCGGGATTGCCTCGGACCAGGGAAAACTCGATCTCGACGCACCGATCGACCGCTATCTGCCCGCAGGGCTCGGCGACGCGAAGCACCGGTCGATCACCATCGAGAACCTGCTCACCGAGACCTCGGGTATGCGGGTCGGCGTGCTGACCGAGGGTGTCACCGGCGTGATCCCGATCGACCCGGACAGCCCGGTGCAGGCGCTCGGGGTGCCGCTGGACAATCCGCCGGGCACCGTCTTCACCTACAGTCAGCGCAATGTCGACCTGCTGGCCTACGTGCTGGAACTGGCCGTCGGCGAACCGATGCAACAGTTCGCGCAGCGCGAGCTGTTCGATCCGCTCGGCATTCTCCGCAGCGACTACTACTGGGCCCGCGACCGCTCCGGGCACACCTACGGCTACGCGCACCTGATGATCCCGCCGAACGATTTCGCGAAGCTCGGACTCCTGGTGAGCAACGACGGACGCTGGGGCGAACAGCAGATCGTCTCCCTCGACTACCTGCGGAAGGCACGCACGCCGTCACCCACCAACGCGTGCTACGGATACCTGTTCTGGCTCGGAAGCGGTTGCGCCGAGATCGCGGACTACCTGCCCCCCGACGTGTACGCGATGGCCGGCCTGGGGCTGCAGAACGTCTTCGTCATCCCGAGTCTGGATCTCACGGTGGTGTGGACCGGCGTCTTCGGAAACGTCAGCAGTCAGGGCTTGTCCGGAGTCGTGCAGAACACGCAGGAATTGCCTTACGAATTCTTCCGCAAGGTGTTCGATGCGTTCTACGACCGGCCGGTGCCCGACCCGGGCCCGTACGTCGAGCCGCCGTTGCGGTTGGACGCGCGGCGCTTCATCGACACGGACATTCTGATCGCGGTGTTCGGAATCGGGCCCGCCGCCTACCCGGGCTGCAATGTCTTCTCGTGCCTGAATCAGCCGCTCGCACCGCCGTTCGCGGACACCCCGCCGGGTTGCGCCATCCTCGCCTGCCTCGGCACCGATCCGCGCACCCCCGGCATCCGCTGAGCGGCCGCGCCGTGGCCTACCGGACGATGGGCAAGTCCGTGACCCAGCCGTGCACGTTGTCGGTGCGCAGTGCCGCGTGGTGGCGTTTGCGCAGCGCCTGCGAGATCGGGCCGGGCACACCGTTGGCGACCACGCGGCCGTCCACCTCGACGACCGGCGCCGCACCGGCCGACGTGCCGGTCACGAAAACTTCGTCGGCGATGTACAGCTCGGTGAGGTCGACGGTGCGTTCGACCACCGGAATGCCGTCTTCGGCCGCCAAAGTGAGAACGGTCCTGCGGTTGATGCCGTCGAGGATGTCGCAGGAGACGTCCGGCGTGATCAGCGTGCCGTTGCGGACGAGGAAGATGTTCGCCGCGCTGAGTTCGCAGACGTGCCCGTTACCGTCGAGAAAGACGCAGTCGTCGTAGCCGCTGTCGATCGCATCCTGCTTGGCCAGCACCGAATTCACGTACGCACCGTTGACTTTCGCGCGCGACGGAATCGCGTTGTCCGGGATGCGCCGCCACGGGCTCGACTTCAGGCGCATGCCGTCCTGCGGGACAATCGGCACCGCGTCGTAGACGAACATGCTGACCCGAATCGCACAGCCCCGCACCCGGGTGCCCGGAATGGATTCGACCACGTGCACCGTCGCCCGCACGAAGACGTCCTCGCGCGGATCGTTCACCGCGATCAGTTCCACCACGGCCGCACGGAACCGCTCGAAATCCCACTCCGCCGCGAACCGATCGATCCCGATGATCTTGCAGGACTCCTCGAGCCGATGGAAATGATCGTCCAATCGGAATGCCGTATGCGCTGCCCCCTCCACGTGCACCGGGAAGACGGTGTAGACGCTGAGTCCGTACAGCACCGCCGACGATGCGACGCCCACCGTCGCGGCGTCCGCCGCCACGATCCGATCGCCGAGATACACCTGAGGATGAGGATGAGCCATCGGCGCAGGCTAACAGCCGCGCCGCGCGCCGAGCGAGGCCTTTTCGCCGGGCACGCCAGGATCAGTCGTAGTGCCCTGAGCACTCCGTCCGCACGAGCACCGTTCGCCCCACTTCGACGGACTGCGCGCCCGCTGACTCGCGTCCGGAAACGACGAACGGGCCGCGGGAATCCCGCGGCCCGTTCGGATCCGGAAGACCTCAGCGGTTGCTGAGCAGTACCTCGGCGATCTGAATCGTGTTGAGGGCGGCGCCCTTTCGCAAGTTGTCGCCGGAGATGAACAGCGCGAGTCCGCGACCGTCCGGCACGCCCGGGTCCTGCCGGATGCGGCCGACGAGCGAATCGTCGATGCCCGCGGCGGCCAGCGGGGTCGGCACGTCGACCAGCTTGACGCCCGGGGCCTTGGCCAGGATCTCCTTGGCGTGCTCGACGGAGAGCGGTTCGGCGAATTCGGCGTTCACCGACAGCGAGTGGCCGGTGAAGACGGGCACGCGCACGCAGGTGCCGCTGACCGCCAGATCGGGGAGGCCGAGGATCCTGCGGCTCTCGTTGCGCAGCTTCTGGTCCTCGTCGGTCTCGCCGGAGCCGTCATCGACCAGCGATCCGGCCAGCGGAAGCACGTTGAACGCGATGGGCGCGACGTACTTGTTCGGAGCGGGGAAGTCCACGGCGCGGCCGTCGTGGGTCAGCTGCTCGGCGTCATCGATCACCGCGCGGGCCTGGCTCACCAGTTCCTCGACACCGGCCATGCCGCTGCCGGAGACCGCCTGGTAACTGGACACGATCAGGCGGCGCAGACCGGCGATGTCGTGCAGCGGCTTGAGCACCGGCATGGCCGCCATGGTGGTGCAGTTCGGGTTGGCGATGATGCCCTTGACCAGGTTGCGGGTCTGCTCCGGGTTCACCTCGCTGACCACCAGTGGGACCTCGGGGTCCTTGCGCCACGCCGAGGAATTGTCGATCACCGTGACACCCGCCGCGGCGAAACGCGGCGCTTGCACGCGGGACATGGTGGCGCCCGCCGAGAACAACGCGATGTCCAAGCCGGACGGATCCGCGGTCTCGGTGTCCTCGACGACGATCTCGCGGCCGCGCCAAGGCAGCGTCTTGCCCGCCGAACGCGCGGACGCGAAGAACCGCACCTCGTCGGCCGGGAAGTTGCGCTCGTCCAGCAGTTTCCGCATGACGGCGCCGACCTGTCCGGTCGCGCCGACGACTCCTACGCGAACTCCCATGGCTTATCGCCCCGTTCCGGCGTGGACCACCGCGACTTCGTCGCCGCCCAGGTCGAACGCCTTGTGCAGCACCTGGACCGCCTCGTCCAGCTCGGTGTCCTTGACCAGCACCGAGATCCGGATCTCCGAGGTGGAGATGAGGTCGATGTTCACACCCGCCTTGGCCAGCGCCTCACAGAAGGTGGCGGTGACGCCCGGGTGGCTCTTCATGCCCGCGCCGACCAGCGACACCTTGCCGATGTGGTCGTCGTAGAGCACCTGGGAGAAGCCGATCTCGGCCTGCCGCTTGGTCAGCATCTCGACCGCGCGGGCGCCCTCGGTCTTGGGCAGCGTGAAGGTGATGTCGGTCTTGCCGGTCTCGATCTTCGAGATGTTCTGCAGGACCATGTCGATGTTGATCTCGGCGTCGGCCACGGCACGGAACACCTTGGCGGCGTAGCCCGGTTCGTCCGGCAGTCCGACCACGGTCACCTTGGCCTCGCTGCGGTCGTGCGCGACGCCAGTGAGGATTGCTTGCTCCAAGGGGATGTCCTCCATCGATCCGTAAACGTAGGTGCCCTGCTTGTCGGTGTAGGACGAGCGCACATGCACGGGCACGTTGTAGCGGCGGGCGTATTCGACGCAGCGCAGCATCAGCACCTTGGCGCCGCAGGCCGCCAGTTCCAGCATCTCCTCGTAGGAGACCTGCTCGAGCCGCTGCGCGTCGGGCACGATCCGGGGGTCGGCGGTGAAGACGCCGTCCACGTCGGTGTAGATCTCGCAGACGTCCGCGTCCAGCGCGGCGGCCAGTGCGACGGCCGTGGTGTCCGAGCCGCCGCGGCCCAGCGTGGTGACGTCCCGGCTGTCCTGGCTCACGCCCTGGAAGCCGGCGACCAGCACGACGAGGCCCTCGTCCAGCGCGGCGCGGACGCGACCCGGGGTCACGTCGATGATCTTCGCGTTGCCGTGCGCGCCCGTGGTGATCACGCCGGCCTGCGAGCCGGTGAACGAGCGGGCCTCGGCGCCGAGGGAGTGGATGGCCATGGCGACCAGCGCGTTGGAGATGCGCTCACCCGAGGTGAGCAGCATGTCCATCTCGCGGGCGGGCGGCGACGGCGCCACCTGCTGAGCGAGCTCGAGCAGCTCGTCGGTGGTGTCACCCATGGCGGAGCAGACGACCACCACATCGTGGCCCTGCTTCTTGGTCTCCACGATCCGTTCAGCGACGCGCCGGATCCGCTCGGCGGTCGCCACCGAGGATCCTCCGTACTTCTGAACCACGAGAGCCACGACAGGGTCCTCCAAGATCGACAACAAACTGGTAACAGTCATTCAGGGTACCGGCCGGGGCCAGCGGTTTTGCCGCTACCTACCCGGCTTGTGGAAAAGCCCACAGCCGCATCCGATCCCGTTCCCCCCGCGCGGGCGACCGCGAATGGGGGACGATGTGCGCATGAAGAGCACGCTGCTCGAGGTGAGAACGGGCCACAGTGAAGTGGTACAGGACATCACGCCGCAGTGCGCGACATTCGTGCGCGAAGCGGGCGGCGACGGGCTGCTGCACGTCTTCGTACCGCATGCCACCGCCGGGATCGCGATCATGGAACTCGGCGCGCGCAGCGACGACGACCTGCTGGCCGCACTGCGTGACCTACTGCCCGCCGACGACCGGTGGCGCCACGCCCACGGCTCGCGCGGGCACGGCCGCTCGCACGTGATGCCCGCGCTGATCGCGCCGTACGCGACGGTCCCGGTACTCGGCGGAAAGCTCGCCCTCGGCACCTGGCAGTCGATCGCGCTGGTCGACCTCAATGTGGACAACCCGGACCGGCAGGTGCGGCTGTCGTTCCTCACCGACGCGAGCTGACGCGGCCGGCCGCGCTGCGACCGAG
Organism: Nocardia abscessus NBRC 100374; assembly: GCF_000308455.1. Taxonomy (GTDB): domain Bacteria; phylum Actinomycetota; class Actinomycetes; order Mycobacteriales; family Mycobacteriaceae; genus Nocardia; species Nocardia abscessus. Next base: position 71,665 of record NZ_BAFP01000006.1, on the reverse strand, counting down.
CCGCACCGACGGCACGGGCGATGTCGCCCCCTCTTGACAGCCGCTCGGCGTCAGACCCGATCGTCAGGCTCGGGTGAACCAGCTGACCTGGACTCCGTTGCCGAATTCGGTGCGCTCGGTCGGCCGGAACAACGTCGGGCGGAACTCGCCCGCGAAACCGGGCACGCCGGTGCCCGCGACGACCGGGTAGCTCTTGATCACCAGTTCATCGATCTCCTCCAGCAACGCGGCGGCGAACTTGCCGCCGCCTGCCAGCCAGATGTCCATGCCGTCCTGCCGCTTCAGCTCGCGGACCAGTCCCACCGGGTCGCGCTCGACCAGTTCGACGGCCGGATCATCGATCCGGCCGAGGGTGCTGGACACCACGTACTGCTTCATGTGGCCAAAGGGGCTGGTCACGCCGATGGCCAGGGCCGGATCGTAGGTGCCGCGGCCCATGACCAGCGTGTCGAATTTCTGGTTGGGCGCGTCCACGGAGAGGCCGAAGTGCGGCCGTGCGTGGGTGGGCAGCGTCTCCGGGTATTCGGCGCGCAGCCAGTCCACCATCTCGTCGCCGATCGGGTAGAAGTCGATCTCACCGTTCGGCCCCGCGATGTAGCCGTCGAGGGAGAGGCCGACGAAATAGACGAGTTTTCGCATGAGGATTCCTTCGAACGAGACGACCGGGTCAGGCGCGGGTGAACCAGGTGACCTGCGCGCCGTTACCGAACTCTTTGCGCTGGACCGGGGCGAACAAGGTGGGACGGAACGCGCCGGCGAACGCGGATATGCCGCCGCCCGCGACGACGGGGTAACTCTTGATGATCATCTCGTCGATCTCGCCGAGCAGTTCGGCGGCGAGTTTGCCGCCGCCCGCGAGCCAGATGTCCCCGCCTTCGGCCTGCTTCAGGCCCCGTACCAGCCCGACCGGGTCGCGCTCGACCAGTTCGACGGCCGGGTCATCGATCGGGCCGAGAGTGCTGGACACCACATACTGCTTCAAGTGCGCGTACGGGCTGGTCACGCCTTCGGACAGGGCGGGCTCGTACGTCCCGCGCCCCATCACGACGGTGTCGCATCGTTTGTTCGGCTCGTCCACCGCCAAGCCCGCGTGCGGTCGTACGTGGCTCGGCACGAACTCCGGGTATTCGGCGTTGCTCCAGGCTGCCATCTCCGTATCCCACGGGTAGAAATCCCACTCCCCCGCCGGGCCCGCGATGTAGCCGTCCAGCGAGACGCCCACGTAGTAGACAAGCTTTCGCATACCATTACCGCCCAACACGTTGTACTCTGTCTGTAGTGATTTGAAATGTAGTACTACGAATGGAGTGGTGTCAAGTGCGGACCAACCCGGAACGGCGACAGGCGCTGGTCGACGCCGCGATCGAAGTCCTCGCGCGCGACGGCGCACGCGGACTGACCTTCCGCGCGGTGGACAAGGAGGCCGGCGTACCGGCGGGCACGGCATCGAACTACTTCGCCAACCGCGACGACCTGCTGACCCAGGCAGGCCGCCGTTTCTACGAGCGGCTACAGCCGAGCGAGGCCACCATGGCCAAGCTGACCGGCGGACCGAAGACCCGCGCCAACATCATCGAACTGATGCGGGAGACGGTCGGGCGCATCGAGGCGTTCCGCACCGGCTACCTGGCGCTGCTGGAACTGCGCCTGGAGGCGACGCGGCGACCGGAACTGCGCGCGGTGCTGACCGACCGGGTGCGCGAGGACATCGAGTACAACGTGCGCAACCACCTGGCCGCAGGCCTGCCCGGCGACGAGAAGTCGGTATTGCTGCTCTACCTCGCGCTGAACTGGCTGATCGTCGATCGGCTCACACTGCCCGAGGTGTTCACCGAGGAACAGAGCCGGGAATTGATCGAAGCCGCGGTCGAGCGCGTCATCGGCTCCGAGGACTGAATCGCCACGCGCGACCTACCGCGAATGGTTGTGACGCGCAGCACTGCCGTTCGATAATGGGGCGATGATGGCACATGTAGGAGATCGACTCTGCGTGCACGGGCACGTGGTGGGAGAAGTGGATCACCTGGCCGAGATCATCGAGGTCCGCGGACCGGACGGGACGCCACCGTACGTGGTGCGGTTCTCCGACGGTCGCGAGTCGCTGGTGTATCCAGGGCCCGACGCGATCGTCGAGCCCGCCACGTCGGAATGAACGTCACGCCGGTTCGAGCGAAGGCGCTGCCTTCGCTCGAACCCGGCGCTAGCTGACGAACTTCGTCCGGCCGCGGGTCAGGCGCGTCGTCGGCCGCAGCGCGTCAGCGCGAAAGCCACGATCGCCGCGATCAGCACCCTGCTCGCGATCTCGATGATCGAATTGACGTCCACGGCCGGGTGCCAGGTGAGTTCACCGTCGCGCAGCACGAATGCGCCGACGGGCTTGGCGCCCACTCCGAACGCCGCGCCTTCGCCCGCGCCCTCCCCGTCGGGACCGTTCCCGGTACCGCCGCCCCCGCCCCCGCCGCCACCGACCGCGGCGGCGGGAATGATCGTCGCCCCGCCGGATTCGTAAGGCTCTCCGTATACCCGGCGCACCGTGATCGCGTCCCGTGTCTGCGCCAGCAGTTCGGCGTATTTCATGGCAACCTCCCGACCGGACCGACGGCATCGGATACCGACGATCATTCGGCTCCGATCGTAGGCGCGCGAGGCCCCACTCGACCCCCTCCTTCCACCCGGAAGATGTTCCCGCGGTTGCCGATCGCCGATCTCGACCAGATAACGACATGTTATCCGGTTAGCCGAGATTCCGCCTGGCACAGTCAAGTTGACGAACCGGACAAATCGCGGAGACAATCGGGCCGACTTGTCCATCCGGGGGTCGGAGGTATGCCATGCGCACCAAAACGGATATCCGATTCTTCGTCGACACCGATCCCGAACAGGTCATGGACGCTCTCACGGCGGTCGAATCGCTTCCGGAATGGTCGACCGCCTACAGCGACGTGCGGGTCGCGACCCGCGACGCACGGCGCAGGCCGCGGCGCGTCTTTCTCGCGGCGGAGCTGCTCGGCAGCTCGGATCTGCAAGTACTGGAATACGATTGGACCGACGAGCGGTCTTCCTGGATCGTCGCCGACAGCACCCGGGGTGTGCGGGGCGGCGGCTTTTTCGAGGTGTCCGACAGCGTGGACGGCACGCACGTCTGGTACCACGTCGAGCTCTATCTGCCCCTCCCGGTTCCGGGATTTCTGCTCAAACGCACTTTCCGCAAGGCCAACGAAGTGGTCGTGGAGTGTTTCATCGATTTCGCCGAGCGGTTCCCCGAAACGGAGACCTACCTACCCGTGTAGCCGCGGGCGCTGCTGCGCTCTGCGCGAAATGGGCGGGCGGGCGCGGCAGCGAACCGGCGCCGAACCGGCCGAGGTGCGACGATGAGCGGCATGATCGGTTCCAAACGAGCGCGGTTCCAGCCGATGGCCCAAGACGGCTCGGTAACCCAGCTCGAGCTGTTCTTCGACCTGGTGCTCGTCTTCGCGTTCACCATGGTCACCGGATTGATCGCGGACGACACCAGCGCGAAGAACGCGCTGCGCGCGCTGCTGGTGCTCGCGGTGATGTGGTGGCTGTGGATCGCCTACTCCTGGCTGGGCAACGTCGTTCGCGCCGACGAGGGCATCGCACGGGTGGCGATGTTCGCGGCCATGGGCGGCGCGTTCCTCGCCGCGCTCACCATCCCCGAGGCGTTCGACGACATACCCGGGGGATGGTTCGGGCCCCTGGTCTTCGCCGTCGCGTACCTGATCGTGCGATTGGTGCACGTCGGGATGTACTGGCTGGCCAGTGCCGAGGACCCGCAATTGCGCAGCCAGCTGCTGCGCTGGGCGCTCGGTTCGATCACCCTCGGTACCACGCTGCTGGTCGTCGCCGCGCTGACCGAGGGCACCGCGCAGATCGCCCTGTGGATCGCCGCGATCGCGGGCGACTACCTCTGGACGCTGTTCGCGGGCACCGATTGGCGGTTGAATTCGGCGAGGCATTTCGTCGAGCGCTACGGGCTGATCATCATCGTCGCGCTCGGCGAATCGATCGTCTCGATCGGCATCGGGGTAGCCGGTCTGCCGATCTCCTGGCCGATCGCGCTCGGCTCGTTGCTCGGCCTCGCCGTTTCCGGTCTGCTGTGGTGGGCGTATTTCGACGTCGCGGCCCTGGCGGTGGAGCACGAACTCGTCCGCGCCGAGGGCAAGCGGCAGATCAAGATCGCGCAGGGTTCCTACACCTTCTGGCATTTTCCGATGATCGTCGGGATCATCGCGCTGTCGCTCGGGCTGAAAAAGGTTCTCTACTACGTCGGGGACTCCTCACACCACACCCTGAAGGACCCGCTGTACGGAATTCCGCTCTACGCCCTGTACGGCGGCGTCGTGCTGTACCTGATCGCGCTGGTGGGCTTCAAGCATTTCGCCACGGGCACCATCACGGTGCCGCGGGTAATCGCCGTGGTGGTGCTGCTGGCGCTCATCCCGCTGGCCTGCGCCCTGCCCGCGCTGGCGTCGCTGTCGCTGCTGTGCCTCGTTCTCGTCGCGCTGATCGCTTGGGAGACCGTGCGTTTGGCGCAGCCACGGGACGCGATCAGGCACGCGGTAGCCGATTGACGCGATGCCGCACGCAGTCCTCGTCGGGTGTTCTCCCGTACGCGGACGGCGGCACCCGGACACCGTCGCGGACCGCGTCGCGGATCTGATCGATGTTCTCCCGCAACACATCCGCGACGAGTTCGTCGGTGCGCGGATCCTCCAGCACCTGGAACACGATGCGGAAGGTGGTGTCGGCGATCAGCCGGATGATCTCGTCGTGGAACGGGATGTAGCGCACTCGGCCCGCCCGCGGGTCCTTCTTGATCAACTCCAGGATCATCTCGTCCAGTTCGGCGCGGTTCTCCTCCAGGGCGGCCGCGATGTTGCGGGTGTAGTGCCCGGTGCGCAGCACGTGCGCCACCTCGTCCATCACCGCGATCGTCATCGGACGGCGGATGGTGTCGACGATGGTCGTCACGAACCGGTTCACCACAGCGGCCGTCACCCGGTCCCCGAACACGCGGTCGGCCACCCGGGCGAGCCGGACGACGATCACCACGATCCGCAGCAGCCGGAAGCCGCGGAAGAACGGGCTGGTCACCGGGATCATGCCGAGGACCTCGTACCAGTAGACGAACGGGAAGGTCCACGGCCAGCCCGCGCGGCGCCAGCGCCAGACGAACTCGATCGCGAACACCGCGCACAACGTCCAGTCGACGACCACGATCACGCGATAGGTCTGCCCGGACACCGGGAAGAAGGTGATCCACGCCACCAACGCCACGGAGACGATGGCCAGCGCCAGCATCAGGAAATCCGTCCACAGCATCGGCGGCTTGCGCGGATAGTCCTGCGGCTGCGAAGGTTCCCGCAGACCGTATCTGTCGACAGGCGAACTCTCGATGCCCGAGCTGGGAGTGGGAGCGGACACTGCGAATCCCTTCGACGCCGAACGGTGCCGCCGACATTAGTACGCGGAAAGCGCGCTCGGCGCGGATGGCGATACCCCGCCGAGCGGACTGTCCCGCCCGGCGCCGGATCGGTCAGCGACCGGAGCGAACGATCGCCTCGATATTGCGTTCGGCCAGCGCGGCGATGGTGAGCGACGGGTTGACCGTTCCGGTGCTGCCCGGTATCGCGGCGCCGTCCATCACGTAGAGGCCGGGATGACCGTGCACCCGGCCGTAGCCGTCGGTGGCCCGCCCCAGCACCGCTCCGCCGAGCGGATGCGCGGTGAACAGGGCGTTCGCGTCGTAGCCGAGGGCGCTGTACTCGACCAGGGCGTCCGCTCGTTCGGCGATCCGACGGTCGACCGCCCGGGCCGCGGCCACGGTGTCGTCCCGGTTCTTGGTCGACCAGCTCAGCCCGACGCGGTTGGTGGCCCGGTCGTAGCCGAACCGGGTGCGGGTCGGGTCGAGCACCATGCCGAGCGAGGCGAGCGCGCCGGTTTCGAACGGGATCCCCGGGATGTACCAGCTCTCCAGGGTCAGCGGCACGCCGGACTCGTCGAAGATCCGGCTCGCGCTCGGCACGCCTTGGCCGTGACCGGCCAGCGCGCTGGCGCCGCGGGCGAGCACCACGTCACCGTTGGTGCCCCAGCCGTCGCCCACGTGTTCGTTCAGGTTCGGCAAGGCACCGGTGGCCTGGGCGCGCACCAGCAGTTCGGAGGTGCCGATGGAGCCCGCTCCGAGGAAGAGCCGATCACAGGTGAGGGTGCGGGTGCCCAGCACGTCACCGATCGGCGAGAGCTTCGCCACGGTGACCGCGTAGCGGCCGCCGGACTCCTGTGCGATGGCGTCGACCCGGTGGCCGGGGAAGACCCCGCACCGGCCGGTGCCCTGCGCGGACGCCAGGTAATTCTGATTCAGGTCGAACTTCGCCCCGTTGGAGTTGCCCAGGTTGCTCCTGGCCGCGGTGGCCGAAGCCCTTGTGGCACCGGCGAGTTCGCCGCGCAGGATGTCCCAGTTGAAGATCGAGTCGTTCGCCTGGGGCTGGTAACCGGCCTTGCGAACCTGGTCGTCCCAGGCGCGGGAATGCGCGAACGGCGAGGAGTTGTAGATGTCGGCCGGCATCGGGCTCAGCCGCAGCATCTCCCGCACGCGCGGGTAATAGACGCGCTCCATCTCGCCGTAGTCGACGGCGCCGCCGAAGACGTGGTCGAAGAAGCGGCGCTGCGGGGCGATCATCGCTCCGCTGAAGATCACCGAGCCGCCGCCGACCGCGGCCGCGCGCCAGACGTCGATGCCCGGATACTCGGTGCAGTCGAGCACCCCACCGAAACTGGTGAACTGCATGGGCACCTTGGTGACGCCGGTGAACTGGGTGCGGTGCCAGAAGCCGCGGCCGTCGGGCAGGTCGTCGCCGGTGAAGATCTCCCGCCACGGGTCGTTCGGCCAGCGCGAACCGCGTTCCAGCACGGTGGTCGCGATCCCGGCCTGGGCCAGGCGCAACGCGGTCACCGCGGCGCCGAAGCCCGAGCCGATGACGATCGCGGGCGAGTGCTGCGGCGGGTCGGGAATCGGGGCGAAGATCTCCGGCACCCAGGTGCGGAACAAACCCTCCCAAACCGGGTCGGCGGACGCCACGTTCGTTCCCGCCATCGATCCCACAGCACCGAGCAGGGCGGCCGTGCCCGCCGCCTTGAACAGGGCACGTCTACGCACCGGTCACCTTCCATCATCAGGCTTAGCGTGCGCAGATTACCGGTATTCCCGTTTTGTGAACAGATATCCGTTTTGGCTATCGACCGAACGGCAGCTCGTCCGGGCGGCAGGTCGCCCCGGGCGCCGGTAGGTGCAAGTCGACGAGATAGCGCTCGCGCAGCTTCCTCGTGCAGTCGTTGAGCGGAGTGTGCCCGTATCCCTCTTCGACGACGACCAACCGGGCGTTCACCAATTCCTGCTGCGCGCGCCGCGCCTCGCTGAGCGGAGTGGCCGGGTCGAATCGGTTGTTGACCAACAGAGCCGGGGTGTCCGACCGCAGAATCCACGGCCCGGTATACCGCTGGGCGTATCCCTCCGGCGGAGACTGCCAGGACGCGCACGCTCGGCGCAGCGACAGCCAGAAAGCGCCGTAGGTCGGACTGACCCTCGCGAGATCACTTGCCAGCGCGGTCCATTGACCGGAATCGCGCGGAAACGAGTTGTCGGCGCAGGAAATAGCGGTGAACGAGTCGAGGAAGTCGTTCGGCTGCGCGGTGGCGGCGAGAATCTTTCGCACGGCGTCGGGGTCGCCCGCCGGGCCGCGCTCCAGTTCGGCGAGCAGTCGGGCCAGGGCGGGCCAGCCCTCTTTCGGGTCGTACAGCAGCAGCGCATGCGCCGACAGCACCTCGCTGTAGGTGAGCGTCCGCGCCCGCTCGCCGGTCCCCACCACCAGGGGCGCCGCGCGAAGACGGTGCAGCACAGCGTCGTTGCGCGCCCGGAGATCTGCGGGGCGGACCAGGTCGCCCGCGCCGCCCTGCACGAGGGCACCGCTCTGGCCGGCCTGCGCGGCGAACGCGCAGCCCGCCCGGCCCGCTTCCGCGCACAGCCGGAGGAATTCACCGAATACCTCTTCGGTCCCGGCCGTGGCGCTCTCGATGCCGCTTCGAGTGTCGTTGGTGTACGTGTCGGGGTCGATCATCGACGCCAGGTGCAGCGCACGCACCCGATCGCCGAACAGCGCGCCGTATACCTGCCCCAGATAGCTCGCATAGGAGCCGCCTTCGTAGGTCAGTTGCGGATCGCCGACGGCCCGGCGCAGCAGGTCCAGATCGCGCGCCGCGTCGACCGTGGTCAGGTGCCCGAGCAATGCGCCGCCGTGCGCCGCGCAACCGGCGGCCAGCTCGCGGCCGGCCACGTCGGCCGCGCGCTCCTGCTCCGGATTCGCCGGCGGCAGCAACGCGCCGGTCCAGAACCGGCGTTGCTGCTCGGCGTCCGGGAAACAGCGCACCTGCCCGCTGCGGCCGACCCCGCGCTGGTCGAAGGTGACCACGTCGAAGCGGCGCGCGAGTTCGCCGCCGACCAGTTCCCCCTCCGCCGCCCAGCGCAGTCCCGAACCGCCCGGACCGCCGACGGCGGAGAACAGCGTGCCGATCCGCCGCTGCGGGTCGGTGGCCTGCTGCCGCACCACCGCCAGCCCGAGGGTCGGGCCGTCGGGATGCGCGTAGTCCACCGGCACCTGCGCGGTCGCGCAGTGGAATCGACTCAGCCCCGGCTCGGCGCACGGCGCCCAGTCCAGCTGCGGCGTCGGGACCGCGTCGGCCTGCGCGACCAGGTCCGCGACCGCCGATTCGTGTCGGCTCGGCGGTCCGGCGCAGCCGCTCACGGCGGGTAGCAGCCCGGCGAGCGCGGCGACGATGACGATCTTCCAGCTAGGCACGGCACTCATCCTGAGCCCCGCGCCGGGCCGCCGTCGTCCCCCTGAGGATTGACATCCGACCCTGAGATTCCTGGCGGCACTACCCGGGCTCCCGGCACCCGCCCAGTGCACAGTGCCATCGGACCGCCCTGCTAGGACGTCACCAGCCGGATCACCGCGATCAGGCCGACCACGACGATGACGGCGCGCAGTGCGGTCGGCGGCATCCGCCTGCCCATCCGCGCTCCGAGCTGCCCGCCGATGATCGAGCCGAGCGCGATCAGCGCCACCGCACGCCAGTCCACGTCCGCCAGGACGATGAAGATCAGCGCCGAAACCGCGTTCACGATGAGGGCCAGCACATTCTTCACGCCGTTGAGGCGCTGGATGTCGTCGTGCACGAAAACGCCCAGCAACCCGATCAGCAGCACGCCCTGGGCCGCGCCGAAGTACCCGCCGTAGACGCCCGCGGCGTAGACCGCGGCGAACAGGATGGGACCGCCGTGCTCCGGCACCGGGGCGCCGTCGTTCTCCCTGCGGCGCTTGACCCAGCTCGCCAGCCGCGGCTGCACGACGACGAGCACCAGTGCCACGATGATCAGGATGGGCACGATCGCCTTGAACGCACCGGCGGGCAGGACGAGCAGCAGCACCGCCCCCGTGATGCCGCCGAGCAGCGAGGCCGTGCCCAAGCGCGTCAGCCGGTCACGCTGGCCCGCGAGTTCGCGGCGGTACCCGTGCACGCCGCTGATCGAGCCGGGGACCAGACCGATGGTGTTGGACACATTCGCCGTCACCGGCGGCAGGCCGAACGCGAGGAGTACGGGAAAGGTGATCAGCGTGCCCGAGCCGACGATCGTGTTGATGCCGCCCGCCGCGATGCCGGCACCGAAGACGGCCAGTTGCTCCAGCCAGGTCATAGCCAATCCTTCGACGTCCAGTCGGGCACCGGGCCCGTACCAGCGTTGTCCACTGCCAGGACCGAACGGTAGCCGGATCGTCGGATCACCCGACGACGGGACCTCACTTCCCGACGGTAGGGCGGCACGGTAAACTCTCGGACATCATGCAGCGGGCACTTCTTCTCGACCGCCGCGACGGGGTCTGATCGGACCGGCTCCCGCCGCGGGGTTTTGCCGCGCCGGTCGACCCAGCCCATTGGGAAAAACGACATCCTCGGGAGAAACCCCCATGTCCCCTGCTGACGCGTTCGTATCCACCACCCGCACGATCACGGCACCGAGCAAGCCCGCTCCCGCCGACCAGCCCGGGTGGAACAAACAGAAGAACTCCTCGATGCCGACGTTCCGCTATCGGCCGTTCGCCGAGGAGGTCGAGCCGATCACGCTGCCCGACCGCACCTGGCCGGACCGGGTCATCGACCGGGCGCCCGGCTGGTGCGCGGTGGACCTGCGCGACGGCAACCAGGCGTTGATCGATCCGATGAGCCCGGCCCGCAAGCGCCGCATGTTCGACCTGCTGGTGCGGATGGGTTACAAGGAGATCGAGGTCGGCTTCCCCTCGGCCAGCCAGACCGATTTCGACTTCGTCCGCGAGATCATCGAGGACGGCGCGATCCCTGATGACGTGTCCATCCAGGTGCTGACCCAGTGCCGTCCGGAGTTGATCGAACGCACCTTCGAAGCCTGCGCAGGCGCGCAGAACGTCATCGTGCACTTCTACAACTCCACCTCCATCCTGCAGCGGAAGGTGGTGTTCCGCGCCGATCGCGACGCGGTGAAGAAGATCGCCACCGACGCCGCCGCGCTGTGCCTGGAGACCGAGAAGCGCTACCCGGACACCAACTGGCGCTACGAGTACAGCCCGGAGTCCTACACCGGCACCGAGCTGGAATACGCCAAGGACGTTTGCGACGCGGTTTCCGCGATCATCGCGCCTTCGCCGGAGAAGCCGCTGATCATCAACCTGCCCGCCACCGTGGAGATGGCCACCCCGAACGTCTACGCCGACTCGATCGAGTGGATGAGCCGCAACTTGGCCCGCCGGGACTCGATCGTGCTGTCGCTGCACCCGCACAACGATCGTGGCACCGCGGTGGCCGCAGCCGAACTGGGCTACCAGGCCGGCGCCGACCGGATCGAGGGCTGCCTGTTCGGCAACGGTGAGCGCACCGGCAACGTCTGCTTGGTCACCCTGGGGATGAACATGTTCTCCCGCGGCGTCGACCCGCAGATCAACTTCTCCGACATCGACGAGATCCGCCGCACCGTCGAGTACTGCAACCAGCTGCCGGTGCACGAGCGTCACCCGTACGGCGGCGACCTGGTCTACACCGCCTTCTCCGGCAGCCACCAGGACGCCATCAACAAGGGCCTGGACGCGATGAAGGCCACGGCCGACGCCGCCGAGTCGGATGTCGCCGACATCACCTGGGAGGTGCCCTACCTGCCGATCGACCCGAAGGACGTCGGCCGCACCTACGAGGCGGTCATCCGGGTCAACTCGCAGTCCGGCAAGGGCGGCGTGGCCTACATCATGAAGACCGACCACGGGTTGGCGCTGCCACGGCGGCTGCAGATCGAGTTCTCCCAGGCGATCCAGAAGATCACCGACGGCGAGGGCGGCGAGGTGACGCCCAAGGAGATGTGGGACGTCTTCCACGAGGAGTACCTGAGCCCGATCCGCCCGCTGGAGCGGATGCGCCAGAGGGTCACCGCGTCGGAGACCGACGGCGGCGTCGACTCGATCGTGGCCGTGGTGAAGGTCGACGGTGTCGAGCAGGAGATCACCGGCAAGGGCAACGGACCGCTGGCGGCGTTCGTCGACGCGATCGCCGCGGTCGGCTTCGACGTCGAGGTGCTGGACTACTCCGAGCACGCCATGTCCGCGGGCGATGACGCGCAGGCCGCCGCGTACGTGGAGTGCGCGATCGGCGACCGGGTGGTATGGGGCGTCGGCATCGCCACCTCGATCACGACCGCGTCGCTGCGCGCGGTGGTGTCGGCGGTGAACCGGTCGCACTGACAGCGCATCTCACAACCCATTCGGACGGGCGCCGCGACGGTTCCACCGCGCGGCGCCCGATCCTGCTGGCGCAGACCGCTTGTCAGGGGCCCTATCGCTCCCCACCTCCGGCATGCACCGCGCCACGGCGTAGCGAACCCCGTGCTAGCGTTGGATTCGCACTCCAAGCGCCGAGCTCTCTGCTCGAATTCCCGAGCAGATGGGGGAACCGTGACAACAAACGACCACAATCCGACCTCTCCGCCCTGGCTGCAGAGTCATTCCGTGGATACGGCCGAAGTCAGCGACGCGGAGTCATCGGCTACCGACCCGTCGGCCGAACCAGTCGGCGGCGCGGAAGCGAGGGAAGCCGACGTGGCGGATGGGCCTGCCCAGCCGGACGCGCAGCCCGAACAGCCGGAGCCACACGGCTCAACGGAGCAGACCACGGTCTATCCGCAGGCTGCCGTACCGGCGCAGTCCTGGGCTCCCCCACCAGCCGGACCTGCCGAGCCGTACGGTTCGTACGCCCCGCCGAGCGCAGGCGCGTATCCGCCGCCGTCGCCCTTTCCGGGGGAGCCGTTCCCTACCGGCGCATTTCAGCCGCCGCCGAGTCACAGCGGTAGCCACCCCATAGCCACGCCGCCGGACGGGCCCAATCCCGGTTACGGCGAGTACCGCCAGGAGATCGGCGGCGACGGCTTGGTCCGGCGGGTGCCCGTGGACTCCGGGCCGCCCGAATCCGCTGCGCCGCAACCCGATCAGCCCAGCGGCCCGATCTACAGCTGGGCGCCGCCGCCTCCGCCGGTGACGCATCAGCCTCCGCCGCCCGCCTATCAACCGCCACCCCCGCCGATGGGGCAACCGCAAGGGCCGGGTTGGCAGGACGGGCCGGGTTGGCCGGGTGGACCGAATCCGCATCAGCCCGCGCAGCCGTTCCAGCCGCAGCATCTGACGCAGCCCGGCCAGCCGGGGCATTCGGTGAACGATCTGAACCTGCTCAGGCGGGCCCGTAGGGCGCCGCGCAGCGGTTGGCGCCGTGCCGTGCACAAGGCGTCCGGCGGCATGATCAACCCGGGCGAGTCGGCGGCCGACATCGTCTACCAGGATCTCGCCGACCGGGTGAACCAACCGGTGCGCGGGGACTACCGGATCGCGATCCTCTCGCTGAAGGGCGGCGTCGGGAAGACCACCACCACGGTCGGTCTCGGCTCCACCTTCGCCTCGCAGCGCGGCGACCGGGTCATCGCGATCGACGCCAATCCCGACCTGGGCACACTCGCCCACCGGGTGCCGCGCCAGACCCGCTCCACCGTGCGCAACCTGCTCGAGGATCAGCACATCACCAGGTACTCCGACGTGCGGGCACACACCTCGCAGGCGCCGAGCCGCTTGGAAGTGCTTGCCAGTGAACAGGATCCGGCGGTCTCCGAGGCGTTCAGCGAAGCGGACTACCGCAAGGCGATCAGCATCCTGCAGTCGTTCTACAACATCATCCTGACCGACTGCGGCACCGGCCTGATGCACTCCGCGATGGCGGGCGTGCTGGATATGGCGAGCTCGCTGGTGCTGGTCACCTCGCCCGCCATCGACGGCGCCCGCAGCGCGTCGGCGACGTTGGACTGGCTGGACCACCACGGCTACGGCAAGCTGGTGGAGCGAACGGTCGTGGTGGTGAACGCTTCCCGGCGCGGCGCGTCCACCGTCGATCTCGACCAGCTGCGCAAGCTGTTCCTCGACCGCACCCGCGCGGTGCAGGTGGTTCCGTTCGACGACCACCTCGCCGAGGGCGCGGAGATCGATCTGGAGCTGGTGAGCAAGCCGACGCGGCGGGCGCTGCTGGAGCTGGCGGCGATGGTCGCCGACGACTTCGGCTACGTCAGCTCGCAGACCCAGCACCCCTACCGGCAGCACCAACCGCCGCAAGGATTCTGATCGGTTCGCAGAGCCGACTCGACATCGCCGCCCGGGGGTCATCCTCGTGCGGCGGTGTCTTTTCCGCTCACCGTGCCCGCGTCGGCGGTCGCCATCGCGGCGGCCGATTCGAAAGCAGCGAGCACGGCCGCGACCGCCGGACGGGCATCGACCCGCGGGCGGGTGACCAGTTCGTACATCCGGGCGGCACGCACGCCCGACAACCGCAGCACCGCGAGAGCGGGGTGTCCCACGGCGTAGCGCGGCATGAGCGCGACGCCGTAGCCGGTGGCCACCAGTGTCTCGATAACGCGGAAATCGTTCAGGCGCTGCGCTATCCGCGGCTGGACGCCGGTCACGGTGGCGATCGAGCGCAGCACGTCGTCGACCGGGAAACCGCCCCGCACGCTCAGCCAGGTCTCGTCGGCCAATTCCTCCGGCGCGACGGCCGAACGGCCCGCGAGCCGATGGGTCGGGGCGGCCACAACGTCGATCGGCTCGCGCATGAGCACCCGGGTCGAGACGCGCGGGTCGGCGATCGGTGCGGCGCGTTCGTCGCGGTGGGTCAGGACCACGTCGTAGTCGGCGAGCAGGCGCGCCACCTCCGACGGGGGCACGTCCTCGTCTCGCGCGATCACCTCCACGCCGCTGTCCACCATGCCGGGCAGCACATGGGGCAGCAGCAACGCACCACCCGAGGGGAACACCGCGACGCGGACCCGCCCGCGCGGCGAGCCACGGTAGTGCGCCATCTCGGCGACCGCGCGGTCCATGGCGGCGAGCACCTCGTCGGCGCGCACCACCAAGGCGCGGCCCGCGTCGGTGAGACGCACCCGTCTGCCGTCCGGTTCGAGCAGGGCCACCCCGGCCTCCCTGGCCAGCACCTTGAGCTGTTGCGAGACGGCAGAGGGTGTCATCGACAGCGCCGAGGCCACAGCGGCGACGGTGCCCCGATCGGCGAGTTCACGCAGCACACGCAGCCGTTCCAGCGCCATGGGCGGGCCGGTAGCGGCGGGGGCGGAGCTCAAATCCATTAAGCAACGCTACATCATCAGTAAATAATTATTCGATTGTTCTGATCATTAGCAACTCGCACGATGAGGATGTGACCAACCGCGACCGCCTGCTCGGCTTGACCGTCGTCCTGCTCTGGGGACTGAATTTCCTCGCCATCCGGGTGGGGCTCGACCACTTCCCGCCGTTCTTCTTCGCGGCACTGCGCTTCGCGGTGCTCGCGGTCCCCGCCCTGCTGTTCATCCCGCGTCCCGCGGTGCGAATGCGCTGGATCCTGCTGTACGGCACCGGTTTCGGCATCCTGCAGTTCGCGTTCCTGTTCACCGCGATGCGGGTGGGCATGCCGACCGGACTCGCCTCGCTGGTGCTGCAATCCTCCGCGCCGTTCACCGTGCTGCTCGGCACGCTCCTGCTGGGCGAGCGGATGCGTCCGGTGCAGGTCGGTGGCATCACCGTCGCGGTGGCGGGCATGGCGTTGATCGGCTGGGACCGACTGGAACACGCCGCGCTGCTGCCCGTGCTGCTGACCCTCGCGGGCGGGCTCGGCTGGGCCTTCGGCAATATCGGCGCGCGCCTGGCCGGTACCGAGTCCCCGGGCGTCAACCCGCTGCACCTGATGCTGTGGACGACCGCCGTCCCGCCGGTGCCGCTGTTCGCGCTGTCCCTGTTCGCCGAAGGGCCGACCACGGGCGCTCGCGCCTTGGCCGAGTCGTTCACAGCTGAGGGTTTGCCCGCTCTCCTGGCGCTCGCCTATATCGCCGTCCTCGCCACCGTGGTCGGCACGGGACTGTGGACCTACCTGCTCGGGCGCTATCCGGCAGGTCTGGTCGCGCCGTTCTCGCTGCTCGTTCCGGTCGTCGGAATCGCCGCGGCCTGGACTGTCCTCCACGAGACACCGACCCCGTTGTCGCTGGTCGGCGGCGTCGTGGTGCTGGCGGGCGCGTTCGCCGCCACGTCGAGCAGGCCGCGTGCGGCGACGACGGATGTCCGCACCGGGACACCGAGCACCCCCGCGCCGGCCGGCTCCGGCCGCCCGGCCTGAACGGGCGGTCACGCCTCGATCCGGCCACCCCGTGTGTGCTCGGTCGCGCAGATTCCGCGGAGCGCACCGATCGCTTTGCGGGGTCGGTGCGAGATGTTCGAATTGCCGCCTTAAAGTAGTGCCCGGCGTGGAGGTTGGTCCCGGTTCTAGGCAGCAGAGCGGCGCATGGCAGAAAATCGATGGACCGTATCGCGAAGAGCACTGCTTCGTAACACGGTCGCAGCGGGGGTGGCTACAGCGGGGGCGCTGACGGCGGGTGCGTTGCTACCGACACCGGCCGCGGCGAATCCCGGCGGACGACGGGTCGCGGTGCTCGGCGGCGGTGTCGCCGGCCTCACCGCCGCGCACGAACTGGCGGAACGCGGATTCCAGGTCACCGTCTACGAAAAGCGCGCGTGGGGCGGCAAAGCCCGCAGCGTCGGCGTACCGGGCACCGGAGCGGGGGGACGGCCGGATCTGCCCGGCGAGCACGGTTTTCGCTTCTTCCCCGGCTTCTATCAGCACGTGCCCGACACCATGCGGCGAATCCCCTTCCCTGGCAACGCCAACGGAGTCTGGGACAACCTCGTCGCGGTGCCGGAGGCACGATTCGCACGACGCGGCGGTGACGACTTCCGCGTCCCGCTCGGCCCGCGCGCCCGCTCGGGCTTCAACCCCGAAGCCTTCCGTGAAACGCTCGGCGCCGGGCTGTCCACCGCGCTGAAAATGCCCGCCGACGAGGGAATCTACTTCGCCGAACGCCTGCTGGTCTTCAACACCAGTTGCGACGCCCGCCGCCTCGGACAGTGGGAACGCACGTCCTGGCACGATTTCGTCGGCGGTCACGCGCGCTCGCACGAGTTCCGCGCGCTGCTCTCGCGCACGCTGACCAGCATCATGGTCGCCGCGAAGGAGAACGTGGCCAGCGTGCGCACCATCGGCACGATGGGTGAGCAGTTCCTCGGCAATCCCTTCGAGATCGGTAACGACGGCGGCCTCGACCGGGTGCTGAACGGTCCGACCAACGCGGTGTGGATCGACCCGTGGATGCGGCGGATCCGGGAACTCGGAGCGGAGTTCGTGCTCGGCGCCGAGGTGCGCGAACTCGAGGTGCGCGACCGCAGGATCACCGCGGCCCGCATCCTGGACGAGACCGGCGCACAGCGCACGATCGAGGCCGACTACTTCGTCGTCGCGCTGCCCGCCGAACGGGCGCGCACCCTGTGGTCGCCGCAAGTGCTCGCCGTGCAGCCCGAGTTGGCCGCGATGGACAACCTCTTCACCGACTGGATGAACGGCATCCAGTTCTATCTGCGCCGACCGGCGGAGATCTCGCGCGGCCACACCGCCTACATCGATGCGCCGTGGTCGCTCACTTCGATCAGCCAGAACCAGCTGTGGCGCCGCAAGCTGCCCGAGTTCGGCGACGGCAGCGTGCAGGATTGCCTGTCGGTGGACATCTCCGACTGGAACACCCCCGGCATCTTGTTCGGCAAACCGGCCAAGGAGTGCACGCACGAGGAGATCGCCCGCGAGACCTGGGCGCAGATCCGGGCCCACCTGGACGACCGCAGCGAGGTGCTGCGCGACGCCGACCTGCACTCCTGGTTCCTCGACCCGGGCATCACCTGGCAGGAGGGGCAGCGGCGCAACGCCAACGCCGACCCGCTGCTGATCAACACGGCCGGGTCGTGGGAGTACCGTCCGCAACCGCACGGCGCACTGGAGAACCTGTTCCTGGCAGGCGATTACGTGCGCACGAACGTCGACCTGGCCACCATGGAGGGCGCCAACGAATCCGCGCGCGCCGCGGTGAACGCGCTACTGGAGGTGTCCGGTTCGAACGCGGAGCGCTGCCGGATGTACACCCTGTTCCGCGCGCCCGAACTGGAACCGCTGCGCCGGATCGACGCCGACCGCTACGCGGCCGGACAGCCGAACATATTCGACATGCCCGTCTGAACGTGATTCATATCCCCTCGGCGGACCGGAATTCGATCGCCCCGCCCTTGCGGACGGTGCTTCAATCGAATCATGCGCGAGAGCACCGGCCCGAACGAGATCACCGACCCGACGGACCTGCGGGAGTTGCTCGGCGCGGTGATGCCGCGCGCCGCGACCAAGGAGCGAGCCGCATTGCACGCCAGGGACCGCGAGTGGATCGCCACCTCGCCGTTCCTGGTGATGAGCACCAGCGACGCGGACGGCAACTGCGATGCCTCCCCCAAAGGCGATCCGGCCGGATTCGTGCGGGTGCTCGACGACACCACCATCGCCATTCCCGAGCGCCCTGGTAACCGGCGCGCCGACGGCTACCTCAATATCCTGGCCAACCCGCACGTCGGGCTGATGTTCGTGATTCCGGGCCGCCGCGAAACGCTGCGGATCAACGGCCGCGCGCGGCTGGTGCGCGACGCGCCGTACTTCGACGACATGGTGGTGCGCGGGCACCGCCCGATCCTCGCCGTCGAGGTGGACATCGACCAGATCTTCTTCCACTGTGCCAAGGCGTTCATGCGAAGCCACCTGTGGGAGCCGCAACAGTGGCCGCAGGACTCTCTGCCGAGCGCCGCCTGCCTGGTCAAAGAGGTGCAGACGAACGTCACCGAGACGGTGGAGGAGCTGGAGCGCTACTACTCCCCGGAGAACTACGCCGCCAAGCTCTACCAGGGCTGAGCCGCGTGGCCCACGCCACCCGACCGCGGCGCGCCCGGATCGCGGGGCGAACATAGACTCGCGACGTGGCAGAGATATCGGTGCGTGGACGGCTCGCGCTGGCGGCGGCGGCCGCGGCGTCCTGGGCCTCGCAGAAGGCGGGTCGCGGCAAGGGCTCGATGATCGGCGGCCTGATCGCGTTGAAAATCGATCCGACCGTCATGGACCAGCTGGGGCGGCAGCGGCGCACCGTGCTGGTGACCGGCACGAACGGCAAGTCCACCACCACGCGGATGACCACCGCCGCGCTCAGCACGCTGGGCACGGTCGCGACCCAGGCCGACGGTGCGAACATGGACGCGGGCATCGTCGCCGCGCTCAACGCGCACCGGCGCGCGCCGCTGGCCGCGATCGAGGTGGACGAACTGCACCTGCCGCACGTCACCGATTCGCTGAACCCCTCGGCGGTGGTACTGCTGAACCTCAGCCGTGACCAGCTCGACCGGGTCGGCGAGATCAACATGATCGAGCGCAAGCTGCGCGCCGGGCTGGCCGGGCATCCCGCCACCGTCGTGGTGGCCAACTGCGACGACGTGCTGGTCACCTCGATCGCCTACGACCATCCCAACGTGGTGTGGGTGTCCGCGGGCAGCGGCTGGGCGATGGACGCGACCAGCTGCCCCCGCAGCGGCGAGCCGATCGTCTGGGAGGGGACGCACTGGCGCAGTACCGGCGCGGACTTCCAACGCCCCGAACCGGATTGGTGGCTCGACGGGGACGATCTGGTCGGGCCGGACGGCGTGCGCTTCCCGTTGCGGCTGGCACTGCCCGGCCGGGCCAATCGCGGCAATGCCGCACAGGCGGTGGCCGCGGCCGTCGCACTGGGCGCCGATGCGGAGCAGGCGGTCGCGGCCGCGGGCACGGTGCGTGAGATCGCGGGCCGCTACCGCACCGTGCAGGTCGGCGAGCACGACGCGCGTCTGCTGCTGGCGAAGAACCCAGCCGGGTGGCAGGAGGCGCTATCGATGATCGAGCCGACCTCGGCGGGGCTGGTGATCGCCGTGAACGGCCAGGTGCCCGACGGCGAGGACCTGTCCTGGCTGTGGGACGTGCGCTTCGAGCACTTCGAAGGCGTGCAGGTGGTGGCGGCCGGCGAGCGGGCCACCGATCTCGCCGTACGACTGACCTACGCGGGCGTGGAGCACACCACGGTGCCCGATCCGGTGCGCGCCATCGCGTCGTGCCCGGCCGGCCATGTGGAAGTGCTGGCGAACTACACCGCGTTCCGCGATCTCAACCGTGACCTCGAGGAGCGGGCATCATGAGCGAATCGACCCTGCGCATCGGCCTGGTGCTGCCGGACGTGATGGGCACCTACGGCGACGGCGGCAACGCCCTCGTGCTGCGACAGCGGCTGCGCATGCGCGGCTACGACGCCGAGATCGTCGAGATCACGCTGTCGGAGCCGGTGCCGGATTCCCTGGACATCTACACCCTCGGCGGCGCGGAGGATTCCGCCCAGCGGCTGGCCACCCGGCACCTGCAACGCTATCCCGGCTTGCAGCGCGCCGCCGCGAAAGGCGCTCCGATACTGGCGATCTGCGCGGCCATCCAGGTGCTCGGCCAGTGGTACGAGACCTCGACGGGCGAGCGGGTGGACGGCGTCGGCCTGATCGACGTCACCACGTCGCCGCAGGCCAAGCGCGCCATCGGCGAGGTGACCACCGCACCGCTGCTCGACGGGCTCACCGCGGCGCTCACCGGCTTCGAAAACCACCGGGGCGGAACGAAACTCGGCGGCGAGGCGCACGGCCTGGCCCGGGTCAACCGCGGCGTCGGCAACGGCGTCGGCGACGGGCTGGAAGGCGTCGTCCAGGGTTCGGTGATCGGCACCTACATGCACGGTCCGGCGCTGGCACGCAACCCAGAACTCGCCGACCTGCTGCTGACGCGCGCCCTCGGCGGCACCGAACTGGCCCCCCTGGACCTCCCCGAGGTGGACCAGCTGCGCCGCGAGCGCCTGCGCGCCTGAGCCGCGTGATCAGTCTCCGGTCTCGGTGACGTCGACCGAGACGGTGATGACGCTGTCCTTCGCGTCGGTGTAGATGATGCCGCGCAGCGGAGGGACGTCGGCGTAGTCCCGGCCCCAGGCGGCGGTGATGTATCGCTCGTCGGCGAACTGGTCGTTGGTGGGGTCGAGGTCGATCCAGTGGCCCGCCCGGTCGTGTCCGTCCATGCCGGGCGTCCACACCGCCGCCCAGGCGTGCGTGGCGTCGGCGCCGACCATCCGCTCCTTCCCCGGCGGCGGATCGGTGGCCAGGTAGCCGGAGACGTACCTGGCGGCGAGGCCTTGCGAGCGCAGGCAGGCGACCGCGAGACGCGCGAAGTCCTGACAGACGCCGGCTCGGGCGGCGAACACGTCGGCCACCCGAGTGGATACCGTCGTGGCGCCGGACCGGTAGGCGAAGTCGGTGTAGATGCGGGTGTTCAGCTCGTCTACCGCGTCCAGCAGCGGCCTGCCCGGCGGGAAGGATTCGGCCGTGTAGGCGGCGAGGTCCGCGGTGATCTCCGGCGGGTGCAGGTCGAGGGCGAACTCGACCGCGAACGGCCCGTTCGCTCCGGTGGGGCGCGCTTTCTCCCAAGGTTGGGCGGCCGATGCGGCGCGATCGTGTCCGGGGGCGTCGACCTCGACGAGCGATTCGCCGACGACCGTCAGAGCGCGGTGCTCGGTGGTGACGTGGAAGTAGGAGGTGCTATTGCCGTACACGTCCGCGCCGACCGACCGGTCCGACGGCGCGGGGTCGATTCGGATGTCGTGTGCGATCAGTCGTTGGCCGGGGAATTCGCGGGGCGTCAGGTACGCCCGCCCGTACGAACTGGTGACTTCCCCGGAGTACGCGTATCTGGTGCGATGCTCCACCCGGTAGCGCCGGGCCGCAGCGTCGGGGCCGGTCATTCGACAACCCGCGCGCTGCCCCACAGCGGCTGGATGCCGATCGGGAGCGACAGCGTCGTGGTTTCGAAGGATTCGGACACCTTGCGCAGGCGCGAGTGCACTCCCTCCAGCAATTCGGCCAGTTCGGTGCGCCGGTCGTCCGCGTCGGTGAACTCCAGGTCGTCGGGGTCCAGGCGGCGCAGCATGCGTCGCGCGTCCGCGAGCAGCCGCTGCGGACGCGACGAGCCGGAGGCGCCGGGCAGAGCGTGGAAGTCGGCGTGGAGCCGATCCAGCTGATAGGCCAGCGAGCGCGGATTGGCGGTGTCGAACAGCAGGAGCTCGGCGAGGTCGGAGATGCGCACCGAATCCCGGTGCCGCCGCCGGTAACTCACCGAGGACTCGGTGGCGCGCAGCACCCACTCGGTGACTTCCCGCTCGGTCTCCTCCGGATACTGCTGGGTCAGCGCGGCCGACAGCAACGCGGTCGAGGCCAGACCGCGCTCGATTCGCTTGCCGATGTCCCTGACGTACCACCCGGTGTCGCGGACCAGCGATTCCCCGTCGATCCCCGACAGCGCGAGCAGCCCGGCCAGGGTCTGTGCGTGCACGTCGGACAGCTCCGCTTCCTGGTCGTCCACCGCGGCCGGGTAGCAGGCCAGCGCACGGTCGATGGCGCCGAGGATCATCCAGGTGTCCGTCGGCAACTGGTCCCGCACCGCCCGCGCGGCGTTGCCGTACCGCTCGATCGCGAAGGCCAGCGATCCGGGGAGGTCCCGATCGATCGTCAGGGCGACGAGATAGTCGTGGCCCTCCCGGGACGCGCCGGTCGGCGCGTCGCTACCCGGTCGTTCGGCGACGGCCTCTACGCCGCCCGTAACCGATTGTCGCGCACCGGCTCTGGCCACGGCTTCGACCCGAGCCACGCCGGAACGACACTCTGCTCGCTCCTGAACGGTTTCGTTACCTTCTGCTTTCGGCGCTCCGGCTCTCGGCGACTGTGCGGCCGAGCCCTCCGTAGCGGAAGGTTCGCCGGAAAACGGCGGCTGCGCGGCATCTTCCGCCGATCCGGCCGCACCCGGCAGCGCCGGGACGGCCAGGGACTCGTGATCGGCATACCCGATCGATCCGGCCGCCGTGTGCGCCCGATCGTCGCCGTACTGCGCGACCGGCACATCACCCGACCGTGACAGCATGTCGCGGTCGGACGAATTCTGCTGCGGCGCGGGAGCGTGCGCCTCCGGGCCGGACGGTCCCTCGGCCGGTGCGGCGGTGGCGGTGGTCCGGCCGAGCGCGGCGAAGAGGACCGGCAGCGCTTGCGCGCCCTCCAGCCAGGGGCGATAGCGGAACTCCTGGTAGAGCTCGTGGGTGGCGATCAGCAGACGCGCCGTGTCCTCGGCGCGCTCACCGTAGCGGCCCATCCAGAACAGGTCGTTGAGCACGCGCGGGGAGCTGATCGCGGCCACGATCGGGGCGGTGCGCCGTTCCCGCTCCGCGCGCGGCGGCTCGGGGCTGGTCGCTGCCGCGGCCTGCGGCGCGGCCCGCACCCAGATGTCCTTGGCGGCGACCTTGATCGCGGCGCGTTCGGTCGTGCGCTGTCGCAGCTGGCCGAGACCGCCGGACATCACGGTGTAGCCGCCGCGGTGGGCCAGCGAGAACAAGCGCATCCCGACCGGAGCCGCGGCGAGCCCGTCGTGATCGCGGACGGCGGGCGCGACGGAGAACTGCGCCGGTTCCTGGCCGACCCACTGCCATCCGTGCGCGCCGATCCTTGCCTTCAGTTCGTCGCGCTGCTCCCGGCTCAGCTCCGGTCCGAACAGCGTGGCTCCGTCGACCGCCGAGCGGAGGACCAGCCCGTCCAGGTGCGCGATCAGGTGCGCCCGCTCCCGGTCGTGCCCACCCCAGTACGACGGCGCACTCTCCAGCAGCAGGTCCTCGCCGAGTAGTGCCCGCGAGAGCCCGGGCAGGAAACCCGCCAGCGCGGGGTTCTCCAGTAATCCGCTGCCGAGCGTGTTCACCACCGTCACCGCGCCGCGCCGCAGCACCTCGACCAGTCCCACCACGCCCAGGTGCGAATCCGGCCGCAGGTCCAGCGGATCGGAGAACTCCGCGTCCACTCGGCGCAGCACCACGTCCACCCGTTTCAGCGTGCCCAGCGACCGCATCCACAGCGCACCGTCCCGCACCACCAGGTCCGCGCTCTCCACCAGCGGAAAGCCCAGGGTGGAGGCGAGATACGCCTGATCGAACGCGGTCTCGGAGTGCACGCCGGGGCTGAGCACCACGACCACAGGTTCGTCGTCGCCGATCTGCGCCGATTCGATCAGCATCGAGCGCATCGCCCTGGCGAAGGGCGTCAGCGGGCGCGGATTGGCGTGCTCGAACGACTCCGGGATCGCGGTCGAGACCACCCTGCGGTCCGCCAGCGCGTATCCGGCGCCGGCGGGCGCCTGCGCCCAGTCCGCGAGCACCCGGAATCGCCCGTCGCTCCAGCGGCTGAGGTCGCAGGCGTGCAAGAAGAGCTGATGCCGCCCCGGCACGGTGATGCCGTGCGCGGCCCGGATATAGCCGCGGTGGCCGAACACCACTTCCGGTGCGAGCAACCCCGAGCCGATCGTCCTGCGTGGGCCGTAGACATCGGTGAGCACCTCGTCGAGCACGCGCGAGCGCTGTTCCAGCCCCGCCTCCAGCCGAATCCAGTCGTCGGCGGCCACCAGCAGGGGAATCGGATCGAGCCGCCACGGCGACGGCGCCGTGGCGTCGGCCGGCGCGCCGGCCTCCAGGTAGGTGATGCCGTCGTCATCGATCAGCCTGCGCACCCTGCTGTCCAGTCTGCCGAGGCCGTCCCCGCCGAGTTCGGCGAAGTCGGCGGACAGTTCCGACCAGATCCGGCGCACGTTGCCCTCGGCGTCGACCAGTTCGTCGTGGTAACCCGGGACGGGCCTGCCGCATTCGTCGTAGGCGGCGGTCTCGGCGCCGTCGGTGCGGTAGCGCGCGAACTGCTCGCGCACGGTCGTGAGGGCCGCGGTCTCCCGCGGCTCGTCGCGCAACCTCACCGGCCGACCTCGCTTCCGCCGCATCCGTGCCCCACGGTCGCCGAACGCTTTCCGGACGGTTCGCACCCGGAACCAACCGATCGTCCCGACGCATCGCATCGGTGGGCTGTGCGGCCATTTTCGCACGTCGCGGTGCCGAATCCAGGTGATCCGGCAGTGTCCGCTCCGGCAGCAGCGCCGGTTGCTGGGTGATTGCCCCTGCGCCGGATACGGACGACACACGGGCCGCGGATCCCACCGCAGCGGCCGTGCCGGTGGTATCACCGAATCACGACGAACGATCTCGCCAGGAGGTCACATGCGTACACCAGGTTGTTCATCCTGCGACTCGGCATTCGACCACTGCCACGGAACGCTGATCGTGCACGCGCACCGGATGGCCGAATGCACCGACGAGCACTGCCTCGATCTCGCCCATGCCCGCCACGCGTTCGTCCTCGATTGCCGGGATCTCGCGGGCGGCTGCCGATGCACCGACGACGACACGGTCCGCCGACGCGCCCGAGCGGTTCCGTAGCCTGGCCGGGTGAGCTATGACCACGTGTTGCTGCCGTCCGGTGTCGCGTCGTCGATCGCGGAGGTCGACGCCTACCTGAGCACCCAGCAGGGCGTCCCCGAGTCGGGGACGGTCGCCGGGATCGCGGCCGAACTGAACAGACGCAACGCGGAGTTGCCCGAGGAGGACAACTTTCTCAGCACCGCGCCGGTGGGCGGCGCCGCCACCGGCGCGGCACTCTACGTGTCGTGTCCCTACGACGCGATCGGCTTCGCACGGCACCTACTGTTCGAACTCGCCACGCCGCTGAACTACGCCGTCTACGATCCGCAGCTGGCCTGGTTGATCGATCCCGCCGGGCACGTGCCTGCCATCGTCACGCACGGCGGCGCGGGCGAGTTCCCCTACCTGACCGAAGCGTTGATCGAGCAGTGGATTCCGGAGCTGAGCGCGCCCAACCCGTATCTCGTTGTCGAACGCGGTGAGCAGTTCTACATCCAGACCTATCGGGAGAACTCCGGCGCCTACACCCTGGAATACCGGGACGGCTCCCCCGACAAGCACTTCGGCACCACCGTCGCAGACCCCGCCACCGTGGCCGCCCTCATCTGGGGCTGGGCCAACGACGACCGCACCCGCTTCCCCGGCCTACCCTGGTCCCGCGTCGATCTATGAACGCGATCACTGATTCTGGATGGCCAGCCGGCCCGCCAGCGCCAGGAACGAGGCGCCGAAGGCACGGCGCATCCAGGTGACGACGGTGGGACGCGAGACGACCTGGTCGCGGACGGCGGCCGCGCAAGCGCCGTAAACCGCGAACACCACGAAGGTCGCCAGCATGAAGATGCCGCTCAGCGCGAGCATGCGCGCCAACGCGTTCGGCGCGCCGCTGGGCACGAACTGCGGGAGGAACGCGAAGAAGAAGACGGTCAGCTTGGGGTTGAGGAGGTTCAGCAGCACGGCCGAGGTGATCACTTTCCGCGCCGAGGGCACGGTGCGCCCGGTCGGCTCCGGGACGGCGAGCGCGCCCTTGTCCCGGAAAGTGGTCCAGGCCATGTACACCAGGTAGGCGACGCCGAGGTACTTCAGCGTCTGGAACGCGACCGCGCTGGCATTGAGCAGCGCGGCCAGACCGGTGATCGCCGCGATCATGTGCGGGACAATGCCGAGCGTGCAGCCGAAGGCCGCGATCGCCGCGGCCCGCGCGCCGCGCGACAGTCCGGCCGCCAGCGTGAACAGCACACCGGTGCCGGGCGTGGCGACGATGACGAGCGTCGTCAACACGAATTCGATGCTCATCCCCGACACGGTAACTCGAGCCCGGCGCAGCGCAACCCCTACTCGCGAGAGGCGTTCGGCGAAGACCGGACCGAGTGGGGTTACCGCGCGCCGGAGCGAGCGAGAGCTCCTAGAGGGTCCGCCGCCCCGACAGCGCGCGGCCGAGGGTCAGCTCGTCGGCGAACTCCAGGTCGCCGCCCATCGGCAGGCCCGAGGCCAGTCTGGTCACGCTCAGGCCGGGGAAGTCGCGCAGCATGCGGACCAGGTAGGTGGCGGTGGCCTCGCCCTCGGTGTTCGGGTCGGTCGCGATGATCACCTCGCTGACATCGACGCCGTCCTCCTGATTCCCGATGCGCGCCAGCAATTCCCGGATCCGCAACTGGTCGGGGCCGATACCGCTGAGCGGATCGAGCGCGCCGCCGAGCACATGGTAGCGACCGCGGAACTCCCTGGTGCGCTCGATCGCCTGCACGTCCTTCGGCTCCTCGACGACGCAGATCATGGTCCGGTCCCGGCGCGGGTCGGCGCAGATGCGGCACAACTCGCCGTCGGAGACCGTCCCGCACGTGACGCAGAACTGCACACCGTCGCGCACCTTCTGCAGCGCGGCCTGCAACCGATCGATCTCCGGCGGCTCCACCTGGAGCAGGTGAAAGGCGATGCGCTGCGCGCTCTTCGGACCGACGCCGGGCAGCTTGCCCAGTTCGTCGATCAGATCCTGGACCGGACCCTCGTACAACTGCTACCTCGGCTCAGAAACCGGGCAGCGAACCGCCGCCGAGGCCACCGGACAGCGGTCCGAGCCGCTCCGCGGCGATGCGCTGCGCGTTGGCCATCGCGTCGTTCACCGCGCCGATGACCAGGTCCTGCAGGGTCTCGACGTCGTCGGGGTCGACGGCCTTCGGGTCGATGGTGAGCGAAACCACCTCACCGCTCGCCTTGATGGTGACCTTGACCAGCCCACCACCCGCGGCACCGTCCACCTCGGTCGCCGCGATCTCGGCCTGGGCTTCCATCACCGCCTGCTGCATCTGCTGCGCCTGAGCGAGCAACTGTTGCATGTCGAACTGACCACCTGGCTGCACGGGAGGGTCCTCTCTGGAGAAGGTGTCATCGGCCAGCCTAGTCCTGCCGCACCGCGCTTTCGGCGCGGCCCGATGGTCGGCGCGCGCGGCGCATGGCTGATAACAGGTTGGGTAGTTCCGATGGAGATCGACCGAGAGCCCCTTACCATCGACACCGGGTCGAGACCGGTGTGCAAATCTGGAGACAATGATGATCGCAGTCCGTGCACGTTTCCTGAGCACGCTGGTGCTCACGCTCGGGGTTCCGGGCCTGTTTCTCGGCACCGGTCCGGTGTCCGCGGACACGGAGATCATCGACGCGACAGAGGTGATCGGCGCGCAAGAGGTCGACGCGCAAGAGGTCATCGATGTCGAGACCACACCGGCCGTCGCCGATTACGGGAGCGGCTGCGTTCTCTACCCGGACGACAAGGCCGCGACCATCGACTCGCTGCGTTTCCGCTGCTCGGCCGAACAGCAGGACGCCATCTTCCGCGACGCGCCGCTGGGCACCGTTCCGACCGGCGTGAAAGCGGGTTGGGTGACTCGCCCGCCGGTCATGCAGGCCGTCGCTCCCCCGCTGTGGATCGGCAAGACCTTCTACACCGGCCCGGACGGCGGATACCTGATGAACCGCCTCACCGGCGCGGGCGTCGAGGGCTGGCGCGCCGACGTCTACGCGTCGCCCGCCCTGACCGACGGGCGGCCGGCCTGGGCGCTCGACTACACGCCCTCCCCGACGCCGCCGGTCTACGACGAGATCCGGGAGGTCACCCCCGGTGTCTGGTTCGGCTACTCGTGGTGGCGCGGCGCGTTCCAGACCACCCTGCTGCTGACCTTCGCGCTCGGCTGAACATCGGACGCCGTTGACCCTCCCGTCACTGGAGGGTGTTGGCTGATGCCATGACAGCGACCGTCCCCATCGGGGAGTTCTCCAGGCTGAGCCACCTCAGTGTGAAGACGCTGCGCTACTACCACGAGATCGACCTGCTCGCCCCGGTCGATATCGACGCGGGTTCCGGCTATCGGCGGTACTCGACGGCGCAGGTGGCCCAGGCCCAGCTGATTCGGCGGCTGCGCGAATTGGACATGCCGGTCCAGGAGATCCGCGCCGTGCTCACCGCGCCGGACGACAGCGCCCGCGACACCGCGCTGCGCGCGCATCTGGAACGCATGGAGGCGGAGCTGATCCGTACCCGCGCGGTGGTGGCGTCGTTGCGTTCGCTGCTGACCCCTTCGGCCCCGATCACCGTGGAGTATCGCGTAGTTCCGGCATTCCCGGCCGCGGCCCGCCGTGCGGTGGTGGCGCGCGAGCACATCGGCGAGTGGTGCGCGACGGCGTTCCGGTCGCTGTACGAAGCCCTCGACGCGGCAGGCGTCGCACCCGCGGGTACCGGCGGGGCCACCTACGGCACCGACTTCTTCGAAGAGGACGAGGGCGAGGTGGTCGTGTTCGTCCCGGTCGCCGACCCCGGCATCGCCCTGCCCGCAGCGCTTTCCGTCGTCGAACTACCTGCCCGCCGTTTCGCGGTCACCGTGCACGACGGCCCGTTCGACGATTTCGACCGCACCTACGGCGCGCTGGGCAGTCATGTCGCCGAACACGACGTCGCGCTGCCGGAGCCCATCCGCGAGCTGTACCTGCTGGGTCCGGACAAGTCCGACGATCCGGCCACCTACCGGACCGAAGTGTGCTGGCCTATCGCCCAGCCGTGAACGAGGAGATATCCATGACGCTCTCGATCGCCCACGTCACCATTGATTGCGAGAATGCGGGCGCCATCGCCGAATTCTGGTCGCGGTTGCTGGAGACTCCCGTCGATCCCGACCCCAGCCCGGAGTTCGCGACCGTCGGCCGGACCGCGGGCGCCACGCCGGTGTTGATGTTCATCCGGGTGCCCGACAAGAACGCGGGCAAGAACGTCATTCATTTGGACCTACACGCATCCGACCGGGACGAGCAGGTCGGACGCGCGATCGAACTCGGCGCGAAGCACGTCGGCGACTTCGACGAGTGGGGCACGAAGTGGACGACGCTGGCCGACCCGGAAGGGAACCTCTTCGACATCGCGGCCGAGTAGACCGCAGGCGAAAGTCGACCGCGACGACGGCCCGCACCGGACCGTCGTCGCGGTCCGGCGATCAGGCCAGTTCGCGCTGCAGATTCGCGAGCACCTCGGCCTGGATCTTCTTCAGGCCCAGCGGCGCGAAGATGCCCTCGAAGATGCCCGCGACGCCGCCCGCGCCCTTCCAGGTGGTGCGCAGCGTGACCCGCGCGCCGGCACCCTCCGGGGTGACGGTCCAGGTGTTCACCAGCGTCGAATTGGAGTCGCGCTCGGTGACAATGGAATCCGACACCGAAACGACGGCGTGCACGTTACGCGAGCGCTTCTCGGTCGCCTGCAACGTCCACTCGGCGACGGTGCCCGCGCCCTTGCCCCCTTCGACCACCTTGTAGTCGCGGTAATGCGACGTGAGAATGCGCGGACGCACGGTGTCGTAGTCGGCGATGGCCGCCAGTGTGCGCTGCGGATCCGCCGTCACGTCGATCGAACTGCTGGCGCTGACCTGTCCCACAATGAGCTCCTTGTCCGGATGCGGTGTCTCGACGGATGTCCATCCTGCCCTGTCCATGCCGCGGGAAAACGCGGAGGGCGTCGCCGGGTGGCAAACGCCTCCGGACAATTCGGTATTCCTTTTCGCAACATATGCGTGACATTTCTCCGCCACTGTGCCCTCGCGGTGGCCCAGCCGTATCGTCCGTACTAGCGTCGAGGGGTGGCAGTGAGTCTGTTGGGGAAGGCCGGACACGCACCGGCCGCACGCGAATCAGGATTTGCCGCGCATCGAGCGGGCGTGGACCGCCTATTGGCGAGTTACCGCGCGATACCCGAGCACGCCAACGTCCGGTTGGCGAAAAAGACCTCGAACCTTTTCCGCGCCAGGGCCGAGAACACCGCGCCCGGTCTCGACGTCTCCGGACTGACCCGCGTCATCGCGGTGGACCCGGTCGCCAAGACCGCCGACGTGGCGGGCATGACCACCTACGAGGAACTGGTGGCCGCCACCCTCCCGTACGGGCTGGCGCCACTGGTCGTTCCGCAGCTCAAGACGATCACCCTCGGCGGCGCGGTCACCGGTCTCGGCATCGAGTCCACCTCGTTCCGCAGCGGCCTACCGCACGAGTCCGTGCTGGAAATGGACGTGCTGACCGGCGCGGGCGAGATCCTCACGGTGACGCCGGACAACGAGTACGCCGATCTGTTCCGCGGTTTCCCGAACTCCTACGGCACGCTGGGCTACACCGTCCGGCTGAAGATCGAGCTGGAGGAGGTGCAGCCGTACGTCGCCCTGCGGCACGTGCGGTTTCACGATCTACGGGAGCTGGAGTCGGCCCTCGCCGCGATCGTCACGGACCGGACCTACGCGGACGAGCGAGTCGACTACCTCGACGGCGTCGTGTTCTCCGCCGACGAGAGCTACCTGACGCTGGGCCGCCGGACCGACGAGCCGGGCCCGGTCAGCGACTACACCGGGATGGACATCTACTACCGGTCCATCCAGCACGACGGCGCCGAGCCCCGACGCGACCGCCTGACCATTCACGACTACCTGTGGCGCTGGGACACCGACTGGTTCTGGTGCTCCCGCGCGTTCGGCACGCAGAACCCGAAGATCCGCCGGTTCTGGCCGAAACGCTACCGGCGCAGCAGTTTCTATTGGAAACTCGTAGCGCTGGACCGCAAATACGGCATCGGCGACAAACTGGAGGCCCGCGAGGGCAATCCGCCACGGGAGCGGGTCGTGCAGGACATCGAGGTACCGGTGGATCGCACCGCCGACTTCGTGGAATGGTTTCTGCGCGAGATCCCGATCGAGCCGATCTGGCTGTGCCCGCTGCGTTTGCGCGACACCGGCGAGGCGGACCGGCCGGGCGGACGCCCCTGGCCGCTGTATCCCCTGGAGCCGGACCGAACCTACGTCAATGTCGGATTCTGGTCGGCCGTGCCCACCGTGCCCGGGCAGCAAGAAGGCGCGGCCAACCGCGCCATCGAACACACGGTGACCGACTTCGACGGTCATAAGTCGCTGTACTCGGATTCCTACTACGGCAAAGATGAGTTCGCGGCGCTCTACGGCGGAAACACCTACACCGAACTGAAGAAACGCTACGACCCGAACCAGCGCCTGCTGGATTTGTATTCGAAGGCGGTGCAACGTAAATGACGACATTCAAGGACCGCTCCGACGTCTTCGCCGATCTCGGGACCAGGCTCAGCATTGCCGAGATCTTCGAGACCCTCGTCGAGGGCGAAGTTCCGATCCGGTTGACGGCCTACGACGGCAGCGCGACCGGGCCGGAGGACTCGGAGTTCGCGCTGGAGATCCGGACGCCGCGCGGCATCAACTATCTCGCGACCGCCCCCGGCGACCTGGGCATGGCCCGCGCCTACATCGCAGGCGACTTGGCCACCACCGGCGTGCACCCGGGCGATCCGTACGAAATCCTGAAGGCGATGGACGGGCTGAAGTTCCGCCGTCCGTCCGCGCTGGCCCTGGTGACCATCGCACGCTCGCTCGGCTGGGAGCGGCTCAAGCCGGTCGCACCGCCGCCGCAGGAGACCCTGCCGCGCTGGCGGCGCATCGCCTTCGAGGGCCTGCGCCACTCCAAGACCCGCGACGCCGAGGCCATCCATCATCACTACGACGTCTCGAACACTTTCTACGAGTACGTCCTCGGCCCGTCGATGACCTACACCTGCGCGACCTACGGCGACGAGAGCTGGTCGCTGGAGCAGGCGCAGGAGAACAAGTACCGCCTGGTGTTCGAGAAACTGCGGCTGAAAGAAGGCGACCGGCTGCTCGATATCGGCTGCGGATGGGGCGGCATGGTGCGCTATGCGGCCAAGCGCGGCGTCAAGGTGATCGGCGCGACGCTCTCGGCCGAGCAGGCGGACTGGGCGCGGACGAAGATCGCCGAGGAAGGCCTCGCCGATCTGGCCGAGGTGCGCCATTCCGACTACCGCGACGTCCCCGAGGGCGAGTTCGACGCGGTGTCCTCGATCGGGCTCACCGAGCACATCGGGGTGCACAACTACCCGTTCTATTTCGACTTCATCAAGGGCAAGCTGCGCGACGGCGGCCTGTTCCTGAACCACTGCATCACCCGCCCGGACAACACCCGCACCACCAAGGCGGGCGATTTCATCGACCGCTACGTGTTCCCGGACGGCGAGCTGATCGGTTCCGGCCGGATCATCTCCGAGATCCAGAACATCGGGCTCGAGGTGCTGCACGAGGAGAACCTGCGCGAGCACTACGCCCTGACGCTGCACGAATGGTGCAAGAACCTGGTCGCCAACTGGGACGCCTGCGTCGCGGAAGTCGGCGAGGGCACCGCGAAGGTGTGGGGCCTGTACATGGCGGGGTGCCGCCTCGGCTTCCAGCGCAACGTGGTTCAGCTGCACCAGGTACTCGGCGTCAAACTGCCTGCCGACGGCGACTGGACCGTGCCGTTGCGGCCGTGGTGGCAGCCGTAGCCCCTCCTTCAGAAGACCTGACTGCCCGCCCCGTCCAGGAGCTCGTCCAGGAACCGGGCGGGCAGTTCGGTGTCGCCGACCTGTAGCGGAGCGGGCAGATCGGCGCGCAGCACGCGCAGGATGCCGACCACGCCGGGGCCCGCGTCCAGCAGCGGCCTGGTCCAGCCGAGGTCGGCGCAGGTCGCGAGGGAGGGCAGCAGCAGGTTGGTCGCCTCGCCGACCCAGCCCGCCGCGGCCAAGCATTCCGCCAGCAGCAGCGCGGCGTCCAACTGCGCGCGCGGGCGGTGCTTTTCGCGGGTGTGGTCGTGCAGCGCGCGGGCGCGGCGCACCGCCCGGTCGTCGGAGCCGAGCCGGTGTTCGCCGAGCAGCGCGCGGATCGCGGCGAGTTCCTCGGCTTCGGCGGTGAGCAGGGCGGCGCCGGTCAGCCGATGCCCGGCCTGGAGCGGTGTGGACTCGCTGGG
The DNA here is from genome assembly GCF_000308455.1 of Nocardia abscessus NBRC 100374. GTDB lineage: Bacteria > Actinomycetota > Actinomycetes > Mycobacteriales > Mycobacteriaceae > Nocardia > Nocardia abscessus. Next base: position 38,418 of record NZ_BAFP01000006.1, on the reverse strand, counting down.
ATCGATGTACCGGCGATCCGCGGCCTCCGGCGGCATACCGAGGCGCAGCCGTTCGGCCCTGATGTGCGCGGCCAGCCGGGTCAGCCGGTTGTCGGCGGCGATGCGCGCGCCCTCCTCCAGCCGGGTGGCGGCGGTGTACAGGTCGCCACGGACCGCCTTGACCCGAGCGCCGACGACGAAGGTGGAGATCAGGAAGTCGACCGGGCCGATCCGGGTGACCAGCTCGTGACTCTCGTCCAGCAGCCGGTCGGCGGTATCCAGATCTCCTCGGCGGTAGTTCATTTCGCCGAGCAGCGCGGCGGCCACGCGCACCGCGTGCGAGCGCGGGCCGGAGCGCTCGCGCGCGGACTCCCACGCCTGCTGGAAGCTACGGGTGGCGGCGGCGACGTCGAGCTGCTCATAGGCGGCCGCGCCTCGGCCACAGCGGCCGAAGACCATGCCGAGCGGGTCCTTGGAGCGCTCGTGGTACTCCTCGGCCCAGTCCTGCATCTTCCTCGCGCCCTCGAAGTCGAACTCGCACAGGCGCACGAAGCTGGTCAGGTTCGCCGCGGTCGAGACCGTCCACGCGGGTAGGTCGTCCGGCTGCTGCAGGCAGTCGGCCACCCGAGCGCACGCGCCCTCGGTATGGTCCCGCGCGATCTGGTCGGAAGCGGCGAGCACCGCCGCCTGGCAGCGCTGCACGCGCACGTCGGCGTCGCCGGAGGAGCCGCGGGCCAGGATGTTGGACAGTCTGCCCAGCGCGTTGCGCGCCGCGCCGGACTGCTGCAGGTTGACGTTCGCCCTGGCCACCGCCATCAACAGCTTCGAGCGCGAGGCCACCTGCTGCATCGGCAATTTCGACACGCTGCCCAGCAGGGTGGCGAGCCGGGAACCGTCGATCAGATCCATCCCGCCGCTCTCGAGCAGGTCCAGCGCCATCTTCAGGTCGGTCGCGGCCAGCGCGTGGTCGACCGACTTGCGCAGCAGCTGATGCTCGGCATACCAGCGAGAAGCCTTGCGGTGCAGCGACTTCAGCTTTCCCGGGTGGACGCGTTCGAGCCGGGTCCGCAGATGCTCGGCGAACAGCGGCTGCATCCGGAACCACTCCGGATCGTGCTCGATGCGCCGCAGGAACAGCTCGCGTTGCTCGGCCTGCTCGAGCAACTGTTCGGCCTCCGGCTCCTCCGACAGCGCCGCGGCGAGCGAGCCGCACACCCGCTCGGTCACCGCGATCGACATCAGGAACTCGAGCATCCTCGGTTCCAGGGTGTCCAGCACGTTCTCGGCGAGGTACTCGCGGATGCCATGGTTGCCCTCCGAGAGCGTGGCGATCAGCTGGGCGGGATCGGCGTTGCCGCGCAGCGACAGGCCGACCAGCTGGATGGCGGCGGGCCAGCCGTCGGTGGCGGTGTGGATCTCGGTCACCTGCTCGGGGGTGAGGTCGAATCCGTTGCGATCCACCAGGATCTGCCGGGTTTCCGTCTCGGTCAGGCGCAGCGCGGCCGAGCCGATCTCCACCAGTTCGTCGTGCACGCGCATCCGGCTCGTCGGCAGGCCGGACTGCTCCCGGCTGGTCACGACGAATCGCAGATGGTGGCAGCCGTTGTCCAGCAGGGCTTCCATCGCGCGATGCGCGCCCGCGTCGGTGATCCGATGCCAGTCCTCGACGATCACCACGACCGTCTTGCCCGCGGCGTGGATCTCGTCGATGAGCGTGGGAATCACGAACGCGGCGGCGTCGGCGGGCCGTTCCTCCAGCACCTGGCCCAGCCCGTCGCCGACGTCCGGATGCACCCGGCGGATCGCCTGGATCAGGTGGGCCAGGAACCAGATCTCGTTGTCGTCGTCGCGGTCGACACCGATCCAGGCGATTGCGGCGTCGTCTTCGGCGATCGCGGCGCGCCACTGCGCGGCGAGCGTGCTCTTGCCGAACCCAGCCGGGGCATGGATCACCGCCAGCCTGCGCCGACCACCCCCACGCAGGATGTCCAGCAGACGCGGCCGTGGTATCGGCTCCCGGGTGGGCGTGGGTGGACGGAATTTGGTCACGGCCGTCGGCGGCAACGTCGACGGATGCTGCGAGACGGCGGGCCGCAGCGTCAACGGCCAGCTGCGCCGCGAGGTGACGGCGGCACGGGAGCCGGTCCACGCGGCGGTCGGCTCGCCGACGGCGGTCGGAGTCGTCGCTTCGGCCTCGAGCGTGGTGTCCAGCAGCGCCATCTCGTCCGGCAACTGATCGTGACCGCGCTGCACCGCGCGCAGCATCTCGCCGAACTCGTAGGCGCTGGCCGGGCGGTCTCGCGGGCTCGGCGACATGGCGTGTTCGATGACGGTCGCCACATCCGGCGGAATGTCCTGTTCGCGCAGGTCCGGTACCGGCTGCGTGGTGATCCGCAGGAACTGCGCGACCACCCGCTCGCCCGCTTGCCGCTCGAAGGCCGCGTGCCCGGTCAGCAAGGCGAACAGCGTCGAACCGAGGCCGTAGACGTCGGAGCGGATGGTCGGCTCGTCTCCTTTGAGCACCTCCGGCGCGGTGAACGCGGGCGACCCGGTGATCAAGCTGCTGGAGGTTTGGAACCCGCCCGGGATGCGGGCGATGCCGAAATCGGTCAGCTGCGGCTCGCCATAGCCGCTGAGCAGGACATTGGCCGGTTTCACGTCCCGGTGCAGGATCCGGGCGCGGTGCGCGCTCTCGATCGCGCCCGCCAGCTTGACACCGGCTCGCAGCGAGTCCGCCCAAGTCAACGGGCCTTGATCACGGATCAGCTTTTCCAGCGACCCATGGGTGCAGAACGGCATGACGATGAGGGGCATCCCGGTCGCCGTCACGTCCACCTGCAGGATGTCGACGATGTTCGGATGGCCGGACAGCCTGCCCATGGCTTGTTCCTCGCGCAGGAACCGTTCCCGGCTCTCCGGGTCGATCTCCGACGAGAGCACCTTTACCGCGACCACCCGGTCCAATGCGGTCTGGATGCAGCGGTACACCACCCCGAACCCGCCTCGGCCGATCTCCACCGCACCCGACAGACCCATCGCCTCGAGTTCGTCGGCGATGGCGATCGGCGTCAGGCGCTGCGTATGCGATTCGGCCGCAGGGGATTCGGGACGCACCCGGCCCGAACGCGTCTGTGGATTCATGTGATCACCTCGAACTCACATCGAATCGGCGACATCGGCGACCAACTCCGCGCCGACCTCGGACGCGGGTGTCCGATATGTCTGCGCATACTCCAACGTAGCGCGGTGCGCGAGCACGCGGGAGATCTTTCGGAACAGGAAGGCTCGTGTCGGCGGTGCCGCCACGAGGTCCCAGGTCGTTGAGCTAGGCGACGGCGAGGGTGATGACCTGGGTGACCTGGCGGCTGTCGAAATTGTCATCGCTGACCAGAACCAGGGTTCGTTCGCCGGAAGGCAGCCGGGGCCCCCAGGTCATACCCTCCACATTGTCGATTGTGGAGAGCCCCACGTCGTCGAGATCGACCAGCAGACGTTTCGCCACCGGACGCGCGGCGCCGATCGGGGCACCGAGGATATCGGTCGCAGCGCTCAGATCGGCCTCGTAGACGCGGATCTTGTTGCCCGCGCCCTCCGAAAAGGACCGTTCCAGCACAAGAACTTTCGTGGGGTCCAGCGGATCGGCGGCTAGAAGCGAAGCGATCCCGTTCCCCCCGCGGCCGGGCTCGGGGCGCGACTCGGCGAAGACCGGCTCCATCGGATACGCGTACTGGGCGAGCAGGGGGCCGGATCGGGCCTGGACGGTGATCCGCGCGACCGCGCCACTCGTCGTGGTCGCCGCCGGGCCGTCCGGTAGCAGCGGTCCTTCCGTGGCGGTCACGAACAACGTGCCCGCGGCGAGGAAGGTCGCAGCCTCCAACCCCTGGTTCTGCCGGGGGCCGGAGTCGGGACGCATTCGTTCGTTTTCCGGGATCGGCAGCTCACCGGCGTACGAGCCGTCCGGGTGCGCGATCCGCACCGAGGGGTCCGCGAGAGCCGCGCCGTCCCGCTCGCCCTCCTGCGTCCAGTAGTAGTCGCCGGTCCACGGGTCGACCCGGATCTCCTCCGGGTCCACCGATGTGGGCAGGTAGGGGGCGCCCGCCGCGGTCAGCAGCGGCCGGGTGCCGGTGAACGTCATCGGTCCCACTCCGCGCTCGCCGACCTCGCTACGCGCGGTGTAGTACCGCGCGGGGTTCTTGTTCGACCGATCGTCGCTGATCAGCACGAATTCACCGGTGCGTGCCGAGTAGTCGATCCCGGAGAGGCCACCCACGGTGGTGCCGTCGAAGTCCTGGCCCGATGCGATCACTTGCTCACCCAGCAAACGCACCGAGGGCGCCGCCGCGGGATCGGCGCCGGCCACCGGGGCCGAGGCGAGCGCGAGGGCACAACCGACGATCAGAACATGACGACTATGTCTCCGCACGATGCCAACCTATCCGGCCGAACGGACGCGAAGGTGAACGGGCCGGAAAACGACGGAAGCCCGCCACCGCGAAAAGCGATGGCGGGCTTCGCCGTTGGTTACAGCGCGAGACTACTTACGCAGCGAGGCCGGGACCTCGAAGCGCTCGCCGTAGGTCTTGGCGAGGTAGTCGGCGCGTTCCACAAAGGCCTCCTGGCCACCCGGGTAGCCGACGATGAACTGGTGCACACCACCGGTCCAGGCCGGGAAGCCGATGCCGAAGATGGAGCCGATGTTGGCGTCGGCGGTGGAGGTGAGCACGCCCTCGTCGAAGCACTTCTGGGTCTCGATCGCCTCGGCGAACAGCATGCGGTCGATCAGATCCTGGATCGGGACGCCGAAGTCCGCCGTGGTCTTGAAGTGCTCGCGCAGGCCCTCCCACAGGCCGGTGCGCTTGCCGTTCTCGTCGTACTCGTAGAAGCCCGCCTTCTCCAGGCGGCCCGGACGACCCTCGGACACCATGTAGTCGATGACGTCCTGCGCCGGGTGCCGCTTGACGCCCAGGGTGGTGTCGCCCGCCTGGGCGGCCTCCAGGGTCTCCTTGGCGATCTTCTGCATGAGCTTCATGTTCAGCTCGTCCGACAGCTGCAGCGGCGCGGCCGGGTAGCCCGCCTGCAGACCGGCCTGCTCGATGGTGGCGGGCTCGATGCCCTCCTTGAGCATGGCGATCGCCTCGTTGACGAAGGTGCCGATCACGCGCGAGGTGAAGAAGCCGCGGCTGTCGTTGACGACGATCGGGGTCTTCTTGATCGCGAGGGTGTAGTCGAACACCCGGGCCAGCGCCTCGTCCGAGGTCTTCTCACCCTTGATGATCTCCACCAGCGGCATCTTGTCGACCGGCGAGAAGAAGTGGATGCCGATGAAGTCCTCCTGGCGCTTCACGCCGGTCGCCAGACCGGTGATCGGCAGGGTGGAGGTGTTCGAGCCCAGCAGCGCGTCGGGGGTGACGACGTCCTCGATCTCCTGGAACACCTTGTGCTTGAGCTCGGTGTTCTCGAAGACGGCCTCGACGACGAAGTCGACGCCGGCGAAGTCGGCCGGGTCCGCGGTCGGCTTGATCCGGTCCAGCAGCGCCTTGGACTTCTCCTCGGTGGTCTTGCCGCGGGACAGCGCCTTGGCCTCGATCTTCTCCGAGTAGTTCTTGCCGCGCTCGGCCGCCTCGATCGAGACGTCCTTCAGCACGACCTCGTAGCCCGCCTTGGCGGAGACGTAGGCGATGCCCGCGCCCATCATGCCCGCGCCGAGCACGCCGACCTTCTTGATCTCCTTCTTCGGCACGTCCTTCGGCCGCGAGCCACCGTTGTTGATGGTCTGCAGGTCGAAGAAGAACGCCTGGATCATGTTCTTCGCGACCGGGCCGGTGAGCAGGTGCACGAAGTAGCGCGACTCGATCAGCGACGCGTTGTCGATGTCGACCTGCGAGCCCTCGACCGCGGCCGACATGATGGCGCGCGGGGCGGGCATGTTCGCACCCTTGATCTGCTTGCGCAGGTTGGCCGGGAACGCGGGCAGGTTCGCCGCGAAGGCCGGGGAGGACGGGGTGCCGCCGGGGATCTTGAAGCCCTTCTTGTCCCACGGCTGCACACAGGCCTCGGGGTTGGCCTTGATCCACGCCTTGGCGGCGGGGACCAGCTCCTCGACCGAGCCGACGAGCTCGTCGATCAGGCCGATCTCCTTGGCCTTGGCCGGCTTGTTGCGCTGGCCCTGCAGCAGCACCTGCATCAGGGCGTTCTGCAGGCCCAGCATGCGCACGGTGCGGATGATGCCGCCGCCCGCGGGCAGCAGGCCGAGGGTCGCCTCCGGCAGACCGATCTGCGAACCCGGTACGTCCGCCGCGATGCGGTGGTGGGTGGCCAGCGCGATCTCCAGACCGCCGCCGAGCGCGGCCCCGTTGATGGCGGCGACGACCGGCTTGCCCAGCTGCTCCAGGCGACGCAGACCGCTCTTGAGCTCGGTGAGCTCGTCCATCAGCGACTGGGCGTCGTCGGGGCCGACCTTCATCATGTTCTTCAGGTCGCCGCCGGCGAAGAAGGTCTTCTTCGCGGAGGTCAGGACCACACCGGTGATGTTGTCCTTCTCCGCCTCGAGCCGTTCGACGGTGGCCGTCATCGACTTCTTGTACAGCTCGTTCATCGTGTTGGCGCCCTGGTTCGGGTCGTCCATCGTCAGCACGACGATGCCGTCCGAATCCTGCTCCCAACCGATCATGTTGGTTTCGCTCACAGCTGTGTGTCTCCTGATCGAATTGCGGCGTTCGCGGGGCCCTGCGTGGTTACGCAGGCTGCCTCCTCCGGGCCCCACGCTCACGCCGCGTAGTGAAATAGCGGTCGGTTGGGGCTCAGACCCGCTCGATGATGGTCGCCACGCCCATGCCGCCGCCGATGCACAGGGTGATCAGCGCGTAGCGGCCGTTGCGGCGCTCCAGTTCGTCGACCATGGTGCCGGTGATCATCGCGCCGGTCGCACCCAGCGGGTGGCCCATCGCGATCGCACCGCCGTTGACGTTCAGCTTCTCGTCCGGGACGTTCAGATCCTTCTGGAACTTCAGCACCACGGAGGCGAAGGCCTCGTTGATCTCGACCAGGTCGATGTCGTCGAGGGTCAGACCCGCCTTGGCCAGCACCTTCTTGGCGGCCGGGGTCGGACCGGTGAGCATGATGGTGGAGTCGGCGCCGCTGGTGGCGGTCGCCACGACGCGCGCACGCGGGGTCAGGCCGGAGGCCTTGCCCGCCTCTTCCGTACCGACGAGCACGAGCGCGGCGCCGTCGACGATGCCGGAGCTGTTGCCGCCGTGGTGCACGTGGTTGATCTTCTCCACGAAGTGGAACTTCTGCAGCGCCACCGCGTCGAAGCCACCCATCTCACCGATCACGGCGAAGGACGGCTGCAGCTTGGCCAGGTCCTCGGCGGTGGTGCCGGGACGCATGTGCTCGTCCTTGTCCAGCACGACGATGCCGTTCTGGTCCTTGACCGGGACGATCGACTTGGCGAAGTAGCCGCCGGTGGTGGCCTTGGCGGCCAGCTCCTGCGAGCGCACCGCGTAGGCGTCGACATCGTCGCGGCTGAAGCCCTCGATGGTGGCGATCAGGTCGGCGGAGACGCCCTGCGGGACGAAGTAGGTGTCGTAGTTGGTGGCCGGGTCCAGCGCCCAGGCGCCGCCGTCGGAGCCCATCGGCACGCGCGACATGGACTCGACGCCACCGGCGATGACCAGGTCGTCGAAGCCGGAGCGGACCTTCTGGGCGGCCAGGTTGACCGCCTCGAGGCCGGACGCGCAGAAGCGGTTGAGCTGGAAGCCGCCGACGGTGTCGGGCAGGCCGGCCGCGGTGACCGCGGTGCGGGCGATGTCGGCGCCCTGGTCGCCGACCGGCGCCACCACCCCGAGGATCAGGTCGGAGATCCGGTCCTCGTCGAGGTTCGGGAAGCGGCCGCGCAGCTCCTGGATCAGACCAACAGTCAGGTCGATCGGCTTGACCGAGTGCAGCGAGCCGTTCTTCTTGCCACGGCCGCGCGGGGTGCGGATGGCCTCGTAAATGTAGGCCTCTGTGGTCATATCGGAGTGTTCCTTCCTCAATGTGCGGCGGCCGGACATTCGTCCGTCCGAGCGCTCCTTGCGGTCGGCCGGCACATACGTCCGTCCGAGCGCTCCTTGCGGTCGGCCAGACGTTCGTCCGTCCGAGCGCTCCTTGCGGTCGGCCAGACGTTCGTCCGTCCGAGCGCTCCTGTGCGACCGTCCGGCACGTTCGTCCGTCCGAGCGCTGGTGTGCGGCGACACCGCGGGTGCGGCGTGGCTGCGGATGACCTCGCCGACCGGCCTTGCGACCGACCGTTCCTAACGCTGTACAAAACCAGGCAAGCAACAGCGGACGCACGTCCCGGTCGCTCGTACGCCTGGGCATACCATAGAACGTCGGCGTACCGAAGCTCACGGCTACCCGCTCATACTACCGTGGAGTGCGAACTCCGGTTAACTTAACGTCGTCGGAGCGGTGGTTGTCAACCATCCAGCCGTGTGGCACCCAGCTCACTCTTCAGCAATTCGAGGGCGACCTCGTCCGGATCGCGCCGGTCGCCGGGAGCGACCGGGTCGGCCGCGGCGGCCATCATCTCCTGCTCTTCTTCCGGCGTCGCGGCGGGGACAACGCCGTCACCGCCCCGGCCGCGGCTGCTCGCGGCGTCGTTTCCGCTCGGTTCGGCGTCGTACGGCGGCGGATAGTCCGCGGGGCCGGGATCGTCCGGGAGGTCGGGGTAGTCGGGCGGCGGGATGTCGTCGTCCGCGGGATACGGGCGCGGGTTCGCGCCGGTCGCGCGCGAGCGCCCCGCGGTGCCCGGCTTGTCGGCGCCCGCGTTCCGGGTCTGGCTCGGGCGTGAGAACCGCGGCGGGGCGGCGGCGTCCGGAGCACGGCCTGCCGCGTTGCCGGATTCACGTCCCGGCTGATTGCCCGCCTGCCCGCGGGTGCGGTTCCCCGCACCGCCGGACCGGGGCGCGGCCGCGGGACGTGGCGTCGCACCGCCCGCTTCCCAGCGCACCTCGTGGTCGCGACCGAGCACCGCCCGCACCGCGGACCGGACCGCTTCGAGATTCCGCGGATCGGACAATCGCTGCGCCAGCGGCGCGTGCTGATGGGCGAAGACGATGACCTCGCCCTCCACCCGGGCGACCGACGCACCGGCGAGCATCGCCTGCACGGCGGCGCCGAACTCGCGCACCTTGGCCCGGATATCCGCCCAGGCGGCTTCCACCTCGCGCAACAGGTCACCGCTCGGCGAAGGACCGGAGGCGGGCTCCGATGACGGCGCGCCGGTCGCGCCGGTCGCGCGGGACTCAGACGCGTCGGGCACGCGCGACGCAGACACGTCGGATCGATCCTGATCGCCCTGCCCGGCGGCAGAACTTCGCACGGCAGTCGAATCGGCGGCCACGGGGTCGCGCCCGGCGGCCGGGCCCGACACCTGCGCGCTCGATGCCTGAGAATGGGCTGCCTGAGCCGCCGGAGAAAGCCCCGAACCCGCGACATCGTCGGAAATCCGCTGCGGCGCCTCGGATTCGGAAGGAAGGCGCCCCGCTCCCGCACTCGCACCGCGGGCGACGGCGGCGTCAGGCACCCCGGACGCTTCGTCCGTTCCACTCTGCGGGGTACCCGAGGGCGCACCCGGCCCTCCCGACGTCATCCCTGCCGACCCGCTGCCGGATCCGGCATCGAAGCCCGGCTCGGCGACCGGCGCCATACGATCCGCGCCGCCCTCGACACCCGCACCCGGCGCAACCGAGTCCATGGCCGACGCACGATCAGCGGATGTCGGCCGACGACCTTCTCCGGCGCCCGCGGATTCGCCACCACCGCCAGAGGCTCCGCCACCAGGCACTACGGCAGTAGAACCGCCAGCACCGGACGACGGGCTTCCCCCCCGTCCGACCGGCGCGGGACTATCCGCGCTCCCGGCCTCCGCGGATACACCACCGGCACGCCCCGCCCCCTCCACACTCTCGGTCCGCGCCTGATTTCCGGCCGGAGCAGCACCTCCCGCACGCACCGCACCTTCCGGACCACCGGTCCGCGCCTGGTCTTCGGCGGGGGCGGCACCTCCCGCACGCATCGGCCCCGCGGAACCAACCTGCCCCCCACCCCCGGCCGGAGCAGCACCCCCGGCACGCACCGCACCTTCCGCACCACCAGTCCGCGCCGGACCTCCGGCCGGAGCAGCACCTCCGGCATGCACCGGCCCCTCCGAACCAGCCCGCCCCCCACCTCCAGCGGGCGAAGCACCCACGACACCTTCCGCACCACGAGCCTGCGCCGGACCTTCGGCGGAGGCGGCACTTCCCGCACGCACCAGCCCCTCCGAGCCACCGGTCTCAGCTGCACCAACCGAGGAGCCTCCGGCACCCTTCGACATCGCCGCACCACCGGCCTGCCCCGCACCTCCAGCGGGGGCAGCACCTCCGGCTTCCGAAGCGCCCCCTGAACTACCCGTCCCCCGGCTCTCCCGGCGAATCGCGGCCAGCGCCTCTGCCCCCCGGCGGCGGGGCGGCTTCGACGGGGACCCGCCCACAGCCGGCGGCTGGGTAGGGGCAGCCGGCGAGGACGCGGCGGGGGCAGCGGCGATCGAGCCACCCGCCAGACCGCGCTCCAGCCGTTCCAACCGTTGCAGCGTGGCGGATTCGGTGTCCGACACCGACGGCAGCAGCATGCGCGCGCAGACGACTTCGAGCAGCAGTCGCGGCGCCGTCGCACCGCGCATCTCCCCGAGACCTTCGTGCAGCAGCTCGGCGTAACGAGTCAGGGTGGCCGAGCCCAGTCGCGCGGCTTGGTCACGCATCCGCTCGAGCACGTCGCCAGGGCCGGTGACCAGACCGCGTTCGGTGGCGTCGGGCACCGCGCGCAGGAGAATCAGGTCGCGGAAGCGATCGAGCAGGTCGACGGCGAAACGACGCGGGTCGTGGCCCGCCTCCATCACCCGGTCCACGGTGCCGAACAACACGGCGCCGTCGTCGGCGGCCAGCGCCTCGACCGCGTCGTCGATCAATGCCACGTCGGTGACGCCGAGCAGCGAGACCGCGCGGGCATAGGTGACGCCCTCCGGGCCCGCACCCGCCAGCAGTTGGTCGAGCACGCTCAGGCTATCGCGCGGCGAACCACCACCTGCGCGAATCACCAAGGGGTACACCGCTTCTTCGACCGGCACGTGCTCCTGCTCGCAGATCCGGCCGAGCAGGCCGCGCATCGTGGCGGGCGGCAGCAGCCGGAACGGGTAGTGGTGCGTGCGCGAGCGGATGGTGGGCAGCACCTTGTCCGGCTCGGTGGTGGCGAAGATGAAGATCAGATGCGCCGGCGGCTCCTCGACGATCTTGAGCAGCGCGTTGAATCCGGCGGTGGTCACCATGTGCGCCTCGTCCACGATGAACACGCGGTATCTGGACTCGGCGGGTGCGTAGAAGGCGCGGTCGCGCAATTCCCTGGTGTCGTCGACACCGCCGTGGCTCGCGGCGTCGAGTTCGATGACGTCCAGGTTGCCCGGACCGCCGGGGCCGAGCGCGACGCAGGACGGGCAGGTGCCGCACGGCGTCGAAGTGGGCCCCTCCGCGCAGTTCAGCGATCTGGCGAGAATGCGCGCGGACGACGTCTTGCCGCAGCCGCGCGGACCGGAGAACAGATAGGCATGACTGATCCGCCCGGTGTCGAGCGCGATACTCAGCGGGTCGGTGACGTGCTCCTGACCCACCACCTCAGCGAACGTTGCCGGTCGGTACTTCCGGTACAGAGCCACGGCCAGAGGTTACCGGCGACCACCGACAAAGGACATTCCCGCCTGGTGCGCCGTTCCGGGCCGGTGCGGCGCCCATAGATGTGATACAAGTCACAACAGGCACGCTGCCTTCTTCGGCGGCCAACCGGACTATACAGAGATGGCAACCTTCGAGCTATCGCTCATGCCGAGCGCGCGAATTCGGAACTTCGCGGCCACGCCACCCCCGCCGATCTGGAAAATATGAACTCACACCCCGCTTTATCCCAACTTTTTGGAGATAACGAAACCGTCACCAATGGTGACACCGATGCAATCGGCTGGCTAACGTGGCATTCGGCAACTTCGGTAGCCAAACCTTCATCAGGTTGGTGACCCCGGCCGGTCCCTCATCCCGACCGGGGCACAACCAACAGAGCTCGGCCCACAGGTGACCAGCGCCAATCCCCACTTCCACCGGAGGACCGTCCACCGTGTCGTGTGACGACATCGCCGCCGCCTGGCTGTCCAGCACCGATTTCGCAGGCGACCGCTCCGCCGTCGCCCTTTTGAGCCGCGCCATCAGCCCGCAGGAGTTCGCGATCAAGCGTGACTCGCTGCCGGTCACCGCGGCAGCCGATCCGGCCACCGCCGCCGCCATACTCGAGCTCCTCGAACGCGGCCAGGTGCCCACCATGGCCGCGATCCGCACCCTCACCGCGCAGAACGAGATGCGGCGCGAGGCCGAGCGCATCGAACGTCTCGGCAGGCGCGCGCAGCGCAGCATCGACGACTTCGGCCGGGCACTCGCCAAACTCGCCGACGCGCACTGGACCGCGCACGGCTACGGCCCCACCCGCCGCGACGTGCTGTGCAGCGAGCAGATCATGACGCTGATCCGCACCCGTGTCGGCAATATCGCGCCGTCGGCGGTCAAACACCTCTGGCTGATCGAGCGGGCCCAGCGCGCCGGGTGGATCGCTTCGAACGCCAACCCCCGATCCCTTTGCGCCGCACGGCGTTTCTACGCCGCCCAGTACGGCAACCGGGTCTCGCTGCGCCCGGTGAACACCATCGGCACCGCGATCGCGACATACCTCGCCGACTACCTGGACGAGCACGGCCGCGCGCCGCGCTGGTCGGTGGTCGCGCAAGAACTGCGCGACGACCGGGGCCGCCGGATCTTCCACAACACCGCCGACGCCCGCGTCCAGCAGCTCTGGTTGACCACCGCGGAGTGGGTGGAGATGCAGGAGGACCTCCCCGTGCCCGGGCGCAGGGGGTTGCGGGCCATCCGTAAGTCTCGCGGCTGACGTCGGGCGCATCACGCGGGGTCGACACCATAGGTTAACAGCGTTACCCTAACGCTGTTAACCTAACGAGCGGAGCCGCGATGCTGACCCGGATTGCCCGTTTCACCACCCGATCTCCGCGCACCGTGCTGGCCGCGGCATTGGCCATCGCCCTGCTGTGCGGCGTCTTCGGCGCCACCGCGCCCGCGCACTTGAAGTCCGGCGGTTTCACCTCCAACGACGCCGAATCCGCGCAGGTCAATCAGCTGATCGCGGACAACTTCGCCGGCGCGGCGCCCAACTTCGTCCTGCTGGTCGGTTCCGCGGCGGGCGCGGACGATCCGGCCACCAAAGCGGCTGGTGTCAGGCTGGCCGATGCGCTGAAGACGCGCGCGGACGTGCAGGGCGTCCAGTCCTACTGGACCACGCCGCAGCCGTTGGCGAACGCGTTGCGCAGCACCGATGGCAAGAGCGCCCTGGTCGTCGCCTACCTCGAGGGCGACGAAACGCAGATTCAGCAGACCGCGGGCGAACTGGAGCGGCAGTTGGCCGGCGTCTCCGACGGCGTCACAGTCCGGCAAGGCGGCATCGCCGCGATCTACCACGACGTCACCGAGCAGACCACTCGCGACCTCGCGCTGGCCGAGGGCGTCGCGGTGCCGCTGTCGATGATCGTGCTGATCCTGGTGTTCGGCAGCCTCGTCGCCGCCGCCCTCCCGCTGACCATCGGCATCTTCGCCATCCTGGCGACGCTGGCGATCCTGCGCCTGTTCACCCTGTTCACCGATGTCTCGATCTACGCGCTGAACATGACGACGGCAATGGGCCTGGCGCTGGCCATCGACTCCAGCCTGTTCATCGTCAGCCGCTTCCGCGAGGAACTCGCGCACGGCCTCGATCCAACGGCGGCCACCATCCGGTCCGTGCAGACCGCGGGGCGCACGGTGCTGTTCTCCGCGCTCACCGTCGCGCTGTCGATGGCCGTACTGAGCGTGTTCGACCTATACTTCCTGAAGAGTTTCGCCTACGCGGGCGTCGCTGTCGTCGCCGCGGCGGCGGCCGCCTCGATCGTGGTACTGCCCGCCGCGCTGGTCCTGCTCGGACACCGCGTGAACTCCCTCGACCTGCGGGCTCCGTTGCGACGCCTGTTCCGCCGCGGCGCGCCCGCGCCAGGCCCGCGTGCGCCGGAGGACAGCGGCTGGTACCGGCTGGCCGGCGTGGTCATGCGGCACGCGGCGCCGGTCGCCATCGTGATCATCGCGCTGCTGCTGGCGCTCGGCGCACCGTTCCTCTCGGTGCAGTTCGGCTACCCGGACGACCGGGTGCTGCCGGAGACCGCCTCCAGCCGCCAGGTCGGCGACGCCCTGCGCACCGAGTTCCCCCAGGCCGATCCGGTCGCGAGCACCACGATCGTGCTGGACGGCTATCGCGGCGACGTCGCGGCGCTCGGCGGGTACGCCGCCGAACTGTCCAAGGTCGACGGCGTGCCCGCGGTGCTGTCCGGAGCCGGGATCTACGCGAGCGGCGCGCGAGTCGCGGCAGCTCCGCCCGGAATGGTCAACGACACCGGGACCTATCTGAGTGTGGCCACCAAGCTCGACCCCTTCTCGCCCGCCGGTGACCGTCAGCTGAAGGAGGTCCGGGCGATCCCGGCGCCGGGCGACGCGCTCTACGGCGGCGCGGCGGCGGCCAACGCCGATTCGCTGCACGCCCTGGCCTCCCGGCTACCGCTCGCCGCCGCTCTGATCGCGCTGACCACGTTCGTCGTGCTGTTCCTGTTCACCGGCAGCGTCGTCTTGCCGATCAAAGCGCTCTTGCTGAACACGCTGTCGCTGGCGGCCGCTTTCGGCGCGATGGTGTGGGTGTTCCAGGAGGGCCACCTGTCCGGACTGCTCGGGTTCACCCCGGTGGGTTATCTGGTGCCGACCATGCCGATCCTGATGTTCTGCCTGGCCTTCGGCCTGTCCATGGACTACGAGGTGTTCCTGCTGTCGCGGGTGCGCGAGGAATGGCTGGCCACGCACGACAACACCCGCGCGGTGGCGGTCGGCTTGGCCCGCACGGGCCGGATCTTCACCGCGGCCGCCTTGCTGATGGCGATCGTGCTCGGCGCCCTGGTGACCTCGAAAGTGTCGTTCATGCAGCTGCTCGGCCTGGGCCTCACGCTGACCGTGCTCGTCGACGCCACCATCATCCGCGGCCTGCTCGCGCCCGCGCTCATGCGCCTGCTCGGCCGGGCCAACTGGTGGGCGCCCGCACCGCTGGCCCGCCTGCACGCCAAGATCGGGTTGACCGAAGGCGAGGAGGACATCGCCGCCCGCCCGCTGGAAACCGCGGGACGCGCATGATCGGTGGCAGGCGTCCGCGGTCGCCGCGCGGTTCCGGCGCACAGCTGCGGGAGGAGATCCTGCGCGCGACAGCCGAACTGCTCAGCAGGACCGGGCACGCCGACGCGGTCTCGATCCGCGCCGTGAGCGAGCTGGTCGGGGTGAGCGCGCCGTCGATCTACCGGCACTTCGCCGATAAGGACGAACTCATCGAGGCGGTCGTCGCGCAGGTCTTCGAGGATCTCGCCGACGCGATGCGCGCCGCCACCGATCCCACCACCTCCCCGATGACCCAGCTACACGATCAAGGCATGGCCTACGTCCGCTTCGCCCTCGAGCATCCCGAGCAGTACCGGCTGGCGACCGCGCCGACCGACACCGGAGGCGCGGTGGACCAGGTCCTCACCAGCGGGGCCTTCCAGCATTTCGCGGCCACCGTGCGCAAGTGCATGGACGACGGGACGATGGCGCCGCGCGACCCGCTGCCGATCGTGCTTGAGCTGTGGTCGGTGGCCCACGGCATCACCTCCCTGCTGCTCGCCAAACCCTTCCTGCCCTGGGGCGATGCCGAAGCCGTCGCCTCGCGCGTGATGGGCGCCGCGTGCCTCGGCTACAGCGTGCTCGACCTGATCGGCACCGACCCGCCGACAGCGGAGGCAGTGACCGAGTGGCTGCGCCGCGTCCGGCAGGGCCGGTCTCCGGCCTGAACCGTGGAAACCCGCTTCGACCGATCGGCTGTCGGGCCGCGAGCGACCGTTCGGTAACTTCCTCGCAGCGCACGCGCGCGGAAGGAGTGAACCCGTGTCTGCAACCATCGATCCGGCGGCCACCGCCTGGTTACTGATCAGCACAGCCCTGGTCCTGCTGATGACCCCGGGCTTGGCGATTTTCTACGGCGGGATGGTGCGCTCGACCGGCGTGCTCAACATGCTGATGATGAACTTCATCGCGATCCCGCTGGTGACGGTCGTGTGGCTACTGCTCGGCTATAGCCTGGCGTTCGGCGACGACGCGGGCGGCGGCCTGATCGGCGATCTCGGCCACTTCGGCATGGCAGGCATAGACCCGACCTCGGTGCGCGGCTCGGTGCCGGAGCTGTTGTTCGCGACGTTCCAGCTCACCTTCGCCGTCCTGACCGCCGCGCTGGTCAGCGGCGCGATCGCCGACCGCGCCAAGTTCGCCGCGTGGATGATCTTCGTGCCGCTGTGGGCGCTGGCGGTATACGCGCCGATCGCGCATTGGGTGTGGGGTCCGGACGGCTGGCTCGCCTCGTTCGGCGCGCTGGACTACGCCGGCGGGCTGGTGGTGGAGATCGCCTCCGGCGCCTCGGCCTTGGCCCTCGCGCTGGTGCTCGGCCCGCGCATCGGGTTCAGGACCGACGCGATGCGCCCGCACAACCTGCCCTTCGTGCTGCTCGGCGCGGGCCTGCTGTGGTTCGGATGGTTCGGCTTCAACGCGGGCTCGGCGCTGGCCGCCAACGGCCTTGCCGCGGCCGTCTTCTTGAACACCCTGGTGGCGGGGTGTCTCGGCATGCTCGGCTGGCTCGCGGTGGAGCAGCTCCGTGACGGCAGGCCGACCACGTTCGGCGCCGCGTCCGGCGTGGTGGCCGGTCTGGTCGCCATCACGCCCTCGTGCGGGTCGGTCAACACCTTGGGCGCGCTGCTGGTCGGGCTCGCGGCGGGCGTGGTGTGCTCGTTCGCGGTGGGCTGGAAGTTCAAAGCCGGTTACGACGATTCGCTCGACGTGGTCGGCGTGCACTTCGTCGGCGGCATCGTGGGCACCGTGCTGATCGGACTGCTCGCCACCCAGGTGATGACCGGCGGCGTCGATGGCCTGTTCTTCGGCGGTGGCCTGGCTCAGCTGGGCAAGCAGCTGGTGGCGGTGCTCGTCGTCGCGGCCTACGCGTTCGGCGTCTCGTTCGCGCTCGGCAAGGGCATCGACCTGCTCGTCGGATTCCGGGTCAGCAAGGAGGACGAGACCGCCGGAATCGACTTCGCCCTGCACGCCGAGACGGCGTATGCCGAAGGAGTGCACGGACACGCGCCACGCCGTCTCGGCGAGGGGCATTTCGGGCGTCCGCACTCCGATCGCCCGCTCGACGACGATCAGCGGGACTGATCGGCAATCAGCTCACCGAACTCGCCGACGCGGTGAACGTATTGCACTGCGCCGCACGGTTTTTGTCCACACCTGTCTCGAACCACTGACCGCCGTTCTCGGCGGAGCCGTGGTCGCGCATGTCCCCGGCCTGGTCGCCGCGCCCGTAGGCGTCCTTGCGGGCCAAGGCGAGCTGCGGATCGGTCAGCGAGCCGCCCTCCGCCGAGGACGAGAGGTACATGCCGTCGAAGCAGTTGGCCTGCAATTCGACCCGGCGGGACAACTCCAGGCCCTTGGCGGTGCGCGGTCCCGCGTCCGCCCGCTCGCTGTTGGCCTTGCGCAGGATGCCGGACATCGCCTGGACGTGGTGCCCGTACTCGTGCGCGAACACCGACAGGTACACCACCCAGTTGTCCTTGAAGTAGTCCGTCTGCAACTGACTGATCGGCATGTAGATCGTCTTGTTCGCCGGGCAGTAGAACGCGGCGAAATTGCTGGTCGAGCCGGTGCACGGCGTGGTGATGCCCGCCGTGGTCGCGCTGACGTTCAGCGACGGCGGCTGGAACGGCAGGTTCGCCTTGCGCAGCACGGGTTTCCATGCCGTCTCCAGGCACGACGCGGCACTTTCGAAGAACTTGCGGGCGGCGTCCACCTGCGTGCCCCACCGCGCGTAGTCGCATCGCGCCGGGATCAGCGTCGCGCTCGGGTCGGTCAGCAGCGGATTGTTGCCGGTTTCCGAGGGCCCGATCGAGCCGTCCGGCTGGGCGTCGAACGTGAAGCTCGGTTGCGGGCCGGACGCGTCGCTGTCGTTGCGTCCCACCGAGATGGCGTTGCGCACCAGCCCCGCGGCGACCAGGAACACGACGACCACCAGCAGCACCACCCATCCGCCGCCACCGCGTTTGCGCGGCGGCGGGTAGGGCGGCCGTCCCGGCGGGCCGTAGGGCATCGGCGGCGGGACCGGCGGGCCGTAACCCGGGGGCGGACCGTAAGCAGGCGGGGCATATCCGGGCGGCGGACCATAGCCGGGCGGTGGGCCGTACCCAGGTGGCGGACCGTAGCCCGGCCGCGGGCCATAGGGCGCACCGTAGCCGGGCGGCGGCGGAACCGGACGCCCCCCGTGCGGGACCGGTCCGTGTCCGTACGGTGGTTGTGTCACGCCCCCGTACCCCCTCGTCCTAGTGATCGCCGACAGCCGCTGACGCAGAATAGCAAGCTGTCTAGAGTAAGCAGCCATGCTGACTTTTCGGGGGGCCGCCCTAGGCGCGCTGCTTCTCGCCGTCGTCGGACTGTCCGCGACGGCCCCGGTCGCCCAGGCCCAGCCCGCGCCGGACGGCGTGACCATCACCGCCGATCTGAAGCTGAACCGCGAGGGCGTCCTCGAAGTGGTCGAACAGGTCTCGGTACCGCCGGAGGGTTCCTTCCGGATGTCGCTTCCGCTGCGGCTGAAGGTGAGCGACGACGCCGAGCGCGTCTTCCGCGTCACCGACGTGGACACCGAGGGCGCGGGCACCGCGACAGTCGCGAACGACCAGTTCACCATCGAGGCCAGGCCCGGCGAATCCACCTTCCGGTACTCCGTGCGGAACACCGTCAGCGGCGCGCCGGGCACCCAGGTATTCCATTGGCTCGGTGTGCTCAATACCGACATCGCGTCCATCAGCGCCTCGCTGATCAGCCCGAGCTTCGAAATGGGCATCGTCGACTGCAAACTCGGCCCGCCCGGCAACACCCGGCCGTGCGCCGACGTCAAGATCGAGGCCGACGGCGTCCTGTTCCTCGAGCAGACCGACCTGCACAAGGGCGACGCGATCGACCTGACCCTGCAACTGCCGCCCGGCACCGTGCCGAACAACGCCGACGTGCGCGACAGCGGCGACGCGGGCCCGTTCACGATCACCACCCCCGTGCTCGTGGCGTTCGGCGTCCTCCTGGTGGCGCTGGCCGGCCTGGTCGCCTTCGTGCTGCGCGCCCGCCGCCAGGACGCGGCGATGCACGGCGGTTCGGAGACGATCGACCCGCTGCTGCGCGACGGCGATCGCGTGCAGTTCACCTCGCCGGACGGCGCGCTGCCCGGCGAGGCGGGCCTGCTGCTGGACGGGTATGTCGATCCGGTCGACATCGCCGCCACCGTGGTGGATCTCGCGGTGCGCCGGTACATCCGGATCACCCCGCTCAGCGACAGCGACTGGCGGATCACCCGGGTGAACACCCCCGATGACCAGCTGCGCGACTACGAGAAGGCCGTCTACCACGCGCTGTTGCCCGACGGCTCCGACGCGGTGACACTGGCCGACCTGCGCAAACCGGGTCGCGTGACCTCCGGTCCGGTACGCACCGCGCTGGTGGCCGACGCCGTGGCCCGGGGCAACTTCCTGGACCGCAGGCAGCCCGGCTTCGCGGTGTGGCTCGGCGGCGCGCTGGTCGTGGCCGGTGTCGCGGCGACCGTCGCGCTCGCGCTCACCTCCGGGCATGCCCTGGTCGGTGTCGCCATCGCGCTCGGCGGTGTCGCGACCTTGCTCACGCCGAAGTACCTGCCCGCACGCACGGCGCGCGGGCTGGAGCTCGCCCGGCAGATCCGCGCACTCCAGCGGGGCCTGGAAACGACTCGGCGCGAACAGATCCCGCCGATCGACCAGGAAACCGTATTCTCCCGGGCGCTGCCGTTCATGGTGCTCGGCGCGCGCGCCGACAACTGGATCCGCGCCTTCCGCGATCTCGATCCGTCGGCCGACGCGCAACCCGGCCTCTACTGGTTCGGCGGCTTCGAACGCGACCGCAACCTGCAGCGCTTCGCGGGCCACTTCCCGTTCTTCATCACCGCGCTGGAGGGGCTGTTCGCGACCGCGGGCGACCCGCATCGGTAACGCCGTACACGCACGAAAAGGGCGACCGGCCGCTGCGGCCGGTCGCCCTTTCTCGTTTGCTCAGTCGTTCGACGCGGTGCGCCGGACCGCCGCGAGCGGGTCGGCGTACAGGACGCTCAGCGAGGTCACCACCGCGGCGTATTCCTGTACCTTGCCGCCGAATCCGCTGATCCGGATGTCGGTGGGCGGCAGGGTGGACCCCTGGTTGAACGCCCGCGCCACATGCGCGACCGCGGGGCGGTAGCCGGTGAAGGCCTGGCCGCCGAGGATCACCCGATCGGGGTTGAGCATGTCGCGCACCATCGCCACGGTGTGGCCGAGGATGGTGGCCCGTTCGGCGAGCAGCTCGCGCGCGGATTCCGAACCGGCCTCCGCGGCCCGGTACAGGTCGGCGATGGTCGAGCCCGCGGTTCCGTTGTGCGCCGGGATGATGCCGCGGCCGACGGCCCTGGAGTGCAGCGACCGATCGCCGACGGTCACCTCCAAGCAGCCACGCCGTCCGCAGGTGCATTCGACGTCCGAGCCCGTTGGCAGATGCGCGATCGATCCGGGGCCGTTGCTCGGTGTGTGCACGCGACCGTCCAAAGTGACTGCGACACCGGCGGTCTCACGCACGTAGAAGTACAGGCTGCTGCCCCGCTCGACGCGGGCCTGATCCTTCGGCTCGCCGGTGGGCAGCAGCAGCTCCGACCCGGCCATCGCCTCGACGTGCGGCGCCACCGAGACCGGCAGCTCCAGCACCTCGCCGAGCACCGAACCGACTTGCGCGCCGCGCCATTCCAGCTTCGGGTGGTCGACCACGCCGGTGAGCGGATCGACCCGGCCACCGATCGCGACGCCGGCCCACAGCGCCTTGCGCCGGTGCCAGCGCTGCAGGAACGCTTTCGCGCTGCGGGCGACGGTGGTGGTGGCGAATTCCTGACCGGTCTGCGGGGTGGCGATGGCCAGGCCGCCGAGGATGCGGCCGCGCAGATCGGCGGCGACGATCTTGGTGACCACGGCGCCGATGTGGATGCCGATGGTCAGGTAGGCCTCGTGATCGATTTCGAAGGGGACGCGGGGGCGTCCGACCGCGCCCGAGGCCGTCAGGTCGGGGCGTTCCCGCAGCAGGCCGGCCGCCAGCAGTGCGGAGACCTGGCGATTGACCGTGGCGATACTCAAACCCGTTGTGTGCGCGGCGTTGTCGCGGGAAACCGGACCGCCGGTAGCGGAGCGCAACACCGCGGCCGCCGGGTTGTCGGCGATGCGCAGTTCGGGAGCGACGACCGGACGCTGAACGCGGGCACGGGCGGCCGCAACCCTGGAGCCGGATCGTTCGAGGGCGGGAAGGGACATTGTGCAGATCCTTGCTGAAGTCCCGTAATCCAACGGGACGTGCCTACATGGGCGGCGAGGCAGCAAATGAGCAGGAAAACGAGCTCAGCTGCAGCAAGAGAGGCGACACAGTTCGCGCGTCAATGGCAGCCGCAGACCCAGCGCGGCGGTCACGTAAGTGACGCGCAGGAGGTTCGGTCGGCCGGCAGACATGTCATCAAAATTAACACCGATTTCCGCGACGCACCAACCCCCGACGCGCCGTTGTGTGCACCCGCACATTGTTTCCCCAGGTGGTGAGCACGCGCAAAAGACCCCGCTCCCCCGAAGGGGCTTGCGGGGCGGGGTCTTTTCACGCGGAAGGATTACTTCGGTGCGTTGAACGGCTGGTTGATCGTCGTGAAGTACTGGATCGCGGCGGCGACCGCCACCGGAGCGGTCACCAGCAGCTGGCCCGCGAGGGTGCCGAGCGCGCCGACCGCGACGATGCCGCCGAGGCAGCCGATGGCCGCGGCCGGGATGAACGCGCCGAACAGGCCGACGATCGCGGCGGAGGCCACGGTGGCGCCCGCGATGCCGCCGAGCACGCAACCGACGGCGCCGCCCGCCAGGCCGCCGACGAGCGTGCCGACCGTCGCACCGGCAGCAATGGTGCTGGTCAGGCGGGTCCAGGCGGCGACCTCACGGTCGTACTCGGTCTTCCACGGCGCCTTGTCCTCGTACGGCAGGGCGACCGGCTTGTAGACCGCGTGCTCCCGGTCGAACAGCGGCGTCAGCGTGGCGCTGCGGCCGGAAATCTGTGCGGCGATGGGGAATTCGAAATCCTCCAGCTGAAACCGCAGCGGCTGGGCCGCGAGCACGGTACCGTTGGACGCCTTGACCTTGAATACCTCGTCCTCGACGACCAGCGAACCCGCGTCGGTTTCGACGATCGACTGACTATCTGTCGAATACGCGGTGAAATTGATTGCGCTTTCGGCGCTTTCCTCCGCCGGCGCGGCGCCGGACGTACCCGCGGCCACTGCGGTCGCGATGGTCACCAGCGCCGCCACCACGGCGAGCTTCCTCATCCTCATGTCCTGCAATCCCTCATCTCAGGTGGAGCCGTTCCAGGCAAAAGCATCCGGTACCGACTCCGCGAGAACGAGGAAAAAACGCAAGACGATTTCAAATAGGCAACCCGCGAATTACGGCCGACCTACTTCGCTTTGGCTGCTGCTTTCGCCTGCTTCTTGAATTCCCTTACCTGCGCGAGGGATTCGGCGTCCGTCACGTCGGCAACCGACCGGCGCGAGCCCTCGTCGCCGTACGCGCCCGCCGCAGCGCGCCAGCCCTCCGGCCGCACGTCGCGCTGCTTGCCCAGCAGGGCCAAGAAGATCTTCGCCTTCTGCTCGCCGTAGCCGGGAAGTTCCTTCAGGCGGCGCAGCACTTCCTTGCCGTCCGGGTCGCCCGCCGTCCAGATGTTCTCGGCCTTGCCGTCGTAGTGCTCGATGACGTAGCGAGCCAGTTCCTGGGCACGCCGGGCCATGGACCGGCCGTAGCGGTGGATCGCGGGCGGTGTCGCGGCGAGCTCCTCGAACTCCTGCGGATCGGCCTCCGCGATGCGCTGGATGTCGAAGCCGCCCATCCGGTCGGCGATCTTCTTCGGGCCGCGGAAGGCGTGCTCCATCGGGTATTGCTGGTCCAGGAGCATGCCGAGCAGTGTGGCGAAATGGTCCTCGGTCAGTAGCTTGTCGGCCTCGGCGTCTTGCGCCAGGCGTAGCGTGCGAGTCACTGTCGAGCCTCTCCGGGTATTCAGGCCGTACTGGGTTCCTCCACATTAGTGACCCACCTCACATCCCCTACGCGCGGGTAGACGACGTGCCGCGTAGGCTCCAGGCCATGCCTCCGATGACGGCGACACCGACTACGACGGCCATGGATGGACACGGGCCCATGAACACATACGCATTGCGCCCCGATCGGTTCGACCGAGCCGGCCAGGACCAGCTCGTCGACGTGCGTGACCTACAGGCCGCGCTTCCCGGCATCCGCCGCTTGCGCACCTGGGCGCACGAAGCGCTCGCGCTGCGGCCCGGCGAACATGCCGTCGACATCGGCTCCGGCACCGGGACCGAGGTCATCAATTTCGCCGAGGCGGTGGGCCCGACCGGCAGCGCGGTCGGCGTCGAGCCGGACCCGCATCTGCTCGCCTCCGCCGAACGCCGCGCCGAGCAGGCGGGCTCCACGGCCAGATTCCACTCCGGCGACGCCTATGGCGTGCCGTTCGGCGCGGAAAGCTTCGACGCCGTCCTGTGCGAGCGCGTCTTCCAGCACCTGACCGCCCCCGCCCGCGCGGCCAACGAGATCGCGCGCGTGCTCCGTCCGGGTGGCCGCGTCGTCGTGGTGGACAGCGATTGGGGCACCGCGATCATGCACCCGGGTGACCGGGGAGTCGTCCGCGAGGTGATCGACACCCTGGTGTCGGCCACCACCAACCCGCTGGCGGGCCGTCACCTCCCCGGTCTGCTCACCAAGGCAGGCCTGGTGGTCGACGACATCGGCTCGCAAGCCTTGGTGCAGGACCGCAGCGTCGGTGTGGGCTCGCTGGTCACCAGGATCTCGGCGATGGCGGTCGCGCGCGGTTCGATCACCGAGGCACAGCGCGAGCAACTGCTCGGCGACCTCGAGGCGGGCGCGGCCAATGGCGACATCCATCTCTCGGTGACCATGTTCGCCGTCCTCGCGCACAAACCGCGCTGACCCGGGCCGATGGCCGTCGACGTGCTGACCGAGGTGGTGATCGACCGCTCACGCGAGCTGGTCGCGGCGTACGCGGCCGATCCGGCGCACGCGCCCGCCTGGTACTCGCGCATCCACAGCGTCACTTCGGAGACGGAGCCGCCGCTGCGCGTCGGCTCGCGGGCGGCGTTCGTCGCTCGCTTCCTCGGCCGCAGGCTGGCCTATACCTATGAGGTCGTCGACTATGTGCCCGGCTCCCGGTTGGTGATGCGTACCGCCCAGGGGCCGTTTCCGATGGAGACGACCTACACCTGGGCCGACACGCCGGAGGGCGGCACCCGCATGACATTGCGCAATCGCGGCGAGCCGAGCGGATTCGAGAGACTCGCCGCGCCCCTGCTGGAGGCGGCGATCCGGCGGGCGAACCGCGCCGACCTGGCTCGGCTCAAGGAACTGCTGGAGACCGGCTAGCCGACTACCGCTCCAGCGATCGGCCCAGCTCGAATCTGCGAGCGGACCCCTCCGGCACAATCACGCGGGCGCCTCGGCCCAGCACGAAGCCGACAACGCCCGGCACGAGATCCGTGCCGGGCGCCGCTGGTCGGGTTGTCTCGATCTGCCGCTACTTGCCGAGCAGCTTCTCGGTGGCCGCGAGCAGTACGCAGGTGGCCAGCCCGTCCATCGCCTTCTCCAGCTCGGGCAGCTTCGGGAAGCTCGGCGCGATCCGGATGTTCTTGTCCTCCGGGTCGTTGCGGTACGGGAAGGCCGAACCGGCCGCGGTGAGGGCGATGCCCGCTTCCTTCGCGAGCGCGATCACCCGCGCCGCAGTGCCCTCCAGCACGTCCAGGCTGATGAAGTAGCCGCCCTTGGGCTCGGTCCAGGACGCCACCTTCGACGCGCCGAGACGGTCCTCGAGGATCTTCAGCACCAGGGCGAACTTCGGCTCCAGGATGGCGCGGTGCTTCTGCATGTGCGCGCGCACGCCGTCGGCGTCCCGGAAGAAGCGCAGATGGCGCAGCTGGTTGATCTTGTCCGGGCCGATGCTCTTCTTCGACGCGTGGCTCAGGTACCACTCCAGGTTCGCGGTGGAACCACCGATGAAGCTCACGCCCGCGCCCGCGAAGGTGATCTTCGAGGTGGAGGCGAACACCAAGGGGCGGTTCGGGTTTCCGGCCGCGGCGGCAAGGCCGAGCACGTCGATCACCGGGGCCGCGGTGTCGGTGAGCGGGTGCACCGCGTACGCGTTGTCCCAGAACAGCCGGAAGTCCGGCGCGGCGGCCGGCATCGAGACGAGTTCGCGGACAACGTCTTCGGAGAAGACGACGCCGGTCGGGTTGGAGTAGTTCGGCACTGCCCACAGGCCCTTGATCTGCGGGTCGTTCGCCAGCAACTCGGCGATGGCGTGGGTGTCCGGGCCGTCGTGGCGCATCGGGATCGGGATCATCTCGAAGCCGAGTGCCTCGGTGATCGCGAAGTGCCGGTCGTAACCGGGGGCCGGACACAGGAACTTCAGCGTGTCCTCGGCGGCCCAGCGACGCTCGGAATCGTTGGTGCCGTACAGCATCGCGTAGGTGATCACGTCGTGCATCAGCTCGAGGCTGGCGTTGTTGCCCGCGAGCAGATTGTCCACCGGGATGTCGAGCAGCTCACCGAAGATCGCGCGCAGTTCCGGGAGACCGTGCAGGCCACCGTAGTTACGGCAGTCGGTGCCGGTGCCGTCGCGGAAATCGCCCTCGCCGGGCAGTTGCAGCAGCGCGGCGGACAGGTCGAGTTGCTCCGGCGAAGGTTTTCCGCGGGTCAGGTCCAGCGTGAGCTTCTCGGTCTGGAGCTTCGCGTAGTTCGCGGTCTGGGTCTCGTGCTCGGACACGAGTTCCTCTTGGCTCATCAAACCGATCTGCGTTTGCCGGGGCATCCTGGGCAGCCTTTCAAGCAGCGAAGGGACGAATGGGTCTGGCCGGACCGATGTGCGGCGGCGGCCGAACTTGTCCGTGCGGACGCACGTGCATCCGCGGACGGTGTTCACGTTACCCGTGCAGTGCCCGGAATTGGGGGCGTTATCCGCCGACCGACGGTAGTCCGCTCGCGCCCGGCCCGCCCACAGGCCCGTACCGGTCGAGCGAAAGGCGAGCAGCCGCGCATCCGCCCGCGCAAGCCCTCCGAATAAGGGGACCCCGCGCACCCGCCAGAGCCCGTTGACCCTTGCTGCCTTCCGGCCCTGGGGGAGTTCACAGGATGCACGCCGCGCGGGATCCGTCGGCCAGTGTAGCGCCTTCCGCCCGCAATCCCATCTTCCGGGTCTACAACCCGCCTCGACCAGGCACTTCGCACCCGCCACCCCCCTATTTGGCGACCGGCGGGGGGCTACCGGTATGCTGCTCCACGGAGGATTCGCCTAGTGGCCTATGGCGCTCGCCTGGAACGCGGGTTGGGTTAACGCCCTCAGGGGTTCAAATCCCCTATCCTCCGCCACGGAAACGCCCCCGACCAGCCCGAACTGGCTGGCCGGGGGCGTTTTCGTAACAGCCTTTCCATGCTGGCAAACGCTCAGTGTTGGATATGAGGCGGCCATGCCGCCCCTGGATTGAGGCCATTCCACCGGTGGCCGGTTATCCACGGGCGTGATCAGTTCACCGTGTCACCGCGACTAGCGTGGCAAGACCGCAACAAACGAGCACGACCAGCAAAAAAGGCAGAAGACCTCGCCACACGGAGTCGACCGGCTCACGAAATTCATCCTTAGCCATCAGGCCGAGCTTCTCCCCAATCGCATGTGCTGCCGCGGCGAACACCGCAAACACCACAGCGGCCCCGCCAGCAATTACAGCGGGTATGGCCACACCCACAATGACCAGCAGCGACAACAAGTTAGCGACGACGCTCTCGAGCGAGGGCTGGCGGCCTCCAGCGGGCATGAGATTCCCCGATTCAATAGAAGTACATTGCTGCTGGTAGGCGTTAGCCTGTGATCGCATTTGACTCCCAAACGCGTTGCTGTAGCCAGCCTTACAGTGCCAGAAGATCGCCAAACCTGCGGTCATGCTGGTGAACTGGATGCAGGTCATCTGAGTCGCACGACGACGGCCCCAGTGCCAAAGAGCGCCGGAGGACCGACCAGGTCAGCTAGGGGAGTGCTGGTCCGCCGCCTGCTCCAGATCATCGATGCCCGATACGAGTACGCGAAGTTCCCGCAGCCGCTCGCCGGGACGGTGGCGCGCGGTCAGGTGGTGCAACTGGCGGCGGTGATCGAGCTCGGCGTGGATCGCTGCTACTGACAGACCGAGGACAACTCGATGCCCGAGCCGGTGGCGATCCTAGATTCGATGGCGCGTGACGCGCTCGACGACGCGGCGGCGATGCGGCGCGCTGCGTTGTGCGCTGACCTCGCCGAGGTGGTGCTCGGGCCGTGGATGCCGCGCGGCCCGCAGGGCGGCATCCACGACGGCACGATGACGGTGACGGTGCTGGTCGACACCTGCGGGCGCGGGTCGGAGATGCCGCCGCTTGATTCGGTCGTGGCGCCGCTGGAGGGCGACCCGCGCGGGCAGGCACCGCCGCCGCGACCTGCGTCGGTCGGCCTGCCCGACGAATAACGCGCCCCGCCCCCATTGATTCAGAGGCGGGGCGGGCTTCGCTGTATTCGGTTTACCGGTCTACTGCTCCAGCTTGGCCAGCATCCAACTGCCGACGGCGTCCATGTCGGTAGCGGGGATGGCGCGCGTGTAGTGCAGCGGTGGGGTTATCCAGCGGAACCGACGCCACCCACTGTTCGGGCGGATGACCCAACCGCCGTATTCGCGGTGGGGACTCCACTGGTTCTCACCGGTGTAACCGGGCTCGCGGGAGACACGCCGAAACCAGGAGTGCACGTGGCAGCGAAACACAAACCAACGAGTCGACCACGTAGCAGGGCCGCTACGGACAACGAGCAGCTTCATCGGAGTGAACTTAGCACTGGATGATGGTGTACGGGGTCTCCTTGCGGGCTTCATCCGTCCCGGTCTTCCAGGTAGCTCGCATGACGATCCGGCCCTGCCACGCGCCGGGTACGCAGTCCAATGCCATCGCGGCGACGTGCCGTTGGGGGTTGGGGATCTGTGTGACAACGGCGGGCTCCCCCTTCGGCGTGGGATTGCTGTGGCTCGACCGGTACCACAGCTGCAACGTGAGGTGGAACTCGAGCGGGGCGGGGTCGCATTTCACCGTGCCGCCGACGACGACGGCCTCGTGCAGCAGGTACGGATTCTTGTTGAAGGCGAACGCGCAGGCACCGCCAGCGGTGGCCCGGTATCCGGGTTCGGCGTGCGCGGCGGTTGGGGCGACTCCGGCGAACAGTGCCGCGGCGATGCACCCCGCGAGCAGAGCGCGGTCGATTCGTAACTTCATGTCTTCCTCCTTGGGTGGGCGTGCCGACCGCCTCGCCGGGTCGGTGCCGTTGCTGTGGCGTCGAGGGGTGGGGCGACTCCGGCCGCACGCAGTACCCGCTGGATCTCCTGCTTGCGGGCGCAGTGGGTGAGGCGGCAGCCCAGATGCCGCGCCCACTGCTGGCGCGCCTGCTCGACGGTCAGCGGCAGGGGCGGGGGCTCGTGGCTGAGTCGGTCGTCGATCTCGGTGAACCGCGGCCCGGTCGCCGGTACACCCGTCAGCAGCCAGGCCGCGACGAACACGCAGGCGATGACCGCAACGGCCATCGCGGCGAGGGTCAGCACCGGCCCGGCGGGCATGGCTGTCCATCCACCACTGCGGCGACCAGGTCGGCCCACTGCGTGGCGAGGTAACCCACCTGCGACCACGCCGCATGCAAGGTCTCCTCGGCGACCTCGTTCTGCGCGAGCAGCAGCACCTCGGCGTCGATGTACGCGGCGGCGAGCGCGTCAGCGGCGGGTCCGACGTCCTCGGCGCGGGTGGCCGGCGCCAGGTGGATGGTCACCCACTCGTTGATCAACGTCACGACAGCGGTGCGGCGCCGGTCGATGTCGGTGACGCGGTCGGGGGTGATGCGGGCGATGCGGTGCAGGTGCGCGAGCGCTCGTACCCATCGGGTGATCAGGTGGTCGCCGGGTTTGTCGCCAGCGAGGTAGCGGATTGCCGCGCTGACCTCGTGCCAGTCCGGCAAGCCGTGTTGCTGGGATCTGTTGGCTGCGTCCATGTCTGCGCCTACCCCTTCGATCCGAGCGAGTAGGCCATCGCCGCGAGGTAGGGCAGGCAGCCGCCGCCGTGGGCGGCGTGGTCGGCGAGGATGAATCGGGCGCGGTCGAGATCGAGGTCTGTGGGTTCGGTGCCGCAGTCGCGGTAGCGCACGGCCCACAGGTCCCGGGTGTCTCGCGATATACGCATATCGGCCTCCGTGGCAGGCGGTTCGGGCACACCGGTGCCCGGACCGGCCGCGAGGTCCGAACCAGAATCGACCTCCGCGCGGCCGGGTGCGTATCCGAGACGCGATGAGGAAATCGCCTGCGGTCCGGCACCGGTGTGCTGTCTCAGCGTCTCCGGGACAGGTGGAAGCAACCAGGCCGTAACGATGCAGTTGCACCGCAACTTCGTAGGTTCACCCCTGAGCGATTCGGCGGCGGATGCGGTTGGACCGGTGTAGTTTTCGAATTCACCACGGCGGCACGAGCAGGGGCTGGAGCGAGCCGATGATCATCTATCGCTGGACCGGAGTGGAAACCAAAGCGCTGCGTGATGCGATGCATCTCGGCGTCGAAAAGTTCTCTGCCAGAACAGGAATCGGCGCGCGCACGATCACGAATTGGGAGCTTCAAGGCGCCTCGGCCCAGCTGCGCCCGAGCAGCCAAGAGCTACTTGCGAAGGTGCTCACCGAAGCGCCGCCGGAGGTGATTGCCCGGTTCGAGCGGGCCCTCGCGGGCATCGGATCGCCCCGAGATCAACCCGATCCCGGCTTGCCTCCAACGGTTACGCTGGCGAATGACACCCCCCGTCGGCTGGTGCCGGTCACCTCGGGTGGTGCTGGTGAAATCGATCAGGTCTGGGTGCGCGCCCGGACCGCCGCAGGAGAGGTCGTCCTCGTGTCACTCCCTCGTCGCACCGTAGTCGCAGGATTCGGGGTAAGCGCCCTAGCCGCCGCCGTCGGCGTCAAGCCCGCGGCTGCCCTAGCCAACAGTTCCCAGGTCGACCACGCCGCCCACTTCCGCACGCTGCGGCTGTCGCTGATCGACAGCGATAACCTGCACGGCGGCCCGGGTGTGATCCCGCTGATCGAGCAGAACCTCGAGATCATGAACGAGCTGCGCCGCGCCGGTGTCGGCGACGCTACCGAGATGCAGCGGATGCGGATTCTCTACGCCGAGTTCGCCGCATGGCTGCATCAGGACGCCCGCAACTGGGCCAGGGCCCAGCACTGGACCGATCGCGCGCTGACCTGGTCCCACCAGCTCGGCGACGATTACTGCATCGCCGCCACCCTGATCCGTAAGGCGCAGATCGCCAACGACATGCACGATGGCGCCGAGGCTATCGAGCTGGCCGAAGCTGCCGAGCGCGCCGCCCCGCCGCGAACCCGATTCGCCGCGGTCGCAGCGACGTTCGCCGGGTACGCTGCCGCGCTCGCGGGCGACCGAGCAGCCAGCGACCGCGCTTTCGACCGCGCCCGCGCACTGGCCGCCGACGCCGACGTTGATCCGTCGTGGGGGTTCTTCCTCGATGACACCTATATCGACGTCCATCAGGCGCACGGCCGCGCAGCGCTCGGCGACTACCGCGCCGCTATCGACCAGTTCGGTCGCGCGATCAACAACATGCAGTCCGGGTACACCCGCGACCAGGCGGTCTACATGTCCCGCCAGGCCCTCGCCTACGCGCACATGGGTGAGGCAGAGCCCGCCGCGACGCTGGGCCTGGCCGCGATGCAGATCGGGGTCAGCACCGGATCGGAGCGGGTGCTGCACAACGTGCGCGCCGTCGACGAGCTGCTGTCGGCCCGGAACCTGCCCGAGGTCGCCGAATT
This sequence comes from Nocardia abscessus NBRC 100374, assembly GCF_000308455.1. Taxonomy (GTDB): domain Bacteria; phylum Actinomycetota; class Actinomycetes; order Mycobacteriales; family Mycobacteriaceae; genus Nocardia; species Nocardia abscessus. Next base: position 7,168 of record NZ_BAFP01000006.1, on the reverse strand, counting down.
TCGTGCGGCGGCGGAACGGTGGGCGGTCGTGCCGTCGTGACGCGCCCGTTCGTGCTTCTGTCAGTCGCGGTCAGCGTCGACGGGCACATCGACGACACGAGCCCGGAGCGGTTGCTGCTGTCCAACGCGGAGGACTTCGACCGCGTCGACCAGGTCCGCGCCGAGTGCGATGCAATCCTGATCGGCGCCGAGACCGTGCGGAGCGACAACCCGCGCCTGATCGTCAAGAGCGACGCCCGGCAAGCCGCACGCGTGGCGGCCGGGCGCACCGCGCAGCCGTTGAAGGTGACCGTCACCGCTTCCGGCCGCCTGGATCCTGACGCGAAGTTCTGGCACTACGGCACCGACGAGCACCGGCCCGTCGTCTACACGACCGACGCCGGCGCACCGAAGGCCAGCGAACGACTCGACGAACTGGCGGATGTCGTCGCGCTCGGCGAGACCGTCGACTTCGGGGCGCTGCTCGACGACCTCGGTGCCCGGGGTGTCGGCCGGTTGATGGTCGAGGGCGGTAGCCACATGCACACCGCGTTCCTGTCGGCCGGGCTCGCTGACGAGCTGCACCTCGCGATCGGCCCCACCCTCGTCGCGGACAGCGCCGCACCGCGGTTCGTGAACCCTGCCCGGTTCCCGGGCGGGCCGACGCGCAGAATGCGGTTGGTCGACGTGACCCAGCTCGGCGACGTCGCCGTGCTGCGCTACCACCCGAAGGAGACCCCGTGACTGCACCGGATCACCACCACTGGATGACGCGGGCTATCGAGCTCGCCGGACTCTGCCCGGTCGTCGAGGGCGCGTTCTCGGTCGGCGCGGTGATCGTCGCCGACGGTAAAGAGATCGCGACCGGCTACTCACGCGAGACCGACGCGAAGGTGCACGCCGAGGAGTCCGCGCTCGACAAGCTCGACCCGGCGGATCCGCGGCTGAAGGCGGCGACGATCTACAGCACGCTCGAACCGTGCTCGGAGCGCGCGACGAAAACCCGCGTGCCATGCACGGATCGCATTCTGGCGGTGGGGATTCCGCGAATGGTGATCGCGTGGCGGGAGCCGTCGACGTTCGTCGAGGACTGTGTCGGGGTCGAGAAGCTGCGGGAGCAGGGTGTCGAGGTGATCGAGCTGCCGGAACTCGCCGATGCGGCGATGGCGATGAACCGGCACCTCGACCTGTCGTAGGTCGAACTGCGGTGATGCACTCATCGCGCAGGCGCGATGGCGCGCGCTGGGCACCACTGCCGGGCTTCCACTTGGCCCTGCCCGTCTGCCGGGGTCGGGGTGATGAGGCGATCACTACGGGACCGCAGTCCGGCCCGCGGTCCCGTACGCGTAGTTCCTCTCGGGAGGTGGCCGGTCGACCGATCGCGCGCGGACGGTGGCCAGGTCACGCGGAGCCCAGCCGCCGCGCCCGACCACACATCGCGGCCCGTGCGGCAGGTTTGCCCGATCTAGGCTGTGCGACTTCCGTTTCCGATGGAATGATCGTCCCCGTGACTCAGTGGCTTCCGCTCTTCGGTTCCCTCATCGTTGCCATTGCGGCATTGGTCGGCGTGCTGGTCAACAACCGCACCAACCGTGCGGCGCTCACCGCCGCGGACGAGCGGAACCGGGTCACCTTGGACGCGGCGCAGCGCACCGTGGAGTCGACCAACGCGGCGGCCGAGCGGCGCGAGCACGACAAATGGCGGCGGGAGTCGGTGCTGACCGCGGTCTCTTCGGTGCTGGCCGTCTCGAGCGACGTCCGTCAGCAATTGCTGCGCTGCGATCGCTGGGAGGCCGAAGAACTGGATCAGCTCGACGCGGAAGTGCGGCAGATCATCACCGGCTCCCGGGGCTTCATCAGCAGCCTGCGCGTCGTGTCGCACCGCAAGATTCCCAATCGCTGCGAGGACCTGATGCGCACGCTCGCCGCGGCGCTGAACATCAGTTTGCAGCGCCGCAGGATCGAACTCGACGGCGAGGCCACCGCCGAGGAGATCGCGGAGATCCAGGCGCTGTGGTCGCGGGCGATCGAGAACACCGTCGAGGAAGAACGCTCGGTCATCAACGCCACCCGGCTCGAGCTGGAGATCAAGATCTCCGCCGAAGTGCACCAGTCCACGCCCCAGCCTGCCCTCGCCCGTTCTTGACCGAGGCAGGCGAGCGTCACACCGGCGGCGCCGCCGGAGCGGGGTCCCGCTGCGTGAGGTGCGCTTCGAGCAGCGCGGCACGCAGGTACGCGGCGTAGGCATCGAGGTCCGGCAGTACCGCGGGGTCGGCGTGCAGCGAGACCGTGACGGTATCGCCGAGACCGTGCACCCCGTGGGTGAGATGCATGACGGAGCCGAGGGCCGGGAAGCCGGCCGTGAAGCGCACGTCGCCGCCACCGAAGGAAAGGTCCGCTGCGCCGCGATCGACGCTGGAGACGACGGTGTGGCCCGCGATCGAGTCGGGAACGGCGTCGAGGGGATAGCGGTCCACGTCCCGCCGCAGCATGGGGGCCGGGACGGTCGCGGTGACCCGGTCCTGCGCCGACAGCAGCGGGTGCCGCGCGCGGACGCGACGGTCGACGAGCGCCGCGGCGATCTTGTCGGCGCGCAGCCGCAGGTCCGGTTCGTCGACGAACAGATCGACGCCGAGGTTGCGGTAGTTGTTGCGCGAAGCGGTGCGCTCGGCCAGAGCCATCGGCACCTGCGCGCCGAGGCGCTCCGGCGGCTCGCCACGATCGGCCAGGTAGCGGGCGAGCGCCAGCGACACCGCGGTCAGGACGACGACCGTGACGGTGCGACCAGGGACGCGCAAGTCTTCGGCCGGAAACACGAGTATCCGCGCTTCGTGCCGCCGAACCCCTTCCGCTGTCGAACGATTCAGCAAGGTCGGCGGGAAATCCGGCCCTGGCGGCGGTAATTCGCCCGCCTCGGTCAATTGCGCCAGTCGTTGCTGCGCCCGGAACGCTCGATAGCCGCGCACCGCGGTGGCGGACAGCCGAACCGGCATGCGCAGCAACGCCAGAGCCGAGTCGGCCAGCAACCCAGCGGAGGACACTCCCGCCGACACCGCATCACCGATCATCCGTCCACGAGCTGCTACCGCCGAGCCGACTTCACCCCCTCCAGCAAGCAACGCGGACAGCCGCGCAGTGGGCACGCTCCGGTCGGTGGACGACTCGCCACCTGCGGCATCGACACCGCCGTCTGCCCTGGCCCGCATGTCACCGGACGCCGCCGACCCCGCTCGGCTTCCGTCTTGGAGCGCGGGATTCTGCGGCCCACCGAACAGCGCCCGCGCGATCGCCGAGGCCCGCCGCCCGTCGGCCAGCGCATGGGACATCTGGAGCACCACCACCAGTGCGGGTTCTCCTTCCAGTCCCGGCGCGTCGGCGATGGAGCGGAACACGTGCAGTCGCCACGGGTGCACGGCGGCATCGACGCCGGTACCGAGCACATCGCCGAGGGCGCCCAGCAGACGCGACCAATTGCGGTCCACCAGTTCGTGTTCCAGGAATTGCCCGGCACCGAATTCACACCGCGTCCAAGCCGGGTAGTCGATGTCCGCGGGCAGTTCGCGCAGCCGGACGCAAAGGTCGGCGATCCGCGCGCTTCGTTCGGCGACCGCGGCGCGGAGTTCCTCGGTCGGCCGTCCTCGATCGGCGAAGCAATACAGCAGAAAAAGGTCGTTGCGCGTGCGTTTGGACAGCCAATAGATCGTCGCGTCCTGCGGTGTCATCGCGCTCACGAGTAAAACGATATCGACTCGGATCCGGCGAGGTCCGGCGAGTCCGGACGATGTGAATGATCTTGTTCCACAATTCACCCGGAAAACCCCATCGATTCCGCCTTCCAGCTCTGCTACCGTCTGTAGTAGGAACGGATACCACTCTCACCCAGGGCGGGGTGTCGGCCATGGCTACAGCTCTATCTCGGATAACCGCCAACCAAGCCGATGAGGCGGACGAGCGGTACAGCGCCGCGGCGTTCGTGAAGCGGTCGATCAACAAGGTCTTCCCGACCCACTGGTCGTTCCTGCTCGGCGAGATCGCGCTCTACAGCTTCATCATCCTGCTGCTGTCGGGCGTCTACCTGACGCTGTTCTTCGACCCGTCGATGAGCGAGGTCGTCTACAACGGCTCCTACCAGCCGTTGCGCGGGGTCACCATGTCACGGGCGTACGAGACGGCGCTCAATCTGTCCTTCGAGGTCCGTGGCGGCCTGTTCGTGCGGCAGGTGCATCACTGGGCGGCGTTGTTGTTCGCGGCCTCGATCATCGTTCACCTGTTCCGGATCTTCTTCACCGGCGCGTTCCGCAAGCCGCGCGAGGCGAACTGGGTGATCGGTTCGCTGCTGCTGATCCTGGCGATGTTCGAAGGCTTCTTCGGTTACTCGCTGCCCGACGACCTGCTGTCGGGCACCGGCCTGCGGGCCGCGTTCTCCGGCATCACGATGAGCATCCCGATCATCGGCACCTGGATGCACTGGCTGATCTTCGACGGTGACTTCCCCGGCGACATCATCATCCCGCGCTTGTACGTGGCACACGTGCTGCTGTTCCCGGGCATCATCCTGGCGTTGATCGCCGCGCACGTGGCGCTGGTGTGGTACCAGAAGCACACCCAGTTCCCCGGGCCTGGCCGGACGGAGAACAACGTGGTGGGCGCACGGATCGTGCCGGTGTTCGCCGCCGACCAGGGCGCGTTCTTCGCCTTCACCCTGGGCATCGTGGGCATCATGGGCGGCGTGTTCCAGATCAACCCGATCTGGAACATGGGCCCGTACAACCCGTCGCAGGTGTCGGCGGGTTCGCAGCCGGACTTCTACATGATGTGGACCGACGGCATGGCCCGGTTGATGCCGCCGTGGGAGCTGTACCTGGGCCGCTACACCGTGCCCGCGGTGTTCTGGGTCGCCGTGCTCATGGGGTTGGTGTTCGCCGTCCTCATCTCCTATCCATGGATCGAGAAGCGGCTCACCGGCGACACCAGCCCACACCACAACCTGCTGCAACGCCCACGCGACGTGCCCGTTCGCACGGCACTGGGCGCCATGGCGATCGCGTTCTACGTGGTGCTGACGCTGTCGTGCGTCAACGACATCATCGCCTACAAGTTCGACATCTCACTGAACGCGACGACCTGGGTGGGCCGCATCGGCATCCTGCTCGCGCCGCCGATCGCCTACTTCCTGGCCTACCGCATCTGCCTCGGTTTGCAGCGCAGCGATCGCGCGGTGCTCGAGCACGGCGTGGAGACCGGTGTGGTCAAGCGCTTGCCGCACGGCGAGTACATCGAGGTGCACCAGCCGCTCGGCCCGGTGGACGCGCACGGTCACCCGATTCCGCTGGAGTACCAGGGCGCACCCGTACCGAAGAAGATGAGCAAGCTCGGCGCGGCGGGCAAGCCCGGCACCGGCAGCTTCCTGCGCGCCGACCCGCGCGACGAGAGCGCGAAGCACTTCGAGACCGAGCACGAAGAGGAGCGCAAGCAGCTCGCCGTGCTGCGCACGGTTCAGGATCGGGCGAACGGCCACGGAAATGGTTCCACCCACTGAGGATCGGCGCCCGCGCCCGCACAACCCGTCCCGAAACCGCGAAGGCCCCGAGTCCATACGACCCGGGGCCCGCTTTGCCTTGTTCAGGCGACTCCGGAGCGGTTCAGCCGCGCCGGAACTCTCCCCCTGAGACCCCCACTAGGAATGCGTCCCACTCGCCCGGCGCAAACGCCAGGACCGGGCCACGTCCACTGTCCTTGGTGTCACGAACCGCGACATTGCCGTCGACGAGAAAAGCGACTTCCACGCAGTTCCCATCCGGACCGCTGTATGTGCTCTTGCGCCACACAGCGCCCGTCCAATCAACCTCCACGGCACTAGCTCCTTTGCTGCGTCGAGAGCGAGATTTCTCCTGACATCGTTCCAGCTAGCATCGGCACCCGACTCCGAAAGCCGAATCCCGTGGTGCACCCCGTGCCGGAGCGCACTTTCTCGGTGCGTCTATATCGCACATCGAGTTCGAGAGGAAATTAACCTCGCGCGGGGCCTGTCCCCGCGCGGTAACACTAGCAGGTCCTTCGAAAGTTTGCCCGGCTCTTGCCTATTCAATCATCGCAACCACACACGTTTGCGAAGCAAGAGAGTTGCGGAAGCATTGCCAGCCCTCCTCATTCATTCCCAGCACTGGCGTACCACAATGTTTTTAACGGATGTGATTGCTCTGTTATCGGACGACAATTCACATCCCGCCACAGCCCCCGTCGACGCGGGCACAGCGGCCGTGCATGATGGAACCTATGGTCGAACGCGATCGCGACGACGCAGGTCGCGCCCGTAGTGCCCGTCCTCGCGACCGCCTCGGGCGCCCGCTGCCGCTCGGCAGCACCGGAGTTGCCCGAATTCCAGACGATCCCGAGCTTCCGCCCCAGCAAACTCTGACCTTCGCCCAGCAACTGCTGGACGACGGACTTGCATTCAATGCACATGAGGTTTTAGAGGCCGCATGGAAGAACGGGCCGTTCGCCGAGCGGATGCTGTGGCAGGCACTCGCGCAGTTCGCTGTCGGTCTGACCCACATACAGCGCGGCAATCCGAAGGGGGCGCGTACACTGCTCGCCCGCGCGGTGTCGCGGTTGACGGCATACCGGCCGGAAGGTCAGCAGGCGCCCTACGATATCGACCTCGCCGGCCTGGTCGCGCACGCCGAATCGCTGCTCGCCACGCTGGAGACAGGCGGCGAACCGGCGGAGGCCGACCTGCGGCCGCGTCTGCGCGGTTGATCGCGTCGCTTCTACCATGGCCGGCGTGCGCACCTCATCGTCTACCGACCGAGCCCGTGGCTGAGCGGGGCGCGGGCCGGTATGCGCCGAGCCCGTCGGGGGATCTGCACCTGGGCAATCTCCGCACGGCGCTCCTGGCTTGGGCGTTCGCTCGCTCCACCGGCCGCCGCTTCCTGCTCCGGATCGATGATCTGGACCGGGTGCGTCCCGGTGCGGAGCAGCGGCAGCTGGACGACCTCGCCGCGATCGGCGTGGACTGGGACGGGCCGGTGGTGCGCCAATCCGACCGGTTGCCGCAATACAAAGCGGCCGTCGAGCGGCTCGTGGCCGCCGGGCTCACCTACGAATGTTATTGCACTCGAAAGGAAATCCAGAAAGCCGCGACGGCGCCGCACGGGCCGATGGGCGCGTACCCCGGTACCTGCCGCAC
>NZ_BAFP01000007.1 GCF_000308455.1 Nocardia abscessus NBRC 100374 | reverse complement strand
CGAAGTGGTTCCTCGGCGGCAAACTCAACGTCGCCTACAACTGCGTGGACCGCCACGTCCTGGACGGACACGGCGACCAGGTCGCCATCCACTGGGAAGGCGAACCCGGCGACTCCCGCGCCATCACCTACCACGAACTACACGACGAGGTCTGCCGGGCCGCCAACGCCCTCACCGCACTCGGCCTCACCACCACAGACCGAGTCGCGATCTACATGCCGATGGTCCCCGAAGCCATCGTGGCCATGCTCGCCTGCGCCCGCCTGGGCCTCACCCACTCCGTCGTCTTCGCCGGCTTCTCCCCCACCGCGCTGCGCCAACGCGTCGACGACGCCGGCGCCCGCCTGATCATCACCACCGACGGACAATGGCGACGCGGCAAAGCACCCCCCTCAAAGCCGCCGTCGACGAAGCACTCGGCGGGGACCCCACCACCGTCGAACACGTCCTGGTCGTACGCCGCACCGGCATCGAAGTCCCCTGGACCGACGGCCGCGACCTGTGGTGGCACGACACCATCACCCCCGCATCCCCCCAGCACGAAGCCCGGCCCTTCGACGCCGAACACCCCCTGTTCATCCTCTACACCTCCGGCACCACCGGAAAACCCAAAGGCATCCTCCACACCACCGGCGGCTACCTCACCCAAACCGCCTACACCCACCACACCGTCTTCGACCACAAACCCGCCCAAGACGTCTACTGGTGCACCGCCGACATCGGCTGGGTCACCGGACACAGCTACATCGTCTACGGCCCCCTCGCCAACCGCACCACCCAAGTCGTCTACGAAGGCA
>NZ_BAFP01000008.1 GCF_000308455.1 Nocardia abscessus NBRC 100374 | reverse complement strand
TGCTCAGGGTGTGGGGGTGGTCGGGTCCAAGAATCCTGACCGCGTTGGTGAGGACCTGCTCCAACAGCTCGATCGCCTCCGCGGTTCGCCCCGCCGCTTGATAGGTGCTGGCGAGGTTGTTACGGGAGGTCAGAATGTCGGGATGCTCGGCGCCGAGGATCCGCTCGCGGGCGGTGAGGACCTGCTCGTACAGCTCGATCGCCTCCGCGGTTCGCCCCGCCGCTTGATAAGCGTGGGCGAGGTTGTTGCGGCCGCCCAAGGTGTCGGGGTGCTCGGCACCGAGGATCCGCTCGCGGTCGATGAGGACCTGCTCCAACAACTTGATCGCCTCCGCGGTTCGCCCCGCAGCTTGATAAGCGTGGGCGAGGTTGTTGCGGGTGCTCAGGGTGTGGGGGTGGTCGGGTCCAAGAATCGTGACCGCGGTGGTGAGGACCTGCTGGTACATCTCGATCGCCTCCGCAGTTCGCCCCGCAGCTTTGTAAGCACCGGCCAGGTTGTTGCGGCTGCCCAAGGTGTCGGGGTGCTCGGCACCGAGGATCCCCTCGCGGGCGGTGAGGACCTGCTCCAACAGCTCGATCGCCTCCGAAGTGCGCCCCGCCGCCCGGTAGGCGCCGGCGAGATTGTGGCGGGAGTTCAAGGTGTCGGGATGGTCGGGTCCGACAATCTGATCACGAGCGGTGAGGGCTCGGTGGAGGTACTCAATTGCGCGAAGGAACGTTCCTTGGTCAAGGAAGAAGAGTGCGGTGGCGTTGAGGATGGCTGCGATGGCGGTGGTGTCGGTGGTGGTGCGGCTGAGGAGTGCATCGATGTGGGGGAGCAGGGCACGCCAGGCCGGCCAGGTGACGGGATCTTCCCGTGGAGGCAACGCAAGATACAGACTGGCCGCGGCGCTGATGTGTGCGCGCTCGATGAAGTCCGGTCTGCGGTGGGGGTCGCCGGGATCGGAGGTGCGGGCGACGGCTTGGACCAGGCGGTGGATGGACACGCTGTTGGTAGCCGGGTCGGGAGTGATCATGCTGTAGGCGGTGAGCACCCCGAGCGCAGCGTTGAGGGTGGGCGGGTCGGCCAGGTTCTGGCACAGGGTGAGAGGGATAGCTTCGGGGCCATACCAGGCCAGGGTGCGGAGCAGGTCGGCAGCGGCCGGTTGGCGGGTGGTGATGCGGTCGAGGGTCACTCGCCAGATCCGGGCGATGGTGCGCTCAGGGTCGACATCGACCGCCGCTTGCTCGTACATGGCGGCCGGATAGTCGGCCAGCAGCTGCAGGTAATCCCGTGGCGTGGTGAGCGGGTTCTGCGCCAGATACGCGCCGGCTTGCTCGATCGCCAGCGGCAGATGTCCCAGCTCGGCGCACAGTTCGGCGGCGCCGTCGCTGTCGCGGGGGCCTGCCGCGGTGAGCAGGCCGGTGAGCAGCCGCTGGGATTCGTCGGGTTCGAGCACGTCCAGGCGCACGATGGCGGTGCCGGGCTTCCATCCGGTGGAGCGTCGGCTGGTGATGATGATGCGGCCACCGGTACCGGTGCCGGCGAGGACCTCGTTGATGTCGGTGAGGTCGTTGACGTTGTCGAGGATCAGCAGCCACCCGGTGTGGGTGGCCAGCCACTGCAGGGCCCGCTCGGCCAGTGGCTCGACCTTCAGCCCTTGAGCCAGCGCGGGTTGCAGCGCGGCGGCGAACTTCGCCAGCCCTTGCCGGATCTCGGCAGCGGTATCGGCGGTGATCCACCGGATCGGACGGTGGCCGTGGGGGCGGGTAGCGGCCCAGTGCGCGACAAGGGTGCTCTTGCCGATCCCGCCCAGACCGTGCACCGCCTGCACCACCACCCGCCCAGGCTCGGCCAGCACGGTGTCGAGCTTGCCCAGTTCGCCGGCGCGGCCGACGAACCCGTGGCCGGGATACACCGGCAGATTGTCGATCCCGGGTGGGGCCTCGACCTCGGCGATGGGCTGCCACGCCTCCGCCGACAGATGCACGATCAGGGAGTTGTCCCCGGTCTGGACCACGCCGGCGTTCCCGCCGACCGCGACTGACCGCTGCCCCGACGCCTGCACACCGGCGGCGGGGACACCTCCGTGCGCGGCCCCGGGGACGTCAGGCTGCCCGTGGCCGGGTTCGGACTCGTTCACGGAGATGCCGGTCCGTGCTGGTCGCCGGTGGAGATAGGACCTTGCGCGTCCCTGCCGATCGCCACCGAACGCTCACCCCCGGCCGACACCGACTCCGGTGCAGGTGCGGGTCCCGCCGGATCAGGGGGCTGCGGTGGAGGCGCCGGTGGGGCTGGTGTCTGGTTGTCGCCGGTGCTGATCGGGCCCGCGTCGCGTCCCACCGCCACACTGCGCGAGCCGGAGGCCTCCACCGAACTCGTCGACGGTGGGGGCGGCGTAGGTGGGGTGGCGGATTGGCGCCGATACAGCCACAACGACGTCCCACAGGCGACCGCGGTCAGCACCACGACCAATACCCACATCCACCAGGGACCGCCCCCGGTCGCCAGATTCACCACCACCGCCAGGCCGGTACCCACCGCCGTTCCCAGCACGCCAGGAGCCATCACCGGTGCCAGCGCTCGCCAGTTCGAACCCATGCTTCCTCCCCGTCTCCGTGCCGAATCCTGCCACGGCACCGTCGAATCCTGCCACCGCACACGACATGCCGACCTGGCAGCGTCATTCATGGCCTCTTGTGGCCGACCGTCAGCTGGTGAACCGGCTCAACCTAGTCGAAAACCCGCGCCCGCACGGTCATTCCATCGACGGCATCTCTCAGGCCAGTGTGGGATCGCAGATCAATTCGATGACCAGCACGACGTCCTCGCCGTCGTCGTCGGCATCGATGACGGTCGGCGGCTTCGCGGGATCGTCGAGCCCCGCCGGCGCTGGGGTTCGCGGGCCCGCGTGATGGCCGGGAGGTGGTATGAGCAGCTGCCCCTCGGTGATGTCGGCCCGGAGCGACCGGTGGACGTAGTTCATGCGTGGTCCTTCTCGCACTAGTCGGGGATCGGCCAACCTGCGCCCGAGGGACCGCCCGAGCCGGAACGGGTCATTGGTTGGTTTGACCAGCCTTACACAAACCTCCGGTATGTTTCTGCGACTCGCCGATCCGGCGCCGGAGGTCAGCACTCGATGCCACCCCCGGCGGAAACCCTCACGGTCGATGGACAGCGGACGAACTCTCCTGGGGCGCGCTACGCCCAGCGCGCCCGATCCCGGGCCGCCTGCAGGGAGGTGACCGGCGCCTTCCGTGCGGCGTTGCCGCATTTATGACATTCGATGCCATTCAGTGGACGATTCTGCAACGCGTTGCAAACTCGTCGGTAACCTCCGAGACGATGCCCGGCGGTCCGGTTTTGTCGAATCACGAAACAATTACGGCCCCTATGGTGCGCTGCGGACGGGCCGCCGATGGCCCGATTTCAGCGCCGGTGAGCCCGACACTAGGTGAACTTAACTCACCGGATCTCCGCAGGAACTGTCTCGTACATCCATGGCGGGTGCTTGTCGGGTGGGTTGCATATCCTGGTGCGGATAGGGCAACCATGGTGAAGTCTCGGTTACGGGTAGCTTTAGACCAGTAGCGGGCAGTGCGGTTGCCCGCTTAAGGATTCAAGTGCGTACCGGCGGCCCGTTGGGCCACAGAGAGGTGGTGGATCGGACGGTGAGAGGGAGCCCCCCGGCACGCCGCGGTCGGATGCACGGCCGGGGAGCTCGCCCAGCTTGGCTCGACTGATCGAGTGTTGCGAGTTCCTCACCAGCGCAGGTGTTGTCATCCTGCGCTCGTGGCGGCAGGGGCGGCTGCCGGCCTCATCCGACGGCTGCCCCCTCCTCGCCGTGTTGTTCCAGCCGAACCGAACCTCAGACTACTCACTGGCGCAGCAGCCACAACCCTGGAGGGACAAGGGATATTGACAATCGTTTGCCACTCCGACCGGGATGCGGCGGAAACCAGCGTGCGCGATTGCTTCGAATCACCGGATAACTGGGCAGCTAACTTTCAGCGACAAGGACCGATATTGCGCAAAACCGACGAGTCGGAAATCGGAAGAACTCATTACGTGTCACACCTAACGAAAGAAATCTGAGCCCCAAAGGAAGTCGAGCATGATCAATAATCGCCGCCCGTGGCGCGACTTCGATGACGAGCAGGAACCGGACATCGTCCTGAATTTCGAAATCATCGAAGACGACGAGGCCTGAAACCTCGTTCGCCCCGACGCCGGGACAATTCCCGCCCGGGCGAGACACAGAGATGCGGGTGGTGCGCGGCCGATATCCGCCACCGCCACCCGCTCTCACCTCCTGAAGCTCAGCCCGGACCGGCCCGGTCCGCGTCACGTGACGTCGACCAGGGGATGTCTCAAGCACGGCGAGCTGGCACGCAGGGAGATCGGATCAGCGCCTCGTGTCGCCGCGGCGCAGCACATGCTCACATCCCGTAACAGGATTGTGTGAACAAAACCCTCGCTTCTGCAGGCTGATAACGCCATGTCGTTGCGTGCGACGGTACCGAAACGGTGAACAGTAGTTGCACCTTCTCACTATTGCGACTACCTGAGGTTCATTGGTGCTACGGTGCTGTGGTACATCTTGTTTCGTCGGTTGCTGCAGTGGTCGGTTTGTTTCTTCATGGTCGCTTGACTACTGCGGCGGCCGTCAGTTGAAAGTCTGATCGAGGAGAACCTGTGCCACATCCGTCCCGTCGAGCTCACCGAAGCACCATCTGATGAGGGCGGCTATCCCCGCACTTCTTCTCTTATAGGAGCTTCGATGCCCAATACCGCAAAAACCAGAACGACCGGTACGTCCGAGAACTCGGACGCCACACCGACGAACACGACCTTCAGTCTTCGGCTGCGCCCGAAGGACTATCGCACCCTGATGAGCTACGCGAACCTACGCAAGATGTCGATCGCGGAGCTGGCCCGCGAGTTCATCCTCGAAGGCCTGAAGAACGCCCTCGATCCCGTGGAGATCGAGCGGCAGATGGAGGAGGAGAAGCAGCGGCTGCTCTCCTACGCCAAGGAGCTACGCGAAGTCGCCGAGGAGCATCCCGACGATGCGTAGGACCCCGGCACCGATGCCGCCGGGGAGCATCAACACCCAAGGGGCGGGACCACCACAGGTGGTCCCGCCCCTTTCGTCTATGCCACCCGCACGCCCGTCGGCGCGGACGTAGCGTGAACTACACGCAATAGTGTGGCGTTGCCACAGCGTGGCGATATCAATTTGATTTTCTCTACCTATGGTGCTGTAGGCTCGGCGGTGCGCACGAGACCGTGCATCCAGCACGGCGGGACGGCGCATGAACGGGAAGGATCCCTTCCGCGGAAATGACGACAACGGCAGGAAGTCCGAGCACCAACACCGGCGCTCCCGACCCCAGCAACGGCGCGAGCACCGGCACCGGAAACAGCGCCACCGGCGGCAACCGCCGCCCGGGCCTGATCAGCCCCAGAGGCTTCGGATGGATCATGATCGCGGTGATCGCCGGCCTGATCTACGGCAACGTCACCCGCGCCACCGGCTGCCCCATGGCCGGCGCCGCCGGCGCCGGAACGGCCGCAGCGGTCGCGGTGCTGTACTGGCTCGAGCAGTTCGACTGGTACAACCTCCTCACCACCCGCCGCGGCTGGATCCTCATCGCCGCCTCCATCGCCTGCGCCATCGCCGCGGCATGCATCCCCACCTTCGCCATCCCCACCGACGACATCTGGATCACCGTCCTCGGCGTCATCACCGCCGCCGGAATCGGATTCGGCGCCGCCCTCGCAGCCGCCGACCACTTCGTCGACCACTGACCACCGCCCACCCCATCAAAGCCAACACCCCAGCACGGCCCCCCGGCGGCATGTTCCCGGGGGGCCGTCGCACATCCCGGGAGATTAGCGGCGGACCGAGCGCACCGGTCCGCCGCTAATCTCCACCGCGGTGTTGTCGGTGCCTGCTGCGATGCTGTTGGGCAACAGGTTTCGGCTGGAGGTCGGTGGTGGAGAACAACGCCCAGGACATGCCGGGACTCTTTTCGATCGAGATCGCCGCCGACCCGATGCTCGCCGGATTCGCCGCCGCGCTGGCCGACCGCGACGACCTCGCCGCCCGCTCGCGGGAAACCTACCTCGAACGGGTCGGGCACTTCTTGGCCTGGCTGGGCGACAATCGCGGCCACGACGACGCCCTGCACTCCCGCACCGGCCGCGACCGCGCCGTCGACGCCTACCTCACCGCGGCCGTCGAAGAACGCGGAGTCGTCGGGCGCACTATCAATCTCACCCTCACCGCGCTCACCGTCTTCTACACCTGGCTCGGCTTGGGCGCCCCGGCGACGCCGCGGGTGGTGGTGGAGCCGATCAACCCCCGCACCCTCGGCCCCTCCGAACAACGCGCCCTACTACGCGCCGCCGCGGCACGCGGGCCGCGCGCATTCGCGATGATCGTCCTCGCCCTGGATGCCGGGCCCCGCAAATCCGAGATCGCCGCCCTCGCCCTGACCGGCCTGGATCTCGCCGACTGGCCCGGCGCCCTGGCCATCACCGACTCCACCGGCAGCACGCGCACCGTCCCTGTACAGCCGGGCACCCGCGCCGCGCTGGTCGCCTGGCTGGCCGAACGCCGCCGCCTGCTACGCGGCCACCCCGAACAGATCGCGCTGTTCCTCACCGAGCAGGCCCCGCACCGGCGCCTGGCGGTGCGCACCGTCGACGACGCCATCCGCGCCGTCGGCGCCGACGCCGGCCTGGACATCTCGCCCGGCACGCTGCGCACCACCGCTGAGCAGCGCATGCTGCGCGAGGGCCTCCCGCCCGCGGTCGTCGCCGCCCGGCTCGGGCAGCAGGCACCCGACCGTGACCGGGTCCGCGGGTTGCACGGCGGCACGGCGGCGCGCCCGCGTAACCGCCTCGCACTGACCGGCAGTGAGCAGCTCGACCTGTTCGGCGACATCGCCCTGTAGGGGGTAGCCGTAGCCCCCGGGATACCGGCCGTCCAGCCGCGCAGGCTGATCACCGAAATACTCCATACTCTCCGAAAACAACACGATCGCCGCAACCTCCCGAATCGAGAGTGTTGCGACGATCGTGTGAGCCCGCCATATCCGGGCCGTAGCGCCTTGTTCCCACTGGTCGGGCGCTATCCGTCGGCGGCACACCGACCGAACACTTGGCTACGGCTGAGCTGGCCGGACTTCGCTTGCCTTGCGGTATTTTCCGTGTACGCCTTCGCCGAGGACCCATGTCACCGGCATGCCCGGTGTGATGAGTTGTTCGTCGCCCTGGTATTGCCAGAGGGAGAACCATACGTCGCCGGAGTGGCTGGCGATGAGTCCGTCGTAGGTGTCGGGCAGCCACCATCGGACCACACCGTCGAGGCTGGGATCAGGATCCTTCGCCGTCTTGACCTGCCCGTACGGTATCACTCCGCCCGGCCCGTGCCATCCGTCGAGAGTGGGGAGCAACGGCTGGTCCCCACCCTCGGGGTCGGCGGGCCAGATCTTTCCACTGCGGGATAAGACATCGTCGTGGACTTCCCGGGCCAGTCTGCACGCCACACCGTTGGGAGTGCGCTCGACGGGGGTGGTGCCCACCACGACGCTCAAGGTCGGGACGGTGAATTCGATCCGCCATCCCGGTGGATCGGCAAGGCGGCGAAGACGCTCGGGGATCGTTTCATCGATGTGTACCTCGAAGCCGAGAGCCGACTCGATGTCGGCCGCCAGCAAGTCGGCGCCTCGCCTCGAAATCTCCTGACCCATATAGCTATCCTGCCGTGTAGGGGACGGTGCAGCGGTTGATGGGGGTCACGTACAGGTTCTTGCCGGCGGCGTGAGAGGCGATGACCTGGATTTCGTCTCCCGAGTCGTACCGGTAATGCCCATCCAGATATCGGGGGATCGTCATGTGGAAGTTGTCGTCCTTGAACCTGTTATCCGTCTCGATGGCCCTGCCGTTGACCAATATCTGGTAGTCGTACCTGCCGGGGATGTCGGCGATGTTGTTGAGAAACATAGCCCATGCGATGTTGCCGATGGGGTCCCCGTCCCTCGGCCTGGTGTCGACCTCGACTCTGCCCCATTGGGTGGTGACTCTGTAGTTGGTGCACGGCTGATACGAAGCTTGTGCGGAGCCGGAGGCCAGCACGCTCGCGACCATCGCGATCGTCAATGTCACTGCGAAGAGAAGCGTTCGACCGACTCGGCTCGTCAGCACAGCGGATGGATCATTGCGAACCTTCATGGGAAATCCCCCTCTTTCATCGAAACACGAATCGACTCACCCCACCCCGGCACCGGATTCCGTGTCACCCCGAGCACGCACGAGACACCCCCGACCTGCGAATAAAAGGCAGTCGATTCATTGGACGCACCCGGGCCGTGATCGGTTCCGCCACAACCTAAGTTGCGTGTCACGTATCGCCCCGTAGACGGCTCCGCAACCGGCCCCCACACCATTGCCCGCCCGACACGCTTCCCGAAAACGGCCCGCCCGCGAGGCCCCGTCCTGCGGCAACCCCTCAGCCTGGTAATACGCGGCCGCCGGCGAATGCCTCTGACGCCCGCAGAACCGGTGCCCACCGTCGCCGCGCCGACGCCGGTCAACCTCGACGACGACTCCGCCGCGACACCGGCACCGGCACCGGACGACTCGGCCCCGGCTCGGTGGTCGTGGCGTCGCTGGCGCAAGGAGCCATCGCGGCGGCCCGACCAGCATCTGACTAAGGGTCGGAAGGTTAGGAGCCCAGCCGAACAGCGTTACAAGTCGGCGGGCCGGGTGGCCGAGGCGATCCCGCTGTTCGAGCAGGGGCCTCGCGGCGGCTCAGGCGCCGGCGTGGACGGTGGTGGCCGCGGGAGCGTCACCGATGGTGTGGGGTGCGACAGCGATCGTGCTGACCTTCACCTCGGTCTTCGCGAAGAAAAAGGACCGGCGTGAGGCCGCGTACCGCACCTTGAAACTCATCACCGGGTAACCCACCCGCCTGATCGAACGTCCCGTGCACATGGCTGTGCACGGGACATTTTCGTTCTGCAGCCATCGGTCCGTTAGCCGACGGAGGGTGGCTTCTGTCGCGCCGCCCTCTTCGCGATGCTTCGAGACAATGCTGAGCGTCGCCGACTGGCGCAGGTGGAGTCGTGCGCTCCCCTGCGGGCCGACGGCGCATTCGCCAGTTTAGCTGGAGGCCAACGCATCGAGTGCTGCGGCATCGGACTTGTCGGCGGCCCGCTCCGGCCAGTGGTGTGGTTGAGGGCTGCACCGCCGGATCACGTCAGTGAGTTGGTCCCGGTGTTCTCGGGCAGCGCGGCTGGCCATGGCATGTGCTGCGGTGATCGCGCGGGCGTATTCGATGTCGCGGTGTTCGATCCGTTGCCGATGCTCGGCCCGCTCGGTGTCGAGGCGTTCGCGCAGGAGCCGGTTCTCTTCGCACAGGGCGTGGTGCTGGTCGCGAAAGAGGTCGCGCTCACCTTCGGCGCGGGCCTGGGCGATCCGAGCTGCTTCTACGGTATCGCGCATCTCGCTCCGCGCGGTTTCGGCTTCCGCGTAGATCTGGTCGCGCTCGGCCTCGGCCGCCACGACCCGCGCGGCGGCTTCCTGTTCGACGCGCGCGAGGCGGTCGCTGGCGTGCTGTGCTCTGGCGTCGGCTTCGTCGGCGGCGGCCAGGGCCTGCGCCGCGCGGGCGAGGGCGCGTTCGAGGCGTCGGGTCAGTGCGTGGTTGTGCTGTTCGGTATCGGCGCGGGCTTGTTCGGCGGCGGTAACGCGGCGGGTGGCTTCGCGCTCGATGTCGGCGATTTCGCGGTCGATGGCGGCTGGGTCGGTGAGGTGTGCGAACAGGTCGGTCACGTCGGCAGCGACGGCGGCGAGCTCGGAACGCAACTGGGCGTAGCGGTCCAGCAACGCCGACAGGGTGGTTTTGCCGTCGGTGACCGGTCGCAGCGAAGGCGCCCGCAGGTCGAGCTTGGCCGCTTCGCGGTGGAGGTTTCTGCTGTGGCGCAGTGCTTTCTGGGCGGTGTGGTCGGGGTTGTCGCAGTAGCGGCGCGGGGCGCCGCGTTGTCCGGGGGCGCGTGGGGGCAGCGGCGTGTGGCAGCCGGGGAATTGGCACAGGCCTTCGGGTGGGCTGATCGGTGCTCCGGTGACGGCTTTCAGCACATGAGTTCCATTCCAATCCATTCCATTTCATTCCGCCGGTCGGGACGGAATGAAATGGAATGGATTTCGCTCGGTGCGGACGTCGGGGAAACGGAAAGGTCAGGCGGCGAGGGTGAGCATGCTGGCACGCACGCGTGGTAAGCGTCCGGCGATGACTTGGGCGGCGGAGGCGCTGGCGGCGCGGTCGTTGTGGCCGTAGCGGCGGTCGGTGGTGGTGACCGATTCGTGCCCGGCGTCGCGGGAGACGACGAACAGCGGCACCCCGTCCTGCAACTTCCAGGAGATGCCGGTGTGGCGCAGGGTGTAGGGACTCAGCCGCTTACCGCACAGCGTGTTGACCGTGCTGCCGTAGTAGGCCAGCAGCAGTTCGGGGTCCTCACCGCGCCACAGGGCCTTCTTGGTGAACAAGCTGAAGTCCCGGCGCGACAGCGCCTCGAGGCGGCGTAGCGCGGGCTGCCAGGCGTTCTTGTAGAAGTGGTAGGCGGTGACGGGTGTGTCGTTGCGGGTATGGAACAGCAGCGCGTCGCCCGGACGCGCCAGATCCAGCCGCGCCACGGTTTCCAGCGGCACGTTGACCGTGCGGATGCCGCGCTTGGATTTCGGCTTGCCCAGCCGCAGGCGGGTGCCGTCGTCCTTCCATGCCTTGTTGATCCGCACCGCGCCGGTCTCCGGGTCGATGTCGCGCACCAGCAGCGCGCCGACCTCGCTGGGTCGTGCCATGGACACCAGCCCGAACTCGGCCTGCGGGCGCCACCGTTCGAGCAGCAACTGCTCGAACAGCTCCCATTCGTCGTTGGAGAAGATATCGATCTCCGCCGGATCGTGCCGAGGCAGCCGGGTACCCGCGCACGGGTTGTAGGGCAGCAGCGGTGTGGGGCGCTGCTCGACGGCCGCGCGCAGCGCGGCGCTGAGGAAGCCGTGCTTGTTGGCGATGGTCTTGGGTGAGTTGCCCCGGTCCTGTTCGAGATAGACGACCCAGGCGGCGTCGGTGTCCTGGGTGACGGCGTCGATCGGGGCGCCTTCACCGAAGAACGGGACGATGTCGTTGCGGATGAACGCGCGGTACTTGCGGCGGCCGTCCTCCTGCACTCCGGTCATCCGGTCGACGTACCGGTGCAGCCAGGTGGTGAGGAGAATCACATCGGAGCCGGAGTCGCGTGTGGCTTCGAGGACCTTCAGTGCTTCCTCGATGCCGACCTTGTCGATGAGTGCGGCCCACCACTGGGCCTCGGCGTACTCATCGAAGGTTTCCGAGGATTGACGGCGCTTGCCGCAGGTGTCGCGGTAGTAGAAGGGGACCTGCCAGGCGACGCTGCCGTCGCTGCGGGGCCGCGGGCGGGGTGTGGAGGCCATAGTGAACCTTCCGGTTGTCGGAAGACACGTCGCCTCGAGATGCGGTTGATGACGGCGGTGATGACACCGGGCCTGCTCCAGGGTACCAAAACTGCGGTTGACCTGGCTTTTACGTGGAGCCGCCTGGGGGAATCGAACCCCCGACCTTTTCATTACGAGTGAAGCGCTCTACCGACTGAGCTAAGGCGGCGTGCCTTTCGGCCAGGCGAGTCTATCGTCTCGCGGCCGGATCGCGAAAACCGGTGGTCACGGTCATTGTGCGCGGGCGGCGATGAGGGCGGCGGCCATGGCGGCGAGGGCGAAACGGGGTTTGACGTTCTGGTCGAGCGCTTCGCGGCAGGCGAGGACGGCGTCGATGGATTTCAGCAGACCCTCGGGGGGCACGCGTTCGGCCAGCTCGTGGATCTCGTCGGACAGGTCCGGGTGAGTGAGCGCGACGCCGGAGCCGAGCCGGGTGGCGCCGAATCGGACGGCCAGCGCGTCCCGGTAGACGCCTGCCACGTCGATCAGCGCGCGATCGAGTGCGTCGCGGCCGGTGCGGGTCGCGCGCGATTTCTGCCGTCGCTCCAGATCCTTGAGGACGCCCGCGGAGCCGCGGGTTGCGCTCGCCGCGCCCTTTCCTGTGCCACCCGCACCCATCGCCGTGGCCAGTTCCTCGCGCTCACGTTCGTCGCGGGTCGCGCTCATCTGCTTGGCCTCGTCGTCGGCCGCGCGGACCAGCTCGTCAGCGGCGGCGTAGGCCGCACCGGGTTTTCCGGACGCGGCGACCAACGCCAGAGCGCGCCGACGGCGAGCTCGCGCCTCCTCGTCGGTGGCGAGCCTGCGGGCCCGGCCGACATGCCCGCCGCTGATGGAGGCGGCCCAGTTCGCGGTCTTCTCATCGAGCTTGTCGCGTTCCCGGAGCACCCGTGCGATGGCGGGCACCGAAGGCGTCACCAGGTGCACATGCCGACAGCGGGAGCGCAGCGTGATCGAGATGTCCTCCGGATCCACCGAGGGCGCGCAGAGCAGGAACACCGTCCGGTCCGGCGGCTCCTCGACGACCTTGAGCAGCACATTGCCCGCCGCCTCGGTCAACCGGTCGGCATCCTCGATGACCACCACCTGCCAGCGCCCCGTGCTCGGCCTACGCGAGGCCACCTGCACGATCTCGCGCATCTCCTTGGTGCTGATACTCAGACCCTCGGGCACCACCCGGCGAACGTCGCCATGTGTGCCCGCCATGGTGGTGGTGCAGGCGTGACACCTGCCGCACCCGGGTATCTCCGAGTCGGTGCACTGCAACGCCGCCGCAAAGCACAGCGCCGCAACGGATCTGCCCGACCCCGGCGGACCGGTGAACAACCACGAATGCGTCATCGCGCCGTCGACCGTGCCCCCGCGCGCCGCGACGGCGGCGGCAGTCAGCTCGGACTCGACCGCCTCCTGGCCGACCAACCGATCGAAGACACCCGCCACGCCGTACACCCTAGCCGCCCCTCCCGACAAACCCCGGCCGGTCTCGGACACCACCCTCGCCACCGCCGACGCCCATGGCCCGGCGCGGCCACACCGCTCGGCCCCGCCGCGCACACCCAGCCGGCCGGACACCACGCGACTCCACCGCCCACACCCAGCCGGCCGGACACCACGCGACTCCACCGCCCACACCCAGCCGGCCGGACACCGCCCGACTCAGCCATACACCGCCCGGTCAGCCACACATACCCGGCTCCACCACGAACATTCGGCCATACCCGCACCACCCGCCTGACCACGCATAGCGCGGCTGGTCCACGCACCGCCCGACCAGCCCACACACAGGCGCTGACCAGCGAGATCGACGCCTCGCACGCCTCGCTGCTCTCCCGGCCCGACGCCGTGGCCGCAGTGCTCCAGGCCGCCGCTGCGTGCTGATCGCCGCACCTGGCGGGAGGTGATCGTGGATCCACCGACCGCACGGTCACGTCCCGCTCGGCGGTTTCCGGGCCGGTGCGTCGCGGTCCTGCCGCGTCGGCCGGACCTCACCCCGCTTCCGCGCGCACGCCCGGCTCGCCGCACACCACCCACCCAGCCCCGCACACCCGGCCAGACCAACACCGGGCCCGCCCAATACTGCGCGACGCATTCAGCTCGGCGGAGACAGCTATGCCGGACCACCGCGATCCCGGCAGCCACGGCACCGGTTGCCCTGGCTCGCGCGACTAGGAGGCGCGCTGCGCTGTGCTGTTCGCCCCGTCCAGCGCCTCGCGGATGATGTCGGCGTGGCCCGAGTGGTGCGCTATCTCCCGCAGAATGTGCAGCACCGTGTAGCGCACCGACTGCCAGATCCGCTCCGGAGTCCACGGCGCCGTCGGCGTCGGGATCGAGCTGTCGAGGCTGTCCACCGAACGGATCAGCTCCGCCGTCGCCGCGGCGACCTCGTCCCAGGTGGCCAGCAGACCGGCGACGGTTTCCTCGGCGGCCATGACGTACTCGCCGCCGAACTTCGAGACATCCAGTTCCGCGTTCTCGTCCCGCTGCACGATCACCGAGGTCCAGTGCCGTTCGCAGCTGACCAGGTGGTGCAGCAGACCGCCGAGGGTCAGCTCGCTCTCCGTGGTCCGCCGCCGCGCCTGCTCGTCGTCTACGCCGCGCAGGGTGATGCGGAAGAGCGCGCGCTGGTCGGCGAGCATCGCGATCAGATCCTCGCGTTCCTGTTCTGTACTCATGGCGCTCAGGCTACGGCCACGAGTCGAGAACTCACGACTTCCCGACGCCGCTCTTCTTCGCCGCAGCCTTCTGCGCCGCGGTCTTCTTGGCCACCGTCTTCGTGGTGGTCGTCGCCTTCTTGGCGGCGGTCTTCTTGGCCGCGGTCTTCTTGGCGGGCGCCTTCTTCGCGGCGGTCTTCTTGGCCGCCTTCTTCACCGGTCCGCGCGCCCGCCGGTCGGCGAGCAGTTCCATGGCCCGTTCGGGAGTGATCGACTCGATCTCGTCACCCTTGCGCAAGGTCGCGTTGGTCTCGCCATCGGTGACATACGGGCCGAAGCGGCCGTCCTTGATCACCATCGGCTTGCCGGTGGCCGAGTCGTCGCCGAGCTCACGCAGCGGGGCGGCGCTCGAAGCCTGCCGTCCACGACGCTTGGGCTCCGCGTAGATCTTCAGCGCCTCGTCCAGCGTCACCGTGAAGATCTGGTCTTCGGTGTTCAGCGACCGCGAGTCGGTGCCCTTCTTCAGGTAGGGCCCGTACCGTCCGTTCTGCGCGGTGATCTCCTCGCCGCTGGCCGGGTCGGCGCCGACCACGCGCGGCAGCGACAGCAGCTTCAGCGCGTCGTCGAGCGTGATGGTGGACAGGTCCATGGACTTGAAGAGCGAACCGGTGCGCGGCTTGGGCGCCGCGGCCTTCTTCGCGGTCTTCTTGGCGGGTTCCTGCCCCACGGCGACCTGCGGTTCGGGCAGGATCTCGGTGACGTACGGACCGAAACGCCCTTCCTTGGCGACGATCTCGTGCCCGGACTCGGGGTCCACGCCGAGCGATCGCCCTTCCTGCGGCGTCGCGAAGAGCTTCTCGGCGACCTCGGGGGTCAGCTCGTCCGGCGGCAGGTCGTCGGGCAGGTTGGCCCGCTGCGACACCGAATTGCCCTCGGGGTCATCGGGATCGGCGACCATCCGCTCCAGGTACGGCCCGTACTTGCCGACCCGGACGACGACGTCGCGTCCGGCGGAATCGCTGAACAGCTTGATGGAGTTGATTTCTCGCGCGTCGATGTCGTCGAGCCGCTCCCCGACCATCTTCTTCAGACCGCCGGACCGCGCGACCGAGCCTTCCACGCCGTGGTCGCCGCCGAAGTAGAAGCTGGACAACCAGTTTCCGCGCTGCTCGCGCCCGCCCGCGATGGCGTCGAGGTCGTCCTCCATGGCGGCGGTGAAGTCGAAATCGACCAGTCGGCCGAAATGTTCTTCCAGCAGGCCGATCACGGCGAACGCCACCCACGACGGCACCAGCGCGCTGCCGCGCTTGTAGACGTAGCCGCGATCGAGAATCGTCTTGATGATCGACGAATACGTCGACGGACGGCCGATGCCGAGCTCTTCGAGCGTCTTGATCAGCGACGCCTCGGTGTAGCGCGCGGGCGGGTTGGTGCTGTGCCCGTCGGGATTCAGCTCGACCGCGGTGACCGCTTGGCCTTCCTCCAGCGCGGGCAGCCTGGACTCGGCGTCGTCGGACTGGCCGCCGGCCTCCTCGTCGACGCTCTCCACGTAGGCCTTCAGGAAGCCGGGGAACGTGATGGTGCGTCCGGAGGCGGAGAACACGCACTCCTCGCCGGTGCCTGCGACACCGGTGATGCGCAGCGTCAGCGTGGTGCCCCTGGCATCGGCCATCTGGGAGGCGACGGTGCGCTGCCAGATGAGTTCGTAGAGCCGGAACTCGTCGTTGTCCAGGCGCGCGTGCAGCTGGCCCGGCGTGGCGAACGTGTCGCCGGCCGGGCGGATCGCCTCGTGTGCCTCCTGCGCGTTCTTCACCTTGCGGTTGTACTGGCGCGCGGTCGGGTGCACGAACTCGGCGCCGTAGAGCTGAGTCGCCTGTGCTCTGGCCGCGGCGATGGCCGACTCCGACAGCGTGGTCGAGTCGGTACGCATGTAGGTGATGTAGCCGTTCTCGTACAGACGCTGCGCGACCCGCATGGTCCGCTCGGAGGTGAAACGGAGTTTGCGCCCCGCCTCCTGCTGCAGCGTCGATGTCATGAACGGCGGATACGGCTTGCGGGTGTACGGCTTGGCCTCCGCCGAGGAGACCACCAGGTCGGCGCCGTCCAGCGCCTCGGCCAGCCGCCGTGCGTAGCCTTCGTCCAATACGACGACACCGCTGACCGCTTTGAGCTGCCCGTCCGATCCGAAGTCACGTCCGGTGGCGACCCGCGCCCCGTCGACGGTGACCAGCCGAGCACCGAAAGTCCTCGGGTTGGTGGCGTCAATGCCCTCTCCGTTACCCGCGTCCAGCTTGGCGGCGATGTCCCAGTACTCGGCGGAACGGAACGCCATCCGCTCGCGCTCCCGCTGCACGATCACCCGGGTGGCCACCGACTGCACGCGGCCGGCCGACAGCCGCGGCATGACCTTCTTCCACAGCACCGGGCTGACCTCGTAGCCGTAGAGCCGGTCCAGGATGCGGCGGGTCTCCTGCGCGTCGACCAGGTCGTTGTCGAGATCGCGGGTGTCCGCGGCCGCGGCCTGGATGGCGGGTTCGGTGATCTCGTGGAACACCATCCGCCGGACCGGCACCTTGGGTTTGAGCGTCTCCAGCAGGTGCCAGGCGATCGCCTCGCCCTCGCGGTCGGGGTCGGTGGCCAGATAGAGCTCGTCGGCGTCCTTCAGCAGGCTCTTGAGCTCGGTGACCTTGGCCTTCTTGTCCGGGCTCACGACGTAGATGGGTTCGAAATCGTTGTCCACGTCCACGCCGAGCCGCGCCCAGGACTGGCCCTTGTACTTGGCCGGGACGTCCGCCGCGCCCCGCGGCAGATCCCGGATATGGCCGACCGACGCCTCGACCGTGTAGTTACGACCGAGGTACGGCGCGATCTTGCGGGCCTTGGTCGGGGACTCGACGATCACGAGACGACGCAGGGCACGGCCCTGGTCGGCTGCACCGCGGTCTCGTGTTGCCACCGGCGAATACACCTTTCCTGATCGACCCGCGCTGCGTTGTTTCCCGCTGTGCGCGGCTGGGGTAAGCGGCTGCGACGGCTGAACGTCGCACCAGACACGTTTATACCGTGACGCCGCGTGTGGTCGAGTGCTTGCGACTCGAACCACTGAGCGTACGCGCGTCAGTTCGAATCAGTATGCCTTGTCTTTTCGCCACACTTGCGCCGCGGCGTGCTCAGCGGGCCGTTCCGCCGCCGCACGCGGGCCGTGACTACCCCAGATATAGCTCGTCCCCCACCCCGTTGCCGGTGGTGAGGGACGAGCTGTGGATCCCTGCGCCGCTCAGCTGAGCGCACGCACTCCGGTGGCCTGCGGGCCCTTGGTGCCCTGGCCGACCTCGAACTCGACCTTCTGGTTCTCCTCGAGGGTGCGGAAACCCGAACCCTGGATCTCGGAGTAGTGGACGAAGACGTCAGCGGAGCCGTCCTCCGGCGCGATGAAGCCGAACCCCTTCTCCGCGTTGAACCACTTCACAGTTCCCTGTGCCATTCTGTTCCTTCTCTTTTCTTACCGGAACGGCGGACAACTGGGTTCGTCCACCGGGTCCGTTCCGACCGCTGTACTGTTGGTTCCCCCTGCAAGGAAAGCACCAAGCACACCGTTCGCAACATCGATCCTGCTGACGGTTTGGACTTTGGATCCGTCCCTCGAACACAGAAGCTTGCGACCAGGAACCAGTGAACCATGTCTTCGGGCAATTCAACAGTCGAGTTACCGACAATTTGCAAAAAAGTTGATCTTGCGAATGCGCAGGTGAGGGACACAATGGTGGAATCCAGACTTGGGGTTCGTTTGCTCGCTGATAACAGAGTCGACGTTCAGCAAAGAAGCTGTGACCCAGGTCGCTATTGGGTATCGAAATGGCAGGTGGGGCTTCCCGGACGCACACGTTTCACACTTCCCGAGCGTGTTGCGGGGTTCGCCTCGTGAATCCGGCGGACTCAGCGCTGCGCGCGCAGCCTCGAACCGGCCTCAGCTACGGGACATCGTTGCTGAATCGTGTCCTAGTCGGCGGACCGGATGGCGACCCCCGGCTGACCCATGTGGTCGAGCTGCCCGCACGGGCCGCCGATCGCTCCGCCTGGCCCGCATGGGCATCGCCGGAAGTGATTGCGGCGATACGCGACACCGGCATCGACGCGCCCTGGCGCCATCAGGTGGACACGGCGGATTCGGCGTTCCACGGCCGGAACGTGGTGGTGAGCACCGGGACGGCCTCGGGCAAGTCGCTCGGATACCAGTTGCCGGTACTCACGGCGCTGCAAGCGGATCCGAAGGCCACCGCACTGTATTTGTCGCCGACGAAGGCGCTCGGCGCCGATCAGCTGCGCACGGTCGGCGCGCTGACCCACGAAGGTCCGCTGCGTGATGTCCATCCGGCCACCTACGACGGCGATACGCCGGCCGAGATCCGCCAGTGGGTCCGCGCGAACGCGCGCTGGGTTTTCACCAACCCCGACATGCTTCATCTGGGCATACTGCGGTCCCACCAGCGCTGGGCGCGCGTGCTGCGCAAGCTGCGCTACGTGGTGATCGACGAATGCCACGCCTATCGCGGTGTTTTCGGCTCGCACGTCGCGCTGGTGCTGCGCAGGCTGCGGCGGATCGCCGCACGATACGGCGCCGATCCCGTGTTCGTGCTCTGCTCGGCGACTTCGGCCGAGCCGGCGGCGGCCGCGTCGCGTCTGATCGGAGCGCCGTGCGTGGCGGTCACCCGAGACGGATCACCGCAGGGCCCACGCACGGTCGCGCTCTGGGAACCACCCCTGCTCACCGCGATGACCGGCGAAAACGGCGCACCGGTGCGCAGGGCAGCCACCGCGGAAGCGGCGCGGATCATGGCTGATCTGGTGGGCGAAGGGGCGCGGACCTTGACTTTCGTCCGGTCACGCCGGGCCGCGGAGCTGACCGCGATGGAAGCCAAAAGGCTGTTGGCCGAGGTCGACCCCGACCTGGCCGCGCGCGTGGCGCCCTACCGGGGGGGATATCTAGCCGAGGATCGGCGCGCTCTGGAAGCGGCGTTGTCGGACGGATCGCTGCTGGGCGCGGCGACGACCAACGCGCTGGAGCTCGGCGTCGATATCGCGGGGCTGGATGCCGTGGTCATCTCCGGTTTCCCGGGGACGGTGGCCTCGTTCTGGCAGCAGGCCGGGCGGGCTGGACGACGCACCCAGGGATCGCTGGTCCTGCTCGTGGCGCGGGACGATCCGTTGGACACCTACCTGGTCCACCACCCCGAAGCACTGCTGGACAAGCCGGTCGAGGCCACCATTACCGATCCGCGAAATCCCTACGTGCTGGGGCCGCAACTACTCTGCGCCGCGCTCGAGCTTCCGCTCACCGACGCCGAGGTGGACGACTTCGGCGCCCGCGAGGTACTCGGCGATCTGTCCGCGCAGGGGCTGATCAGGCGTCGTGGAGCCGAAGACCGTGCGCGCTGGTACGTGACCGCGGAGACCCAGCCGCACGACGCGGTCGACGTCCGGGGCGGGATCGGCGCTCCGGTGGCCATCGTGGACGGCGAGACCGGCAGGCTGCTGGGCACCGCCGACGCGGGGCGGGCCCAGGCGACGCTGCACCAGGGCGCCGTTCACCTGCATCAGGGTGAGACCTACGTGGTCGATGAGCTGGATCCCGCGGACGGCGTGGCCTTCGTGCACGCCGCCGAGCCCGGGTGGACCACCAGCGCACGTCAGGTGACCTCGATCGCCGTCGACGCGGTGACCGAGTACCGCGCCCACGGTCACGTGACGGCTGGGCTGGCACAGGTGCGGGTCACCAGCCAAGTGATCGGCTACCTGCGCACGCTGGTCACCGGCGAAGTGCTCGACCTGGTCGAACTGGATCTGCCACCACAGACGCTGCCAACCCGGGCGGTCATGTACACGGTGACACCGGAGTTGTTGGCCCTGGCCGGAATCGCCCCCCAGGACGTCCCCGGAGCACTGCACGCGGCCGAACACGCAGCGATCGGGCTGTTGCCGCTGGTGGCGACCTGCGACCGCTGGGACATCGGCGGTGTCTCCACCGCCGAGCATCCCGATACCGGGCTGCCCACCGTCTTCGTCTACGACGGCCAAGCCGGCGGCGCGGGTTTCGCCGAGCGCGGATTCGCCCAGCTACGCCAGTGGCTTTCGGCAACGCGGCTGGCCATCGAGTCGTGCGGCTGCGCGGCAGGCTGTCCGTCCTGCGTCCAGTCGCCCAAGTGCGGCAACGGGAACCACCCGCTGGACAAGGTGGCGGCGGCACGCCTGCTCACCGCCGTCCTGGCCGAACTGTCGGCCGATGAGGACGCGACGCTCGATTCGTGACAACGCGGAGCCTGGCCCGTGACCGGTTGTCGACCTTGCCAGCGAACATGCCGGCCGCGTTGGGACACGTCCTAGTGGAATGGCACTGCTTCACCCTCCTCGGAATAAAAAGGAATAGATTCATGTTAACTAGACTATTGCCACCGCCTCCATTGCGGACATGCGCATCCATTCGCTTTTGATATCCGGACTCCGGCAGGGAATTCCACGAGGCCCTTTTAACCCGCCAGTAGAATTACCGATTTCCGCTACCGGAAGCGACGTAAGGGTGAGTGTGTATCGAACTCTGTCACTCTTCAACCGGTCCGGCTCGGGCGCTCGCCCGAACGATGCGATCGCCATACAGACCTATTGGTACATTCCTTTCCACAGTCACCGTGACATCCCACTCCCTTGCGCCGCACGCGCGGATTCGCGTGCCCATCCGCCGCGCCAGCTCTTCGGCCTTGTCGCATGCGGGATCGACGCCTTCGACCAATGCGCCCGCCGCGGCGAGGGCCGCCAGATCCGCGGCTGCCTGCGCTCGATGTCGCGCCACCACCACGAAGCCCACCTGCGCGATCAGGAGCGTCGCCCCGATCAGTGCCACGAGCGCTAGACACCCGAAGACGGTCGCCAACCCGTCCTCAGAGCACACCCGCCGACCGCTGCACACCCTTCGGTCACCGATCTCGGCCTCAGCGCGATGGCTCGGGCCTCCCACGTCACTGCGCACGACCCGACGCTGACGCCGGGGGGCCCAGTTGCGGCAGCGTCGGTCGCCGATCTCAGCCTCGGTACGGCGGTGGCCCGGGCCTCTCACGTCACCGCCCACAACCTGACGCTGATGCCAGGATGCCCCGTTCCGGCAGCGTCGGTCGCCGATCTCGGCCTCGGTACGGTCTCCCGGCCTCTCGCGTCACTGCCCACAATCCGTCGCGACGCCAGGAGACCCCGCTCCGGCAGCGTCGGTCGATGATCCCGGCCTCAGTGCGGGCGCCCGGGCCTCTCACGTCACACCCCACGACTCGCCCCCGACGCAGGGAGATCCCGCTCCGGCGGCGTCGGTCATCGATCTCGGCCTCGGCCGGTACAGTCTCCCGGCCTCTCGCGTCACTGCCCACAATCCGTCGCGGCGCCAGGAGACCCCGCTCCGGCAGCGTCCGTCGATGATCCCGGCCTCAGTATGGGCGCCTGGGCCTCTCACGTCACACCCCACAACCCGCCCCTGACGTCAAGAAATCCCGTCCCGGCGGCGTCGGTTGGGGGCCATCCACTCGCAGCCGCCCGACCGTCAGCGCCGCCTTCACGTTGAAGCCCCGGGTTCGAGGGCTGCGACCGCTTCCGCGCGGAGGGTGAGCAGGGGAAGTAGCGGTGTTCGGGCGGAAACCACGGCTATGGCCCGGGTGCCCTCGATGCGGAGCGCGATGTCGGCCGACGGTGGGGCGATGCGCTCCGCCGCGGGGAGGGCGTTCGCACGATCGCCCCGTGCGGCGAGGCGGGCCGCCTCACGGGCGGCGTCGACACAGCGGACCTGTGTCGACGCCGCCAGCAGAGCACCGAGACAGAGCACGACGGCGGTGACGACCGCGGTGAGTGCGAGCGCGGCCTCGACCGTCACCGCGCCCCGGTCGTCGCCCAGTCCCGGCGCGGCATGACACCGTCGCGCCTCGGCTACACCGATGTGTTGAGCGCCCGATCGATGATCTTCGTCAGCGCGTTCACGATGCTGTCGCCCGTCACCACGCCGTAGAGCACGGCGCCGAACGCCGCCGCCGCGATCGTGCCGATCGCGTACTCCGCCGTGCTCATGCCGTCCTCCGCGACCACCGCCCGCAGCACTCCCGCACGCAGACCCATATATACAGCCCTCAGCCTTCGGCCCACGGACCTCGCGACCCCCTCGATACGCACCCGATTCCTCCTTTCCGGCCCGTGCGGCCCATCCGCGCGGGCACGCTTCTTCCGGTGCGGTGCGCGGCGGCACCGGACACCGCCGTCCCGGAATCACCTGAGCACCGCCGACGTCCAGGTCGGGGCCGGAGACCACCGGAACCGCTCGCCCGTCGACAGCAAAACCCGGAGGCGCGAGGTAGCACCCGCCGAACGCCGGCGGTGGCACAGCGCGCAGGGCGGTCACCGGTACACCGAAGACTCCGAACACCGCCGGACTGCCGGACCGTAGGTAGATAGACCAGCCGTGCGGCGCCATCCCCGGCGTATGTCGGCAGCAGCGGCGAGCATGGACGCGGCCGCGCACCGAATCCAGCCCGGTGGCCAACGAGGTGCCGCCACCGGACGGCGCATCGCCCGCCGCAGCTCGATGACGCACCAGAAGGTCGGCGACGAACTGGTGACGCTGCAGGCCGCCGACCACGAAACGACCGCCACCACCCTCGCGTGGGAGATGAGACATAGGGACGAGCGCATGTCGCCCCCTTTGCCTGCGCGCACACCGAGGCACCCGCACGTACCGGTACGCCGCAGCCCGCCGAACCGGTGCGAGCCCACCGCGCGCACGCTGTCGAGCCCGCACCGTAGGTGGCAAAGCCACACCGTGATGCGCGGCTATAGGAGACCGCCGTCGAGTACTCGGCCCGCCAAGCCGATGACGACCGGGACGATGCCGAGGCAGACGAAGGCAGGCAGGAAGCACAAACCCAGGGGGCCGCCGATCAAGACGCCTGCCCGCTCCGCCTTCGCGGCTGCCGAGTCTTCGACCGCCGATCGACGCTGCTCGGCCAGCTCGGTGACCGCGGCGGCCAGTGACGACCCGGACCGCGCAGAACGGCGGGCCATCCGGGCCAGAGACTCGATCTCCTCGGCTCCGGGACGCGCGTTCGAATCCCGGGCGACCCGTTCCCAGGCCGTGGCCGCGTCGGCACCCAAGGCGAGCGAGTCCGCCGCCCGGCGCAGAGCTTCGCCGATGGGTTCCGGAGCTTCTGGCGCCACGGCTCGCGCCGCGGCAGCCATGGGAAGCCCGGCGCGCAGGCAGGCGGCCAGCAGATCGAGAACCGAGGCGACAGCCAGTGCATCGGCCGCCTGATTCCTTCGGCGCGACGACGCGGCCGGTCCGCGGGGGCGTGTTCCGCGGAGGGCATGCAGCCGTCGACGCACGGCCACCCGTCCCGGCAGCAGCACTAATGCGGTCGCCACCAGCAGCAATGGCAGTGCCGTCCCCTGGGTGAACGCCATCGTCAGCCTTCCTCACAGATCCTGTTGCGCGAGAGCCACATGCACGGACCGTCGCCAGGCCGCGCGCGGCGGCACCGGCTGCGACGACAACAGCCGCTCGGACGGGCAGGCCTCCGAGCCGCGACTCCTCGCCCACCGGCCATGCCCTCGACCGCGGCTGCCGGATATTCGGCCGACCTCGGCCGACCGTCGAAAGTGATTTCATATCAGCACCTTTCGCGTAATGGCATCGGTCCACAGCAAGCCCGCGCAGGCCAGGGCCGCCCCGAGCGGCAGCAACACCGTCCCCGCGGACGAGACGAAGAGAACGTGCATAGGCGACGCACCCATCAGTTGGCCCAGCGCTATACCGAGAAACGGCAAGCAGGCCAGGACCGCGGCGGTGGCGCGTGCACCGGCCAGCGCGGCGGTGGTGCGGCCGTGGAATCGAATGCGTCCTGCGAGATCCGTCCGTGCTGCCGACAGCAATTCGGCCAGTGCCAGACCGTGCTGCTCGGCCACCTGCCAGGCGCCCGCGACTCGGGAAAGTTCGACAGCCACAGGCGATTCCGGGCGGCGCAGGCCCTCCGCCGCCGAGCCGCCGAGCCGGCTGCGTGCGGCGCCGACGGCGAACGCGTGCGCCGATTCGCCCCGCACCTCACGTGCGGCCACCTCGGCGGCAGCACTCGGGTGGGCTCCCACGCGCAATTCGGCTATCACGGCCTCCAACGCATCGAGC
The DNA here is from genome assembly GCF_000308455.1 of Nocardia abscessus NBRC 100374. Lineage (GTDB taxonomy): Bacteria > Actinomycetota > Actinomycetes > Mycobacteriales > Mycobacteriaceae > Nocardia > Nocardia abscessus. Next base: position 11,124 of record NZ_BAFP01000008.1, on the reverse strand, counting down.
AGGTGTCCGCGCTCGACATTCCTGCGCCGGTCCCGCGCCGCCCGGCGGCTTCGCAGCCCAAGCGTTCCAGCGACCACGCCGACCGCGAGAAACGGACCTGTCCCGAAAGCGACGAGCGCAAGCACGACGCCTGCGACCGCACCGGCCCGAAGGATGGTTCCCCGCTGCGGCATTCGAGGCCGGTCGGGCGCGGTGAACAGCTGACCGAATCGGCGTCGGGACCGCGGGGCGGGGACCACGAGCAGCGCCAGCGCGATGCACAACACCGCGCCGCTCATCGGTCGAGCCGCTCGGAGAGCAGGCTGGACAGGTCCGCGGCGGCGGGAGCCGCACCCGTTTCGTGCCAAGCCGGTGTGATCCGCACGCGACCCGCATCGGTGCGGTGCACGAGACCGATCTCGCGCAGGCCGCGCGAGCCGTCGGATCGGCGGTGCACATGCAGGACGACCTGCACCGCGGCGGCGAGTTGACTGTGCAGAGCCGCTCGATCCATTCCGCCCAGCGCGGCGAGGGCTTCCAGACGGGCCGGAACCTCTTGCGGCGAGTTGGCGTGCACCGTGCCCGCCCCGCCGTCGTGACCGGTGTTCAACGCGGTCAGCAGGTCGACCACCTCGGCGCCCCTGACCTCGCCGACCACGATCCGGTCCGGCCGCATACGCAGCGCTTGACGAACCAGGTCGCGCACCGTGACCTCGCCGACGCCCTCCACATTCGCCGTCCTGGCGACCAGGCGGACCACGTGGGGATGTGGCGGCGCGAGTTCGGCCGCATCCTCGACACAGACGATCCGCTCGGACGGATCCACCGTGGCGAGCAGACCGGACAGCAGCGTCGTCTTCCCGGCTCCGGTGCCGCCGACCACGAGGAATGCCAGCTTCGCCCGGACGATCCGCTCCAGCAGCAGCTTCGCGGCGGCGGGCACCGAACCCGCCGCGGCGAGCGCGTCCAGCCCCTGGGTGGCCGGACGGAGTACGCGCAGCGACAGACAGGTGCCGCCGTGCGCGACCGGCGCGAGTACCGCGTGCAAGCGAACCCCGAACGAATCCCCCAACGCCGCACCCGTTCCGGTCAGCCGACCGTCCACCCATGGTTGCGCGTCGTCGAGTCGCCGCCCCGCCGACAGCGCCAAGCGCTGCGCCAGCCGCCGTACCGCGGCCTCGTCGGAGAAGGTGACGGAAGTCTTCTCCAGTCCGTGCCCGCGGTCGATCCAGACCGCGTCCGGACCGGTGACCAAGACGTCCGCGACATGCGGATCGTGCAGCAGCGGTTCGAGTACGCCCGCGCCGGTCAGCTCGGTCTGTAACAACCGCAGAGCCCGCAGCAGGTCGGTGTCGCCCAGCACTCCGCCCGCCTCGGCACGGATCGCGGCGGCGACCTGCGCCGGATCCGGATCGCCGGTTTCGGTGGCCAATCGCTCTCGGACCCGGTCCAGCAGCTCGCTGGTCAGTATCGCGCTCATCGCCGCTGCCCGGGTGCCGCGCTGAGCACGCCGAGCACGGCATCGGCGGCATCGCGCAGCGGTCCGCGGCGGAGCGAAATCCCACCGCGCTCCAGACGGTGCGCCAAGCCGGCCTGAGCGCCGACGGCGGCGAGCAGCGGAAGGTCGAGCACCTCGGCGACCTCGGCTCCGCGTAGCCCGCCGGGTGCGGGCCCACGAACGATCAAGCCCTGGTTCGGGTTTCGCCGCGCTATGTGGGCGGCGACCGCTTCGGCCGCGGCAACTGCTCGCAGGCGCGCCGGAACCACCAGCACCACGAGATCCGCCGAGTCGAGCATCTGGTCGGCATGCGGCCCGCGCTCGCCCGAAATGTCACAAACTACGAAATCGCCTGCGGCACGGCCCGCTTCGATCACCGCCCGGACTCCGGCCGAGCCGAGTTCGCGTGGCAACCGCCCCGCACCGCAGCGCCCGCAGGACAACACCGCCAGCCCCGGCGCCGCGACGGGCAGGGCGCCGTGCAGCGCAGACGCGGACACGCGCCCGTCCTCCACCACCAGGTCGGGCCAGCGCAGGCCCGGCGTGTTCTCGATGCCGAGCAGCAGGTCGAGACCACCGGCGAAGGGTGCGCCATCGACCAGCAAGGTCTCGCGCCGGAACCCTTCGGCGGCGGCGCGCAGCGCGATCGCGACGGCGAGGGTGGACGCCCCGGCTCCGCCGCCCGCCCCCGCTACGGCGACCACGACGCCGTCGCCCGCGCGCTGCTCGCCGTACTCAGCAAACATCTCGATGAGCCCCACCGCGGCGCCAGGAAGAGCGATAGCTCGCTCGGCACCGACCGACGCGGCGGCCTGCCAGTCGAGCAAATCTGGCTCACCGTCGGTTACCAGCACCACGCCGGTCCTGCGCAGATATCCGGCCGTGGCCGCCTCCTGCGCCGCACGGGTGTCCAGGATCACCAGCGGGGCGCCCGTCCAGGCGTGTCGGCCGACGGGTTGGGTCCGCTCGTCGAGTGCCCGTTCGGCGGCCGCCGCGATCCGCCGGACTTCGTCGCGCAGCCGATCGTCATCGATGAGCACGAGGGCGGGCGGGGGTCCGCTCGGCTCCGATGCTTCGAGGTTCATGCAGGTCAGCGTCGCTGAACTCGAACAGGGAAAGAAGGGGCCGGATGCCGAATGTGGATAACTCGCGGGCTGTGGACAACTATCCAGGCCGCGCGGCCTATCGAGCCCTCCCTGGAATAGAGGACGGCCCCAGCCGGGGGGGGAGGAGGCTGGGGCCGTCGGGGTTCAGCCCCGGGGGGTCGGGCTGAACGCGCCTGGACTATGTCCAGGTGCCAGCAATACTACACCCAAGCCCCGGCCACCACGCAAGTCTGCCATCGGACATCTTTGTGGCCGCTGTAGCCCCGGCGTCTGCGGGGCAAACTTCTCCGCTGCGCCGCCCACGGCGGCCGCGCCGCCCGGAACACCGCGTGCCGAACGAGAGCGGCCGAAGTCCATCCGCCGCCCATACCGGGCCGATTGCAGGCAAGACAGCCACATAACAGGCCAGGCGGATCGGTCCGCGATCAGTGACCGGCCGCCCCGATGCAGCGCCTCTGGACAGACTCCGCACAGATCCACAGGACGGACCGAGCGAAGCCGAGAGGTCGCCGGTCCGAGTTCCAACGAGCCCGAACACAGGCGACTCGAGGACTGCGAACGAGCACCGCCGAACGAAGTGCCCCGGCTCCGCGCCTAGCGGATGCGATGCCGCCACCTATCCTGGTCGGGTGGACAACTCAGCCACCGAGGGCGGACGCGTCGCCGCCTTCTTCGATCTGGACAAGACCGTGATCGCGAAGTCGAGCACGTTCGTGTTCAGCAAGCCCTTCTACGCGCAGGGGCTCTTGAACCGGCGCGCCGTCCTGGAGAGCAGCTACGCCCACTTCCTGTTCCTGCTGTCGGGCGCCGACCACGACCAGATGGAACGGATGCGCGCGCACCTGACCAGCATGTGCGCGGGCTGGGACGTCGAACAGGTGAAATCCATTGTGGCCGAGACGCTGCACGAGCTGGTCGATCCGCTGATCTACGCGGAGGCGGCCGACCTGATCGCCGACCACAAGATCCGGGGGCACGACGTGGTGATCGTCTCGGCCTCCGGCGAGGAGATCGTGGGCCCGATCGCCGAAGCGCTCGGCGCCTCGCACACCGCGGCCACCCGGATGGTCGTGGCGGACGGTAAGTACACCGGCGAGGTGGAGTTCTACTGCTACGGCGAGGGCAAGGTCACCGCCGTCGAGAAACTCGCCGCCGGCGAGGGTTACGACCTGGCCCGCTGCTACGCCTACTCCGACTCGATCACCGATCTGCCGCTGCTCGGCGCGGTGGGGCACCCCACGGCGGTCAACCCGGATCGCAATCTGCGCCGCGAGGCCACCGCGCGCGGCTGGCCGATCCTGACCTTCTCCAACCCGGTGTCGCTCTGGGCGCGCTTCCAGGCGCCGTCCTCGACGACACTCGCTGCCACGGCCGCGGTCGGCTTGAGCGCGGTGCTGGCCGGTGCGATCAGCTACCGGATGCTGCGCCGGCGACGCTGAGATCCGGCCGCTCGAGCGCTCGCCCCTACCCGGGACGCCAGATGCTTGCCGAGGGGTTCGCCGACTTAGCAGACACGGCGAAGGACCAGGCATTTAACCACGAAACGCCGAGAAACACGCCGATTATTCGATGCCTTTCGACCTCTTGATGTGAGTGCAGTCACAGTGTAGAAAGGTAACTACGGAAGGACGGAAGGCCAAGGCAGCACCGGAAGAGAAGGCACTGTCTCCCGACCCTCTTTCCCAGCACGGACACCAGGCACCCACGCGGAGCGCGCCGCGACAAGGGCAGAAGCGTTGTGGGCCTGCGAAATACGGATAGTCGACGGCGAAGGCCTCGCACAGGTTGCGGGGATGAACCGGCCGATGTCCGGATTGTCGCCGAGGCCGCAGAACACAACCCAATTAGCACGCTTGGTAACCGGGTAGTCCGTGCTAGCGGGCGGTGCGGTCGACAGACAACGCCGCCCGCTTTGACGTGTACAGGGGGATCATCCCGCCGCCGAGTCGGCGATCGACGTGGCCTCGCGAGCACCGTCCTCGAACGCCCCGCAGCAGTAGATCACCCAACCGCCCACGGCCTCTGAATCGCCGCTGCCGAACCCGGCGGCCGCGTCCAGGTACGCCTGACGCCTGCGCAGCCAGAACACCTCGGGGACGCCGAGGCTGTGCGGGTCCAGCCCACTGGACACCGCGACCAGCCGGGAGGCCGCCCGCGCGACCACGCCGTCGGCCGTTCCGAACGGCCGCAGCGCCAGTAGCTCCCCGTGTACTACGGCGGCGAGCACCGGCGCGGGCGCCCGCGAGCCGAGCACCGTCTGCGCCAGCAGATCCAGCCGCTGTGCCACACCCGAGTCGCCGCGCGGCCTGCCGAGCGTCTCCTCCCGCTCCACCAGATCGGCCGCGGCGAGCAGGTGCAGCCGCGCCAATGCCTGCAGCGGCGCGCGCTGCCAGATGCCGACCAGATTCCGCAGCGCGTCGCCGTCCAGCGCCTGACCGACGCGCAGCGAACCGGCCAGAATCGGGTCCGCCACGCGCCCGTCGGCGGGGATGTCCGTGCTGCCGCCATCGATCGCCGCCGAGGACCGGGCCGCACGCACCGCGGCCTCGGCCGCTGTGGTCGGCCACCCGCGCCGGTTCGCTTTGTGCCGGTGCACCGCGGCGAGCGCGTCGCGGGCGCGGTCGGCCGCGTCCCGGACACCGGGCAGATCGACGAGGGGCTGGAGCGGATCGGTCACGGGATACGAGGCTACTTGCGCCCGCGGGGAGCGATCCGCGCGCCCGGCCCGCCTACCCGGCCAGCAGATCGCGTCCCGGGATCGCGTCGAGCAGCTTGCGCGTGTACTCCTGCTGGGGATCGTCGAACACCTCGTCGGCCGTCGCCGCTTCGACCACCTTGCCCTGCTGCATGACCAGCACGTCGTCGGCGATCTGCCGGACGACGGCCAGATCGTGGGTGATGAACAGATAGGCCAGCCCCAGCTCCGCCTGCAGGTCGTTGAGCAGCCGGAGGATCTGGGCCTGCACCAGGACGTCGAGCGCGGAGACCGCCTCGTCGCACACCACCACTTCGGGCCGCAGCGCGAGCGCACGCGCGACCGCCACACGCTGACGCTGTCCGCCGGACAGCTCGTTGGGGTAGCGCCGCATGACGCCGGCAGGCAGCGCGACCTTGTCGAGCAGTTCCCGCACCGTCGCCTCCCGCTCTGTGGGAGTTCCGATCTCGTGGGTCCGCAACGGCTCCTCGATGGTGCGGTAGATCGTGTACATCGGGTCGAGCGAGCCGTACGGGTCCTGGAAGATCGGCTGCACTCGACGTCGGAACGCGAAGGCTCCCTTGCGATCCAGGGTCGCCACGTCCTTGCCGTCGAAGGTGACCGAGCCGGAGCTGGGTTCCAGCAGACCGAGCACCATGCGCGCCACCGTCGTCTTACCCGAACCGGATTCGCCGACGATCGCCGTGGTCGCCCCGCGCCGCAGCCGGAACGACACATCGTCCACCGCGACGAACTCGCTGGACTTCCACGGTGCACGAGCGCGAATGCGGAAGGTCTTCGTCAGGTGCTCGGCCACCACCACTTCGTCCGGCACCGCCGTGGCCCCCGCGTCATCGGCTGCTACCTGCACGGCCTGCGCGTGGATCTCGGCTCGGCGCCGCACCGCGGACCGGCGCTGCGCGGCCAGCGAGGGCGCGGAGCTCACCAGCCGCTTGGTGTACAGATGCTGGGGATCGCGCAGAATCCGCAGGGCGGGCCCGGATTCCACGACGCGGCCGCGATACATCACCACCAGGTGTTCGGCACGCTCGGCCGCCAAACCGAGATCGTGGGTGATCAGCAGGACCGCGGTGCCGAGGTCGGCGGTGAGCTGCTCGAGGTGGTCGAGGATCTGCCGCTGCACGGTCACGTCGAGCGCCGAGGTCGGCTCGTCGGCGATGAGCAGCTTGGGCCGGCAGGACAGGCCGATCGCGATCAACGCCCGCTGGCGCATGCCCCCGGAGAACTCGTGCGGGTACTGGTTGACCCGCCGTCCGGCGTCGGGCATGCCCGCTTCCTCGAGCAGCTCCACCGCTCGCTTCGCGGCGGCCTTGCCCTTCGCGATGCCGTTGGCCTCGAGCGTCTCGCGGATCTGGAATCCGATCTTCCACACCGGGTTCAGATTCGACATCGGGTCCTGCGGGACCAGCCCGATGCCGCTGCCGCGGACCGCGACGATCTCTCGCTTCGAGGCAGCGGTGAGATCCTTGCCGTCGAATCTGATCGAACCGGAGGTGATCCGGCCGCTGCCGGGCAGCAAGTCGATGATCGCGTGCGCGGTGGTCGACTTGCCCGAACCCGATTCGCCGACGATGGCCACGGTCTGGCCGGGATAGACCGACAGGCTCACATCGCGCACCGCGGGCACCGGCTTGCCGTCGGCGGTGAAACTCACGTTCAGATCGGTGATCTCCAGCAGCGGCCGCGCGGACTCGCTCATCGCTTCCTCGCCTTCGGGTCGAGGGCATCCCGCACGGCGTCGCCCAGCATGATGAAGCTCAGCACGGTCAGCGCCAGCGCCGTCGCCGGATAGAACAGGATGGCCGAGGTGCGGATCTCCTTCTGCCCGGTGGCGATGTCCGCGCCCCAGGACACCACCGTGCGCGGCAGTCCTACGCCGAGATACGACAGCGTCGCCTCGGTGACGATGAAGACGCCCAGCCAGAGCGTGGTCACCACGATCAGCGGGCCCGCCGCGTTCGGCAGCACATGGCGCAGCAGCGTCTGGATCCGGGAGACGCCCAACGCTTTCGCCGCCGTCACGTAGTCGCTGTTCTTCGCCTGGATCACCGCGCTGCGGGCGATCCGCGCCGCCTGCGGCCAGGTGAACGAGGCGAGGATGACGATCACCGTCCAGATCGTGCGTGCGTCCAGCAGCTGCATGATCACGATCGCGGCCAGCATCAGCGGGATGGCGTAGAAGATCTCGGCGACCCGGGAGACGATCGAGTCCAGCGGCCCGCCGTAGAACCCCGACAGCGCCCCGAGCGTTCCGCCGATCAGCACGAACAACAGCGTCGCACCCACCCCGGCGACCACCGAAGCCCGCGCGCCGTAGACGGTTCGGGCGTAGATGTCGCACCCTTGCTTGTCGAAACCGAACGGGTGGCCCGCGCTGCGCGGGTCCATGCTGAAATCGCCGTTGCAGTAGCGCGGATCCTGATCGGTGAACAACCCCGGCCAGATCACTACGATCAGCACGAACACGATCAGCACCGCCGCCACAACGAAGATCGGGTTGCGCCGCAGCTGCCGCCACGCGTCGCGCCAGATGCTGGTCGGCGCGCCCGCGTCCAGAACCGCGTCGGTGGCGAGCACCTCGACCTCGTCGGGCGGTGCGACGAAGTGCTCCTGGCCACGGCGCGCCGCGTCCACGCGCTCGGTCGGGTCAGGCATAGCGGATCCTCGGATCGAGTGCGGCGTAGAGCAGGTCGACGATCAAGTTGGTGAGCAGGAAGATGACGATCAGCACCGTGACGAACGAGACCACGGTCGGCGGCTCGCCCCTGGTGATGGCCTGATACAGCGTGCCGCCGACGCCGGGGATGTTGAAGATGCCCTCCGTGACGATCGCGCCGCCCATCAGCGCGCCCAGGTCGGCGCCGACGAAGGTGACCACCGGGATCATCGAGTTGCGCAGGATGTGCACGGTCACCACCCGCGGCCTACCGAGTCCCTTTGCGGTCGCGGTGCGCACGTAGTCGGCGGACATGTTCTCCGCCACCGAGTTCCGGGTCAATCGCAGAACGTAGGCGAACGAGAGCGAGCCGAGCACGAACGCGGGCACCAGCAGTTCGCCGACTGTCGCCTTCCCGGAGACGGTCACGGGAGCGATCCCCCACTTGACCCCGAGCAGATACTGCGCGAGGAAGCCCACCACGAAGACCGGCACCGCGATGACCATCAGGCTGACCACGAGCATTGCCGAATCGAACGGTTTGCCCTTGCGCAGGCCGGCGATCAGACCGAACAGCACGCCGAAGACCGACTCGATCAACACCGCCATGAACGCCAGCTTGATGGTGATCGGAAACGCGCGCGCGAGTTCGTCCCGCACCGGCCTACCGGAGAAGGCGGTGCCGAAGTCCAGCGTGACGATGCCCTTCAGATACAGCAGGTACTGCACGATGAAGGGCTCGTCCAGGTGGTAGCGCGCCCGCAACTGTGCCTCCACCGCGGGCGTCATCGGCTTGTCACCGGCGAGCGCGTGGATCGGGTCGCCCGGGAGGACGAACACCAGGGCATAGATGAGCAGCGTCGCACCGAGGAACACGGGGATCATCTGAAGCAGACGCCGCCCGACATACCAGGCCATTTCACCTCCCGGGTAACACCGCCGAGCGCCACGTGGACGCCGGGCGGCCAGCGGCTACTTCTCGATGTTCTCGAAGGCGAACAGACCGTTCCAAGCGAGTTCGGCCCTGCGCACACGGTCGGAGCGGCCCGCCGCGGCCACGTAGTCGAACACGGGGATATCGGCCAGGTCCTTGATCAGCAGGGCCTGTGCCTGCGCGACGATCTTGTAGGACTCCTCCTGGGTCGGGGCGGCCAAGGCGGCATCGAGCAGGCGGTCGAATTCGGGGTTGGCGTAGTCGACGTTGTTGGTATCGGAGTAGCTGTAGTACTGGGAGGTGAGGAACTGCAGCATCGTCGGGTAGTCGCCCTGCCAGCCGTAGCGGAACGCCTTGTTGATGGTGTGGGCGTTCACCTCGTCGCGGATGTTCTTGAACGTCGGGTACGGCACGCCGATGGCGTCGATGCCGAGCGTGTTCTTGACGCTGTTGGCCACCGCCTCGATCCAGGCCTGGTGGCCGCCGTCGGAGTTGTAGGCGATCTCGTAGCGGCCCGACCACGGCGAGATCGCGTCGGCCTGCGCCCACACCTTCTTGGCCTCGTCGGGGTTGTACTTCAGCACCTCCGCGCCGGGCAGGTTCGGCTCGAAACCGGGCAGTGTGCTCGCGGTGAAGTCGCGCGCCGGAATCCGGGTGCCGTGGAAGATGTTCTGCGCGATCTGTTCTCGGTTGATCGCCATCGAGATCGCCCGGCGCCGCAGCAACCCTTCCTGGCCGGAGAAGTGCGCGACGTTGGACTGGATGCCGATGTGCTGGTTCTGCGCGGTCGGCTTGGTGATCGCGCGGTCGCCGAGATCCTGCTGGTAGGAGGTGAGCGCGCTGTCGGGCACGGTGTCGAGCGCGTCGAGATTGCCCGCCTGCAGATCCGCGTAGGCGGTGTCGAAGGACTGGTACATCACGAACCGCAGCCCCTTGTTCTTGGCCGGGCGGCCGCCGGGATAGTCCGGGTTGGGCACGAGGTCGATCTTGACGTTGTGCTCCCACGCCCCGGTCCGGGCGAACTTGTAGGGGCCGTTGCCGATCGGGTTCTCCCCGAATGCCTTGATGTCCTTGAACGCGGCTTCGGGCAACGGATAGAACGGCGCGTACCCGAGTTCGGTCTCGAAGTCGATCGAGGGCGCTTTCAGCTCGATGGTGAAGGTGCGGTCATCGATCACCTTCAGACCCGACATCGTCTGTGCCGTAGGCTTTTCCGCGGACACCTCGTCGAAACCGACGATGGGCCCGAACACGTAGCTCTGCAACTGCGCGTTGCTGCCGAGCGCCCCGTAGTTCCAGGCGTCGACGAACGATTTCGCCGTCACCGGGGTGCCGTCGGTGAACTTCCAGTCCGGTTTGATGGTCACCCGGTAGTTCTTCCGATCCGAGGTCTGGATCGACTCCGCCATCTCGTCGTGCGCTTTGCCCGCGGCGTCGTAGTACTTCAGGCCCGCGAACAGCCGGTCGACCACCCGCCCGCCCATGTTCTCGTTGGTGTTGGTGGGCACCAGAGGATTCTGCGGCTCGCCGCCGTTGACGGTGACGATGTCGGCGTCGGCGCCGTCGCCCGGGGAACATGCGGACAGTCCGAGACTCGTGGCCAGCACGACCGCCGCGGTCAGCGCCATCGCTCTGTGGAATTTCAACGCGTCCTCCCGGTGCGAGAAGGGGGGAGCCGGACGCCACTCGCGCGAGGTCCATCAGCGCATGCCGCCACGATCCCCCTGTTTGGTTGGCAGAGTAACCACCGGCGCGGGCACTGTCACCTGATTGATCCGAGTTCGTTGTACTTGTTACCGATCCGGCAACGTTGCCGAAACACCCCGGCTTTCCTGCGAAAATGGCTCCTCCGGCCGAGATATCGCCAATCGAGCGGCCGAGCGGGGAACGCCGCGCGCCGACGCCGAGGATGGCGGAGCCCGGCGGTGCGCGGCCGGCTCGACCCGGGCGCCACACCGTACGCGGCGTAGGTCACAGTTGATTACTGTCGAACTCGGCTGCGTCGAATCGTGCGCTCAGGCTACGTGGAAAGAAGAGACGAGATGACTGAAACCAGCGCCGACCACAGGGACTCCTACCCACCGACCGCGGAGTTCGCCGCGGCGGCGAACGCCGATGCCGGGCTCTACGAGCGGGCGGCGGCCGATCGCGACGCGTTCTGGGCCGAGCAGGCCGGGCGGCTGCACTGGCACGAACCGTTCGGCCAGGTGCTGGATTGGAGTGACGCGCCGGTGG
>NZ_BAFP01000009.1 GCF_000308455.1 Nocardia abscessus NBRC 100374 | reverse complement strand
GCGGATCACAGGGAAGCTGCCACCGCGGATCACTGGAAGCAGGCGCGGCGGGCTGCTCTGTCCCAGGCTCGGCGTCCGGCAAATAGCCGAATCGGTGCGATTCCCGCGAAATACGTTCCCAGGCGGACGTCGAATCACGACCGAGCCGCATAGGCTACGTGGGTGCGGGTGGCAGGGATGACGGATCGAAGTTCGGTCGGCTGGGACTGGGGGGTCGCGCTCGTCGTGGCCGCAGTGCAGTTGGTCGGTGGCACCTTCGCGAATATGCGGCAGACGGGGGTGCACTCCCTCGACGTCCTCGGTTATCTGCTGCTGCTGGCCGGGCCGGTGGCGCTGATCTGGCGGCGCGTACAGCCGGTGCCCGTGCTGATCGTGGTGCTCGCCGTGTGCCTGGCGTATTTCGTGCGCGGCTACGGATACGGGCCCATCTTCGTCGCACTGGTCGTCGCCTTCCTCACCGCCGCGAGCGCCGGATCACGCTGGTGGACCTACCCTCTCGTCCCGCTCGGGTACCTGGCGCTGGTCTGGCCGCTGCCCGCGCTGCTCGGCCGCCCCGCCAACCTGTGGCAGATCTTCGCGTTGATGGCGTGGCTGGCCGTGCTGCTGCTGGCGGCCGAAGGAATCCGGCAGCGCAAGGCGGTGCTCGTCGCGCGCAAGCAGCGTGCCGAGGCCGCGCGCCGGGACGAGGAAGCGCAGCGCGAGCGGCGGGCCGGCGAAGAGCGCCTCGCCATCGCGCGTGAACTGCACGACGTGCTGGCACACAGTCTCTCGATGATCAACGTGCAGTCCTCGGTCGCGCTGGAACTGCTCGACAAGCGCCCGGAACAGGCCGAGACGGCACTCACCGCGATCAAGAACGCCAGCCGCGACGCGCTCGCCGAGGTGCATACGCTGCTGCACACGCTCCGCTCCGGCACCGCGGCCGCCGCGGCCGACGAGCAACCGGCCACGGACGACGCCGACGCGGAGGAGACCGGCCTGCGCCGGACCCGCCGTTCCGCACGCAACCGAAATTCGGCTGCAGCCGAGCGTACTTCGAGCGACGGCGACCGCCATGAGGAGGCGGCCGAGGCAGTGGCCGAGCCGCCACCCGCACCACGCGCCCCCGCACCGAGCATCGGCGACTTGGACGACCTTTTGCAGCGTCCCCGCGCCACCGGATTGACGGTCAACACCCGGATACTCGGCACTCCGCAGCAGCTGCCCAGCGTCATCGACGTGGCGGCGGCCCGGATCGTCCAGGAGTCGCTGACCAACGTGCTGCGGCACGCACCCGGCGCGGATGCCACGGTGACCGTGCGCTACACCGTGGATTCGGTCGACATCACCGTCGACAACACCCGGCCGACCAGTGCCACCTCGCGCTCCGGCGCCGGCGGCGGCAACGGCATCATCGGCATGCGCGAGCGCACCCACGCGCTCGGCGGCGCGCTCACCGCGGGTCCGCGCCCCAGCGGCGGGTTCCGGGTCGCCGCTCGGCTGCCCACGCGGACACCCGAACCAGGCGCAACCACGCCGACGGGGACGCCTTCAGCGAACACGGCATCGCAGACGGATCCGCAGGGCGCGGCCAGTGCGCTGACCCATGGCCCCGCCACACCGGTAACGCCGAAACCAAGCCCTGACGCCTTGGCACCCGGAACACCGGCATCTGCCGACGCGGCGGCCGGTATGTCATCAGCGGACGGCAAGGCACCGCGTACGACCTCCTCGGGCAACGCGGATGCGAGCCCCGACGAGCCGCGTACGGCGGCGGCCGGACCGCAGCGCCGCCCCACCGACGCGGACGAGCGGACGAGCACCCGGGCGGGTCGCGCACGGCGATGACGGCACCACGCGACCCGGCCGACGGCAGAGGAGACCCGATGCACGACGACTCCGCCGGGACGGACGCGGCGCCCGGGCCGCCCGGTGACATCCGGGTTCTCGTGGCCGACGACCAGGCGCTGGTGCGTGGCGGCTTCGTCGCGTTGCTGGATGCCCAGGACGGCATCGAGGTGGTCGGCGAGGCGGACAACGGCGAGCGGGCGGTGCGCATGACCCGCGCAATCCGCCCCGACGTGGTGCTCATGGACATCCGCATGCCGATCCTGGACGGTTTGGCCGCTACCCGCATGATCGCCGAGGACCCGCAGCTGGCCGGTGTCCGCGTGGTCGTGCTGACCACGTTCGAGCTCGACGAGTACGTCTTCGAGGCCCTGCGCTCCGGCGCGACGGGATTTCTGGTCAAGCACACCGAACCGGCCGATCTGGTGCGTGCCGTCCGCGTGGTCGCCGCAGGTGATGCCCTGCTGTCGCCCGGCGTGACGCGGACATTGATCGCGGAATTCTCCGCGCGCGCGAAAATTCCGCCTCCGGCCAGCCTCACCGAGCTCACCGACCGCGAGCGCGAAGTGATGACCTTGGTCGCCGAGGGCCTCACCAACGCCGAGATCGGCGAACGCCTCTATATGAGCCCGGCCACCGCCCGCACGCACGTCAGTCGCATTCTCACCAAACTGAACGCCAGAGACCGCACCCAATTGGTGGTCATGGCCTACGAATCCGGGCTCGTCCGCCCGGGCTGGCAGTAACCAAGGCTGGCGCCACCACTCGCGACGGCATGGCGAGACGTCGTTCGCCCGGCCCGATATCACGGCAATAGCAATTCTTCAGCAATCATTTGATTTCCCACCCCGACGGCACTTGGCAATTATCTGGTTAATTCCTGAGCGGCAGCTTCGCGCGTTCGTGTCCAGGCATATCGCAAAGTGACGACGCGCGACGATGGCTCCGGTATGTCCACAGCGCAGTCCTTCGGCATGAACATTTTCACTCGACCCGAGGCCGTGAGTTTCCTGGCCGATCATTACGACGGCGGCGTCCGGGAGCACCGCAGAAGCACAAAAGCCCGTGCCCACCGGCATCCGGTGGGCACGGGCTTTCGCGTTGCGACTTACTCGCCCGAGGCGGCCTCGGTGGAACTTTCCGTCGCGCCGGTCAGCACGACTTCCGGCTTCTCCTCGGTCTGTGCCTTGGTCAGCTTCGCCTTACCGGTGAAGGTGAACTTGGCATCCTCGCCGGAGCCTTCGCCGTCCCAGCCCTCGACGTCGACGTCGATGGTCTGACCGGGGCCGATCTCGCCGAAGAGGATCTTCTCCGACAGCTGGTCCTCGATCTCGCGCTGGATGGTGCGGCGCAGCGGCCGAGCACCGAGCACGGGGTCGAAACCACGCTTGGCCAGCAGGTTCTTGGCGTTCTGAGTGAGCTCGATCGCCATGTCCTTGTTCTTCAGCTGCGTGGCGACGCGGTTGATCATCAGATCCACCATCTGGACGATCTGGTCGGTGGTGAGCTGGTGGAAGACGATCACGTCGTCGATGCGGTTGAGGAACTCGGGGCGGAAGTGCTTCTTCAGCTCGTCGTTGACCTTCAACTTCATGCGCTCGTAATTCGAGCCCTCGGCATTGCTCTGCGTGAAGCCGAGGCCGACGGCCTTCGAGATGTCCGAGGTACCGAGGTTCGAGGTGAAGATCAGCACCGTGTTCTTGAAGTCCACGGTCCGGCCCTGGCCGTCGGTGAGACGGCCGTCCTCGAGCACCTGCAACAGGGTGTTGTAGATCTCCTGGTGGGCCTTCTCGATCTCGTCGAACAGCACGACCGAGAACGGCTTGCGGCGCACCTTCTCGGTGAGCTGGCCGCCCTCCTCGTAGCCGACGTAGCCCGGAGGGGCACCGAACAGCCGCGAGGCGGTGAAGCGGTCGTGGAACTCGCCCATGTCGATCTGGATGAGCGCGTCGTCGTCGCCGAACAGGAAGTTCGCCAGCGCCTTGGACAGCTCGGTCTTACCCACGCCGGACGGGCCGGCGAAGATGAACGAGCCGGACGGACGCTTCGGGTCCTTCAAGCCGGCACGGGTGCGGCGGATGGCCTTGGAGACGGCCCTGACCGCGTCCTCCTGGCCGATGATCCGCTTGTGCAGCTCGTCCTCCATGCGGAGCAGACGGGTGGTCTCCTCCTCGGTGAGCTTGAACACGGGGATACCGGTCCAGTTCGCCAGCACCTCGGCGATCTGCTCGTCGTCGACCTCGGCCACGACGTCCAGGTCACCCGAGCGCCACTGCTTCTCCCGCTCGGCCCGCTTGGCGACGAGCTGCTTCTCCTTGTCGCGCAGCCGCGCGGCCTTCTCGAAGTCCTGCGCGTCGATCGCGGACTCCTTCTCCCGGCGCGCCTCGGCGATCTTGTCGTCGAACTCGCGCAGGTCCGGCGGAGCGGTCATGCGACGGATGCGCATCCGGGCGCCGGCCTCGTCGATCAGGTCGATCGCCTTGTCCGGCAGGAACCGGTCGTTGATGTAGCGGTCGGCCAGGGTGGCGGCCGCCACCAGCGCGCCGTCGGTGATGGAGACCCGGTGGTGCGCCTCGTAGCGGTCGCGCAGACCCTTGAGGATGTTGATGGTGTGCTCGACGGTGGGCTCGCCCACCTGCACCGGCTGGAACCGGCGCTCGAGCGCGGCGTCCTTCTCGATGTACTTGCGGTACTCGTCGAGGGTGGTCGCGCCGATGGTCTGCAGCTCGCCGCGGGCCAGCTTCGGCTTCAGGATCGAGGCCGCGTCGATGGCTCCCTCGGCGGCGCCCGCACCGACGAGCGTGTGCAGCTCGTCGATGAACAGGATGATGTCGCCGCGGGTGTTGATCTCCTTGAGCACCTTCTTCAGGCGCTCTTCGAAGTCACCGCGGTAGCGGCTGCCCGCGACCAGGGAACCCAGGTCGAGGGTGTAGAGCTGCTTGTCCTTCAGCGTCTCCGGGACCTCGCCGTTGACGATGGCCTGCGCGAGACCCTCGACGACGGCGGTCTTGCCGACGCCGGGCTCGCCGATCAGCACCGGGTTGTTCTTGGTGCGGCGGCTGAGCACCTGCATGACGCGCTCGATTTCCTTCGAGCGGCCGATGACCGGGTCGAGCTTGCCCTCCAGCGCGGCCTGGGTCAGGTTGCGGCCGAACTGGTCGAGCACCAGCGAGGTGGACGGGGTGCCCGCCTCGCCGCGCGAACCGGACTCCACCGGCTCCTTGCCCTGGTACCCGGACAGCAGCTGGATGACCTGCTGGCGCACACGGTTGAGATCGGCGCCCAGCTTCACCAGCACCTGCGCCGCCACGC
Source organism: Nocardia abscessus NBRC 100374 (assembly GCF_000308455.1). Taxonomy (GTDB): domain Bacteria; phylum Actinomycetota; class Actinomycetes; order Mycobacteriales; family Mycobacteriaceae; genus Nocardia; species Nocardia abscessus. The sequence goes on along the minus strand of NZ_BAFP01000009.1, from coordinate 46,139 downwards.
CCTCGCCCTCACGGATGAGGCCGAGCAGGATGTGCTCGGTGCCGATGTAGTTGTGACCGAGCTGCAGCGCCTCGCGAAGGCTCAGCTCCAGCACCTTCTTGGCGCGCGGGGTGAACGGGATGTGACCGGACGGGGCCTGCTGGCCCTGGCCGATGATCTCCTCCACCTGGCTGCGCACGCCTTCCAGCGAAATGCCGAGCGACTCCAGCGACTTGGCCGCGACGCCCTCACCCTCGTGAATCAGCCCCAGCAGGATGTGCTCGGTGCCGATGTAGTTGTGGTTGAGCATCCGGGCCTCTTCCTGGGCCAGGACGACGACACGCCTCGCGCGGTCGGTGAACCTCTCGAACATCGCTCCCTCACTCTCCTGCTCCGACATTCTGGCAACAGACGCCGCAGTGTGCTGTGTACAACAACCGTGGGCGTCAGCCTGCCATGAAGCCCGGGGGTTGCGGCCCCCGCCTCCACTCTAGTTGGCGGGAGATGCCGCCGCCGCCAGTCCACCCTATTGCCGACCGGCGACAGCACGGTCATTCACTCATAACGTGGGCGGCGCGGGATTCGTTTCCAGCCGGGTTTTGCCCTCAGCGAACAGACTGCTCGCCGACCGGATCACTGCCGAACACGTTCGACCTGGGCTGCCTACCCGGTGTACGGGTGGACCTAACCGCAGGGCACCGGGCGTTGATGCGCGGGATCGAGCGCGTTGAGCACGTAGGTCGCGGCCCTCCGACTGCCCGCTATGCCGGTATGTCCAGAGTAGTCCGTCGCGCAGCCGTCCTGAACCACGATATTCGTCACTCGCGGCCCGGTGACCAATCCGGCGGTGTAGGGCACCACGAGCTCGTCCAGCACGGTCGCGATGTTGGTGTAGGTCACGTCCGGGTGGTAGACGCCGTCCGAGTTGAGGGCGCGTACGAACTCCGACCCCTGCAGCACCTGGCGGCACGCCATGCACGGCGACCCGGCCACGGCGTCGAAGAACGGGCCGAGGCCCAGGCGCGTGCCGAACTCGTTCAGGTCCGCCATGCCGCCGGCGTTCGAGCCGAGCCAGGGCGGAGCCAGCCCGACCATCTTGTCCACCTTGCTCGCGCCCGCGAGCCGCTTGACGAAGTAGTTGCCGATGAAATTGCCCTGGGAATGGCCGATGAGGTCGACCTCGGCCGCGCCGGTCGCGGCGCGTACCCGGTCTACGAAAGCACCGAGCTGGGCCGCGCTCTGCTCGATCGGGAGCATGCCGCCGACGGCCGAAGCGGGCCACGGCAGGTTGTAGGCGCCGAACGTGCTCGAGTACACGCAGTAGCCCTCGTTGGCCAGCAGCGGCGCATACACGCCCCAGTTCGTCTGTGCGCCACCACCCGTGCCGTGCACGAGAACCACGGGGTTCGGGTGCTCCGAGCCGGGCCGGCAGGACCAGTCGTTGGTTCCGGGCAGCGAACCGCCGGGATTCGCCAGCTCGGCGGGAATCCCGGCGAAGAAGTTGTAGTCGACCGGATATCGCTCCTGCGTCGGCCGCGCGTGCGCCGAGCCCGCGGTGCCGCACACCGCGGCGAGCAGAACGATCAGCAACGAAAAGCCTGGGACACGCCGCACAATAGCCTCCCGGTCCGGTCTCGTCTTCCCGGGAAGCTACCGCACGGAGTGGCCCAGACGGAGTAGATTCCGGCGGGTCGTTGCGGAAACTAGCTCTGACCGAAGGCGGGCGCGCCGGACCGGTCCGCCGCGTACTGGCCGGCGACCGGATGGCCCGGCGTGCTGGCCGCGGCGGTGGCCTTCCCCTGCTGAATGCCTGCGGCGAACAGCGCGCCGCACAGCGCCAGGAAGGCCAGCGTGTGGACGACGCCCCGCACGAGGTTCCAACGGACCCAGGCGGATTCGAAATCGGCGCGCACCGCGGCGAGGTCGGCGATCGAGGCCGGGTCGCCCGCCGCCGCCAGCTGGTCGTTGAGCGGCACGTTCAGGCCCGAGGTCACCGCGAACGCGATGACGTTGAGCACCAGCGCCAGCACGATCCAGATCAGCGTGCCGCGGTGCTCCCGGCCCAGGTGCAGCGCGGCCGCCAGGACGGTGCCGCCGACGGTGCCGAGGAACGCGATCATGAACCACGGATTGATGATCACCACGTTGATCTTCTGCATCACGTCGATCATCGCCCGGTCGTCGGTGCGGGCGAGCGCGGGCATCACCGAATTGGCGTACGCGTAGAACAGGCCCGCGATCAGGCCTGTCGCCAGCGTGGCGAACACCAGTGCGGCGAGACGTGTGGCGGTCATGACTTCCTCCTGCTGGGAAACTCGGCCGGACTCGTTCTCGATCCGGCTGCTGAGTCCAAGTCAAGCCGCTGTCGTCACGACTCTCCATGGCCGAGAAGCTCGCCCGCCTAAGCGAGCGTCTACCGTGAAGGTCTCACAGGTCCCGATCGGAAATGAGCCCACTCTGCATGGCCAATCCAGCCAGCCGAACGCGCTTCTGGTTCTGCGGCAGATCCTCCACGCCGAACTTGGCGAACAGCGCGCGCAGGTGGGTCTTGATCGCGTCGACGCTGAGGAACAGTTCCTCGGCGATCTGCTGATTGGAGGCCGGAGTGGCGAAGCCCGCGCCGTGCTTGTACGGGCGGCACAGCGCGATCAGCACCGAGCGCTGCGTTTCGGTGAGCGAGCGCGCGGTGGGCATCGAGCCGGTGGAGGTGCGAGTGATGTCGTCGGGCACGCCGCCGAAGTCGTGAAAGGACACCCGCGAGGTGCCGACCCGGATGACGTCGCCCGCCATCAGCCTGCGGCGGCCGACCAGCCGGTCCCCGTTGACGAATGTGCCGTTGCGGGACAGACCGTCGTCCACGATGGTCCAGTGCGCACCCAGGTACTCGACCGCCGCGTGCAGGCGGGAGACCTCCGCGTCCCAGCTCAGCGCGAGATCGGCATGCGGGGAGCGGCCGATCGTGACGCGCCCGCGGTCGGGGGTGAGCGTGAGCTCCTGCTGCCGACCGGCGTCATCGGTGAACCGCAAGAATGATCCGACGAATCCTGTCACTGCGCCGATACCTCGCCTCTCCATACCGCCAGTGACCGTCGCACGTTTCCATGGTGCCGCGTTCGGGTACCACGAGCAAGATCGATTCATCCGCCCGTGACGGGCCACCGTGGGATCCGGTCTCGCTGCTATATCGAAGGTCTATCACAAACAAGACCGCCGCCCCGACGTCGCACGATTCGCCGGGACGGCGGCCGAAAATAGAACTATCCCTTCGCGGCCTTGTTGTACGCGTCGGTGATGTCGGCGGAGATGCGGCCCCTGGCGGACACCTTGTGTCCATTCCGACGCGCCCACTCACGAATTGCGGCGCTTTGTTCCCGGTCGATCGAGACCCGGCTCTTGGGCGTCCCCGCGGTGGCCGCGGCGGCCTTGACCCGGCGCCGGCCGCTGACCCGGCGCGCATTCGAAACCCACTCTTCCAAACCGTCGCGCAGCTTCGCCGCATTTGCCGACGACAGGTCGATCTCGTACGACACACCGTCGATCGCAAACTCGATGGTCTCGTCCGCGATGGACTCACCGTCGACATCGTCGATCAGGCTAACGGTGACCTTCTTTGCCATGAGATGAACGTCCTCTCGAAATCGTGCGACCCGCATACTAGGCCGATTACCCGAGGCAAGAATACCCCGAATTCCGGAAATTCCAAGACGGAGCCGCTGCTTTGCAATCCAGTGGTCACCTGGTGACCGGACGCACAATTGGGAACAGTATCGTTTCGCGGATTCCCAATCCCGTGAGCGCCATCAACAAGCGATCGATTCCCATACCGGTTCCGGTGGTCGGCGGCATGCCGTGCTCCATCGCCGCGAGGAAGTCCTCGTCGAGCACCATCGCCTCGTCGTCGCCCTGTGCGGCCAGCCGAGCCTGGTCGACGAACCGCTCGCGCTGGATCACCGGGTCGACCAACTCCGAATAGCCCGTGGCCAACTCGAAGCCGCGCACATAGAGGTCCCACTTCTCCGTGACGCCTGCCGCACTCCTATGCTGCCTGGTCAGCGGGGATGTCTCCACCGGGAAGTCGCGCACGAAAGTCGGCGCGTAGAGCTTGTCGCCATACTGGTGTTCCCAGAGTTCCTCGACGAGTTTCCCGTGGCCGTAGCCCTTGCCCTCCGGAATTTCCAGACCGACCCGATCCGCCAGTGCCCGCAATTCGGCGACCGAAGTTTCCGGGGTGACCTGCACTCCCAGCGCGTCCGACAGCGAGGGGTACATCTCCACGGTCGCCCACTCGCCGCGTAGATCGTATTCGGTACCGTCGGCCAGGGTCACCACCTGGGTGCCGAACGCCTCCTGGGCCACTTCCTGCACCAATTCCCGGGTCATCACCGCCGAGTCGTCATAGGTGCCGTATGCCTGGTATGTCTCGAGCATCGCGAACTCGGGGGAATGCGTGGAGTCCGCTCCCTCGTTCCGGAAGTTCCGGTTGATCTCGAAGACCCGCTCCAAGCCGCCGACCACGCAGCGCTTCAGGAACAGCTCCGGCGCGATGCGCAGGTAGAGGTCCATATCGAGGGCATTGGAACGGGTGACGAACGGCCGGGCCGCGGCGCCGCCGTGCAGCGTTTGCAGCATCGGCGTCTCCACCTCGAGGAATCCCCTGCGCTCGAGCGCGTTGCGCAGCGCACGCACCACGGCGATGCGGGTGCGGGCCATTTCCCTGGCTTCGGGGCGCACGATCAGATCGACATAGCGCTGCCGGACCCGCGACTCCTCGTTCATCTCTTTGTGCGCCACCGGCAGCGGCCGCAGGGCCTTCGCCGCCATGGACCAGGAATCGGCCATGACGCTCAGTTCCCCGGTGCGGGAGGAGATGACCTCACCGTGCACGAAAACGAAGTCGCCGAGATCGACATCGGCCTTCCAGGCGGCGAGGGCGTCCGCGCCGACCCCGTTCAGGCTGATCATCGCCTGCAGCTTGGTGCCGTCACCCTCCTGCAGTGTCGCGAAACACAGCTTGCCGGTATTACGCAGGAATATGACGCGTCCGGCGACGCCCACCTGTTGTCCGGTGGCGGTGTCGGCGGCCAGGTCCGGATATGCGGCCCGAATTTCCGCGAGGGTATGCGTGCGCGGCACGACCACGGGATAGGCATCGCCACCGGCCGCTAGCAGCCGCTCCCGCTTCTCCCGCCGAATCCGTATCTGCTCCGGGGCGTCGTCGGCGTCGGGCGCCACGGCAGGCCGCGAATCCGATGTCGATGCGCTGGAGGATGCAGAGTTCGGGGTGCTCACATCGAACAACCCTAGCGTGCACCGGAAATCGTTTTGCGAGCCGCCCGGACTCTGACTCGGAGTAACGAAACGGTATCGATGCTCTGCCCCGATCCGGACCGCCGGGCCGAGGCTCCGGATACGCGAAATAGCCGGTGCGCATCGAGCGGTGTCCGGAAACACCTGTGCGACCGGCTATTTCGAGATGGAAGTGTTCGCGGGTGATTTTACAGGGACGCGAGCGCGTCGAGCTCACGTGCGAAGTGCGGCGCCCCCATGGCGACGTTCAGCAGGCCGGCCGCCTTCAATGCCTGGTAGCCGCCCACCAGGTCGGTGGCCCGGTGCAGCCCGAGTTGCTGGAGAGCGGCGGCCGCCAGGCTGGAGGTATAGCCCTCGGAGCAGACGACGATCCATTCCACGTCGTGATCGGCGGCCAGCGCCAAGCGGGCGGAGCTGGTGGGGTCGAGCCGCCATTCCAGGACATTGCGCTCGATCACCAGCGCGCCGGGCAAGGTGCCCTCGCGCCCGCGCTGCGCCTGGGGCCGGATATCCACCAGAATGGCGCCGCGCTCGATAGCTTGCGGCAATTCGAAGGCGTAGATCCGCTCGAGTTGGGCCCGTGCGTTCTCGAGCATCTGATCGATGGTCAAACGGGTCATCACATATCACCTTCGGGCTGGTCGGTGAGAACGGTTCGAGTGCGCCGGAGGGTGCCGTGACCGGTCACCTCGTAATAGGACATGGCGGTGAGCGGCGGGGAATAGGCGTGCACGCTCAGCGTCGGGTCGAGCGGACCCGCGGAGTCGGCAGCGCCGGGCACGGCGGCGGGCGCGCGCATGACGTCGTGCACCCAGCCGATCGGGAACGAAGCCTGGTCACCCGCCGCGAGCGTGCGGCAGCGCAATTCCGTTCCGTTCCAACGGTATTCCGACAGCGCGCCGCTGAGCACGGTGAGTGCGCCGAGCGACCCGGCGTGGTCGTGCAATTCGGTCGATTTACCCGGAGTCCAGCTGATCAGCCAGACATCGACCTCGTCGTCGGCGAGCAATCTGGTCGCCCAGCGCTCGTCCACCGGCCACGTCCCGTCCGCGGGAAGCAGGTGGTCGTACCGCCCGGCCAGCACATCCTCGGCGCCTTCGTCGGTCAGCCGGAGCAGATCGGCCGGACGCAACCGGGTGGGAAGCGCGGGCGACACCGAGCGCTCCACCGGAGGGGTAGCCGAAAACGCGGTGCGCGCGGAAGAAAGGGAAAGAACAGAAGAACGCATGAGCGAATCTCCAGGAGGAAGGTATCGGTCGAGGGCGGGAAGGCAGCCTCGATCGGTCGAGGCAAGTCAGCCTCGACAACACTCCTGGGTGCTCACGCGGGAAGTCACGAAAGTGAGTTTAACAGCATCCGGCGCGGTATCGACAAGTACCCGGCCTGCGACAAAGCCGACACCGCGCATTTCAGACACTTCCCTTGCGCCGCTGGTTGCGTTCGTATACGAGCCGGAGCCCGGTCAGCGTGAGGTGCGGATCGTGATCGTCGATCGTTTCGGATTCCGGGACGATCAGCGGTGCGGTCGCGCCGGTCGCCACGATCGCGACATCGTCGCCCGCGAAGGCGTCGAACTCGTCGCGAATCCGATCGATCAGACCGTCCACCAGTCCGGCGAAACCGAAAACCGCTCCGGACTGCATGCACTCCATGCTGTTCTTCCCCAGCACCGACCGCGGCCTGGTCAGCTCCGCCCGCCGCAGCGCGCTGCGTTCCACCAGCGCCTCGGTGGAGATCTCCACACCGGGCGCGATGATGCCGCCCAGGAACTCGCCCTTCTTCGACACCAGATCGACACAGATCGCCGTGCCGAAATCGACGACGATCGCGGGTGCGGAATACCGCTGGTAGGCGGCCAGACAATTGACGATACGGTCCGCGCCGACTTCTTTCGGATTGTCCACCAGCAACGGAATCCCCGTGCGCACACCGGGTTCCACCAATACATGCGGAACGTGAGCCCAGTACTGACCGAGCATGGCGCGCAGTTCACGCAGCACGGGCGGCACCGTCGAAAGCGCGGAGACGCCGATCACCTCGTCCAGCTGCGCGCCGACCAACCCGCGCACCTGCATGGCGAATTCGTCGGCGGTCAGCAACGGATTGGTGTGCATTCGCCAGTGCCGCACCAGTTTCGAATGCGCCCCGGAACCGGAGAACAGACCGAGTTCGATACTGGTGTTGCGGACATCGATGGTCAGCAGCATGTCCCGGTCGCCGGTCCTCAGACGAACGACAGGGAGCGCGGCGAGGTCAGGCCCGAGCCCTCCGGAGCGTGCGCCGGGTCCGAGCCGAGCTCGACCGGACGATTGCGCTCGTCGACGAACACGACCTTAGGGTCGTAGTCCGCGATCTCCTGCTCGTTCAGCTGACCGTAGGCGATCAGGATGACGAGGTCACCCGGATGCACCAGGTGCGCCGCGGCGCCGTTGATCCCGATCACACCGGACCCCCGCTCACCGGCGATGACGTAGGTCTCCAGCCGGGCGCCGTTGTCGATGTCCACGATGCAGACCTGTTCGCCTTCCAGCAGGTCGGCGGCATCGAGCAGGTCTTGGTCCACGGTGACCGAGCCGACGTAGTGCAGGTCGGCGTGCGTCACGGTGGCGCGGTGGATCTTCGACTTCATCATGGTGCGCAGCATTGCGTCGCCCTTTCTAGTTCGCGGGGAAGATCGGGGCGGGCTCGGACACCGCCGGGGCATGCTGGGAGGAGTCCACGGCGGGCCGCGAACCGGAGACGTTGGGATGGCCGTCGATCGGAGCGCCGAGCGTGACGGCGACGTTGTCGATGAGCCGGGTCGCGCCGACCCTGGCCGCGATCAGCAGCCTGGCGTTGCCGGTCGCCGGGGCGGGCCCCAGAGTGGCCGAGCGCAGCTCCAGGTAGTCGACGTCCACGCCGGTCGCGGCATCGAGCACCTGGCGGGCGGCCGCGAGTACCGCGTCACCGCCGAGGCCGCCTGCGTGCTTGCCCGCCGACAGGGACGCCGACAGGGCGAGCGCCGCCTCGCGCCGCACCGGGTCGAGATAGCGGTTGCGTGAGGACAGCGCCAAGCCGTCGGCCTCGCGCACGGTGACCACCGGAGTGATCTTGACGTCGAAATTCAGGTCGCGGACCATCTGCCGGATCAATGTGAGCTGCTGATAGTCCTTCTCGCCGAAGAACGCCTCGGTCGGCCGCGCGATCTGCAGCAATTTGGCGACCACGGTGAGCATGCCCGCGAAGTGGGTCGGGCGGCTGGCGCCCTCCAGCTCCGCGCCGAGCGGACCGGGGTGCACCGTGGTGCGCGGACCGTCGGGGTACATGTCGGCCACGCTCGGCGCGAACACCAGCTCGACGCCCTCCGCGCGCAGCAGCTCGACGTCGGCGTCCAGCGTGCGGGGATACTTGTCCAGATCCTCGTTCGCCCCGAACTGCAAGGGATTGACGAAGATCGAGACGACGACGACCTGGTTGGTGCGTTTGGCCAGCCGCACGATCTCCAAGTGGCCTTCGTGCAGCGCGCCCATGGTCGGCACCAGCGCGACGGTGCGGCCGACACCGCGCAGAGCGGCGGACACCGCGCCGAGTACGGCGGGATCGTGGTGCACGGTCAGCTCACCGGGCCGGTAGGCACCGCCCAATTTCGGATCGAACATCAGTGTCCTTCCAGCAGCTCGATGACGGCCGGGGCGGTGCCGGCCCGTTCCGCGGTGCGCAGCGACAGCGCGCGGTACGCCGCGGCCAGCCGGGGATCGACCGACGACAGCGCGTCCAGATGCGCGGCCACCGCGTCCGCGTCGCCGCGGGCCACCGGGCCGGTCAGCGCGGACTGGCCGCGGCGCAGTGCGTTGTCCAGCGCCGCCGATGCCAGCGGGGCGAGCAGGCGCTCGGCCAAGCCGCCCGGCTGGTCGTCGACGAGCTGCTGGCCGATCAGGCCCGGCCCGTCCAGGGCTGCCCGCAGCGCGGCGACCGCGTCGACGATCACTGTGACCAGGTGATTGCTGCCGTGTGCGAGAGCGGCGTGGTACAGCGAGCGTTCGGCCTCGCGCACCCGGACCGGCTCACCGCCCATTTCGATCACCAGCGACTGCGCGATGGCGTAACCGACCTCGTCGGCCGCGGTGATGCCGAAGCAGGCGTTGCCCAGCCGGGGCACGTCTTCGTCGTGTCCGGTGAAGGTCATGGCGGGATGGATGGCCAGCGGAACGGCGCCGATCTCGGCGAGGGGCGCGAGCACGCCGACGCCGTTGGCGCCGGAGGTGTGCGCGACGAGGGTGCCCGGCCGGACGACTCCCGCACCGGCCAGGCCACGAACCAGGCCGGGGAGTTCGGTGTCGGGTACGGCGAGCAGCAGCAGCTCGCTACGGGCGGCCACCTGTTCGACCGGCAGGATCTCCGATTCGGGCAGCCGGGTCTCGGCACGGCGCACCGAGGCGTCGGAGATCGCGCAGACGCCGAACACGATGTGTCCGGCCCGCTCGAGTGCGGCGCCCAATGCCGAGCCCACACGTCCCGCCGAGACGATTCCCACCGTCAGGCGTGCGGGCGCGGGGTCGAAGCCCGAAGCAGCGTTGTCTGAATTCACGCTTCTCGAGGTCAACGTTGTCCTCTCGATGTCGTTCCAGTCCCGCCATGCGGGTACCGGACGGTACGCCAAGAGAATATCGGCAGGCGGTTCTCTGCCGCCACGGGGTGCCCGCGTGATCTATGCCGCAGTGCCGGGGCAGCGCCGGCCGCGGGTCACCGGCGTTCGCGCTCCTCGGACTGCAGGTTGGCCATGATCTCCGCGACCGAAAGACGACGCGACGGCGTCTCGTCGTCGCTCTCGGCCCTGCGCCGCCTGCGCGCGCTCGGCGTGCCCATGGTCGGCGCGGACGCCGGCCGCGGGGCAGGCTCCCGGGTCGGCCACGGCCGCGCGGCGGGCTGGGTCGGCGGCTCGTCGACCGGCTCGTCCACAGTCTCGGTGAAGGCGTCGGCCCAGCCACGCGGCTCGGCGTAGCGCGCATGCTCCGCGTCGGCCTGCTCGTCGTCGTCATCGTCGATGGAGACCACCGCGGTCTCGGCGGTGACCGGATCGTCGAAGGGGCTGGCGAAGGCAGGCGGCTCGGGATGATCGGGCTCGAAGATCGGCGTCATACTGCTATGCGGTTGCTGGTCGGCGAACACCGACCACATCCCGGCATTCGCGGAGCTATTGTTCCCGGATTCCGCTCCCGAGCTGGTCAGCTCCTGAATCCGGGTCGCGTCGGCGCGCAGCGCCGGGCGATCCATCGGCAGATCCCCGTCGAACAGCCGCTGCAGGCTCTGCCGCAGCACGGTGAGTTCCGCGCGCAAGGCCGCGAGTTCGGCCGCGTCGGCGCCCACTTCCTCCCGCACTCGCGCCTCTACGCCGAGCTCGTACTCGCGTCGCGCGGTGACCTCCCGCTCCAACTGCAACTCGTAGACGGTCTGTAGATCACGGACCTTCGCCTTGTCGATATCCGCTTCCTTGCGGTACTTCGTCGCAGCCAGAGCGCCGATCGCCGCCGCCCACAGCGCCGCAATCAGACCTACCCGTACGAACTGCACGCTGTTACTGAAGATCAGGAAAACGCTGGCAACCAGGCCGAGCAAGATCAAGATGCCGACGAACAATTTTCCCGCGTCGTCCCGCCGTCGACGGGAAGTGCTGCTACGGGAGGGTGAAACCATGCCAGCCAGGGTAGCCAATAGGTGGAGCCGCGCCCACACAACGTTTGGTGATTCCGTTCGTAAAGCTAGCTAGGTAGTTGCCGCATCGTCGGTCGGATCGTCCGGCGCCCGGCAGCAATACTCCAACCAGAGGGCCGCAGCAACCAAAGCCACCCCCGCCAGCATCCCGACGATCGCACCCGGGCTGTCGGCGGCCGCCGCGCGCAGCGTGCCGCGCTGCGGGAAAACCCAGCACAGAAAACCGAGCCAGATGCCGGCGGAGATCGCACCCACCTGCACCGACGCCTTGGCCAGGGCGACGGCGCGGGCCGCGGTGATCGGATGCAACTGGTGGCGGCCGTCGCCGATCTCGTGGTCGTTGACCCTGGCTCGGATCACGAAAGCGAGCACCGCCTCGATGGCGGCCACCGGGTACAGCGAGGCTCCCGCGAACACCGAGATCGGCGGGAAGTTGTCGTAGGCCACCCTGGTGGCGATCCACGCGAGGATCGCGGCGATCAGCACGGTCGCCACGAGGTCGAGGACGCGAGTCGGCTTCAGTTTCACGAGGGCAGGCCCGTCAACGAGAATTCGGTGCGGCGCACCCCGGCGCGCTCGGCCGGATCCAGCCGCGCCAGCAGATCCGCCACGGCGTGCGGTACGCCGTCGACCTCGAGCACCGCGTCCGGCACGACGTCCAGCCACGGCACCAGCACGAAAGCGCGCCGGTGCGCCTGGGGGTGCGGCAGAAGCAGATCCGGGTCGGCACTGCGGCACGCGACCGGTTCTCCATCGCGCAGTTCGGCACACCACACCACGTCCACGTCGAGTGTGCGCGCGCCCCAGCGCACTTCGCGCACGCGTCCAGCGGCCTGCTCCAGATCTTGGCCCCGGCGCAGCCAGTCCGCGCAGCCGAAGACCGGATCCTCTACCAGCACAGCGGCATTGAGGTAATCCTCCTGCTGCACGCCGCCCCACGGCGCGGTCGAATACACGGCGGAGGCGGCCAGCACCCGATGCCCGAACCCGTCCAGCACACTGCGCAGATGGGCGAGCCGGTCTCCCAGGTTCGAACCGATGGACAGCACGGCACGGGTCATCGGCGCGCCTCCGCGGCGCCCGGCGCGGTCCGGAAAATGGCCGCGCCGCGATTGCGCTCGGTCATTCGGCGGGCTCCCGGTGCCGGGAGGTGATCACCCGCACGTCGGCGAACGTGTGCGGGATCGGCGCGGACGGCTTGTGCAGCACCACCTCGACCGACGTGATCCGCGGATCGGTCATCACGTCGTCGGCGATCTCCGACACCACCGTCTCGATGAGGTTGCGCGCCTGGCCCTGGACGATGCGCACCGCACGCTCGGCCAACGCGCCGTAGTCCACGGTGGCGGCCAGGTCGTCGGACGCCGCGGCCGAGGCGAAATCCACCCACACCGTCAGGTCGACCAGGAATTCCTGACCGTCACGACGCTCGTGCTCGAAGACACCGTGATGTCCGAAGGCGCGCAGGCCGCGCAACTCGATCCGGTCGGCGCCGCGCTTGGTCGCCGAATCGCGCGTCGGCGCATCGTGTTCGGCGTGGACCGGGGACCGGCTCATCATCGAGCTCCTTGCGCACTGGGTCGGACGGTGTCGTGCCGTGCGGCATTCTGCCACGCGTCGGTGACCGCGATGGCGTCCAGCGAGGCGCGCACGTCGTGCACCCGCACACCCCACGCGCCGTGCAGTGCGGCCAGTGCCGAGATGGTCGCGGTGGCCGTCTCGCGGCCGTCCGGTGGACGCGGCCCCGCCTCGTCGGCGAGGAGGGAGCCGAGGAAACGCTTGCGCGACGCGCCGATCAGGACCGGCAGCCCGTGCGCGACCAGTTCGGGCAGCGCTCCCAGCAGAGCCCAGTTGTGCTCGGCGTTCTTCGCGAAGCCCAACCCCGGGTCGAGGATCAGCCGGGACGGGTCTACGCCGGCGGCGACGGCCAGGTCCACCTGCGCGGTCAGCTCGGCGAGCACCTCGGCGACCACGTCGTCGTAGTGGTCCGCCGGTCCGGTGTGCCGGTAGTCGGCGCCCGCCCGCCAGTGCATGAGGATCCACGGGACCCGCGCGGCGGCGACCACTCGCACCATGTCGGCGTCGGCGCGACCGCCGGAGACGTCGTTCACCACCGACACCCCCGCCTCGATCGCCGCGGCGGCCACCGCGGCGCGCATGGTGTCCACGCTGGTCGGCACGCCCGCCGCGACCAGGCCGCGGATGACCGGTGTCACCCGGGCGGCCTCGGTCGCCGCATCGATGCGCACCGCGCCCGGCCTGGTCGACTCGCCGCCCACGTCGATGATGTCCGCGCCGGCGGCGTACAGCCGCACGCCGTGCGCGATGGCCAGCTCGGGATCGAGGTATCGCCCACCGTCGGAGAACGAATCGCTGGTGACATTGACCACGCCCATCACCACGCAGGATCGCCCGGCGCGGGCGCCGACGCTCTCGAGCCCACCCGCCCGCGCTCCGGTCGCCGATCGACCGTCCGGGCGTGCGGTGGCGGTGTCGTCCCCGGTCGCCGCGCGCCCTCCGCTGCTCGGTTCCGACACCGCGGGCCCGCTCACTTCCGAAGTATCAGATCGAGCGCCTCGGCCCGCGAGGCGGCGTTGGACTGCAACAGCCCGCGCACGGCGGAGGTGGTGGTACTCGCGCCCGGCTTGCGGATACCGCGCATCGCCATGCACAGGTGCTCGGCCTCGATCACCACGATGGTGCCGCGCGGATCCAGCTTGCGCATCACCGCGTCGGCGATCTGGCTGGTCAGCCGCTCCTGCACCTGCGGGCGCTTGGCGTACAGGTCGACCAGCCGGGCGAGCTTCGACAGACCGGTGACCCGCCCGTGCGGGCCGGGGATGTAACCGACGTGGGCGACGCCGTGGAACGACACGAGGTGATGCTCACAGGTGGAGTACATCGGGATATCCCGCACCAGCACGAGTTCCTGGTGGCCCTCGTCGAACGTGGTGTTGAGCACCGAATCCGGTTCCACGTAGAGCCCCGCGAAGGTTTCCCGATAGGCGCGTGCGACCCGGGCGGGCGTCTCCCGCAGCCCCGGCCGATCCGGGTCCTCACCGACGGCGAGCAGCAATTCCCGCACCGCCGCTTCGGCCCGTGCCTGGTCGAACGATCTACCGCTCTCCAGGGCGACCGGTCCAGGCTCCGCCAGGCCGATGTCGAAACCATCGTGTTCAGCACTATCCGCTTCGGCGAGGGTGTAGCCACCGCCGTGATCGTTGGCCGACAATCGAGGACACCTCCAAACTCCCAGGGCGCCGGCAATTTCTCGGCACCCCACGATGGTCGAGCCTAATCGTCACTGTTCAGTGACGACCGTTCGGTCCATCCCAATCACCGTTGTCGCCCTCGCCGTTCGGGGTGGCGCGGCGCGGCTCGTCGTAGCCGCCGCGGTCACCGTAACCGTCCCGGTCGTAGCCGCCTTCCGCGGTCCCCTGCGGACCCCACTGCTGGTAGCCGTGCCGCGGCTGCTGCGAGTCACCCCAGCCGGGCTGACCCTGCTGCTGCGGCTCGTCCCGGGGCGGCCAGCCGGGAGCCGACCATCCCGCGGGAGCGCCGTAGTCCGGCCGCGAACCGTGGGTGCCCTGGCGCGGATAGGCCGGGGCGGGCGCCTGCGGCAGCGGGTAGCCGGGTGCCGACGGGCGGGCGTACTGCGGCGGAGCTCCGTAACCGCTTTCGTGCGGCGGGTAGCCGTTGGAGGCCTGCGGGTCACGCTGCGCGGACGCGGCCACCGCCGGTTCCGGCGGCCACGACTCGCCGCGCTCGGCGGCCAGCTCGCCCGGGGTCTTCACCGGCGGCTTGTCCGAGGGGACGCGGTCGCCGAAATCGTTGAACGCGGTGATCCGCGGGCGCTTCTGCACCGACGCGAGAATCTGCTCGAGATCCTTGCGGTGCAACGTCTCCCGCTCCAGCAGCGCGGTGGCCAGGTCGTCGAGCACGTCGCGGTAGTCGTTGAGGATGGCCCACGCCTCGGTGTGCGCTGCCTCGATCAGGTTGCGCACCTCCACGTCGATCGCGCCCGCCACCTCGTGCGAGTACTCCGAACCCATGCCCATCGAGCGGCCGAGGAACGGGTCGCCCTGCTCCTGGCCGTAGCGGACCGCGCCGAGCCGGGAACTCATGCCGTACTCGGTGACCATCGCGCGGGCGATCTTGGTGGCCTGGTCGATATCGGAGGACGCGCCGGTGGTCGGCTCGTGGAACACCAGTTCCTCGGCCGCGCGGCCGCCCATCGCCATGACCAGGCGGGCGATCATCTCCGAGCGGGTCATCAGGCCCTTGTCGTCCTCGGGCACCGTCATGGCGTGCCCGCCGGTACGTCCGCGCGCCAGGATGGTGACCTTGTACACCGGCTCGATGTCCGGCATCGCCCAGGCGGCCAGGGTGTGGCCGCCCTCGTGGTAGGCGGTGATCTTCTTCTCGTGCTCGCTGATGATCCGGCTCTTGCGGCGCGGGCCGCCGATCACGCGGTCTACCGACTCCTCCAGCGATTCGCCGGTGATCACCGCGCCGTGCTCGCGGGCGGTGAGCAGCGCGGCCTCGTTGATCACGTTGGCCAGGTCGGCGCCGGACATGCCGACGGTGCGCTTGGCCAAGCCGTCCAGGTCGGCGTCCGGAGAGATCGGCTTACCCTGCGAGTGCACCCGCAGGATCGCGCGGCGACCGGCGAGGTCCGGATTGCCGACCGGGATCTGCCGGTCGAACCGGCCCGGACGCAGCAGCGCCGGATCGAGGATGTCGGGGCGGTTGGTCGCGGCGATCAGAATGATGCCGGTGCGGTCGCCGAAGCCGTCCATCTCGACCAGCAACTGGTTGAGGGTCTGCTCGCGCTCGTCGTGACCGCCGCCGAGGCCGGCGCCGCGCTGGCGGCCGACCGCGTCGATCTCGTCGACGAAGATGATGCAGGGGCTGTTCTGCTTGGCCTGCTCGAACAGGTCGCGCACCCGGGAGGCGCCGACACCGACGAACATCTCCACGAAGTCCGAGCCGGAAATGGTGAAGAACGGCACGCCCGCCTCACCGGCGACGGCACGGGCCAGCAGGGTCTTACCGGTGCCGGGCGGGCCGTAGAGCAGGACGCCCTTGGGGATCTTGGCGCCGAGAGCCTGGTAGCGAACCGGGTTCTGCAGGAAGTCCTTGATCTCGTAGAGTTCCTCGACCGCTTCGTCGGCTCCGGCCACGTCGGAGAACGTGGTCTTGGGCATGTCCTTGGACAGCTGCTTGGCCTTCGATTTGCCGAAGCCCATCATGCCGCCGCGGCCGCCGCCCTGCATGCGGGCCATCACGAAGATGAACAACCCGAGCAGGATGACCATCGGCAGCACGAACAGCAGGATCTGGGTGAACCAGCTCTCCTGTTTGACCACGGTGTTGTAGGGCGCGCCGGAGGTCTTCACCGCGTCGAAGATCTGGGCGGAGGTCTCGCTTCCGCCCGGATACTTCGCGATGATCTTGTTCTGTCCGCCGGTGGCGTCGTTGCCGTCCTTCAGTTCGATGCGCAGCTGCTGCTCACGATCATCGATTTGAATGTTCTGAACGTTGCTCTTGTTCTCGAGCTGGCTCAGGGCAACCGATGTATCGACGCTCTTCCAGCCCCGCGTGTCGTTGCCGAAATAGCTGAACGCATAGATCACGAGCAAAATGCCCGAGACTATGGCCAGGGTGCGAAACACTGTCTTGCGGTTCATAGAGCGTCGGCCGGGGCGGCCAGTCCTTTCCGGTGTCTCCGGTTCTTGCCTAGCGATGCGTCTGGCGCGTCCGGTTCCGCGGGGGTTCGGATGCGGACATGCCACGTTACCGCGTACGGTCTAGTCGATACATCGCACAGTTCGACTGCAGGTGCAGCTAATGAGGTAAACGGCCGGGGATCGACGGTGGTTCCCGATGTCTCCGGTCCGGCTTCCTCCAAGTGGCAACAATCATGGCATGTTCGGCCTATCGTGAGCGACGACACAACCTCGCGGCGCGAGCGACGGGCACGTAGGCGGTAGCTCGCAAACCACGAAAACCCCGGGAGCGCCGCACCAGACACGAGCGCAGGGGGTATGGACATAGTCGAGCTACGGACACCCACAGCGATACTGCGTCACGGCCGCGGCCGGCTGATCGTCCTGCGGCCCGGGTCCGACGGCGAGCGCGTCCTCGATGTCCCGGTCTCGGACCTGCTCAAGGTCCGGCTGAACCGGCGCGCGGACGACGCGGTCGTCATCGAGATCTATCTGCGTTATCCCACGCCCGTACTCACCGGCGTGCCCGCGGACCGCACCCCGTTGCCGGTCCTGATCGCCGAGCACGACGTCCCGGCGGCCATCGAGATCATCGACCGGCTCAACGCGCACATCCTGGCCACCCAGCGCATCGACGTGGCGGCGCCGGATCTGCGCCCGCCGGCGCCCACCTGGGGCCGCGGCGGTCCCGTTCGCGCGGACGTGGAGCGGGCCACCCGAAGGATGTCGCCGCGCCGCGAGACGAAACAGGCGATAGCGGCTCTGCATCGTTACGTGACGCCGGACGAGTACGTCCTGGAGACCGCCGTCGCGATCGCGCAACCACCCGCGGGCAACGGCTCCGGCGTGCTCGCCGCGACGACGGCGCGCCTGCTGTTCGTCTCGATCGGCGACAGCCGGTACGCGCACGAACTCCCGATCCCCGTGGTCTTGTGGGCGCGCGTCACCGACACCCCCACCGCGGGCCGCGGCGAGATCGGTCCCGGGCGCGGCGCCACCGGCATCGAGGTGCACGACGGCAGCCGGACGCTGCATTTCACCGGCGTCGACCGCGCAGACACCGAGCGGGTCACCTGCGCGGTGAACTTCGCGGTGCGCAGGGAATCCGCCGACGGGGCCGCGGGCTCCGCGGATCCCGGTGTGGCCCAGCTGTATTCGGAGTGGGAGCTGCTGGTCGAGCGGCACTCCCTCGGCATGGTCGACGACGCGCAGTTCCAGCGTTACGGCCGCGGCATCCTGCGCTCACTCCCCGACGGGAGCTGAGTTCAGCGCGACCCGCCGCCACGGGCTGGTCGGGCGCAGCCACAGCCGCAGCAGTTCCTTGCGGCGATCGACACCGCCGTTCTTCAGCTCGGCCAGGTCCTCGCAGGCCTGCCAATAGGTCCAGCCGGTGAGGTAGGCGTCGCCGAACTGACGCCAGTTGCGGTACTTGCTCTGGGCCAGCGGCAGGGCGCGCGCCAGATAGCCCCAGGCCACGTCGGCGTCGAGGTAGCCGGCCGTGTAGGCCATCCTGGCCACCGCGACCACCCTGGCCAGATCCCAGGCGTGGATGTCGCTGGGCAGCGGCCGGGCCAGATGGTCGGTGAATCCGATCTTGATCGCCTGCGACCAGATGTCGTAGTCGCGGACCAGCGCCTCCGGATTGTCCATGCCGCGGAACGCGCCGACCTGCCGCAGGAACGCCCGGTGCCGGTCGGCCCGCTCGCCGAACCGATCGCGCTCGCTGGCGTTGATCGAGGCCGCCACCAGCGGGTGCACCAGTGCGTAGAGCGGGGCGTGCATGCCCTCGAGCAACTGCTCCATCGAGGCCCGCGCCTCGGTGCCGTCGGTGATGCCCCACGCTCCGGTGAGCGTGTCGATGGCCAGCTCGCGCCGGTCACCGAGGGGATGCGCGCGTTCGGGACCGAGCAGCAGCGCGTCGTGGAAGGCGTCCCAGCGCGCCGAGTAGAAGGCGCCGAGGGCCAACGCCCGCAGTTCGTCGTCGGATACCGCGGCGCCGGACCAATGGTCTTCCTCCCGCTCGTCCAGCTCCGCGTACGGAAACGTCGTCAAGGTCGGTACACCGCGCGCAGACATGCCCCCGATTGTTCCCCATCCGTCCCGGCGGACGCTCGCTATTCGCGGATGGCCGCGCATGTTCGTCGCCGCGGCGGGTCGAGTGCGCGTCCGCTGGGCGAATAGTTTTCGGCCTCGGTGACTTCTTGCCCTGACGCATGTCGTGATCTGGGGCTAGTGTGCTCGCATGTGTAGAAACATCACCGTCCTGCGTGGTCTGGAACCTGCCGCAACCGAGCAGGAAATCTATGCCGCCGCACTGCAGTACGTGCGCAAGGTCGGTGGCGTGTCCGGCCTGAGCTCGACCACCAAATCGGCCGTCGACAAGGCCGTCGCGGCCATCGCAGAGGCGACCACCACGTTGCTCGCCGAGTTACCCGACCGCAGGGTGGCGCCGCCCACCGAGCCGCCACTGCGCCGCATCGCGGCGCGCGAGGCGGTGGCGGGAGAGTAGCCGCGGTTCAGGGCAGGGCGTCCGCGCCGTAGACGTCGACGCACACCAGCGCGATCTCCAGCGGCAAGCCCCGCTCTTCGATCGGATATCCCAGCAGCTGTTCGATCCGCTGCACGCGGTAGCGAACCGTGTTCTTGTGCACACCGAGCGCTTTCGCCGTGGCCTCCGGGCTGCGGTGCCCGCGCAGATAGGCGTGCAGCGTCTCGCGCAGCCGCGCGGCGTTCGCATCCCGGCTCGCGAGCGCGCCCAGCTCACGCTCGACCAGCCCGCGCATGGCCGCTTCGTCCGCGCCGGCCAGGTAGGCGATCTCCACCGCTCGATACCCGGTGACCCGCGGGCCGCCCGCAGGTGCGCGCTCGGCGACCTGCCGCGCGGCGACCGCCTCGCGATGACTGCGGCGGAAGCCGGCGATTCCTGCGGCGGGCACACCGAACGCGACCCGCACCGGCGCCTCGACCTGCGCCTCGGCCAGCCGCTCCAGCTGTCCCGGCGCCGCGAGTTCGGCGGCGCGTTCCACGTCGTCCGAACCGGCCCACGCCCACATGGCGCTGGCGCCGGACGGAACGGTGAGCACCCGTGCGCTGCCGAACGACGCGGCCAGCCGGGCCGCGACCCGGTCCAGCAATCCGGTCGCCTCCGCGTCCGCGGGCTCGCCGGTCGGCTCGTCGGTCCACAGCACGAAGGCCAGGTGTTGCCGGGAGAGCCGGTAGCCCAGCCGCACCGACGCCTGCTCGACGTCCACGTCGTCGCCGTCCAGCAGGGCGCGGACGGTCTCGGCCCGCCGGTTGATGGCGGCGCGCAGGACTTGTTCGCGCTCCTCCATGTAGGTGTCGGTGAGCAACTCGACCGAGGTGCTCATCCATTTGGTGGCCCGCTCGAACAACCGCAGCAGCACCACGCGCTCGAGTTCCGGCGTGGTCCGCCGGTGCTCGACGACCTCGGTCATGTAGTCCAGCACCGCCTCCATACCCACGTGATAGACCCGCAGCAGCAACCGCAGCTCGAAGCCGCGCCGGGCCACGCTGCGCGCGAACGCGTGCGCCTCCTCCGGCAGCGAGAACTCGAAGGCGTCGCTGGGCAGGCGGCTGAGCACGATCCTGGCGTGCGCCCGGGTGCTGGCCGCGAGGTCGCGGCGCATATCGCGATCGGCGAGTTCGGGGATTCGCGCGATGATGACGTCGTCGAGCCGGGTGACGATCCGCTCCAGTGTCTCGGCGCGCATCGTCTCGTAGACGTAGTCGGCCAGCCAGTCGCGCACCTCGTCGGGTGCCGGGCTCGGCCGGTCCGCGGCGCGCGGCGTGCGCCGCACGGTCATCGCCATCTCCTCAGGCCGACAGTGTTTGTTACCCAGGGACAAATTTGCCCTTCTTCCTTGACAATATGGGCCAAGAAAGTCTCTTCGGATTGTGTCACGATCATAGTTCAGTGGCCTGACTCACAGCAGTCAGCTGACCGCGGTTCAACACAACGTCAGTGGGAGAACAGCAGTGACCAACACGGAACCAGCGCCCGCGACCGAGAAGGCGCAGGCACGCGAGACGACCGCGAAGAAGGACGGTCCCGCCGTCATCCAGGTGCGCAATCCCGGCACCGGCGAGGTCGTCGGCACGGTGCCGGACGAGACCGCCGAGGCCGTCGCGGCCAAGGTGCGCGAACTGCGGCTGTACCAGCCGGAGTGGGAGGCGATCGGGCCCGAGGGCCGCAAAGTCTGGCTGCTGAAGTTCCAGGACTGGCTGATCGACAACACCGACCGCCTGGCCACCGTGCTGCAGTCCGAAACCGCCAAGCCCCGGGTGGACGCGCTGATCGACCCGGGCTTCGCCACCGACCTGATCGGCTACTACGCGCGCCGCGCGGCGAAATTCCTGGCCGACGATCACCCGTCGCCGCATAGTCCGCTGGCCCGGGTCAAACGATTGACCACGGTTTACCGGCCCTATCCGGTGGTCGGGGTCATCACGCCGTGGAACTTCCCGCTGGCCATGCCGGTGATGGACGTGTTCCCCGCGCTCGCCGCCGGGGCGGCCGTCATCCTCAAGCCGTCCGAGGTGACGCCGCTCTCGGCGCTCGAACTGGCGAAGGGCTGGGCCAAGATCGGTGCGCCGCCCGTTTTGGCCGTGGTCACCGGAGCGGGCGCGACCGGAGCGGCCGTGGTCGGCAACGCCGACTACATCCAGTTCACCGGCTCCACCGCGACCGGCCGGAAGATCGCCGCCGCGTGCGTGGAGCGGATGGTGCCCTACAGCCTCGAACTCGGCGGCAAGGACCCGGCCATCGTGCTCGCCGACGCCGACCTCGATCGCGCCGCGCACGGCATCGCCTTCGGCGGCATGTTCAACTCCGGCCAGGTCTGCATCTCCGTGGAGCGGGTGTATGTCGAGGCGCCGGTGTACGACGAGTTCGTCGCGAAGCTGACCGCCAACGTCAAGGCGCTGCGCCAAGGGCTGGACGGGCGCGAGTCGAAATACGACGTGGGTGCGCTGGCCAACGAGAACCAGGTGGCCATCGTGCAGCGCCACGTCGAGGAGGCCGTCGCGGCCGGCGCGAAGGTGCTGACCGGCGGCAAGCGGGCCGGGTTCGGCACCGCCTTCGAGCCGACCGTGCTGGTCGACGTCGACCACACCATGTCCTGCGTCAGCGAGGAGACCTTCGGGCCCACCCTGCCGGTGATGAAGGTGGCCGACGAGTCCGAGGCGATCCGGCTGGCCAACGACTCCGTCTACGGGCTTTCGGCCTCGGTGTGGACCGGCGACAAGGAGCGCGGCGAGCGGATCGCGCGGCAGCTGAACGCGGGCGCGGTCAACATCAACGACGTCTTCGCGAACCTGTTCAGCTACGCGCTGCCGATGGGCGGCTGGGGCCTGTCCGGCGTCGGCGCCCGCTGGGGCGGCGCGAACGGCGTGCGTAAATACTGCCGTCAGCAGGCGCTCACCACGCCGATCCTGCCGACCCAGCAGAAAGAACTGTTCTGGTACCCGTATTCGATGCCGAAGCTGCTGGTCGCACTCGGCGCGATGCGCGCGGCGGGCGCGCGCGGCCTGCGCCGCCTCGACATTCCGGCCCTGTTGAAGCTCAAGGGAGACGGCAAGTGACCGAAACGAAGCAGATCCGCGGCAAGGTCGTCGTCATCACCGGTGGGGCCCGCGGCATCGGGCTCGCCACCGCGACCGCGCTGCAAGCCCTCGGCGCGCAGATCGCGATCGGCGACATCGACGAGACCACCGTCAAGGAGTCGGGCACCGCGCGGAATTTCGAGCACTACGGCAAGCTCGACGTCACCGATCAGGAGTCGTTCGACGGCTTCTTGGACGAGGTGGAGCGCACGCTGGGCCCGATCGACGTGCTGATCAACAACGCGGGCATCATGCCGACCGGCAAGGTGGTGGACGAGTCGGAGGAGCTGACCCGGCGCATCCTGGACATCAACGTCTACGGCGTGATCCTCGGCTCGAAGCTGGCGCTGCGCCGGATGCTGCCGCGCCGCAGCGGGCACATCATCAATATCGCCTCGCTGGCCGGTGAGACCCACATCCCCGGCCTGGCCACCTACAACGCCAGCAAACACGCGGTGCTCGGGTTCACCGACACGCTGCGGGAGGAGTATCGCGGCACCGGCGTGCGCTTCTCCTCGGTGCTGCCCACGCTCACCAACACCGAACTCGGTTCCGGCGTCACCCCGCCCAAACTGCTGCGCCCCGCCGAGCCGAAGGAGATCGCCGACGCCGTCGCCAAGTTGATCGTCGCGCCGAAGTCGAAGGTCCGGGTGACCGCGGTGGCGGGGTTCATCTCGCAGTTCGTCGGATTGCTGCCGGAGGCGCTCGGGGACGGCATCGGCCGGGCGCTCGGGTCCGGCCGCGCGTTCCTCGACGACGTCGACGCCGACAAGCGCAAGGCATACGAGGAGCGCGCCCGCGGCGCGTGAGCGCTGGCGCCGAGCCGGGGCGCCACGGCCGGGCTTCGTCTCGGCCGTGGCGCCCTGCTGCGTTTCTGGAGCACACGCAGGGCGGGCGCCGAGGCGTTCGGAAACTATTTTGTGAGGAAAATCACTCGATAGCTCGGCAACCCTGAGTAGCCGGTCAGCGGCAAATTCCCAGCCGATGGTTGGCAACCGCAGGGGTGTCCACAATCCGCTATCGCCACTCCCGCTATGGTGCCATTGCTACTGGTCAAGTGCCCAGGTAAGGGAGATCGACGAGAAACCGTCGGCGAGTGCCGAGAATTCGCCAACTGCCTAGTGCGGAGCACCATCACAAGCAATATGCTGTCTCTAACAAACCTGCCGACTGTTTCGGCACCCGTATCCGAACTTTTCGGCCTGATAAGGCTGGAAATTCCGGACTGATTCTGATAGCAAGGGGCTATGGACCCGCACTTGCGCGACCTGCGGTATTTCGTCGCCGTCGCTGAGGAACTGCACTTCACCAACGCCGCTCAGCGGCTGCACATCGCACAACCCACCCTGTCGCGTCAGATCCGTCAGCTGGAACGTCAGCTCGACGTGGTCCTGTTCGACCGCAACCAGCGCAGTGTGGCGCTGACCGTCGCGGGCAAGGAGCTGCTCGAAGGCGCCCGCAAGATCCTGGAACTGTGGGAGGTCACCAACGTCTCGCTGCAGGAAGCGGGCGAGGTGCTGCGCGTCGGTATCCAGTCCGCGCTCGGCCGCGGCCTGCTCAGCGATCTGGAGAGCGCGAGCGGACATCGACTCGCGTTGCACGCGGCCTCGTGGACCGATCCCTCCAGCGGGCTCTCGGGCCGTCAGGCCGACCTGGCGCTCGTCTGGCTCCCGCTGCCGGACCAGAGCCGCTATCGCTGGCAGGTACTGCGTACCGAACCGCGCTGGGTGCTGCTTCCGGAGAACCACCCGCTGGCCGTCTCGGAGACCATCGCGTTCGCCGATCTGCTCGACGAGCCGTTCGTGGCACTGCCCACCGAAGCCGGTGCGGTGCGCGACTTCTGGCTCGGCAACGACGGACGCGGCGGCCGCGCGCCGAAGATCGGCGCCGAGGCCGCGACCGCCGAGGACAAGCTGGAAGCCGTGAGTCTCGGCCTCGGCGTGCTCCTGCTCGCCGAGAACAACGTGCCGATGTACCGCTGGCCCGGTCTGACCGCACGCCCCGTGTCGGGCCTCGCGCCGTGCGAACTCGCCGTGGCCTGGCGGGCCGACGACAACCGGCCGACCATCCTCGAGTTCGCCGGCCGGGCCGTCGATGGCGGTTTCGCGGCGCAGCAGTCGCCGGTCAGCGTCTGAACCAGCGGGTTCAGGGCGCGGTGCGCTGCCACGGACAGCGGGCTTCCATCTGCGCGGACAGCCGCAACAGGGTGGATTCGCTGCCGGGTGGTCCCGCGAACTGGGCCGCCACCGGCGTGTCCGACCGAGGGTGCATGCCCATAGGAACGGAGGCGGCGGGCCAGCCAACAAGGTTCCACAGCGGGGTGAAAGGTGCCAATCGCGCGCCGGCGAGCAGAGTGGCCGGTCGATCGCGGAAGTGCCAGGCCCGCGCCATGGGCGGCGGGGCGGCGAGCGTGGGAGTGATCACCACGTCGTAGCGCTCGAAGAACTCCAGTAGTCGTGCTTCCACCCGGTCGATCTGGGCGGGGCGGGCGAGCCGGAACCGATGCACCGTCCGGCCGAGGGCCAGACGACGGCGGGCTCTGCGGGATAGCTGGTCCGGCTCCGGTAGCGCGGGGACATCGCGTGCGCTGAGGGCCAACCAGCGTAGGAACGCCGCGAACACGGCGTTTCCGTACGGTAGTGCGGTCGGTTCCACCGAGTGGCCTGCCGCCGCGGCCACCGAGGCCGCTCTGCGGGCGGCGGCCGTCCAGTGCCGGTCGACGCGCAGTAGCGGAGAGGGCGGATCCACGGCCAGGCCGATGCGTAGTCGGCCGGGTGGGTCCACCTCGGCCAGGTCCGGCCGCCCCGCCAGGACCGACAGCGCCAGCGCGGCGTCGTCCACGCTCGTGGCGAGCACACCGTTTTCCACCGTGCCCGCCCACGCGCCCACGTCGGGGACCGTGTGCTGCCCAGCTTTGATGCCGAAGACCCCACAGCACGCGGCGGCGATCCGCACCGCGCCCAAACCGTCGTAGCCGTGTGCCACCGGGACCAGCCCGGCCGCGACCGCGGCGGCGGCCCCGCTTCCCGCGTTGCGCGCGGGGTTCCACGGATTGCGGATGACGCGCTCGGTGCCCGCGCTGGTCGACCAACGGCCGAGTTCGGGGGCCGCGACGTGCCCGAGGATTACCGCGCCCGCCGCGCGCAGCCTGGCCACCACCGGATGGTCCGTGGTGGCCGCCGGACCCCACGGCGCGGGCTCGCCCGCGATCGGGGTTCCGTGTTCGACCGCGACCGGCACACCGGCCATCGGCAGCACGTCGAGGTCGGCGCGCTCCATCAGGCCGGCCGACTCGGCCATGGCCTGCTCGGCGCGAAGGACGCTGAACGCGTTGTCCTTCCGGTCGGCCGCCGCGATCCGCGTGCCGGCGTCCGCCGCCACTTGGCCGGGATGCAGCAAGCCGTCGCGCACGCAGGCCGCGATCGTCGCGGCCGGGCCGCGCTCCGAGCCGGATTCGGCCTCCCGGAGGCGCTCCGGCCGTCCGTCGGCCGCGGTCACTCGTACTGCGGTGAGCGTCGGTTCGGTGGTCTTCGCATTCGGAACGGTTGTTCGCGGCGCGGCCTTCGCCGCCGACATCGAGCCGTTCGCCACTACCGCGGCCTCGTCAGACATGTGCTGGTCATCCCCCGTCGCGTCGTTGTCGAAATCGGGTGATCCACTGTCGAGCCGCAAGTTATCATTTCGAATACGGCGCGGGGGATGATGGAGTCGGGTGTGGCGGGAAATTTTCGCCTCATCCGACCAAAGACCGATGCGGATTCCGCGGCGTCCGCCGAGCCACTAGGTCCGACATGAGTGCGAACTCTGAAAGAAGTTTCGATCCCGACACGGGTGTTTCCACCCGTGCGAGGAGTGGCGGGCTGTTACGTGCCGAATCCGACGCCGTGGCGGCGTTCTCCGCGGCGTGGGAATCCACCCGGCGCCCACCGACCATCGCCGAATTCCTGCCCGACGCCACGACCTTGCGCCGCGAAGCCCTGCTGGGGCTGATCCGTGTCGACTTGCGTCATCGCTGGCTGCACCGTCCGGGGGCCGCGCCGGAACGCGCCGCTCGCATGCGCTTGGCCGATTACTGCGCCGAATTTCCCGAACTCGGGTCCGACGATATTCCGGCCGGTCTGGTGTACGAGGAGTTCGTCATCCGCCGGCAGAGTGGGGAACGGGTAGATCCACGCGAATGCCTGCGCGAATATCCGCGGCAGGCGGAGGAACTGCGCGAGTTGTTGAACGCCGACGAGCTCGACCAGAGCACGCATCGCGCGACGCTGGAGGATTCCACCCGGACCGCCCTCGCGCACCCCGGCTCCGACTTCGCCGACACCGCGTTGAACCGAACCGCCGAGTCCTCTCGTGATTCTGAGATGACCAGAACGACCGCCGCCGATCCGATGGGTACGGCCACCGCCGTGCCCACGACGATCGGTACCGGACCGGGGCGTTACACCGCGCTCGACCGGATCGAGATCGGGCAGCGGATCGATGATTTCGATCTGCTGACCGGTTTGGGCAGCGGCGCGTTCGCCCGGGTCTTCCTCGCGCGGCAACGCTCACTGCAACGGTTGGTCGCGGTGAAGATCTCCGCCGATCACGGCACCGAGCCGCAGACGCTGGCTCAACTCGACCACGACTACATCGTGCGGGTCTTCGACCAGCGGCTACTCGACGACGCCGAGGGTGCCGCGCGCCGGCTGCGACTGCTCTACATGCAATTCCTCCCCGGTGGCACGCTGCTGGGCGTGCTGCGCTGGGTGCGCGCCACCCCGCCCGCCGAGCGCAGCGGCCGGCTGCTGCTGGACGCCGTGGACGTGGCGATGGAGGAGAAGGGCGAGATCCGGCCGACCGATTCCAGCGTGCGCGCCGAACTCGCGCGGCTGAGCTGGCCGGAGACGGTGGCCTGGCTGGGCCGCAGACTGGCCGAGGCGCTGGACTACGCCTCCTCGCACGGTGTGCTGCACCGCGACGTGAAACCGGCCAACGTCCTGCTCACCGCCGAGGGCGTGCCGAAACTGGCCGACTTCAACATCAGCTTCAGCCGCAACGTAGAAGGCACCAGCCCGGTGGCCTACTTCGGCGGCTCGCTGGCGTACATGTCGCCGGAACAGTTGGAAGCCTGTCATCCCAGCTTCGGTCGCAACGCGGCAGACCTGGACACCCGCGCGGACATCTATTCGCTCGGGGTGGTGCTGTGGGAGCTGCTCACCGGCGCGAAGCCGTTCGACGACAGCACGGCGGGGGCGGGCCGACACGGCGACGACACCACCCTGGAAGCCATGCTGGAGCGGCGCAGCGGCGGCGTGGACGCGGCCGCGCTGGAGCGGGTCCCGCCCGACTGCCCCGCCGCGTTGCGCCGCGTGCTGCTGACCTGTCTCGCACCGGAGCGGGCCGACCGCTGGTCCAGCGGCGCGCTGCTGGCCAGGCAGCTGGAGATGTGCCAGGACGCGCGTGCGCGGGAGTTGGTCGATCCCGCGCCGAACAGCTGGCGGCGGCGGCTGCGCCCGTACATCGTGCCGGTCGCGCTGGTGGCGATGGCACTGCCCAATGTGCTCGCCTCGCTGTACAACATCCAGCACAACCAGCACCTGATCATCAGCCGGATGACCGAGAATGCCCAGCAGACCTTCCTCATCATCACCGGCACCGTGAACGCGATCTTCTTCCCGGCCGGTATCGCGCTGGTGCTGTACATGGCCAGATACGTGCTCACCGTGCCGCGCGGTCTGCGCAAAGGACGACGATTCGATCCGGAGACCTTGCAGCGCGCCAGACGGGACGCGCTGCTGATGGGCGATCGTGCCGTAGCCGTGGCATTCTCACTGTGGGTGCTGGCCGGGCTGATCTTCCCGCTCGCGCTACAGGTGTCGACCGGAGACATATCGGCACGCGCCATGGTGCACTTCTTCTCCTCGCTGGTGGTGTGCGGCGCGATCGCGGTCGCCTATCCCTTCTTCCTGTTGACCTTGTACATGGTGCGGTGCATCTATCCGCTTTTCCTGCGGCACGGGGACATCAGTCCCGAGGACGCGGTGTGGCTGCGCGGCCTGGACCGGCGCTGCAACGGGTACCTCGCGGTCGCCGCCTCGGTGCCGCTGCTCGCGGTCACCGGAGTTACCTTCCTGCCCCCGTCCGACATCCCGTCGGTGATCTTCGCCGTCCGGCTGCTGTGCGTAGGCGGCATACTCGCGTTCGTGGGTACCTATCTGCTGTTTCGTGCGCTCGAAGCGGATCTGCGGGCGCTGGAGCGGGTGGTCGATCCCGAAGCCGCCGGACAAGGGCCCCCCGAGGACCGATCCGCACGGGTGGAAACGGCCGCCGTGGAGACCGACACGTGAGCTCTCCGCGCACCGATGCCGTCGTCCGGTTCGCCGCCGACTGGCAACGCAGCCTTCACAGCGATCGGTTGCCGCCACAGATCCGCGACTACGTGCCCGACGGCACGCAGGTGCGCTTGGCCGTACTCGTCGATCTGATCCGAGTGGATCTGCGGCGGCGCTGGGAGCGCGAAGGGCTCGGCAAACGGATCGCGGAGTATCGCGAGGAATTCCCCGAGGTGGCGGGCAGCCCCGAGCTCCTGGATCTGGTGTGCGAGGAATTCCTGGCGCGCCGCGGACGCGGACCGCTGCCGGCGGAGGACTTCCTCGCCGAATATCCGGACCTCACCCACGCCATCCGCGAACGCCTCGCCGATTTCGCCGCCGAGGATGCCGACGAGGCGGGCGAATCGAGCGACGCCCTGGCCGCACTCGCCGACCTCGCGCCCGGTCTGCGGATCGATGACTTCGACCTGCTCACCGACTTGGGCGCGGGCCTGCTCGGCCGGGTCTTCCTGGCCAGGCAACGCTCCATGCAGCGGCTGGTCGCCGTCCGGTTCTCCGCGGGACGGGCGGGTGCGCCGCACACGATGGCCCAGCTCGACCACGCCCACATCGTGCGCGTCTTCGACCAGCGGGTGCTCAGCGCCGACGCCGCACGCACGCTGACCGTCGCCGGTGCGCCCGCGAACGGCAGCCCCACAGCCGACGCGGAGTCGACCATCGCCGCGCCGCGCCCCGCGATCGCCGAGCCGTTCGAACCCGACGACACCGTCGCGGCCCCACCGCCCGGCCGGACCGCGAGCCGCCCAGACGACGACGCCACCATCGCCCAGGCCCACCTTCGCGACACCGAACGAGCCGACATCGCCACCGGCGGACGATCCACCGCGGACGACGCGACGGTCGCAGCGGCGACACACGCCGCCCGCACCCGTGACGACAGCGACGACACCACTGTCACCAGCCCGTACCGTGCGCGCCGCCCACACCGCGCGGGCGCGCCGGTTCCCGATCACGAGGCCGGGCGGTCGGCGGAATCCGGCAATGGCACCGCGGTACTCGATGATCCGGACGCGACGCCGACGGACATCGATCCCGACGCCACCCGCACAGACCCGACGGAATACGCCGACGCCTCGACGGGCAGGCCACCGCCGGCCCCAGTGGCCCCGGTGGCCCCCCTGCCGCGCCTGGTCTACATGCAGTACCTCCCCGGCGGCACCGCGGTCGGCGTCCTCGAGCAGCGCTGTCGCGGCCCGGTGACCGACGGCGGCGCGCTGCTGCTGCGCGCGGTGGACACCGCCATGGAGGACAAGGGCGAGATCCGGCCCTCGGATTCCAGCGTGCGCGCCGAAATCGCGCGGCTGAGCTGGCCGGAGACCGTGGCGTGGGTGGGCAGGCGGCTGGCCGACGCCCTCGATTACGCCGAGCACCACGGCGTACTGCATCACGACATCAAACCGGCGAACGTCCTGTTCACCGCGGAGGGCATCCCGAAGCTCGCCGACTTCGCCCTCGGCGAGGCGGCGGCCCGCATCCCCGCGCCGCGCGATCCCGGCGCGACCGACGCACTCGTCTACCGCTCCCCGGAGCAGCTGGCCCACTATCTGGATCCCGATGCGCCGGCGCCGGGCAACGCCAGCGACGTCTACTCCCTCGGGGTGCTGCTGTGGGAAATGCTGACGGGCGCGAGTCCGTTCGACGATCCTCCGCCCACCGAGGAGGGTTCGGTAACCGAGACGTACGCGCGAATGCTCGCGGTGCGCCGCGACGGCGTCCCGGCCGCGGCGCTGTCCCGCCTGCCCGACGACACCCCGGCCGCGCTGCGCCGCGTGCTGCTGGAGTGCCTGCACGCGGACCCGCAGCGCCGCTGGCGCAGCGGCGCGGAACTCGCCGGACAACTGGACCTGTGCCTCGACACCCGCGCCCGCGACCTGGTCGATCCGCCGCCGAACAGCCTCGCGTACCGAGCGCGCGGCTGGCTGCTGCCGGTCGCGGCGCTGTGCGTCGGCGTCCCCAACGTGCTGGCCAGCTTCTACAACATCCAGCTGAACCAAGCCCTGATCATCGACCGGATGTCGGCGGCGGATCAGGAGAAATTCGCGGCGGTCGGATTGATCAACAATCTCGTCGCGTTTCCGGTCGCCGCGCTGCTGCTGCTGTTCATGACCCGGCGGCCGCTCACCATCGCGTTCCGCCTCGGCCGCGGCGAGGGGTACTCCGCGCGGACGCTCGCGAAAGCGCGCCGGGACACGCTGCTGATGGGTGATTGGGCGGTCTGGATACCCTTCGGCTTCTGGCTGGTCGCGGGCATCATCTGGCCGCTGGGTCTGGCCTTCTCGGGTGTCGACCTGCCGCGTGGGACCTTCTTGCATTTCTTCGCCGCGCAGGTGGTGTGCGCGGCGATCGCGCTGGCCTATCCGTTCTTCCCGATCATGGTTTACGCGGTGCGCTCGATCTATCCACAGCTCTTGGTGCGCGGTGGCATCGGCCCCGGCGACGAGAAGCAACTGCGCGCGCTGGCCAAGCGCGGAAATTTCTATCTCGGTGTCGCGGCGTCGGTTCCGCTGCTGGGCGTGGCGAGCGCGACCTTCGTCAACGCCGCCGACCTGGAGTTGGTGATCGTTCCGGTGCGTGTGCTGAGTGTGGGTGGCATCCTGGCCTTCGTGCTGACCTACCGGCTGTTCCGGCTCCTCGAAGCAGATCTGCTCGCGCTGGCCAGAGCGATTCCGCAGCGGACCCGATGACCACACCGCGCCCGCTGGGACGGTTGGTGAATCTGTCGCACGTTCACGATCCGGCCACCACGCCGCTGTACCCGGACGATCCCGAATTCCGCGCCGACCTCGTGGCCACGATCGCCGACGACGGCTACTACCTGCGCTACATCCAGCAGGGCGAACACACCGGAACCCATTGGGGCGCACCGATCCATTTCCGTGCCGACGGGCTGGCCGCGGACGAACTGGAGCTGGACGATCTGCTGCTGCCCGCGGTGCGGATCGATGTCCGGCAGCTCTGCGCGCAGGATCGCGACTACGCCGTCACGGTCGGCGATCTGCGGGGATGGGAGGCGGAGCACGGCCGGATCCCGGACGGCGCCGCGGTGATCGCCTGGACCGGCTGGGACGCCAAGTGGGGTACGCCGGAGTTCGTCGGCACGGGCGAATCGTCCGGTCGCCAACCGGGTTTCGCGGTGGAAACGGTGCGGTGGCTGTTGCGCACCGGCAGGCTCGGCCGCCGAGGCGCGCTCGGCATCGATACGTTCGGCCCTGACCTGGGTACCGACGAGACGTACGCGGTGTCGAAGCTGCTCTACGGCGAGCACCGGATCAGCCTGGAGTGCTTGGCGAACCTGGCCGCGCTGCCCGCGACGGGCGCGTGGGTACTGGTGGGCGGACCGCTCTACCGCGGTGGTTCAGGTTCCCCCGCAACGATTTTCGGCATCCTGCCCGGCTGACGGTCAGCCGCCGTAGACCTTGGGATCCAGGGTGCCGATGTAGGGCAGGTCGCGGTAGCGCTCCGCGTAGTCGAGGCCGTAGCCGACGACGAATTCGTTCGGGATGTCGAAGCCGACGTGCGCGACTTCCACGGGCGTGCGTAGCGCGTCGGGTTTGCGTAGGAGGGTGACCACTTCGAGCGACGCCGGGTTGCGGGTGGAGAGGTTCCGCTTGAGCCATGACAGCGTGAGCCCGGAGTCGATGATGTCCTCGACGATCAGGACGTTGCGGCCCGCGATGTCCTTGTCCAGGTCCTTCATGATGCGCACCACGCCGGAGGAGGAGGTCGACGACCCGTAGGACGAGACGGCCATGAACTCCATCTGGGTCGGGATCGGCAGCGCCTTGGCCAGGTCGGTCATGAAGAAGATCGCGCCCTTGAGCACGCCCACCAGCAGCAGATCGCCCTCGGGTGCGTCGGGGGGATACCGCTTGGCGATGATTTCGGCCAGCTCCTGGGTCTTCGCGGCGATCTGCTCCTCGGTGATCAGCACCGACGCGATGTCGTCCCCGTACACGTCAGCTGAATTCCTTCCGTGGTGGTGAGCCCGTCGGGCCGGTTCGGTCTGCGTCATCGCCTCCGATGCCCATCCTCACTCAGCCGCAGTGTCAGCCTGCCATGTTCGCGCCCGGCGACCAACCTGCTATCCGGCCGTCCTCCGCCGACCGCGACACCGCCCTGCCCACGCCAAGCCGTCACCAGTTCGTCGACTGCCTGTAAATGCTTCGTGGTCAGGGCTTTCGCACCGTGGTCGAGCAGCCATGCCCGGATTGCCCGTTTCCGCAGGGCGGCGGGCGCAGTGGCGAGGGTCTCGATCACCAGCGCCGGGCCATCACTCGCGTTGTGCCGCAGTTCGGCGGCGAGCGCGTCCAGTACCGCGCCGTCCGCACGCAACTGCTCGGCCGTGCGCGCCAGCGCCGGGGCCACCCCGCCGCCGAGGATCTGCTCCAGCAGCGGCAACGCCTCGGTGCGCAGCCGGACCCGGGTGAACTCCGGGGCGGCGTTGTGCGGGTCGTCGTGTGGTGAAATGCCCAGGTCGGCGCACACCTGCCGGGTCGTCGCCCGTCGCACGCCGAGCAACGGCCGCCCCCACGGCTCGGCGCAGGGGGCCATTCCTTGGATCGAGCGGCCACCCGAACCGCGCGCGAGGCCGAGCAGCACCGTTTCGGCCTGGTCGTCGAGCGTGTGCCCGAGCAGCACCGGCAGGCCGTCACGCGCCGCGTCCAGCGCGGCGTAGCGCGCCCGGCGCGCCGCGGCTTCCACACCGCCCTCGGTGCCGACCTCGACCGGAAGCACCCGCGCGGACCGGCAGCCCAGGGCGAGGGCTCGGGCCGCCGCCTCGGCCGCCACGGCGCCGGAACCGGGTTGCAGCCGGTGATCGACCACCAGCGCGTGGACGGCGTTCGTCTCCACCACCGCCGCGGCCGTGAGAGCCAGCGAATCCGCGCCACCGGACAGCGCGACCGCGACCGCCTGCTCCTCGGTCTCTCGCGGTCCGAAATCGGCCAGCCAGTCCCGGACCGCCCTGCGGACGGCGAGCACTGCCGCGGTCTCGGGCAGGCGCCGTGTGGGATCGGCAGCGGGCGCGAGTGGCGGCACGGAACCGGACGACCCGGCCTCCGATCCGAAGCGCCCGGGTGTGGTTCCTGGCGCACGCCCCATGGGCGCAGCCTACCGGCCTGCCTCGCTCGACGGTTGACCGCCGGGGCAGAAACAGCCTGCTAGCTCAGGCCAGCACCCGTTCGATCCAACGCTGCGGCTGCTCGATCTCGTCGGTGCGCGGGAGCGTCTCGGCATCGGTCCACACCGTGTTGAACCGCGTCGTCCCGACCGTGGCGACCACCTCGTCCACGAACTTCTTGCCGCGCACGTACTGGGCGACCTTCGCGTCCACGCCGAGCAGGGCGCGCAGGATGCGCTGCACCGGGTTGGTGGGACGCTTGCGCCGCTGGTCGAACGCGGTGCGGATCTGCTCGACGGACGGGACGACCGAAGGCCCGACCGCGTCCATGACGTGATCGGCGTGCCCCTCCAGCAGAGTGCCGAGCATGAGCAGGCGGTCCAGCGCCGCACGCTGCGGCGGCGCCTGTGAGGCGCGCAGCAGGCCGACCACACCGCGCGCGGCCGGGTCGTCGGAGGCCGTTCCGCGGCGGCGGTCGCGCACCTCCTCGACCAGCCGCGACAGCATGTCGCTCACCGGCTCGTCACCGACCTCGCCGAGTATCTCGACATTGGCGCGCATGTATTCGGCGAGCCAGGGCGCCGAGGAGAACTGCACCCGGTGGGTCACCTCGTGCAGGCAGACCCAGAGCCGGAAATCGCTCGGCGACACCCCGAGCGCGCGCTCGACCGCCACGATGTTCGGCGCGACCAGCAGCAGGGTGCCGTCCGGTCCCGTGAACGGGTCGTACTGGCCGAGGATCGCGGTGGACAGGAAGGCGAGCATCGCGCCCGCCTGCACACCGGCGGGTTTGCCCGCCAGCAGCTTGCGTTCGACCGGCGCCCCACCGGTGCCGGTGAGCTGGGCCATCGAGTCGGCGGCGGCTCCGATCCACCCCGGCCGGTCGACGATCCTTGCCGCTGGGACCGGCCGGTCGTCCAGCAAGCCGCTGACCTCACGGACCGGCCCCTCGGCCCGCACGGAGGAATCGGCGAGCTCGGCGACGACCTGTTCGGCCGAATAGCGCGACGTGCGCGGACCCGCGGGCGCCAGTGCCGAGCCGGTTCTAGCGGCCAGGCGCCAATCGACCACGCCGGACAGACCCGAGCGGCCCTTGCGCCGCTCGACCACGTCCGCGGCGCCGAATCCGGCTGTGTCGGAACCTTGCTGGGTCATGATCAACCACCCGTCACGAGCATCCACAATTTCGCAGCGTGCCTGCGATCGCGTCCAACGCGGGCCTGCTCACCTCCGGCGGTCGGTCGTTCGACATCAGAGCGAAGGTCAGCACCCGCCCATCGGCGTCCAGCACATACCCGACCAACGCGCTGGACACCGACAGAGTTCCGGTCTTGGCCCGAACCCAGCCCGCGGCCTGGCGGTCGCGGGCGACGTAGCGGCCGGTCAGCGACCCCGTTGCGCCGGCGACCGGCAGAGCGTCGAGCATCGGGGCCAAGGTGGCGGCGACGCGGTCGTTCTCGGGCTTGGCCTTGGTACCGGCCGGTTGCACCGCCGTGGCGCCGGTCGGCTTGGCCGCGGTCGCCACGACCCGGTCGAGCAATCGCGCGGGAATCCGGTCGTCGACCGAAAGCCCGCTGCTGTCGTGCATATCCAGGCCGGTCAGATCGAAACCTGCCGTGCTCAGCGCCTCGCGCACCGCGGCGACCCCGCCGTCGAAGGATGCCTCGCCACCGGTGGCCGTGGCGAGCTCCCGCCCGATCGTCTCGGCGAGCACGTTGTCGGAGTACACCATCATGTCGCGCAGCCGGTCACGCAGCGGCGCCGACCGCACGGAGGCGACTTCGGCCGCGCCCGCGGGCGCGACGCCCGCCCGGACCCGTGCCGGGTCGAGCCCCAGCTCCACGGCCAGTCGCCGGCCGGCGTCCAGCGCGGGCGTGGCGGTACGCGGCGAATACTCGACGAGCGGTTGCAAGCGGCCGCCGTCGATCATCACCGACTCGATCGGGGCGATGGAACCCTCCGGTATGTCGATCGGGTCCCAGCCCTTCGCCATGGTCGAGCCCGCGAAGGCGGAGGTGTCGACGACGATCGTGTCCACCGGGCGGCCCGCGGTCTCGATCTGGTCGACCAGGTCGGACAGACGCGGCCCGTTCGGGTAGTACCCCTTGCCGTCCGGCTGCGCGGTGAGCGTCGGATCACCGCCGCCGACCAGCACCAGCTCGTTCGGCGCCGCACCGGCGACCACCTTCGTGGTCACCCGGTGCTCGGCGGGCAGCGTGAGCAGGGCGGCCGCCGTGAGGAGGATCTTCGCGGTGGACGACGGGATCATCGGCCGGTTCGCGTCACCGCTCCACAGCACGATCGCGCTGTCGGCGTCGGTCACCTGCCCCGCGAACGCGCCGAGGTCCGGATTGCCGATCACCGGCGCCAGCGCGGCGGCGATCCCCGCGGCACTCGGCGCGGAACCGGTCGACCGGGCCGGACCGATCCGCGGGGAGGGCTCGACCGGCGCGGGCGCGGCGACGATGGTCAGGCCGCCGTGCCGGAACTCGTCGGTCCACGGCCGCACCGTGACCAGTGCCACCACGGCGACGGCGAGCAGCACGATCAGCGTGGTCGATATCCAGATCCATCTGTTGCGGCGCCGTCGGGCGGCCAGCCCACCGATGTTCTCGTTGCCACCAAACACGTCGCCGCCGCTCTCCTGACCGATTCCCGCAGCAGCCGCCTGCCGCACCCATGTCCGCGCCGACCACACTATCCTCGTTGCGCAACCGTTCCCCCGAACAACCTGGCGAGTCGGCGCACTCCGCAGCGGCCGAGTCGGCAGTCGCCGAAAGAAGCCGAGTCGCCGGGCTCGGCACCGATGCACGAAGGAGATGGCGTGGAGTTCGACGTCACGATCGAGATCCCCAAGGGTTCCCGGAACAAGTACGAGGTCGATCACGAGACCGGCCGGGTCCGGCTCGACCGGTTCCTGTACACGTCCATGGTCTATCCCGCCGACTACGGCTTCATCGAGAACACCCTCGGCGAGGACGGTGACCCGCTGGACGCGCTGGTCCTGCTGCCCGACTCGGTGTTCCCGGGTGTGATCGTGGAGGCCCGTCCGGTCGCGATGTACAAGATGACCGACGAGGCGGGCGGCGACGACAAGGTCCTGTGCGTGCCCGCGGGCGACCCGCGCTGGGACCACATCCAGGATCTGAAGGACGTCCCGGAGTTCGAGCTGGCCGCGATCAAGCATTTCTTCGAGCGCTACAAGGACCTGGAGCCCGGCAAGTACGTCAAGGGCTCGGAGTGGGTCGGTCGCGCCGAAGCCGAGGCCGAAGTGGAGGCGTCCATTCAGCGCCTGAAGGACCAGGGCGGGCACTGAAAGTCTGCTGGGCACAACAAAAGCGGGGAGTCCGTTCTCAACGGACTCCCCGCTTTTGTTGTGTGAGCTGAAATTCGGATTTCGGAAGGCGAAAAGGGACACCCGGATGCCGGATGCCCCTTCTCTGTGACAGGTGGCTCAGTAGTAGATGTAAAGGTCCCAGCCGTCCCAGTTCTCGATGCACTCCCAGTAGTAGCCGCCGGTGCTCGGCGACTCGCCGTCGGCACGGCAGGCGTACAGCGTGGCGTAGGTGCCCACGTAGGTGCCGCCGTAGGCGACATCCTGGTAAACCGGCGCGGCCGAGGCCGAAGCAGCCGTCGACACCCCGGCGACGGCGGCGATGGCCAGCAGACCAGCGGCGAAGAAGGACTTGATACGCATTGGTTTTGCTCCTGAATGCGAGGCGAAATTTCCGACGTCCCAAACGATATGGGCGATCGGCGCCTCGCACACCCACCCCTAGGGTGAGGGCAACGCAACCCTGAGGCGAATCACCTTGCCCACCCTCGATACCCACCCTTGGGTGCGGGCACGGCGCGCCCACGGCGGTGCGGGCGCGCCGTGGGAGTCACCGGCCGCGGAACTCGGGCGGACGCTTCTCGAAGACGGCCTTGATCGCCTCGGTGAGATCCTCCGAGGGCAGGAACGCGGCATTCCACGCGGAGACGTAGCGCAGGCCCGCGGCGACCTCGTCCTTGCGGCGCTGATCCAGCACGTCCTTGACGCCCTGCACCACCAGCGGCGGGTTGGCGGCGATCTCACGCGCGGTGGCGTGCGCCGCGTCCAGCGCCGCTTCCTGGTCCGGGAAGACGTCGTTGACCAGGCCGATCTTCTCCGCTCGCGCGGCGTCGATGTCCTTGGCGGTGTAGGCGAGCTCCCGCAGGTGACCCTCGCCGATGATGCCGGGCAGCCGGTGCAGCGAACCGATGTCGGCGACGATCGCGACCTTGGCCTCACGCAAGCTGAACTTGGCGTCCGCGCTGGCGTAGCGGATGTCGACCGCCGCGATCAGATCCAGCCCGCCGCCGATGCACCAGCCGGACACCGCGGCGATCACCGGCTTGCGGCAGTCCGCCACCGCCGTGACCGAAGCCTGCATCTTGCGCAGGTCGGTGAGGAAGTCGGTACGCGGCGCGGCCAGGGCGCGCTCGGCCATCAGCGGCCCGAACGTGCCGCTCATCGCGGGCAGGTCCAGACCGTAGGAGAAATGCTTTCCCGAGCCGGTCAGCACGATGGCGCGCACCTCCGGGTCGGCGTCCAGCGCATGGAAGACCTCCGGCAGCTCGCGCCAGAAGTCGGGACCCATCGCATTTCCCTTGCCGGGGCCGGTCAGCGTCACCTGCGCGACGTGATCCTTGGTTTCGACGGTGAAAGCCTGCCAATCTGTCATTTGTACAGCGTATCGAGGTGACGCGCGGCCGGTATCCCGGCCCGGGAGATCCCGGTATGCGAGGATTCGCGGTGAAACTCCGCAGCGTGTAAATCCTGTGCAAAATGGCGGCGGCGCACTGGTTCCCGCCTCGCCGGACGGCGGATCATGGTCGAGTCAGCAAACCTCATTCATCGGGTTCGGAGGACACCATGCTGATGCATCGGGGAATCGGCCTGGACCGGTTCAACGAAATGCCGCGCGCCCGCGCGGTGCACGCCCTGTACGAGTGCTGCTGCAACGTCACATGGGCCGCCACACTGAGCGACGCCCGACCGTATCCGGACCGGGACGCCCTGCTGACCAAGGCCGATCTGGAACTGCTCGCGCTGTCTCCGCGGGATGTCGACCGCGCCTTCGAAGCGGTTGCGCACGAACCGGTCTCGTCGCGCGATCTGCCGGAGCTGGCGCGGATCACCCGCGAACGGATCGCCGGGATGCTCGGTCCGAGCGAGGGCTACCCGGAATACTGAGCCCGCGATTCGACTTGTCCGGCGTACCGTCCGCAATCGCTCTACCCTGGTGAGATGCGCAGGTCGTCATTGCCACCGGTCGCCTGCCGGGTCGCGGACACCCTCATCTCCCGAGGTCATCATGGGCTCATCGTCGCCCAACCGGAACCGACGCACACCGCGGCGGACGCCGCGCGCGCACTCGGCGTCGACGTGGGGGCGATCACGAAATCGCTGGTGTTCCTGCTCGACGACGACCCGGTGCTGCTGCTGGTGTCGGGCGAGCACCAGGTCGATCTGGTGAAGACCGGCGCGCGTCTGGAAGGCACACTGACCCGCGCTCCCGCCGATATGGTGCGTGCGGTGACCGGCCAGCCCGTCGGCGGCGTCGCGCCGGTCGGCCACCCGACCAACCTGCCTACCTGGGTGGACAACGCGCTGGGGCGCCATCGCGAGATCTGGGCGGCGGGCGGGCACCCGAACACGATCTTCCGCACGTCGTTCCCGGAATTGCTGCGGATCACCGCCGGTCTCCCGCTCGACGTGGACTGACTCCGGCGCGGGTCGCGAAATCATGCCGAACGCCACACCCACCTCGCGTGCGGGGAATCCGGGCGTAGTTTCGTCATGTGACCGACGCACCACGCCCCGAGACGGAACTGCGGATTCCCGATGACCTGAGCGGCATCACCGCGGAGCAGTATCGCGCGTCCATGCGCCACTATCCCGCCGGCGTCACCGTCGTCACGCTGCATTCGCCGCGGGGGCCGGTCGGCTTCACCGCGACCTCCTTCGCTTCGCTGTCCCTGGACCCGCCGCTGGTCTCGTTCAACATCGCGCACACCTCCTCCAGCCTGTCCGCCATGCTGGACGCCGAGTCCGTCGTCATCCACTTCCTCGGCGAACACCAGCAGCACCTGGCGCATCGGTTCTCCCGGACCGCCGAGAAGCGCTTCACCGACCGCGCCTTGTGGACCACCCTGGACACCGGCGAGCCGGTCCTGCACGGCACCCCCATCTGGCTACGCGCCACCGTGCACCAGCTGATCCCCATCGGCGACCACACCTTCGTCGTCGGCTTGGTCACCCGGGTGCACGACAACACCGACGAGAAACCCGCCGCCGCGCCACTGCTGTACTACAACGGGCGCTACTACCGCCCGACCGCACTGGGCGACTGACCCACAGTTCGACTACGCCACCCGAGGCCGCACCCGCACCAACACCGCGGCGAGCGCGCGGGCCGGCCGCTCCAAAGCTCGGCACCGTCTCTCGGCGGACATCTCAGGCGCCGTCCAGGGCGGCGAAGTCGACGTCGACCGGAAACGGACCGGTCAGCCGGAGCACATCCTGGTGGGTTTCCGCCAACCGGTAACTGCGGCTCGCCCAGTCGAGACGATATTCCTGGATGATCTTTATTTTGCGATCCGCGGCCAGATGCACGATCAAGTAGATCGGGATTGCTTCGTTCGCGTACTCCGCGCACTTGTCCACGGTGTCGGTGTACTCGGACCCCGGCGAGACCACCTCGACCACCAACAGCACATCCGCAGTGGTCAATTTCCGGTCACCCTCGATGCACCGGTACAACGCCACGTCCGGACGGCGAAACGAGAATCCGGGGCTTCCCGGACGGCTGCGCACGTAATGCATTTCGAAGTCGGTCACCACGCCGGTGCACGGCTCGTCCGGACTCGCCTGCTCGAACGCGTTGGCCAGCCGCCTGGCCACGTTATTGTGCTCGAAGGTGCCGCTGCGGCAGACGATGACATGGCCGTCGACCACCTCGATCTGCCGCTGGATTTCCTCTGGAAGCGCCGTGTAACCCTCCTCCGTAATAAGAAGGGCGCCCGGATCGGTGGCCCACACCGGCAGTGTGCTCATAAGTCCGCCTCGAGGTTCGGGTTCGGATACGGCGATAGTATCCGGCGGCAGCGCCCGGATCGGGCGGACGTTTCGTCAGC
The DNA here is from genome assembly GCF_000308455.1 of Nocardia abscessus NBRC 100374. Lineage (GTDB taxonomy): Bacteria > Actinomycetota > Actinomycetes > Mycobacteriales > Mycobacteriaceae > Nocardia > Nocardia abscessus. The sequence continues at coordinate 5,157 of NZ_BAFP01000009.1, read as the reverse complement.
CGACGAGGCAGGGGGCGGCGCCGCTGGGGGCGGTAGAGGTGAAGGGACGGGTTTCGGGGGTGGGGTTCCAGAGGCCGTTGGTGGGGGCGTAGTTCCAGGTGGGGCCGGTTCGCACGAGTGCGGCGAGCGCATCGATCAGGCGGTCCACGTCGGCGGAGGTGGTGCCGAGGCCGATGCTGGCGCGCAGTGCGCCGTCCAAGCCGAGGCGGGTGAGCAGCGGGTGGGCGCAGAAACGTCCGTCGCGCACGCCGATGCCGTGTTCGGCGGAGAGATAGGCGGCGACGTGGCCGGGGGCGAAATCATCGAGCGTGAAGGCGACGATGCCGACGGAATCGGGGCTGTCGATCCAGATGCGCAACAGCTGAAGTCCGGGAATCGCGGCCAAGCCGTCGCGCAGGCGGTCGGCGAGCCGGTGTTCGTGCGCGGCAAGGGTTTCGGCGTCGATGGCCCAGAGCGCGTCACAGGCCGCCGCCAGCGCGGCGGCGCCGAGCACGTTCGGCGACCCGGCTTCGTGGCGCTGCGGAGCGGGCGCCCACTCGGCCCCGTCGATACTCACCTCGCGCACTGCCCCGCCGCCCGCGAGATAGGGCCGCGCCGCGTCGAGCCAATCCCGCCGGCCCACCAGCACACCCGCGCCGAACGGCGCGTAAAGCTTGTGCCCGGAGAACGCCACGTAGTCGATTCCGGTGTCGCGCAGGCTGATCCGCCGATGCGGCGCCAACTGTGCCGCGTCCACCAGGATCCGGGCGCCGCACTGGTGGGCGATGGTGGCCAGCCGCTCCAGCGGAAGCACCTCCCCCGTCACGTTCGACGCGCCGGTCACCGCGAGCAATGCGGCGGGCCTGCTACACAGTTCGGCGACCAACCTGCCGACGGTCTCCTCGACCGTGTCGGCAGCCGCTACGACGCGGCGACCGCGCCTGGTCCACGGCAGGAAGTTCGCGTGATGCTCGACGTCGAGCACCACGGTGTCGCCGGGAACGCAGGAGGCGAGCAGATTCAGCGAGTCCGTGGTGTTACGGGTGAAGACCACCACCTGGTCGTCGGCGGCGTCGAGGAACCGGGAGACCGACCCGCGGGCGGCCTCGTAGCACTCGGTGGAGATCCGGGAGGCGTAGCCCGCGCCGCGATGCACGCTCGCGTAGTACGGCAGCAACTGCTGCACACGGTCGGTCACCTGGGTCAACGCCGGCGCGCTCGCCGCGTAGTCGAAGTTGGCGTAGGTCGCCGTTCCACCCTGCACCAGCGGTACGCGCAGTTCGTCACCGGAGACTCGGGCGAGTGCGGCACAGGCATTGTCGACAGCAGTAGTCATCACGTGAAATCCCGTCGGCTCAGGGACCCGCAATCGAAATGATTCGTCGAGTCCGCGCTTGCCGCGCCCAGTTGGGCGGCGGCCGGGTCGTCACCCGGAGCACCCCACCGCGGAGGAGGGTTGCCGGCCAGCAAGCCGGGGCTTGACGCTGGCACTCGTGACCTGACCCGAGAGTGGCAGAAGCGCCCCGGCGCTGTCAACCACGTTCCACCCGAGCTTTTACGAGCACCGCGTGGACATAACCACCACGCGAGAGCCATTACAAGCACCCCCACGACAGCGCGCGAGCCGCGTCGATCTGACGCTGCTCTGCGTGGGCCTGCTGCACCGGCACGTCCGCAACCGGCTGCGAAAGCCCGCCGTGAACCTCTGCGCACTCGGCATCGACGCCACCGCGTGGCGGAGTCTGTCGAGCGCAGCCATGAGCGGAATCACACCCCCGCACCCAGCGATCTCCCGGCGAACCAACGGGATGCCCCGCCGACCAGCGGTTGCCCTGTGCGATGCGACAAATATCGATCTCACCTGCAACAACGCTCTCCGCACCAGTCGATCCCGGGCGGCGTCCGGTGAACAACGAACGACAGCGACCCCGGGTACCGTGGACGATTGGCCGTCGTGGCGTTTGCCCTTTGGTAACCCAGCTATGACACAACAACAGGAAAGTGTGAGGCAGGCCGATGGGAGGTGCGCAGAGCACCATGCTCGAGACAGACGTCGACTCGCCGGCGCGCCCGTTGTCGCGTGGCGACCGCGCCCCCGAGGCCAGGACGCTCGTGGACATCCTGACCGCCACGGCGCTCGCACATCCCGACGCTCCCGCCATCGATGACGGCCGAGTGGTGCTGTCCTACCTGGAGCTGGTCGTCGAGATCGAGAAGACCATGGCCCGCCTCGCCACGGCGGGCGTGCGGCCGGGCGACCGGGTCGGCGTGCGCATGCCGTCGGGCACCCGCGGGCTCTACGTGACCATCCTCGCCATCTTGTACTCCGGGGCCGCGTACGTGCCGGTCGACGCCGACGACCCGGACGAGCGCGCCCACCTCGTCTTCGGCGAGGCGCAGGTCACCGCGATCGTGACCGCCGATGGCATCGAGACCACCGCCGCGGGCATCCGCGCGGCGGAGCAGCAGCGCGAGGCAACCTGGTCGACGCTGCCCAGCCCCGGCGACGACGCCTGGATCATCTTCACCTCCGGTTCCACCGGCACTCCGAAAGGCGTTGCCGTCACGCACCGCAACGCCGCCGCCTTCGTCGACGCCGAAGCCGACCTGTTCCTCCCCGACGCCCCGATCGGGCCCGGCGACCGGGTTCTCGCGGGTCTGTCGGTCGCCTTCGACGCGTCCTGCGAGGAGATGTGGCTGGCCTGGCGCAACGGTGCCTGCCTGGTGCCCGCCCCGCGTGAGCTGGTGCGCACCGGCGCCGATCTCGGTCCCTGGCTGGTGCGGCGGGAGGTCAGCGTGGTCTCGACCGTGCCGACGCTGGCGGCGACCTGGCCGGTCGAGGCGCTGGAGGCGGTGCGCCTGCTCATCTTCGGCGGCGAGGCGGTTCCACCCGAACTCGCCGAACGTCTCGCCGGGAACGGCGATTCGGCGCGCGAGGTGTGGAACACCTACGGCCCCACCGAAGCGACGGTCGTCGCGTGCGCGGCGCGTTTGGACGGCCAGTGGCCGATCCGCATCGGACTCCCGCTCAACGGCTGGGATCTGGTCGTGGTGGATCAGGCAGGTAACCCGGTGGCAGAGGGCGAATCCGGCGAATTGGTGATCGGCGGCGTCGGTCTGGCTCGCTATCTCGACCCGGTCAAGGACGCCGAGAAATACGCGTCGCTGGCCTCCGTCGGCTGGGAGCGCGCGTACCGCAGCGGCGACCTGGTCCGCAACGACAGCGCCGGACTGGTCTTCCTCGGCCGCGCCGACGACCAGATCAAGCTGGGCGGGCGGCGCATCGAACTCGGCGAGATCGACAACGCCCTACAGCATCTCCCCGGTGTCACCGGCGCCGCGGCGGCCATCCGGACCACCAAGGCGGGCAACAAGATCCTGGTCGGCTACCTGACCGGCCCGGGGCCGGAGTTCGACGCCAAGGCCGCGCGGGCCATCCTCACCGAACGACTCCCGGCCCCGCTGGTGCCCCGGCTCGCGGTGGTCGGGGAGCTGCCCACCCGCACCTCCGGCAAGGTCGACCGCGACGCGCTGCCCTGGCCGCTGCCCGATGCCGCCGAGGACGACGACGACAACGATCTGACCGGCACCGCGCAATGGGTTGCCGGACTATGGGATTCCATTCTCGGCGCCCAGGTCGGCGACCTCGACGCGGACTTCTTCGATCTCGGCGGCGGCTCGCTCGCGGCGGCGCAGCTGGTCACGGCGCTGCGCGAACGGTATCCACAGATCGCCGTCGCCGATGTCTACGATCATCCCCGCCTCGGCGCGCTGGCCGACCTGCTGGAGCAGACCACGCCCGCCGTCGCCGTCGCGGAACGGACGGTGCGCCCGACCCCACGGCCCGCGCAGGCGGCGCAGGTGCTCGCCACCATCCCGCTCACCACCCTCACCGGACTGCAGTGGCTCACCTGGCTGGCGATCGTCGGCAACATCGCCGCCTGGTCCGGCTCGCTGCCCTGGCTGCCACAGCTGTCGTGGTGGTGGACGCTGATCGCGTTCCTGCTGTTCATCTCCCCGCCCGGCCGCATGGCGATCTGCGTGGCCGGCGCGCGGCTGCTGCTGCGCGGCATCGGGCCCGGCCGCTACCCGCGCGGCGGCTCGGTGCATCTACGCCTGTGGGCCGCCGTCCGCCTTTCCGAGGCCAGCGGCGCCGAGAACCTCTCCGGAGCGCCGTGGATGGTGCCGTTCGCCCGCGCGCTCGGCGCGAAGATCGGCGAGGGCGTCGATCTGCACAGTCTCCCTCCGGTGACCGGCATGCTCGAACTCGGCGACGGTTGCAGCGTGGAGCCGGAGGTCGACCTGTCCGGGTACTGGATCGACGGCGACGTGGTGCATCTCGGCCCGATCACCATCGGCCCCGGCGCGGTGGTGGGCTCGCGCTCGATCTTGCTGCCCGGCACGAAGATCGGCAAGAACGCCGAGGTCGCGCCGGGCTCCGCGGTAGCGGGCAAGGTGAAGGCGGAGCAGGAGTGGGCCGGTTCGCCCGCGGTGAAGGTCGGCAAGGCCCAGCACCGCTGGCCGCCGCACACACCTCAACGAGCCCGGCACTGGGTCGGCATCTTCGGTATCACGTCGATGGCGTTGGCCGCCATGCCGATTCTCGGTATCGGCGCCGGTGGCGCGTTCCTCGCCTGGTTCGTTCGCGACACCGGCACGCTCGCCGAGGGCGCGGTGCGCGCGTTCGCCGTCCTTCCCCTCGCCACACTGCTCAGCCTGGGCGTCTACGCCGCGACGACCATCATCGCGGTCCGGCTGCTGAGCATCGGCCTGACCGAGGGCTACCACCCGGTGCGCAGCCGCGTCGGCTGGCAGGCCTGGGCCACCGAGCGGCTGATGGACTCCGCGCGCACCTTCCTGTTCCCGCTGTACGCCAGCCTGCTCACCCCGCTGTGGCTGCGCTTGCTCGGCGCCAAGGTCGGCAAGAGCGTCGAGGCGTCCACGGTGCTGCTGCTGCCGAAGTTCACCACCGTCGCCGACGGGGCTTTCCTGGCCGACGACACCATGATCGCCGGTTACGAACTCGGCGGCGGCTGGCTGCGCATCGGCGAGGCCAAGGTCGGCAAGCGCGCTTTCCTCGGCAACTCCGGGATGACCGCGCCCGGTCGCCGTGTCCCGAAGAACGGGCTGGTCGCGGTGCTGTCGGCGGCGCCGTCGAAGGCGAAGGCGGGCTCGTCC
>NZ_BAFP01000010.1 GCF_000308455.1 Nocardia abscessus NBRC 100374 | reverse complement strand
GGGCACCGGCTTGCGCCGGGAGGACACCGCGACCACGACCAATCCACTCATCGCCACCGTCAGCAGGCCGACGGCCGCGATTCCGGCCAGCACCAGCGCCGTCCCGGTGAGCTCCGCGGATCCGGGGTCGTACTCGGCGGTCGGCGCGGTCCCCGGCTCCGGCGCGGCGCCCGTGGTGGTGGCGGGCGCCGCCGGGCGGGCCGGTTCGCTCGGCCCGCTCGCTCCGATGAAGTAGATCGCCGACGCCGCCGCGAGCAGCAAGGCGAGCAGCGCGAGCGCGCCGAGCACCGCCAGACCGGCCCGCCCGAGACGCCACTGCCTGCGCTCGTCCTCGCGTTCCGGTTCGGGCATGGCCAGCGGCAACCGATGCTGGCTCGCGATCACGCCCGCCAGCAGGATCACGATAGACACCGACAGCAGCACCGGCATGAGCGCGACCGACAGGGCGGACGGGGCATGTCTGCGCGGCTCGCTTTCGGTAATTCCTGGGATGTATCCGTGCAGGGCGATGGCGGCAAAAGCCAGCAGCGTGATCAGCACGATCACGCGCGATATCGGCGCTCGCGCCACTGCGTACCACCAAATCTGAGTACTGCACAAAACAGCCACATAGTTACATGCCGGGTGGTCCGCTCGGGATGGAATGGAATACTTCGGAGTCTCTCCTCTTAAACTGCAACTGTGCCGGGTCGCCACCGGGCGGTTGTCGCGGGCGCGGTTACCGGGCGATTTCGGGCGAGGATTGGGACAATTCACAAAGCCGGCTCGTCAAACGTGAGATATCCGGCACCCCGCGGACGCCCCGCACCAGCTCGCCGAGCACCGAAGACGCGACGACGGCGAGTTCGCGATCGGCGTCATAGAGAACATCGACGAGGTTCACGAAACGCATCGCCCAGTCGACCGGAACTTCGCCCAGCAGCGGTACATCTCGGATTTCCCAACGGCGAAATCGTTGGGCCAGTGCAACATAATCCGCCGCGGAGGTTGGGACACCGCACAATGCGGCGAAGTCGATGACCAGTGTGTCGTCGACCGTCGCAATCGCGTGCAATCTTCGGGCGCCGACGGATATCTCGACGGCTGATCCGTTGCCCCCTTGTGCCGCATCGGTATTGCACGCGCCCGGGGTCGAAATCCGCGGCGCGTACCACCGTGGCGCCACGACGTATCGTCCGGCCGCGAATCCGGTTCGGCGACCGCGAGAACCGAGGCCGCGATAGTCGATCGCGCCGTCGACCGCCACCACGTCCATGCGCGCGAGGATGCGCTCGATCGTCGGCACGAACCGGTCGTGGAACAGCGGATTCGGCAGCAGTTCGGCCGGCGGGTAGTTCGAGGTCACCACCAGCGCGATGCGGCGGGCGAACAGCGCGTCGAGCAGCCGCGCGATCAGCATCGCGTCGCCGATGTCGTGCACGTGGAACTCGTCGAAGCAGACCAGCCGGGCATCGCCGAGCAGTGCGTTCACGGCGGCATCGATCGAGCGAGATGCGTGCGCCGCGGCGTGCAGACCGGCGAAGAACTGGTGGAAGTGATAGCGCCGCTTGTGTTGCGAAGCCACCTCCGCGAAGAACCGGTTCATCAGCATGGTCTTGCCGCGCCCCGGCCTGCCGTAGAGGTAGATCCCGCGATGACGCCGCACCGGCCTGCCGCGCCGGTCGACCAACTCCCGCAACCGCGCCGCCGCCAGCTGCTGGCCGGAATCCCACTGGATGACATCGGGTTCCATGACACCTCCTTGTCCTCTACATTTGTAGAGGACAAGGTCGAACTGCGGCCAGAAAGGGTGATCATGTCCACAGGCGACCGGCGCGTGCTCCTCGTCGACACGGCCATCGAACTGATCGCGACGCGGGGCCTGCGGGCGCTCACGCACCGGGCGCTGGACACCGAGCTCGGCCTGCCCGGCGGGTCGGCCTCTTACTATTTCCGCACCAAACGCGCCCTGATCGAGGCCATCGTGGACCGGATCACCACCCGCTCGCGCGACGATTTCGCCGCAGCCGCGCTGGCGCCGACCTGCACCGCCACGCCCGGCGCGGTCGCGGAGGCCATCGCCACCTGGCTCGACCGGCTGCTTGCCGAGCGGCGCGCGCACCTGATCGCCCGCCACGCCCTGCTGCTGGACCTCCTGGACGATCACGACCTGCGTCCCCGACTCGCGCACAGCCTGTTCTCCACCGAACGCGCCCGGGAGCTCTTCCAGGCCATGGGCGCAACCGACCCCGGCGCCAGGGCCGACGACTTCGTCGCCGTAGTCGAGGGCGCGGTATTCGACCGCTTCGCGGGCAACCGCACGGCACTGCGCCCGAACACACCGGAGAGCGTGCGGCAACTCGCCAGGCTGCTCGGGCCCCACCTGAGCGCCTGACCGATGTCGCTACCCGGTCCAGCCCCGCTGGCTGTAGGTCGCTCCGGTGCGGTAGCCGCGGATGCCCGCGGCCGGATACGGGATGAGCGTTTCCGGAAGGTTCGCGAGCGGAAACCAGCGCAGCTCGTAGGACTTGTCGGGCTCGCGGTTGACCGGTTCGCCCGACCAACGGCGAGCCTCGAAGAACAACCCGACCCGAGCCTCCCGCCCGGAGCCGACGACGTGCGCGGTGTGGACATGCCGCAGATCCGCCGGGTCGATCACCACGCCGACCTCTTCGCCCGCCTCGCGGACCACCGCGGCCAGCGCCGACTCCCCTACCTCCAGTTTTCCGGCCGGGAGGTGCCACAGCCCGTCGAACTCGTCCGCGCTGCGCCGCCTGCTCAGCAACAACTCCTCGCCGCGCAGCAACAGCACGTGCACGTCCACCAGATGCCGGGCCACCACCGCAACCAACCTACGCGCCTGCCCGTCGCCCCGACGCGCTTCGCACCCGCCGCGGCAGATGCGAAGCCGACTCAGCCTGCGGTGAGAACGAGCCCGGAGGTCGGGACTCCGGTGCCCGCGGTGACCAGGACGTTGGTCGTGTCGGGTACCGGATTGACCGAGGTGCCGCGAATCTGGCGCACGGCTTCGGCGATGCCGTTCATCCCGTGGATGTACGCCTCGCCGAGCTGGCCGCCATGGGTGTTCAGCGGCAGGCGACCCCCGACTTCGATCGCCCCGTCGGCGATGAAGTCCTTCGCCTCGCCCCGGCCGCAGAAGCCGAGCTCCTCCAGTTGCATGAGGACGAACGGGGTGAAGTGGTCGTAGAGGATGGCGGCCTGCATGTCCTGCGGACGCAATCCGCTCTGCGCCCACAGCTGGTCGCCGACCAGGCCCATCTCCGGAAGACCGGTCATGGCGTCGCGGTAGTAGCTGGTCATCACGTACTGGTCGGCGCCGGAACCCTGGGCGGCCGCGGCGATGACGGCGGGCCGCTGCGGCAGGTCGCGGGCCCGTTCCACGCTGGTGACCACGATCGCGACCCCGCCGTCGGACTCCTGGCAGCAGTCCAGCAGGTGCAGCGGCTCGGCGATCCAGCGGGAATTCTGGTGGTCGGCCAGGGTGATCGGCTTGCCGTAGAAGAACGCCGCCGGATTCACCGCGGCGTGCTTGCGATCGGCCACGGCCACCCGGCCGAAGTCTTCGCTGGTCGCGCCGTAGACGTGCATGTAGCGCCGGGCGACCATCGCCACCTGCGCGGCCGGTGTGCCCAGCCCCTGCGGGTAGGACCAACCGGCGTCGATGCCCGACGAGGTGGGCGCGGTGGCCAGTGCGGTGGAGAACTGCCCGAACCGCGACACCGACCGCTCGTTGAACGCGCGATAGGCCACGACGACGTCGGCGATTCCGGTGGCCACCGCCATGGCGGCCTGCTGGATGGTGGCGCAGGCCGCGCCGCCGCCGTAGCCGATGTGGCTGAAGAACTTCAGCTGCGGAATACCGACCGCCCTGGCCACGGCGGCCTGCGTGTTGGTGTCCATGGTGAACGTGGTCAGGCCGTCCACGTCGGCGGGTGTCAGGCCCGCGTCGGCCAGCGCGGCGGTGACCGCCTCCGCGGCCAGCCGCAGTTCGCTGCGGCCGGAGTCCTTGGAGAAGTCGGTGGCACCGATGCCGACGACGGCCGCGCGGCCGGAAATCTTCTGCTCAGTCATCGGCGCTCCGCAACGCGATGACGGTCGTGGCCGTGATGTGGTCGCCCATGCTGTCCTTGCCGATCACGTCGATGTGTATGTCGTCGCCTTCCAGCGCGGTCACCGTGCCGGTCAGCGTCAGCGTGTCCCCCGCGTAGAGCGGCACGCCCAGGCGCAATGCGATCGACTTGACGATGGCGCGCGGGCCCGCCCAGTCGGTGACGAAGCGCTGCACCAGGCCGGTGTCGGTGAGGATGTTGACGAAGATGTCCTTCGACCCGCGGGCGACGGCCTTGTCCCGGTCGTGGTGCACGTCCTGGAAATCCCGGGTGGCCAGCGCGGTGCTGATCACGAAGGTGGGATCGGCGTCGATCACCAACTCCGGCAGCGCCGTGCCGACCCGCACGGACTCCGGTCGCACGGCGGCGCTCAAGACACCACCTGCCACACCGGCAGGGTCGCCTCGTCGTCGAGCTTCTCGAAGCCCACCTCGACCGGCAGGCCGACCCGCACCTCGGCCGGGTCGATGCCGCGCAGTTCGCCGAGCATGCGCACGCCCTCCTCCAATTCGACCAGCGCCACCACGAACGGCAGCTGCCGTCCCGGCACCTTCGGCGCGTGGTGCACGACGTAGCTGAACACGGTGCCGCGCCCGGAGGCGACGACGTAATCGGTCGGTTTCGACTTGTCCTGCCAGATGGCCGGGATCGGGGGATGCCGCAGCGATCCGTCCGGCAGCCGCTGGATGCGCAACTCGCCCGCTTTGGTTCCCTCCCAGAAGAACTCGGTATCCCAGGAGACCAGCGGCTTCACCCGCTCGCCCGCGGCCGGTTCCGCCGCCGCGGTGCCGGGCGCGAATTTCAGCAGCCGGAACAGCATCTCGGCCACCACTTCGTCGCCGACCCGCCAGGTGGTCCGGAAGGTGACGAACCACCCCTCGCCCAGCGCGGTGCGCTTCGGGCCGCGGATGTCCGACAGCGTGCTGGTGACCGAAACCTGCTCACCGACATTGAGGTAGCGGTGGTAGGTCTGCCGGCAGTCCGTGGCCACCACGGAGGTGTAACCCGCGGCGTCGAGCAACTCGGTGGCCGCCCCCATCGGGTCGTCGGCGGGCCGGGACCCGTTGAGCCCGAACATGGTCCACACCTGGGCCATGGCGGGCGGCGCGACGATGCCGGGATGTCCCGCGGCGCGCGCCGCCTGTTCGTCCACGTAGATCGGGTTGGCGTCGCCGAGCGCCTCGACCCAGTTGTTGATCATCGGCTGGTTCACCGGGTCACGCCCGAAACGGGGCGCGCTCTCACCCGCCGCCTGAATCCCTTCGGCGGCGGCGACGATCGCGTCCGCAGTTGTGGTGTCCGGCACGCGCGGCTCCTTCACTCGTTATCGGGGTACTCGCGGCAACCGGAGACCGGCCGAGGCGACCAGTTCGCGCATCACCTCGTTGACGCCACCGCCGAAGGTGACCACGAGGTTCTGCTTGGTCCTGCGGTCCAGCCAGGTCAGCAGTTCGCCGGTGGCCGGGTCGGCCGGGTCGCCGAAGCGGCCGACGATCTCCTCGGCGAGCCTGCCCGCCTCCTGCAGCGATTCGGTGGAGTAGACCTTGGTGGCCGACGCGTCGGCGATCACTTGGGACTGATCGCCGTCAACTGTCGCGGCCACCTGCCAGTTCAGCAGTTCGTTCAGCCGGACCATGGCGTGGATGCGGCCCAGCGCGCGACGCACGTCCGGTTCGGCGAGCACGCCGCGCGGTTGCGCCCAGTCGCGCACCCGGTCGTAGAGCTGCTCGATCTTGCCGGACGGACCCAGGCTCACCCGCTCGTGGTTGAGCTGGGTCGTGATCAGCTTCCAGCCCCGGTTCTCCTCGCCGACCAGCATGTTCGCCGGTACGCGCACGTTGTCGAAATAGGTCGCGTTGGTGTGGTGGGCGCCGTCGCAGGTGATGATCGGCGTCCACGAGTAGCCGGCATCCTTCGTGTCCACGATCAGGATGGTGATGCCGCGGTGGCGCGACTCGGCCGAGCCGGTGCGGCAGGCCAGCCAGACGTAGTCGGCTTCGTGCGCGCCCGTGGTGAAGATCTTCTGCCCGTTGACGATCCAGTCCCCGGATTCGTCGCGCACCGCCGACGTGCGCAGCGCGGCGAGGTCGGTGCCCGCCTCCGGCTCGGAGTAGCCGATCGCGAAATGGATGTCTCCGGAGAGGATTCCGGGCAGGAACCGCTGCTTCTGCTCCGCGGTGCCGAACTGCTGCAAGGTTGGGCCGACGGTCAGCAGCGTCACCAGCGGAAGCGGGACGTCGGCCCGGACCGCCTCGTTGAAGAAGATCTGCTGCTCGACCGGGCCGAACCCCTGGCCGCCGTACTCCTTGGGCCAGCCGACGCCGAGCCAGCCGTCGCGTCCCATCCTGCGCACGACGGCGCGGTAGGCGGCGCCGTGCCGATTCACCGCCATCTCGGACTCCTCCTCGGGAGTCACGAGGTCGGCGAAGTAGGCACGCAATTCGTCGCGTAACCGACGTTGCTCGGTGGTCAGGTCGATGAACATCTGGCACCCAATCGATCGAGTCGGAACGACGCGCCGCCGAGCCAGCGAGCGATGTCCTTGGCTTGTGAGTAATAGCGGTGCATCGGGTGGGTCACGTCCACACCGAGACCGCCGTGCAGGTGATGACACTTCTGCATGGCCGCGGGCAGTTGTTCGGTGACGGTGTAGGCCAGGATCTCCAGGTCGTCGTCGGTGCGCTCGCGGTGCTCCCGGCTCGTATCGTCCTGGGCGAGCGCCCAGTTCGCCGAGACCGCGGCCACGTGCAGAGTGCGGGAGACGACGTACAGATCCGCGATCTGCTGAGCGACGGCCTGGAACTCGGCCAACGGCCTGCCGAACTGGCGGCGGGTCCGCAGATGCTCCGCAGTGAGCGTGATCGCGCCCTTGAGCAACCCATCGGCTACCGACCCGATGGAAGCCAGCGCCAAACGGTGCAGGTCCGCCAGGCCGGTTGTCCACAACTGTTCGGCGGGTATCTCCACCTGGTCCAGCCGCACGGTGCACTCGGGGATACCGCCGGAGACCGGCGTGGGCGTCAGCGTGAGCCCTTCGGCCTGGGCATCGACGAGGGCGATACCGGAACTGGTCGGCACCAGCAGCCAACTCGCCTGCTCGGCGTAGGGTACGGCAACCTTGCACCCGCTGATGCGCACGGTGTTTCCGCTGGTGACCGCGATGGTCTCCGGTTCGACGGTGAAAGGCGCCGCGGCTTCGCTCAGCGCAGCCGTGAGCACCGTCCCCTTGGCGATGTCGGGCAGCACCCGTGCCACCACGCTCTCCGGCGCACTCGCCACCAGCGGCAGCACGCCGAAGCCCAGCGTCGGAAGGGCGGGTATCGCGACCGCGTCCGTCGCCAGCTCGGTCAATAGAGCCGCCACCTCGAGCAGCCCCATGCCGTCGCCGCCGTGCCGCTGCGGCACCGCCACGACAAGCAATCCGGAGTCGACCAGTCTCGGCCACAGCTCCATATCGCGAGCGGGTTCTCGTTCCAGCAAGCTCACGACGACTTCGGCCACCGCGTCCTGGCCCTCGTCCCTGGTGAAATCCACGTTTTCTCCCGGTTGTCGGCGACTAGCTGTTCGCGTCGCGAGGCAGCCCGAGAATCCGCTCACCAGCCACGGTGAGCAAGATCTGCTCAGTTCCACCAGCGATCGATAGACAGCGCGTTAGCAGGAATTCCTTCACCACTTCGGAATCCTGCGCGCCGGAAAGCCCTGCCGTCTCGACAGCGAATTCCGCGACCGCTTGGCGGTGGCGCACCCCGACCAATTTGCGAACACTACTCTGCGCACCCGGGTCTCCCCCGGCAAGCAACTTCACTGCCGCGCGTTGTTCGAGTAAAAGTCCGGCGACGGCGTCTGCGACGAATCCGCCGAGGCGGTCGTTCACCAGTTCGGCGCCGGGGCCCGTGGCGGGCGATTTCGCGATCAGCTCTTCGAGCACCGGACCGATACCATTGCCGCCCATGGCGACCCGCTCGGTCGCCAATGTGGATCGGGCGATTTTCCATCCGTTGTTCAATGCGCCGACCACGCCGTCGTCGGGCACGAACACGTCGTCGAGGAATACCTCACTGAAACGCGCCTCCCCGGTGATCTGCACCAGCGGGCGCACTTCGAGTCCGGTGCTGTGCATATCGACCAGGAAGTACGTGATGCCACGATGTTTGGGTGCGTCCGGATCGGTACGAGCCAGGCAAATCGCCCAATTCGCCTTGTCTCCCAGAGAAGTCCACACCTTTTGCCCGCGCAATACCCAGCCGCCGTCCACCTTTTTCGCGGTGGTGCGCAACGCGGCCAGGTCGGAGCCCGCTTCCGGTTCGCTGAACAGCTGGCACCAGACCACCTCGCCGCGCAGCGTCGGCCAGGCGAAGCGCTCGATCTGCTCCGGCGTGCCGTGTTGCAGCAGCGTCGGAATCGCCCAGCCGCCGATGGCCAGGTCCGGCGCCGTGAGCCCGGCGCGGCGCAGTTCCTCGGAGATCACCAAACCGTTCATCGGATCCGCGGCGCGCCCGTAGGGCCGCGGCCAATGCGGCATGGCCAGGCCCGCCTCGACGAGTGCGTCGCGCTGCCGATCGGCGGGCAGGGCCGCAATCCGCGCGACTTCGGCGGCCAGTTGGTCCGCGGTGCCACCGTCCACGGCCACGCCCTCAGCGGCGAAGACCCGGTCCGCGCCGGTGGTGCGCCGCAGGCCGTGACGGGTGAGCTCGGTGACCCGCGCGCGCCAGTGCGCCGAGCCGCCGAGCAGTTGCCGCAGCGCCGTCGCCCTGCGCAGGTACAGGTGCGCGTCGTGCTCCCAGGTGAAGCCGATGCCGCCGAGCACCTGGATGCAGTCCTTGGCGGTCTCGACCGCGGCGTCCAGGGCGATCGCGGCCGCGATGGCGGCGGCGATCGACAGTTCGGCGCCGCCGTCGTCCACGGCGGCCGCGGCGTCGGCCGCGACGGCGCGAATCAGTTCGGTGCGGCACAGCATCCAGGCGCAGATGTGCTTCACCGCTTGGAAGGAGCCGATCTTGCGGCCGAACTGCTCGCGCACCTTGGCGTACTCGACGGCGGTCTCCAGGCACCAGCCCGCCAAACCCGCCAGCTCGGCGGCGACCAGCGCGACGAGAAGATCTTCGGCGGCGTGCGGCGCGACGAACACCCGCTCCGCGGGCACGCGCAGGTCGGCGCAGTGCACCCGAGCCAGCGGCGTGCTCGGGTCCAGCGGCGCGAGCGCCTCCACCCGCAGACCGTCGGCGTCGGGCGGGACCAGGCACCAGCGCTGCCCTCTCGGGTGGTCCACCGGCAGCAGCACGGCGGTGCCCGGTGCGGCGCCGAGCACGGAATCCCAGGTACCCGTGAGCAACACACCGTCGCTTGCGGCGGGTACGCTCACCGTCGAACCGACGACGAAGTCGAGCCCCACACCGCAGGGCAGGTCCTCGTCGAGCTGTCCCGTGGTGATCAGGTTGGCCAGAGCCGTTGCCAGCACGGGGCCGCCGACCAGGTCGTGCGCCGCCTGCTCAACCAGCACGGCGAGATCGGCGACCGATCCACCCGCACCGCCCGCGTCCTCGGCCACCGCGACCCGGAAGATCCCGATCTCGGCGAGTGCGGGCCAGTAGGCGCGCCAGAAGTCGGCCGCGCCGGTTCGCATTGTTGCAATTGGACGGACCGAGGCGGCCCATCCGCGCATCGACTCCTGAACGGCTTTATGCTCGTCAGTGGTGGCGATGGTCACACTCCATACCGCCTTTCCGGCGTGACTCCCACACCTAGAACATGTTCTAATATCCTAGCCGGGCGGAAGTCAAGACACCATCGCCGCCGAGGCGAGACCGCGCACGCAGCCGACGAAACGACGTTCCCGGAAAGGACTTTCATCAATGGCCAGTCCGTCCCGATCGCAGCCAGCCGACCCGAGCGCGGCCCGGCCCGCCGCCACGGTCACCACGCTCAGTGAGGACGAGCTGAGTTCGGCGGCGCAGCGCGAACGGCGCAAGCGGATCCTGGACGCGACCTTGGCACTCGCGTCCAAGGGCGGTTACGACGCGGTCCAGATGCGCGCGGTCGCCGAGCGCGCCGACGTCGCGGTCGGCACGCTGTACCGCTACTTCCCGTCGAAGGTGCACCTGCTGGTCTCGGCGCTGTCGCGCGAATTCGAGCAGATCGAGGGCAAACGCAAGCCGCTTGCCGGGCAGTCTCCGCAGGAGCGCATGCACCTGCTGCTCACCCAGATCACCCGGATGATGCAGCGCGACCCGCTGCTCACCGAGGCCATGACCCGGGCGTTCATGTTCGCCGACGCCTCCGCCGCCGCCGAGGTGGACCGGGTGGGCAAGGTGATGGACCGCGTCTTCGCGCGGGCCATGAACGACGGCGAGCCCACCGAACGTCAGCTGGCCATCGCGCGGGTGATCAGCGACGTGTGGCTGTCGAATCTGGTCGCTTGGCTGACCCGGCGCGCCTCGGCCACCGACGTCACCGAACGCCTGGAACTGACCGTCGACCTCCTGCTCGGCGAACGCAACCAGTAGGCTCTACCGGGATCTCCCAGCGCACATCGAGCGAATTCGGCGCCCGGTCACCCATCGGGCCCGAATCAACCCCTGTGCTGCGACGAAGCTCACCCGCTCGAATCCCGTTGCCGTTAGCTGGGCAGATCCACCGGACACCGGTTCAGCACCTGCGTTATCGTGCGCACGCGGACCGGCGCGCTGCTGTGCGGCAAATTCAACACAGTATTGTTTTGCCCGCCCCCGTAAAAAACTCCTCCGATCACTAGGTTGGATGCGTGAGCGCACAGGATCTGCCACTGGAACTTCGCCGTGCACTGTCGACGGTCGCGCGCGTGCCACGGCTGCTGGTCGCCTCGGACTACGACGGGACACTCGCGCCCATCGTGTCCGACCCGGCCAAAGCCTTTCCCCATCGGGAATCGGTGAGCGCGTTACGAGCCCTCGCCGGCCTGACCGGGACCACCGCCGCCGTGATCTCCGGCCGCGCGCTGCGAGATCTCGCGGCGCTGTCGCGCCTGCCCGTCGAGGTGCAACTGATCGGCAGCCACGGTTCGGAATTCGACGTCGGCTTCGTACACGCGATCGACAACGACGCCAAGCACCTGCTCCAAGAGGTGCAGACGGCGCTGAACCAGGTCGCCTCGGACAACCCCGGGGTCACCGTCGAGATCAAACCGGCCAGCGTCGCGTTGCACGTGCGCAACGCCAGCCCGGAGATCGGCCACCGCGCGCTGTCGCAGGTCCGGCTCGGCCCGGCGTGCTGGTTCGGCGTGCAGGTCACCGAGGGCAAGGCCGTCATCGAACTGGCTGTGGTGCAGACCGACAAGGGCACCGCACTGGACACCGTCCGGCATCAGGCGGGGGCCTCGGCCGCGGTGTTCTTCGGTGACGACGTCACCGACGAGAAGGCGTTCCGGGTGCTCTCGGGCCCGGACGTGGGCATCAAGGTCGGCGACGGCGAGAGCCTGGCCAAGTTCCGGGTGGACAGCACCGAGGCCGTGGCCTGGGCGCTGGCCTATCTGCTGGAGGAGCGCCGGACCTGGCTGGCGGGGGCGAGCGCGCCGCGCATCGAGCGGCTGACCATGCTCGCCAGCCCGCGCTCGGTCGCGCTGCTCACCCCGGACGCCACGGTGACCTGGTTCTGCCACCCGGAACCGGATTCGGCCGCGGTGTTCGCGCACCTGCTCGGCGGCCCGCAGGGCGGTCATTTCACCATCGAGCCCGAGCGGCCGGGGCTGCCGCTGTCGCAGCGCTATGTCGACGGCACCATGACCGTCGAAACCCGTTGGGCCAGCCTGCAAGTCACCGACTACCTGCCGCACGACGTGGCGTCCAACCGGACCGACCTCACCCGGGTGATCACCGGTCACGCGAAAGCCAGGGTCACCTTCGCACCCCGGCCGGAGTTCGGCCAGGTGCCGGTGAACCTCGAAGCGCAAGAGGGCGGCCTGCGCGTGCACGGCACCAACGACCCGATCGTGCTGCGCTCCCCCGGCGTGCGGTGGGAGATCGTCTCCGACGGAACGCACGAGTCGGCACGCGCCGTGGTCGACCCGTCCCAGGGCGCGGTCGTACTCGAACTGCGCTGCGGCACCACCGATCTGGATCCCGCGGAGAGCAACGAGACCCAGCGGCGCCGGGAGGCGGAGCGGTACTGGTCGGAGTGGGCCTCCAAGCTCACCCTGCCACCGCTGAAGCCCGACCTGATGAAGCGTTCCGCGCTGACCCTGCGCGGCCTGGTGCACGCGCCGTCCGGTTCGATCCTGGCGGCCGCCACCACCTCGCTGCCCGAGGACATCGGCGGCGTGCGCAACTGGGACTACCGCTACTGCTGGCTGCGCGACGCGGCGCTGACCGCGCAGGCATTGGTCTCGCTCGGCTCGCTCACCGAGGCCGAGGACTACCTCGGCTGGGTGCACCGGGTGCTGGAGACGCTGCCCGGCCCGGAGCGCCTGCACCCGCTGTACACGCTGTACGGCGAGACGCTGCCGCCGGAGGCATCGATCGACCAGCTGCCCGGCTACGCGGGCTCGCGCCCGGTGCGCGTCGGCAACGCGGCCAACATGCAGGTCCAGCTGGACGTCTTCGGCCCGATCGTCGACCTCATCGCGACCTTGGCGCACGCCAGGGAGCTGCGCGGCGTCACCGATCCGGCCGGCGTGCTGCCGGACGCCGACTGGGAGCTGGTGTGCGCCATGGTCGCGGCGGTGCAGCGGCGCTGGCAGGAGCCCGACCACGGCATCTGGGAGATCCGCGGCAACCCCCGCCACCACGTGTACTCGAAGGTGATGGGCTGGCTGACCGTCGACCGGGCGCTGACCCTGGCGCAGAAGTTCGATCGTGAGGTCGATCCGGCCTGGCCGGTGCTGCGCGACACCATCGCCGACGAGGTCAAGGCCAAGGGCTGGAACGACGAGGTGCAGTCCTACACCGCGGCCTACGACGGCACCGACCTGGACGCGGCGACGCTGCACATCGGGTTGAGCGGCCTGATCGACCCGTCCGACCCCCGCTTCGCGGCGACCGTCGTGGCGACCGAGGCCGAGCTGCGCAGCGGCTCGACCGTCTACCGCTACCACCACGACGACGGCCTGCCCGGCGGCGAGGGCGGATTCCACCTGTGCGCGGCCTGGCTGGTCGAGGCGTACCTGCTGATCGGCAAGCGCTCGGACGCCGAGGCGCTGTTCGCTCAGCTGGTCGACGTCGCGGGACCCACCGGGCTGCTCAGCGAGGAGTACGACCCGGTAGCCGAACGCTCGCTCGGTAACCATCCCCAGGCGTACAGCCATCTCGGCCTGTTGCGCTGCGCACAACTGCTCGGACAGCCGGTGGAGGCCGCGCTGGTCTGAAGACCCGAGCTCACCCAGGGGCCCGCGAACGAGGAATCGTGAACGGGCCCTTGGTTTTTGCGCTCTCCGTTGGCGTTGCATCCTACCGTCGGGCCGGATTTGCTAGAGTTAAACGGGAACGATTTCCATTTTGATCTGCCGGACTGCCAGGAGTACCCCACGTGAAGACCAGTTTCGCCATGAAGTGTGTAGGCATCGCCGTGGGATTGGCGTCCGTAGCGACAATCGTCGCCTGCGGCGACTCAACCGACTCCGACCGGCCGACCGTCGTCACCTCCACCGACGTCTGGGGTGACATCGCCGTGGCCATAGCGGGCCCCGATGCCACCGTCCGGTCGCTGATCACCGATCCGAACGCCGACCCGCACTCGCACGAGACCTCCGCTGTCGAGTCGGCCGAACTGAGCGACGCCGACCTGGTGGTCTACAACGGCGGCGGCTACGACGAGTTCGCCGAGAAGGCAGTGGCGGGCACGAACAAGCGCACGGTGGACGCGTTCTCGCTGCGGGTGGATCAGAGCGACGAGAACGAGCACGTCTGGTACGACGTGCGCACCGTCGGCGTGGTCGCCGACCGAATCGCCGCTCAGCTCGGCGAACTGGACCCGGACAAGGCAGGGGCCTACACCGAGCGTGCGACGACGTTCAAGAACCAGCTCGCCGCGGTCACCGCCATCACGGGCAAGCTCGCCGCCGAGCACCCGAAAACGCCGGTGCTGCAGACCGAACCCCTCGCGCACTACCTCTTGGTCGCGGCCGGAGCCGACGACCTGACTCCGCACGAATTCCAGGAAGCCATCGAGCAGGAGACCGATCCGGCGCCCGCGGCCGTCGCGGCGACCCAGGATCTGCTCAGCGGCAAGCGGGTTCGCGCCCTGATCTACAACGTGCAGACCGAGGACAAGATCACCAAGGACCTGCGCGGCACCGCGCAGAACGCGGGCATCGCCATCGTCGAGGTGACCGAAACCCTGCCCGATGGCCAGGATTACATCCAGTGGCAGACGAAGAACGCGCAGGCGCTGACCGCCGCGCTGGGTTGAGCCGATGAACAAGGCAGCCGCGCTGACCGAGCACACCGACCGGGTGCAACGGCGACGACCCGGCATCGGCGAGGACTCGGCCGCGGTGCGCCTGGAGGCGGCGCGACTGTCGTTCGGCGATCGAACCCTATGGGACGGGCTGGATCTCAGCGTCGCTCCCGGTGAATTCGTCGCGGTGCTCGGACCGAACGGGTCGGGCAAGACCTCGCTGCTGAAGGTGTTGCTCGGCCAGCTCGCCCTGAGTTCCGGGACGGCTCGGATCGCGGGCTCGCCCGCGCGCACCGGCAATCACGACATCGGCTACGTGCCGCAGCAGAAGACGATCGACGCCGGGGTGCAGTTGCGCGGCGTCGACCTCGTCGGGCTCGGCGTCGACGGGCATCGCTGGGGGCTCGGCCTACGCTCCCGGGCCGAACGCAAGCGCAAGGTGGCCGCGGCCGTCGCCGACGTCGGTGCGGAGCACTTCGCCTACGCGCCTTTGGAATCCATGTCCGGCGGCGAGCAGCAGCGCCTGCGGGTGGCGCAGGCGCTGGTCGGCGATCCGAAGGTACTGCTCTGCGACGAGCCGCTGCTCAGCCTGGACCTGGCGAATCAGCGCCTGGTCGCCGAACTGATCGATCGCAGGCGGCGCACCCACGACACCGCGGTGCTCTTCGTGACGCACGAGATCAATCCGATTCTGCCCCTGGTGGATCGGGTGCTGTACCTGGTCGACGGCCAGTTCCGGATCGGGACGCCGCAGGAGGTGATGACCTCGGCGGTGCTCTCGGAGCTGTACCGCACCGAGGTGGACGTGCTGCGGGTACGCGGGCGCCTGGTCGTCGTCGGCACCGGCGACACCATGGACGCGCTCGGCACGGCGGGCGGTCACTGCCACGGCCCGGCGGGCGACGAATTCGGCCAGGGTGTGTCCACCGCGGAGGTCGCCGCGACATCGGCCGACACCAGCGGGACAACCGGTCACTCCGCCTCGCCCGGAGTCGGAGAACCGACCCGGACCGACTCGACACCGGACAACGGCGCGACGGCGGGAGAGGCATCGACCCGTGCGACGCCGAGCGCTCCGGCCGACCTCGTGGACGGCGACGGCAGCCACCCGGCCCCGGATGAGAGCGGAGTGCGTTCGTGACCGACAAGCTCTCCGGCGTCCTCGGCAAGATGCTGGACTTCGGCACCACCGCGAACCTGCTGTCCTACGGCTTCGTCCAGCAGGCGCTGCTCGCCGCGGCCCTGCTCGGACTGCTGTCCGGGGTGATCGGCCCGCTGATCATCAGCAGGCAAATGTCCTTCGCCGTGCACGGCACCAGCGAACTATCGCTGACCGGAGCCGCCGCCGCGCTGCTGGCCGGTGTCGGTGTCGGTCTCGGCGCCATCGCGGGGTCGGTGGTCGCGGCGGTGCTGTTCGGCCTGCTCGGTACCCGGGCGCGCGAGCGCGATTCGGTGATCGCCGTGGTGCTCTCGTTCGGACTGGGTCTCTCGGTGCTGTTCCTGTGGCTGGGTCCCGACCGTGCGGGATCGAAGTTCTCCCTGCTGACCGGCCAGGTGGTGAGCGTCGGCAACAACGGCCTCGGCCTGCTCGCCGTCTGCACCGCCGGGGTGATCGCGGTGCTGGCGTTCGTCTACCGGCCGCTGCTGTTCGCCAGCTCCGATCCGGAGGTGGCGGTGGCGCGCGGGGTTCCGGTGCGTGCGCTGTCCATCGTGTTCGCCGTGCTGCTGGGCATCACGGCGGCGTTCGGGGTGCAGATCGTCGGGGCGCTGCTGGTCCTCGCCCTGCTGATCACCCCGGCGGCAGCGGCGGCGCAGCTCACCGCGGACCCGATCCGGGCGACCGTCCTCGCCGTGGTGTTCGCCGAAGTCGCCGCGGTGGGTGGCATCCTGCTGTCGCTGGCGCCGGGCGTCCCCGTCTCGACCTTCGTCACCACCATCTCGTTCCTGATCTACCTCGCCTGCCGCCTGCTGGGCAGCCGTAACCGCAGGCTCGCCGGCGCCCGCTGAGACCGCTCAGTGGCCCGCTGACGCGATCCTGCCGCACCCCTCGCGGCGCTTGCACAGCCCGGGGAGCCTCGCGGCGCTGCACAGCCCGTGGAGTCTCGAGGTGGGTGATCCGCGCAGCTCGCATTTCCTCGGCCGCGGTTCGCGACCGTCGCCGCGGTCTCGTCGACTCCGCGTCGAACCCTCAGTTGTGTCTGCACGACGGGCGGCTCCGCGTGCCGCATCAGGAATGCCGAGGAAGACCTGTGCGATCACGGCGAGGATCTCCTCGTCCGTATCACCGGCTCCCCGATGATCGCAACGATGCTCGGTAGCGGCGGCACCGCATCCGGCGGTTATCGGTGCAGCTCAGGGCGCTGCCACCGCCTGAGGACATCTTTGATGGCAGCCGCCTTCAGTCATTTCCGGAGGCTTTCGTATGCTCGACGCATCGCGCCCCCGAACGAATGGTGACCAACGATGATCGATTTCGCGATTCCCGCCGAACTCGCCGCCGAACGCGACCGAGTACGCCGTTTCGTCATCGACAAGATCGTCCCGTACGAGCGGGACCCGCGCCTGACCGCGCACGGCCCGACCGACGAGCTGCGGCAGGAACTCGTCGAGCTCGCCCGCGCCGAAGAGTTGCTCACCGTGCAGGCGCCCGAATCGCTCGGCGGGCGCGGGCTGACCCACATCGAGCAGGCCGTGATCTACGAAGCGGCGGGCTGGTCCACACTCGGCCCGGTCGCGATGAACTGCGCGGCGCCCGACGAGGGCAACATGTTCCTGCTGTCCAAGGTGGCCGACCCCGATCAGGTGCAGCGCTACCTGGCCCCGGTGATCGCGGGCCATCAGCGCTCGGTCTTCGCCATGACCGAGCCGGACGGGGCAGGCTCCGACCCGGCCCAGCTGTCCACCGCGGCGAGCTTCGACGGCGAGCACTTCACCATCAACGGCCGTAAATGGCTGATCACCGGCGCCAACGGCGCGAAGACCTGGATCATCATGGCGCGCCTCGCCGCCAACCCGCACCTGCCCGAGGGCCCCACGCTGTTCCTCGCCGACGGTGACGAGCCCGGCATCGTCATCGAACGCACGATGAACACGATGGACCGCAACTACGTCGCCGGGCACGGCGTGGTCCGCTTCGACAACCTGGTCCTGCCCAGGGAAGCGCTGCTCGGCGAGGCGGGCCAAGCGCTGCGCTACGCCCAGCTCCGGCTCGCCCCGGCCCGCCTGACCCATTGCATGCGCTGGCTCGGCGCCGCCGAACGGGCCCAGAGCATCGCGATCGAGCACGCGCGCACCCGCACCGCGTTCGGCAAGCCGATCGGCGAACACGAGGGCGTTTCGTTCATGTTGGCGGACAACGAGATCGCACTGCACCAGTGCAGGCTGACCATCTGGCACGCGTGCTGGCTGATGGACAACGGCGAGAAGGCGCGGCACGAGAGCTCGATCGCCAAGTCGTTCGTCTCCGAGGAACTGTTCAAGGTCGCCGACCGGTGCGTGCAGGTGCTCGGCGGCATCGGCATCAGCGACGAGACGGTGGTCGAGATGATCTTCCGGGACATGCGCGCCTTCCGGCTCTACGACGGGCCGACCGAGGTGCACAAGTACGCCATCGGGCGCAAGGTGCTGCGCGGATAGCTGAGGACTTTCGGCCCGAGGTCAGGTCCGCGTCCGTCGGCTAACATCCTGTGGCATGAGTTCGGAACTGCACGTCGACGTCTCCCGGGGCGTCGCCGTGCTCACGCTCAACCGGCCCGCGCAACAGAACGCCTTCACCCCCACGATGGCCGCCGAATTGGGCGCCGCGTTGCAGCGGTGCGACGCGGAAGACGCCATTCGTGCCGTGATCGTCACCGGCACCCCGCCCGCGTTCTGCGCGGGCGCGGATCTGTCCAACCGAGTCGGCGAGGTCAGCGCCACCATCGATCCGCCGCCGTGGCGGGTGCGTAAGCCGGTGATCGCGGCGGTGAACGGCCACGCCGTCGGCATCGGCTTGGCGCTCGCCCTCCAGTGCGACCTGCGGTACATGGCGCGCGACGCGGTCTACGGGCTGAACCAGGTCCGCCGCGGCGTCGTGGCCGACGGCTACGCGCACTGGACGCTACCCCGGCTCGTCGGCATGGCCAACGCCGCCGACATCATGCTGACCGGGCGCACGTTCGACGGCGACGAGGCGAAGGCGATGGGCCTGGCCAACAGCTCGCTACCCGGGGGCGAGGTGCTGCCGACCGCGCTCGCCGTCGCGCACGACCTCGCCAACGGTTCGGCCCCGCTCCCGGTGGCGCTGTCCAAGCGGCTGCTATGGGAAGGGCTCGGCATGACTCCCACGGTCGTCGGGCAGCTGGAATCCGAGCTGAACCAGCACGCGACCAAGAGCATCGACGGCGGCGAGGCCATGGCCGCCTTCCGGGACCGCAGGCAACCCAGCTGGTCCGGCAGCGTCAGCACGGAATGGCCCGCCTGGGACGGCGCGGATCGCGAACGGCCCAGTCTGGACTAGGGCGGCCGCCTCTGGGGCGCCGTCGGCGGACTCCGCCCGAAATACAGCCCCACTGTGAGTGCCCGGCCACGGCCCGGCGCTGTGGACGAACCTCCGTCCCGCTGCGCCCGGCACCCAGCGCTACAGCCGGTCCGGCGCCGCTTCGCCTCTCAAGCGTTGCCGCCGAGCAGGATGAGCACGAACAGCACCGCGAAGATGATCATCAGGACGGTGCCGACGACGCCGAGGATGTAGCCGACCATCACCTGGGCGCGGCCACTGTACGCGCCGCCGGATTGCTCGATCTGGTCGAGCGCGCGCCGCCCCAGCGCCCACGCCACCGGCCCCAGCACCCCGCAGCAGAAGACGCTGACCGCGCCGAGGAACAACACCGCAGTCGCGTTCGGATGCTCGACCGTCTGACCGATGGGCTGATTGGGTATCACCACCAGCCGAATTCTACTGGGATGTGCCGCTTCTCCGGGTCTTTAGACCCTACGAGTCGGTGATGGCGAGATTCGGGGGCAGGTTATGCGATTGGTGATGCTCAGGTTTCGGGCGTACCCGCCGAGTTGGTCACGTTCTTACGAAATCTATTGTCGCGTGCTGCCATTCGCGAGATTGCCGGGCGCGACGGCACTCGACGTCGCTTCGGCGAGGAATTCATCCGGGATACCGCAGGCCGGTTGAAGCCGTCCTGGCGCCGCCCGCGAGCGACGCCCGGCAGCAGCCGGACCATGCCCAGCTACGCGCCGATTCCCTGGCCGCCGGATGGTTCGCCGCACCGGCCGGACCTGCGCAGAAGTCGGCGGGCGACGATACCGACCGACGAATCTCCTCAGGCGCGGCGTTGCCGGGCGACTTCGGAGAGCACGACACCGGCGGCGACCGACGCGTTCAACGATTCCACCGGGCCCGCCATCGGGATCGACAGGATCGCGTCACAGGACTCCCGGACCAGGCGGGAAAGCCCTTTGCCCTCCGAGCCGACCACGATCACGGTGGGTTCACGGCCGTCGAAATCGTCCAGGGAGGTATCGCCACCGGCGTCCAAGCCGACGATCTGAACGCCCTGGGACGCCCAGTCCTTCAGCGTGCGAGTGAGATTCGTCGCGCGGGCGACCGGGAGCCGAGCGGCGGCGCCCGCGCTGGTGCGCCAGGCAACCGCTGTGACGCTCGCACTGCGCCGCTGCGGGATCAGCACGCCGTGGCCACCGAAGGCCGCCACGGAGCGAACCACCGCGCCGAGATTGCGCGGGTCGGAGATGTTGTCCAGGGCGACCAGCAGCGCGGGCTGCGCGGAACCGCGCGCCCGGTCGAGCAGGTCGTCCGGGTGGGCATAGCGGTACGGCGGCACCTGCAGGGCGACGCCCTGGTGCAAGCCGTTGGCACTCATCCGGTCCAGGTCGGTGCGCGGAAGCTCCAGGATGGAGATGCCCTTGTCGGCGGCGAGCCGCACGCTCTCGGTCAGCCGATCGTCGTTCTCGGTGCCCACCGCGACGTACAGCGCCGTCGCGGGCACACCCGCGCGCAGGCACTCGATCACCGGATTGCGCCCGAGCACCAACTCCGGACCGTCGTCGGTCTTGCGCCCCGCGGGCCGGGACGCCGCACCACGGCCTTGCGCGGCCTTGGTTTTCGCGGCCGCCCGCTTGGCCGCCGGATGCTTGGTCCGCATCTCGGCGGGCGGGGTCGCGCCACGGCCTTCCAGCCCGCGCCTGCGCTTGCCGCCGGAGCCGACCACCGCGCCCTTCTTGCTTCCGCTCTTGCGGATCGCACCTCGGCGCTGCGAATTGCCTGCCATCACTTGGCCTTTCCGGATTGCGGTTCGCCGAGCGCCCATTCGGGACCGTTGGCGGTGTCGGTGACCTCGATGCCCGCTGACTGCAGGCGGTCGCGCACGCCGTCGGCGGTAGCCCAGTCCTTCGTGGCCCGCGCCTCCTGGCGGCGGTCGAGTTCCGCACGCACCAGCACGTCCAGAGCGCCGATCGCGGCGGAGGAATCACTCGGGGTATACCAGTGCGGGTCGAGCGGATCGACGCCGAGGATGCCGAGCATGGCGCGCACCTGGCTCGCCAGATCGCGTGCGGAGTCGATCGCGCCGACCTCCAGCGCTTTGTTGCCCTCGTGCACCGCGCGGTGGATCTCCGCCAGCGCCTTCGGCACGGCCAGATCGTCGTCGAGGGCGGCGGCGAACGCGTCGGTCCACTTGCCCACCGGAATCTCACCGGCCCGGTCCACCACCCGACTCACGAACGCCTCGATGCGCTGGTAGGACTGCGCCGCGTCGTGCAGCGCCTTCTCGGAGTACTCCAGCATCGAGCGGTAGTGCGCGCTGCCCAGGTAGAACCGCAGTTCGACGGCACGCACCTGTTTCAGCACGTTCGGCACCGACAGCACATTGCCCAGCGACTTGGACATCTTCTCCCCGCCCATGGTCACCCAGCCGTTGTGCAGCCAGTACCTGGCGAAGCCGTCACCGGCGGCCTTCGACTGGGCGATCTCGTTCTCGTGGTGCGGGAACACCAGATCCATACCGCCGCAATGGATGTCGAATTCCGCACCGAGGTAGAACTCGGCCATCGCGGAGCACTCCAGGTGCCAGCCGGGGCGGCCGGGCCCCCACGGCGACGGCCAGGTCGGCTCGCCCGGCTTGGCCGCCTTCCACAGGGTGAAGTCGCGCGGGTCGCGCTTGCCCTCGCCCGCGCTCTCACCCTGGTGCACGTCATCGAGCTTGTGACCGGACAGCTTGCCGTAATCGGGAAAGCTGACCACGTCGAAGTAGACGTTGCCCGCCGAGGCGTAGGCGTGCCCGCGGTCGATCAGCCGCTGCATCATGTCGGCCATCTGGGTGATGTGCCCGGTGGCGCGGGGCTCCGCGGACGGCGGCAGCACACCGAGCTTTTCGTAGGCGCGGTCGAACGCGCGCTCGTGCGTGGCGGCCCACTCCCACCACGGCCTGCCCGCCTCGGCGGCCTTGGTCAGGATCTTGTCCTCGATATCGGTGACGTTGCGGATGAACCAGACGTCGAAGTCGTGCGCCAGCAACCAGCGTCGCAGCACGTCGAACGCGACTCCGCTGCGCACATGGCCGATGTGCGGCTCACCCTGCACGGTCGCGCCACAGAGGTACACCGAGGCACGGCCGGGGACCAAGGGCGCGAAATCGCGCACGGTCCGCGTGTCGGTGTCAAAGAGGCGCAGCGTCACGGCAGTCGATCCTAGCTGGTGTATAAGGTCGTTCACGGACCGGCTCGGGTCCGCCGGAGCAGGATCAACGACAGGCTTGCAGCAGGGCCGTCGCCACGGCGGCGACGCCCTCGCCGCGACCGGTCAGCCCGAGGCCGTCGGTGGTGGTGCCGGACACCGACACGGGGGCGGCGAGCAGCTCGCCGAGCACCTGTTGCGCCTCGGCGCGCCGGGGCCCGATCTTGGGGCGATTGCCGATCACCTGCACCGCGGCGTTGACCACTTCGAAGCCCGCCTCGCCCAGCAGCCTGCGCACTTCCTTCAGCATGGCCGCACCGGAAACACCCGCCCATTCCGGGCGTCCGGTGCCGAACACCGCGCCGACATCGCCGAGACCGGCCGCGGACAGCAGCGCGTCGCACAGCGCGTGCGCGGCGACGTCGCCGTCCGAGTGGCCTGCGCAGCCGTCGTCGCCGTCGAACAGGAGACCGGCCATCCAGCAGGGCCGGCCCGCTTCGATCGGATGGACGTCACTGCCGATGCCGACGCGCATGGTCACGGCGTCACCGCCCGTGCGATGCCCGCGCCGTCGAGCACCGCGTCGGCGAGCCGGAGGTCGAGCGGAGTGGTGATCTTGAAGGCCAGCGGATCGCCGGGAATGGTGTGGACTCCGACGCCGAGCCGCTCGACCAGACCCGCGTCATCGGTTGCCTGGACGCCCTCGGTCGCGTAAGCGGAGCGCAGCAGCTCGGCCGCGAAACCCTGCGGCGTCTGGATGGCGCGCAACTGCGCGCGGGCGGGAGTGCCGGTCACCACGCCCGCCGTGTCGACGGACTTGATGGTGTCGGCCACCGGAAGGCCGGGAACCACGGCGGGACGGCCCGCGCGCAATTCCGCCGCGACCCGGGCGATGAGCTCGGGCGGCGTGAGGGCGCGGGCGGCGTCGTGCACCAGAAAGTAGGCGGCGTCGGGCGCGGCGGCGATACCCGCTCGCACCGAGTCGATGCGTTCGGCGCCGCCGACGACCACCTGAACCGAATCCGAGGGCGGCAGCAGGGCAACGGCGCTGTCGACGAGTTCGGTGGGAACCATCACGATGATCCGGTCGACCGCGCCCGAGGCGATCAAGCCTTCGACGGCGAGCCGGACCATGGGCGTGCCGCCGACCGTGACGAACGCCTTGGGTGTCGATTCACCCAGACGCACGCCACGGCCGGCGGCAGGCACCAGAGCAACGACGGGTCCGTCGGTGGAACGGACACCGTTGTCAGGTGTATTCACGGTCAGGAAGCCGCTGCGAGGACCTCATCGAGCAGGGTCTCAGCCTTGCCGTCATCGGTGCCTTCGGCCAACGCGAGCTCACCGACAAGAATCTGCCGAGCCTTGGCGAGCATGCGCTTCTCGCCCGCGGACAGGCCGCGGTCCTGTTCCCGGCGCCACAGATCGCGGACGACCTCGGCCACCTTGTTCACATCGCCGGAAGCGAGCTTCTCGAGGTTGGCCTTGTAGCGGCGGGACCAGTTGGTCGGCTCCTCCGTATGCGGCGCGCGAAGCACCTGGAAGACCCGATCGAGACCCTCCTGACCCACGACGTCACGCACGCCGACGTATTCGGCGTTCTCCGCGGGAACCCGAACAGTGAGATCGCCTTGGGCGACCTTCAGGACCAGATACTCTTTTTGCTCACCCTTGATGGTGCGAGTTTCGATTGCTTCGATCAACGCCGCTCCGTGGTGGGGGTAAACGACGGTGTCTCCGACCTTAAAAATCATGTGTCCCGTGCCCCTTTCGATGTTCACAGTTTAACATGCGACTCGATAACGGCGCGATCAACTGTGCAGGTCAGGGCCACAACGAGGCAACCCTGGGGCTTGACAGATGCCAGGCGGTGTGCATTACGTTGTGCCAGAACGAGTTATCTCCCGGCTCGGTCGGCGCCGTTCCCCTCCCGCGGCCCGGCACGCTCTCGGCAACCTTCGAAGCTCGACCGAACCGTTATCGACACGCGTGTGTCGGCACGGACGCACCAGTGCCCGCTCCCCACCGCCCGCGCTTCCGGAGTGCGGGGCGCGCGACGCCCCGGGAGCCGAGTTGGCACGGCCCCCGCGCCCGGCCTGCCGAGGGAACTACTACGCTGCCTAGTTACTACGCTCCCGCGCGGAGCAGAGCCCGGTCGACATGGAGGGACAACCCGTGACTGCCCTGAAAGCTGTGACCGCTCCGAAGGGGGCGCGACGTCGCATGGTGACGGTTGCCGCACTCGCCGCCGGAGCGGCGATTGTTCTGTCCGGCTGCGGCGCGGGCCAGATCTCGCAGACCGCGGACCAGGTCGCCGCTGTGAACGGCAATTACGCCGACGTCGGCCGCCTCGCGCTGCGCAACGTGCACATCGTGTATCCGAACGAGGGCGCCGGACACAACAACGCGAAGGGCGGCAAGGCGCTCATCGCGCTGTCCATCATCAACAACAGCGAGTCCGTCTCCGACGAGCTGACCAGCATCACCACCGACCTCGGCACCGTCAAGATCACCCCCGCCTCCGGTAAGTCCGTAGTCGAACTCGCTCCGCAGCAGACCGTGGTCGCGGCGAGCGAGCCGGTCAAGCGTGAGGCCGCGCCGACCACCACCAGCGCGGCGCCCACCACCGGTGCGGGTGCGACCACCTCCGCGCCGCGTACGACCGCGCCGACCACCACGGCCGATTCGCACGGCGCGGGCGAGCACGGCGCCCAGCCCGCCGCCGACCCCGAGGCGAAGCCGATCCAGATCGAGATCACCGGCCTGACCAGGGACATCACCCCGGGCCTGACCTACAACATCTCGTTCAACTTCAAGCAGAACGGCACCGTCCAGGTCCAGGTCCCGGTCGACGCGGGCCTGCACACCGAGCGTCACGAGTCCGACAAGTCCGGCCCGGCCGAAGCCGAACACGGCAGCGGCCACGGCAGCGGCGGCCACTGAACCCTGGTCGACTCACAGCGCCGTAGCGCTGCGTGTCGGGGTTGGTGCGTATGGTGCGCCTGTGGCAAAGACCAAGCCGGCCTTCCGGTGCTCCGCCTGTTCGCACGAAGTCGCCAAATGGGTTGGCAAGTGTCCTGAGTGCGGGGCCTGGGGCACTGTCGACGAGGTAGTCGCGGGGGCGGGTGCGATCGGTTCCCCCGGGCGGAAGGCGATGTTGCCCAGCACCGCGGCCGCGCCGATCTCGCAGATCGACTCCAAGATCACCAAAGCGCGTGCGACGGGCGTCAGCGAGCTGGATCGGGTGCTCGGCGGCGGGGTGGTGCCCGGCTCGGTGGTGTTGCTGTCCGGCGAGCCGGGGGTGGGCAAGTCGACGCTGCTGCTCGAGGTGGCGCATCGCTGGGCCGCCCAGCGCGAGGAGAAGTCGCTGTACGTCACCGCGGAGGAGTCGGCGGGGCAGGTCCGGCTGCGCGCCGATCGCACCGGCGCGGTGCACGATCGGGTCTACCTGGCGGCGGAATCGGATCTGTCGATCGTGCTCGGGCATGTCGAGCAGGTACGGCCGACGCTGCTGGTGGTCGACTCGGTGCAGACCATGCACGCCCCTGAGGTGGACGGCGTGATCGGCGGCGTCACCCAGGTACGCGAGGTCACCGCCGCGCTGACGTCGCTGGCCAAGTCGAGCGGGATCGCGGTGCTGCTGGTCGGGCACGTGACCAAGGACGGCAATGTCGCGGGTCCGCGCACGCTCGAGCATCTGGTCGACGTGGTGCTGCAGTTCGAGGGCGACAAGAATTCGACGCTGCGCATGGTGCGCGGCATCAAGAACCGCTTCGGCAGCGCCGACGAGGTGGGCTGCTTCGAGTTGCACGAGGACGGCATCGCTTGCGTGGACGACCCGTCCGGCCTGTTCCTGCATCACCGGGCCGATTCGGTGCCCGGCACGGCGGTGACCGTCGCCATGGACGGCAAGCGACCGCTGGTCGGCGAGGTGCAGGGCCTGACCGTGAAGACGGAGATCCCGCAGCCGCGCCGCGCGGTGAGCGGGCTGGACTACAACCGGGTCGCCATGGTTTTGGCCGTCCTGCAGAGCCGCGGACGGGTGTTCCTCGGCAAGAGCGACGTCTACGCCGCGACGGTCGGCGGCATGCGCCTGGTCGAGCCGTCCGCCGACCTGGCCATCGCGCTGGCCATCGCCAGCGCCGAGTCCGACGTGCCGATCCCGCCCGGCTGGGTGATCCTCGGCGAGGTCGGACTCGCGGGCGAGGTCCGCAAGGTGACCGGCCTCAACCGCCGACTGGCCGAAGCCGAACGCCTCGGCTTCACCACCGCCCTGGTGCCGCCCGGCCTCGCGCCGGTGCGCAGCACCATGAAGATCCACGAGGTCACCGACCTCCGCTCCGCCATCCGCATGGCGGGCCTGCGCAAACTACGCGCCGCCCCCGAAGAGGCCGCCGGCTGATCCCGACACCAGCCGTCACGCTCACCGGGCAGCGTGATCGCGACCAGCCACCGCGCTCATCGACTCCAACCCCCGAACAGCCCGCACCATGTCCGGCTACAAACGCCCCACGCGCCCACACCGGCCCGACCACCGGTTTCGAGCGAAGCGAGACCGAGCATGCGCCGTTCGCGGCGCAGGCGCTGGAAAGACCAACACAGAACTAAGACCTCTCAGGCGATATTGAACGGCTCGGCCATGCTCCGTACCGAACCGAGCTGCGCGACCACGCTGTACGGCCCCGGTGGCACCTGGACGCGTTCGCCCGCGCAGCTGGGCTGGGACGTGGTGCCCGACCAGGTCACCGTGAAGGCCGCCTGCTCACCGCGACTCATCGTCCGGACGTCGGGCTGGCCGTCCGGGTAGCAGTCGGTGCTCGACCACAGCCGCCGCTGGCCGTCGAGCGTGTGCACCGAAACCTGTTGGAGGCCGGAGCCCATGTCGCGGGTGCAGGCCAGCCCCGAGATGTTGGTGATGACGATCCCGAACACCGGCTGCTCGCCGGTCTTGTAGGTGGGCTGCTCCACGGTCACCTTGATCGCCAGCGACTGGTCCGGGCATGGGCCCGCCGCAGCGGCGCTGGTGGACGCCGCGGAGGACTTCGGCGCGCCGGACTCGCCCGAGGGCTTGGCCGCCGCGTCGGCGGACTTGGCGACGACCGAACTGGACCCGGCGGCCTTGGCGTCACCGGGCGAGTCGCCACCGCCGCGCGCGATCGCGAGCACGACCCAGATCACCAGCGCCAGCGCGACCACCAGAACTCCGATGGCGAACGCGCGGCGACGCCAATAGATCTCCGGTGGCAGCGGTCCATTCGGTTCCAGCACGACTCAACGGTAAGGGCACGCTCGTGCACATCGTCTCAGGGGCACGGCGTGTCGGCCGCCCGCCCCCGTCAGCGGCGAGTACATTCCGCCGACACGCTGGGCAAACCGGGGGCGCGCCCCGGCTCAGGCCACCTCGCCGATATTGCCGACGACCCGGTGCAACTGCACTTTGCCCTCGGCCAGCTTGTAGGTCACACACGCGATGGCGCACTCACCGGTCGCGACCCGCTGCGAGATGATCATCGACCGCTGCATGAGCAGGCGGCTGGTCTCCACCACGTGCCTGGCCTCCATCTCGTCGACGGTGGACAGGCCTTCCCGCCGTCCGATCAGAATGGACGGCGTGACCCGCTCGACCACGCTGCGAATGAACCCGCCCGGCACCTCGCCGCCGTCCAGCGCGTCGATGGTGGCCTTCACGGCTCCGCAGCTGTCGTGCCCGAGCACTACGATGAGCGGCACGTTGAGCACCTGCACCCCGTACTCGATCGAGCCGAGGACCGAGCTGTCGACCACATGGCCCGCGGTACGCACCACGAACATGTCGCCGAGGCCCTGGTCGAAGATCAATTCGGCGGCGACCCTCGAGTCGCCGCAACCGAACAAGATCGCTTGCGGATGCTGGCCGCTGACGAGCTTGGCCCGGTCCGCGGCACCCTGGCTAGGATGCAGCAGCGCACCGCTGACGAAGCGCTCGTTGCCTTCACGCAAGGACTTCCAGGCACTGATCGGGTTGGAATCCGGCATACCGACCATTGTGCACAACGGTTGCGTTACCAGCGAGTTCGATTGGTTACAGGTGGGCAAATACCGCCTGGCGGCAGTAGGACAAGGATAGTGAGGGCAGTGCGGAACGGCGTGCCGAAGGGCATCGACGCGGACACGTTGCTGGACTGGTACGGGGAGACGGCCCGCGATCTGCCGTGGCGCAGGCCGGGCGTCACCGCGTGGCAGATCTTGATGAGCGAGATCATGCTGCAGCAGACCCCGGTCGTGCGGGTCGAACCGATCTGGCGGGAGTGGGTGGCGCGCTGGCCGGTCCCCTCGGCGATGGCCGCCTCCTCGCAGGCCGAAGTACTGCGTGCCTGGGGCAAACTCGGCTATCCGCGCCGAGCGCTGCGGCTGCACGAGTGCGCCAGGGTGCTGGCGGCCGAGCACGGCGACGAAGTCCCGGCCGACGTGGACGTGCTGCTCGGGCTGCCCGGCATCGGGGCCTACACCGCGCGCGCCGTCGCCTGTTTCGCGTACGGCCAACGAGTCCCCGTGGTGGACACCAACGTCCGCCGAGTGGTTGCCAGGGCTGTGCACGGCCGAGCGGAAGCGGGCAACCCCTCGTCGCGGGACCTCCCCGAAACCGAAGCGCTGCTCCCACTCCAGATCGAGCGCGCCGCGGTGTTCTCCGCCGCCCTGATGGAACTCGGCGCGACCGTGTGCACCGCCCGCACGCCCGACTGCTCGCGCTGCCCGCTTCCGAGCTGCGCGTGGGTCACCGCGGGCAGGCCGGTGAGCGACGTGGTCCGGCGCACCCAGAAGTACGAGGGCACCGACCGCCAAGCGCGGGGCCGCCTGCTGGACGTCCTGCGCCACGCCACCGGGCCGGTGGAGCGAATGCGGTTGGATCTGGCGTGGACCCGCGACCCGGGCCAGCGCGACCGCGCCCTGGACTCGTTGCTGGTGGACGGCCTGATCGAACAGACGCCCGACGGCTTGTTCGCCCTGGCGGGCGAGGGCGGCCACCCCGGGAAGAACAGCTGAGCCGGTACCGGCCCGCCGCCGGACGCGACAGCGGTTCGGTCGCAGCCCGGCGGCCGAACTGCGCGGCGGGGCCACTCGGCCCCTACCTACCGAGCACGCGCCGCAGGAAGCGCTCGACCTCGGCCCGATAACGCTCCGGTTGGTCATCGTGCACCAGGTGGCCCGCACCGGGGACCAGGACGTAGTCGGCGCCCGGATGCGCGGCGGCCATCCGCCGCATCTGGCCCGGTGGGGTGATGCTGTGCTCGCCCTCCAGCAACAGCGCGGGAACCCGCACCGCGTGCCAGTGCCGCCAGAAGTCGCGCGTCCCCCACTCCTCGGAGATATCGCGGAAGGTGGTGACCGAGCCGTGCAGCCGGTATCCCTCCGGCCCGCGCTCGAAGGAGTTCAGGAAGTACCGCCCGGCGACCGGCCCGAAGAAGGAAAGCACGGCATCGTCGTCCGGAAACGGCTGCGGCCACGCCTCGATCATCGCCGCCCAGTGCGCGGCGGTGCGGCCGGTGAAGTCCGGCGCGATGTCCTCGATCACCAGCGCCCGGACCCGTTCGGGGTGGGTCGCGGCGAACACCCAGCCGTGCAGCCCGCCCATCGAATGACCGATCACCACCATCGGCTCGCCGATCGCGGCGGTGGCCGCGGCGAGGTCGTCGACGAAGGCCTCGGTGGTCAATTCCGCGGGCGCAGGCCTGCCGTGGCCCGCGGCGTCGAAGGTGTGGACGTGGCCGTGCTCGCGCAGCCAGTCCAGCTGATCGCGCCAGGTGCGCGCGCTGCCCATCAATCCGTGCAGCAGCAGGATCGGCGCGCCTGCTCCGCCCTCGTCGTGCAACATCGCTCCGACAATACGAGGCACCGAGCACCTGCTCGGCATCAGCCGCTAGCTTGGACGCATGGCTGTTGTGAAGATCAACGCGATCGAGGTTCCCGAGGGCGCGGGCCCCGAATTGGAGAAGCGGTTCGCCCACCGTGCGCACGCGGTCGAGGGCTCCCCCGGCTTCCTCGGCTTCCAGCTGCTCCGCCCGGTCGCCGGAGAGAAGCGGTACTTCGTTGTCACCCAGTGGGATTCGGAAGAGTCCTTCGCGGCGTGGCGGGACGGGCCCGCACGCGAGGCGCACGCGGGCGAGCGCCAGAAGCCGGTCTCGACGGGTGCGTCCCTGCTCGAATTCGAGGTCGTGCTCGACGTCGACGCGAAGCCCGCGAACTGAGTCGGATATGCGCCGCCGGGTAGGTCCGCCTGCCCGGCGACTCGCCCGACGCCGTGGTACGCCCGTGCCGGACCTGGTTGACGCCGGTGGCATGCGGGTGTCACAGTTCGAAGGACAAACGCGAGGGTGATGCGGTAATTCCGGTGAGATTCCGGAGCGGTCGCGCCACTGTGTTCCACGCACCGAGTCCGGTGCCGGAAAGCCAGACACCGGCACCGTCGCGCCACCACCCGATGGGACGCGCATCCCAAGGAGGACTCGAATGGCCATCGCGCATTCACCCAGCCGGGCGACCGATTCCCTGGCCACCGTGCTCGTCACGGTAGGTGTCGTTCTTCTCGCACTGCTCACGCTGTACCTGGTCGGCTTCGACCAGGGCGCCATCTCGCGCAGCGGGATGTACCTGCACGAGCTGATGCACGACGGACGCCACCTGCTGGGGCTTCCGTGCCACTGATCGGTTCGCTCCGCACACTGCTGCTGCGCGGCCTGCTGGCCGGCCTCGTCGCCGGACTGCTGGCCGCCACAGTCGGTTACTTCGTCGGCGAACCCGAGGTGGACGCCGCCATCGCCATCGAGGAAGCGGGCTCCGCCGCCGAGCACACGCACGGCGAGCACGCCACATCCCCGGGCGGGCATACCCACGGTGACGAGGAAGAACCGCTGGTGAGCCGCGGCGGCCAGAAGTTCGGGCAGTTCCTCGCGCTCGGGCTGGCCGGGCTCGCGCTCGGCGCCATCTACGCCTCGGTCGCGCATTTCGCGCGGCGCTACACCACGCTGTCCGGGCCACGGCTCGCGCTGACCCTGGGCGCGGCAGGATGGGCCGCGATCGTCGCGGTGCCGTTCTTCAAGTACCCGGCGAACCCACCCGCCGTGGGTGATCCGGACACCATCAACGAGCGCACCCTGCTGTGGCTGGCAGCCGTCGTGCTCGGTCTCGTGGCGGTCGGCGCGGCGGTGGCGGTGTTCACCGCGCTGCGCGCCCAGCTTCCCACGTTCCGCCTGGCCGGTGGCGGCGCGGCATTCGTGCTGGTCACCGCGCTCGGTTACATCCTGCTGCCCGGCGTGAACGAGGTGAGCGCGGACTTCCCGGCCACCCTGCTGTGGCAGTTCCGGGTGGCGTCCCTGGCCGAGACCGCGACGCTGTGGGCCTGCCTGGCCCTCGGCTTCGCGGCGCTCACCGAGTTCGCCACGCGCACCGATACCCCGGTACGGGCGGCGGCTGCTACCGCGGGGTGATTCGCGTCAAGACGAGCTGAGGCAGTGTCGGTCCCATGACCGGCACCGCCCTTTCCGTCTGGCCCGCACCGCTGCGTGTCCACCCCGCTGAACCACCGCGCGCCGTACGCGTCGCATTCGTCGCTCTGGTCGTCGCTTTGCTCGCGGGGGCCGTCGAGGCGGTCGTGCGGGCCGCGCTCGCTTTCTCCGAGTCCGGCCCCGCGAACCTCGCCGCCGGATTGGGTGCGCGCGCGGCGATCTACCTTCTGGTGCTGGCCGTCGCGGTACGCGTGACCTACGGCGACCGCTGGGCCCGTCTGCTGATCACCGTCGGCATCGGCGTATTCGGGCTGTTGTCGCTGATCATCGAGCCACTCGCCGCGGCCATGTCCGCCGGCGAACTGCGCGACCTCGTCCGGGACGCGTCTGCGGCGTCCCTGCTGCTCGCCGCCCTGCGCACGGTGCACGTCATCGCCGTGCTGATCGCCATCCCCGCTCTCTACACCCGCACCGCCCGCCGTTACTTCCGCAAACGCTGACGCCGGCACCCGCGCTTCGTGCCCCGCACCTATCCGGGTGCGGGGCACGAAGCGGGAGTGCGAATCAGGCGAGAGCCGCGTCGAGGCTGATGTGGTCGACGCCCGCGAGAGCCTTGCTGACCGGGCATCCCGCCTTCGCCGCCTCGGCGGCGGCATGGAACGCGTCGGCGTCGATTCCCGAGACGCGACCGCGGACGGTCAGTTCGATCCCGGTGATCCGGAACCCGCCCGCCGGGTCGGGGCCGAGCGTCACGTCGGCGGTGACGTCGAGGCTCTCCGGGGTGCCGCCCGCGTTGCCGATCTGCGCGGAGAGCGCCATCGCGTAGCAGGAGGAGTGCGCGGCCGCGATCAGTTCCTCCGGGCTGGTGGTGCCGTCGGCCTCCGCGGCGGAACGCTTGGGGAACGACACGTCGTACTTACCGACCCCCGAACTGGCCAGTTCGACCTGGCCCGATCCCTCCTGCAGGGTGCCGGTCCAAGCGGTACGCGCGGTACGTGTGGGCATCACGGTCCTTTCGCCGATGCTGTTGACGATTCAGCACGAACCTACCCCGGCCGACTCGCCCCGGCCCACCGGTTCGCCGATCGCGTTCGCCGCGGCGC
Organism: Nocardia abscessus NBRC 100374; assembly: GCF_000308455.1. Classification (GTDB taxonomy): domain Bacteria; phylum Actinomycetota; class Actinomycetes; order Mycobacteriales; family Mycobacteriaceae; genus Nocardia; species Nocardia abscessus. The sequence goes on along the minus strand of NZ_BAFP01000010.1, from coordinate 3,910 downwards.
GCCGACCACACGTACTGATCGGCTCGGCGGTAAAACTCCCACGCGCCAAGCGAATCCGTGTGGACGGCGCTACTCCGGATTCGTGACCCTGGCCAGCACGATGCCGCCGAGGATCAACGCGAGCGCCAGCACCCGGCCCGCGCTGAGCGGATCCCGGTTGACGACGATCCCGAGGGTGATCGCGCCGAGAGCGCCGATGCCGGTGAACACCGCATAGGCGGTACCGACCGGCAAGGTCTGCATGGCGCGCGACAGCAGGTACACGGCGGTGGCCCCGAGAACGAAGCAGACCAGAGTCGGGACCAGGCGGGTGAAATTCTCGGTCGGCTTGATGCTCTGCGACCAGACGATCTCCACGAGACCGGCCACGACGAGGAGCACCCAGTTCATCTCAGTACTCCCCGGCCAGCGCGCGAGCGGTGGCCAGAGCCTCGGCGTAGGACGCGTCGTGCTCGGCACGCCGGTGCGCGAGCGCCGGGTCCTGGCGGGAATTGGCCAGTTCCGCGTGCACGAAAACGGTGTCGGACACGGCGAAATGGCCCGCGAAGAAGTCGCGGAGGAAGCGCTCTTGGTAGTCGTAGGCCGCTTTGGGCGCGCCCGGCGAGTAAGCGCCGCCGCGGGCGCTCGTCACGACGAATCTCCGGTGCCCCAGGGTCATTCGCGGGAAGGTCACCTGGTCCAGCCAGGCCTTCAGGGCGGCCGGTACGGAGTAGTTGTACATCGGCGTGCCGATCAGGATCACCTCCGCCGAAAGCAGTTCCGACAGCAGCGGCTCGACGATGTCCCACGCGGCGGCCTGCTCCGGCGTCCGGACCAGGTCGCCGAGCCGCTCCAGGTCCGTGCTCGGGAGGGTGAGCACGGCGTCGCACAGTTCGGTCCACGCCGCTCCGATGAACGGCACCGGCTCGGCCGCGAGGTCGCGGTAGCGGTAACCGCCGCCGGGATGCCGCGTGCGCCATGCGTCGGCGAACGCGGCGCTCAATTCCCTGCTGATCGATTGAGGCCGAGCGCTGGCGTCGAGGTGCAACAACGTGCTCATGATCAAACCTCCGACTAACTGGACAGTGTGTCCGATTCATCCTCACTCGACGGTAGAGCACATGTGGACATATTGTCCACTTATGCCGCGTTCCGCTACAGTCACGGCATGGAACCCCGATCCGACCTGCTCGCCGGTACCGGGCCGAGCCCCTCGGCGGCCCCCGCGGAACGCGCGGACGCGGCACGCAACCGGGCGAAGGTGCTCGCCGCCGCCGCGGAGCTGTTCGCCACCCGGGAACCCCGCACGGTGACGATGGACGACATCGCCAAGGCCGCGGGCGTCGGCCGCGGCACCCTGTATCGGCGCTATCCGGACACCACGTCGGTCGCGGTAGCCCTCTTGGACGAACACGAACGGGCGCTGCAAGAGAAACTGCTGTCCGGCCCGCCGCCCCTCGGCCCCGGCGCCGCGCCCGCACAAAGACTGGCGGCCTTCTACGCCGCGATGGTCGAATTGCTGGACGCGCACGCGCATCTGGTCCTCGGCGCCGAAACAGGCGGAGCGCGCTTCGCGACCGGCGCCTACGGGTTCTGGTACGCGCATGTGCGAGCGCTGTTGGTGGCGGCGGGAATTCGCGAGCCGGATGCCATGGTCGATCCGCTCCTCGCACCGCTGGCCGCCGAGGTCTATCGGCAGCAACGCGAACGCGGGTTGTCCTCCGAGCAGATCACCGGCGCACTCCGCTCGATCGCCGAAACCGTGCTCGGCGCGGGGTGAAACCGGTCCACGCCGGCGAAACCGCTGGCGAGTAATGCGCACCAACGGTTTTCGATACCCCTCGTGATTCACACCAGATCGCGTTCGCGCATCAGCCAGATCGTGCCGCTCGCGAACACCACCAAGTAGGCCGCCAGCACGACCAGCGATTCGGCCCGTGGAAGCACGTCCAGCACACCCGGCGTGGTGGGACCGTCCACTGTCCGCATCGCCCCCGCCAGCGACCCCGCCGCGGTGCCGGGCAGGTGATCGGTGATCGCCCGGATCGGCGCGAAGATTCCGGCGGCGCCGCGCAGCAGATTCTCCACCACCAGCACCCAGACCAGGCCGAGCCCCACCGCGAGCGCGGGGCCGCGCGCGATCGCGCCGATCAGCGCGCCCGCCAGCGTCCACATGCCGAGAATGGCTGTGCCGGTGAGAATTCCGAGCAGTGACCGGTCCGGTGCCGGTAGCGAGACCGCCTGCGACTGGGACGCCGCGATCAGCGCGGCGATCGAGACGTCCACGACGAATGCCGCGCACACCAGCCCCACCACCACGACCGCGAGGCTCAGCAGCACCGCGGCGACCGCCTGTACCCGGGAGGGCCCCTGGGTGAACACCGTCTTCCAGGTCCCCCAGCCGTACCCGCTGCCGGCGGTGAGTGCGCCGAGGACGAGCATCAGCGCGCCGCCGAACATGGCCATGCCCTGGGTGAACACTTCGGGGACCGCGGCAGGCAACATCTGCCGCAGCAGCGCCTCGCGCGGCAGTCCGTTGGACATCCGTCCCGATTCGCCGGAGGTGTAGGCAAGATAGTTGAACAAGTAGGCGAACGTGAGATTCATCAGAATCCACGTGCCGAGAATGATCCAGAACGCGGGCCACTTTCGCAGCCGCAGCATTTCGGCTTTCGTGCTCGCGACCAGGTCGCGCAGTGCCATACCGTTCATCGTGCGGTCTCCCATTGCGTCATCTCGAAGAACACTTCCTCCAGGGACTTCTCGTCGACCCGCAGCTCCAGCAGGTCCGCGCCCGAGGCCACGACCGCACGTGCCACGGCGGGCGCGGTGACGGTGTCCGACTCGATCCGGATGCCGCTCCCGGTCAACAGCGCCGAACGCGCACCGACCAGCCCGCGCACCGCGGGTAAGGCGACCTCGAGCGGCTCGGCCCGCACCACCAGCGACGAGCCCCCGCGCAACTGCGCGACCGTCGCTTCGGTGAGCAGCCTGCCCTGCGAGATCACGCCGACCCGATCGCAGATCTCCTGTACTTCGCCGAGCAGATGGCTCGACAACAGCACGGTGTGGCCCTCGGCGGCCAGAGCGGTGATCAGTTCCCGCATCTCGGCCATCCCCGCCGGGTCCAGGCCGTTGGTCGGCTCGTCCAGGATGAGCAGTTCGGGACTGCCGAGCAGCGCGGCGCCCACACCGAGCCGCTGTTTCATCCCCAGCGAGTACGTGCGGAACTTGTCGCCGGCCCGGCCCACGAGTCCGACCCTCGCGAGCGCCTCCTCGACCTCCGGCCCTCCGAGCCCCCGATACCGCGCGAGCACGCGCAGGTTGTCCCGGCCGGAAAGGTAGGGGTAGAAGCCAGGCCCCTCGATGAGCACGCCGATCCGGCGAACCACCACGGGATCGCCCGGCCGATGCCCCGCGACCGTGACGGTGCCTTCACTCGGACGGATCAGCCCGGCCAGCATGCGCAGGGTGGTGGTCTTGCCCGCGCCGTTCGGACCGAGGAACCCGTAGATCTCGCCGGCCGCGACGGTCATACTCACGCCGTCGACAACGATGTGGTCCCCGTAGCGTTTGGTCAACCCTCGGGTGACCACGATCGAATCTGTCATGCACCGAGAATCCGCCGACAACCCGACGCGGACATCCGCCGCGGAGCGATATTCGGCATACGTAGTGAGGACGAGGGCTCACGGTCCACAGCCCCACGGCCCATAGCCCACAGCCCACACGCCACAGCCCACACGCCACAGCCCGCGGGCCACCCGCCACAGCCCACGGGCCACAGCCCACGGGCCACCCGCCACAGCCCACGGGCCACAGCCCACGGGCCACCCGCCACAGCCCACGGGCCACAGCCCACGGGCCACCCGCCACAGCCCACGGGCCACAGCCCACGGGCCACGGGCCACGGGCCAGCCTCGCGGCCTAA